>CAZPLT010000027.1:0-1618 GCA_964587855.1 uncultured Muribaculaceae bacterium | reverse complement strand
AATAGTCCATTACTTTTTCAAGCTCTGAAAACATTATTGTTCTGGCAGTATGAATAGTTTTTGTGGATTTCACAATAAAATTAATTTTTAATTTCAGATAAAGCAAAGTTATAAAAAAAAGTGTTTTGATATCACCTTTTTTGCTGAAAGCTATTCTGTTAATTTTGTAAATAATACTATTTCAAATTAAGTTGAATTCAATTTTATTAAATTTATTGCCCGAAATTCTACAATCAAGTTTTAATATAATCAAACATCATGGAAACAACAATATACAGTTTAAGGACGGCAACCGGGCACATTACAGTAAAGGTGCCTGTGAAGCAGAGGAAATATTCAGTGAAATCAGTGATAAATATCCTGAAGACAGAGATGCGTTTAGAGAAGCCAAAAAGAGATACATCGCGCAATACCCTGAGGAAGCCCGGGAGTTTTATGGTGATTGATTACACACATTTGTATTCCCGGAGAGATATCCACGATTTGTGGTATCACTCCCACATTAGGGAAAGTGCAAGATTGTATGTTTATCCAACTGAAAAAAGCTACACTATGCTTGCGATTTAGCAATCGTAAATGCAATTTTATAATTTTTCCATCTACTGCTTCTTGATTTTCATTTAGGAACAGGAAAGATTAATTCAAATTGCCAAATCAATATCTTCCGAAAAACGTTGAATTAATTTCCATGCTTTGCTCAATGATGTACCACCTTTAAATACCAAATGCCTGGCAATATCCATACTGAAAATGATTTCGAGCGTACGGCTTACCCACCAGTCTTTTTCTACGGCAAAGGCAGACAAACCTGTTTGCTCGGAAATTTGTATGTATGCATTTCGCTTGGTACTATCCGGTACATTGAGCCACTTAATCATTGTTGTTTGTATTTAAGGCTTTACGCATAATTATTCTAATCCATTCCGGTGCCAGTTTAATATCGTGTTCCAAACGATAAGGTTCTTCTTTTTTTAAATGTTCCAGAATGATTCTTATCTCAGCTTCTGTTACATTATCTTTTCCAATTTCCCTGAGTGCCTGAATTACCAACGTGCTTATTTTTCCAATGGTTGCCAGGTTTTTTGGCGAAGTCTTTTTGAAAACAATTTCCCTTTTACCCAAATCGATTTTTCTTGCCGAGCCATCTGTATAATAAACCACATTCATGGGTACTTGCGTAGAAAGCCCCAATGCATTTAATGCCAGACTACCGGTAGGTACTATCCTTGCCTTATCTCTTCGGCGAATTGCTTCAGCAATATCTTCGGTACCGGGCTTTAATGGACCTAAGATGGGATCTTCTGCTAATCGAACATAAATACCTCGTGCTGCCCGGTGCAAGTATTCACTTTGAACCAAACGCTCCAATGCTTTTGACACTGCCTTGGCGTTGCCTAAAGACAAAAAATCATCGACAAAAAACAGCGAGCCCCTTGCCGCTTTTTTTATTTTTGCAATAATCTTATCATCAATGCTTTGCATCGTAATAACTATTTATATTGTCGCAAATATAGTAAATATTTGCGACTTTCACTTATTTGCCTTTGTAACAAAAAAAGAATAGATTTGTTACGAATCTTTTCTAATCTGTCACAAATGTTGTCGAAATTTGTGACAA
>CAZPLT010000026.1:0-1963 GCA_964587855.1 uncultured Muribaculaceae bacterium | reverse complement strand
TGCCTTTATCAAATGCAGCGAATATTCGGATTTGGTTACGATTGATTTGCCACAGGCCTCGTATCGATTAGTGGACGCCCGGTCATTAATCACAATATCTTTATGCAGGATTAAATCCCCATCGCCTGATGTATAAACTTTGTCTGTTTGTGGATTATTAAAACTGTTTATATAATTCTTTGCCTGAAACTCTTGTGGAATATCTGTATTAAAAAAGTATGTTAATTGATTGTCTGAATAAACAATTTTCTTTATAAAAAAGTCCAAGAACTTTTTTTGATTTGCAACCGAATATTCAATCGTCTTTATCGCCATAATTTTATCGTCTGATAACAGTCCGGACAGGTCAGAATTTAATAAATTAAAAATAACATCACGAGTAATATTTTCCACATCACCCGCGGGCAAATATTTACCATTTATTGAATAGTATCTGTATTTATTTTTCTTGTTCGCAGATGTTTTTTGATTCTTAAAAATTTTGCCATTATTATCCATGACTTTATTATTTAATAAATATCCATTGTATTCGCAGATTTTGGTATTGCGATTGTTGTTGGATTTCAATAATTCTTGGGCACTTAATGTTCCTATTGAATTTTGTGTGATTCGGGCTATGATTAAATCATGACCAGGATAAACTTATTACCCGTTGCTCAGCTTCCCGACCAGCACCTGATGGCCGAGTATCGCGAATTGCCTCGTATCGTTAATGCCGTCATTTGTGGCCGTTTGTCCGGCACGGGCGCACCCCAAAAATATGTTTTGGGGACCGGGCATGTTAAATTCTTTGCGGATAAAATAGATTTCCTTTATTCCAGATATACTAAAATTTGGGACGAGCTGATTTATAGGGGCTTTACACTGAATCCAGAATTTTCTCCACAAAAAATGGAACAGAAAATAAAAAACTCCACTTGCAACATTTCCAATAATTATAAGTTTTCAGAAGCCGACATCATGTTATCCAAAAATCGCATAATTGAAAAGATTATGCAAAAGCCTGAATTTTATAAATGGACGCGTCGTAAAACTCCAATCTGGATAAAAAAGTAGTAGATTCCTAATAGACTTGACAAATGTGTCGCATGGTTTATAATAGCATTATAAAAACTTGGGAGGCAAAAATGTCAGAAGCAGAGATTTACCAAAACCAAGAAAAATTTATACTCAAATCATTAAGGTTTGATGCATCTAAAAAATACTTTGGCGGGATTTCCAGTAGCGAGCTTTCTGCGGTCTATGCCCAATTAAATCGCAAAAATTATTTGAATAAAAGTAATGGCACTGGCAATCCTGACAAGAATTGGCTTTTGTTGAATATAAAGCGATTTTCAGATGCCGATATTGCCCAGGCTTTGAAAGAGCAAATGGATTTAAATCCATTGCGTTGGAAAGAAATCGCAGATTTGTATGATTCGCATTCTGGTGTGGAAAATATGTTGCACATGAAAGAATGGTATAAAGAAAATTCAGGTGGAGAATTATACAAGCATTTACATGAAGCTTATACAAAAAGCATTTTAAAGCTTTATGGTGATGTCGAAATCAATGCAAATAAATATGCATCCACATATAAAAACTATTGGGCATTAAGAAGTTTGTTTAATGCGTTCAAACAAGTTTGTGATATAAATGTTGAAGACTTTAAAAAAGCAAAATATCGCGATCAGATAATTTTTGCAATGCGCAAAAAATTTCCAAACCAGTTACCCATTATAAAGCCCGAAAAACCCAGAGTTATAAGGTCATATCAGTTAGAATTATTTGCAGTAAATTCTCGATAAAAAAATCCGATGTTAACGCATCGGATTTTTTGTTATTTGTCAAATTTATATTTTTCTTTGACTTTCATCCTAATGTTTGCAACGATTCAGAATGTCCACATCAAAACAACTTGCTGTTGCCAATGATGGGCGGTGGGGATGTGGCGACCGGTCTTGCCAATAATGGGGGTCGGTTA
>CAZPLT010000025.1:0-2044 GCA_964587855.1 uncultured Muribaculaceae bacterium | reverse complement strand
GCGTTCAAAAGAAAATCAAAGAAAATAATAATCATCCAGATTCAAAATATAATTTATCTAAAACCCTGTTGCATAATAAAATGTTTACAACATCTGGTGTACCATTCAAAAACAAGAAAGGTAATAAACAATTCAAACACTATCGTTATTATCGGGCGGCGGGGATATCTCTGCCCGCTGGGGATTTAGATAAAATTATTAGTGATGAAATTCGACTGTTTTTGGATTCTGATATGACCGATAAACTGCCCGAAGAAAAACGACTGGCGTTTAAACAAGTTCAGTTTAATGAAAAACTGCTGCATGAAATGATTGATAAAGTTATTTATGGGGAAAATAAAATCACAATATTTATAAATACTGATGATTTGAAATACCTGGATAAATTCAAACCAAGTAATTATCTGAGTCAAAGATCAGTTCAGATGAATAATTATTTTATAAATGAACAGAAACAAATTGTGATTGAAAAGGAAATATTTGTGACAAAGGGAGTATGTGTTAAGAATCGCAATGGCGGGTTTGAAACCTGTATTTTAACAAGGTCAGAAAATGCAGATATATTTATCCGTGCCCTGGCGGTTGGTTGGAAACATAAACAAATGTATGAAAGTTGCACATGCGTTAAACATATCGCCCGTGCCGAAAAACGCGATATCCGCACTATTTATAAATACCTGAACCTGACATACCTGAGTCCAAAAATTATAAACGACATCATGGACGGCAAAATCCCATCAGAAATTAATTTACAAAAGCTATTTACCATTGCCAGCAAATTCGACAAGTTCGAAGAACAAGAAAATGTGTTTTATAATTGACTATCAATTAAATATATGATATAATATTGATGATATTAAAGAATTTTAGTCAAAAGGACAAAAAAATGAAAGATTATACAAAAGAAGAACTATTAAATCATTTTCAGAAAAGCAAAACATATTTTCCAGGAATGTTTAATAATATATTAAAAAATTTATCACTTGGTGAATTCGTACAATTTGTTACTGAGTTAAAAACCATAACAAATAATGACAAAACTTTATGGGCTAATGTTTTGAATGATATTGGATATACAATAACCAAAGATGATCTTGAATCTGTAAGTCCTGCAGATACAGAAAGATTTAAAGATGCATCTAAGTCGGATCGAGTATATCACCAAAAAGTTAAAATAATTGCACAATCGGCTTATGGGGTAGAATATAACCAAGATTGGGAAAAAAATTATGCCGCCGATGCATCTAAAAATTTAAATGACAAGGCTGCAAAATACATTCATGCAAAAAACAAATTAGATCCCAAAAATCATTTAACAACAGAACAAAAAATTATGATGCTAAAAAAGCGTCAAATTAAGAAAGTTTAAACATTTACCACACTCAATTTATTGTGCAATTTTTCCCGATTTTGCTGTATTACATTAATATAGTTAGTGACTCCTCAAAAGCAGGCTTGGACGTAAGTGGTGGTAGATCGGGTTGAATAAAATCTTCACTGTAAAATTACAAATTTTCTATTTTCAAAACTATGCCCAATGCACCATATTTTTCGATTTCAGATTTTTGATAATATATCTCCATATCTGCATTATATTTTTCTATACTGTACTCTTTGTCCCAACCGCATTTTATAGCACCAAAATTGACCACCAAATGCCCAAAATTATCAAACCAACATAGACCTATTATTTTACATAAAAGTTCTTCAGATGTTTCTCTGTTTTTAAATAAAACACTATCCCCAACTTCATATTCAGAGCGCTTTTCATCCCGCAACCTAAGTTCTATTGTTTTTGTACCATTTTTTATTTTTTCAAACGGACTCGAGTTTAAATGTGCATTATGAATCATTTTTTCACCTTTATTGGTTAGCAGTGACTTGAGAAAAACGCCCCTGGATGTAAGTGTGGGTGAATTGGGATAAATTGCCACATGTTCCAGACATACCAAAGTCACATCCGCTGTACAGCCCGCGGATTGCGGGCAGAAAATAAAAAATACCGCGAAACGGCGGTATTTTATTTATTCTGGTCGGGGCGACA
>CAZPLT010000024.1:0-2103 GCA_964587855.1 uncultured Muribaculaceae bacterium | reverse complement strand
CTGAAAAATCGGATTTCTTATTAAAAAAAGTAAACAACCCGTATACAATGAGAATTAATCCGCCTAAAATACTGAGAGTAAAGCGAATGGTTGGATTGTCCATAATTGATACCATGCCCCACAGACAAAGGGAAATAATCAGAATATCGCTGATGGTAATGCCTAAAGCAAAAAGGATTCCAGCTTTAAATCCTCTGGAGATGCTGGTTTGAATAATGCCAAAAAGAGCTGCTCCGGGAGTAATGGCAATGACGAACCCGATAGGTATAGCTTGTAAAATAGTGGCAACGATTCCCATAGATTATTTATTCGTAATTTCCTTTCCGTTTACCAAAATAATAGGCAATGTAGGCGCAAAGATGAAATGGTTTGGCTTTGTTATATGCCATTTGTTGAACAAACGGGAAAACCATATCAATAGAAACACCGATTTCTATTGCATGCATCGTATATTCATCTTTGCTAAAATCAAAATTGACTCCTGTTTTGCAATAGAAGCCGGGGTGTAATTTTGTCTCCCCTATGCCCTGAAAATAAGAAGATCGACCGAGAATATCATCAATTCCGAATTTTTCGGGTTCATATTTCGCGGTGTATTTGCCAATAACGGAACCTGTAGTGGAATAATTGACGATGTATAAATACACCGGCATGGAAAACCCTAACGACAATCCGCCGGAAATGGTATAACGAATCCGCACACCGCCCCAATACGGCTTTTGGTGCAAGGTGCGTTGAAACCCGTAACCACCCCGCACAAACATCAAATCACATAATTTCCCGTATGAATAACCCGTAGCATCAGAATAATAGGGATTACGCGCCCGCACCGTCTTATGGTGAACATTATACCACAAATCTATCTCCCAGAAGTGTTTATTAAAATAAGTGGGCGTACGACCCTGCTGAAAACTAAGTCCACCGCCATTCGTGTTTAAAAAACCGCCAACACCCCATTCTTTGACAATAACCTTCTTCCACTCTACCTCACCCACTTCTTGGGCGCAACCGGAATAGAGCAAAAAAACAAGGCATATACTTAGTATTGCCACTCGCTTCTGTTGGAATATTATATCCACAATTGGTTAGTTCACTGATGCAGTCTCCATATCAATAGGTTGTACGACTTCCGTATAATGACCATAAGCCGGACATTTTTCTCTGGTAGCACATGCTGCTAATGCGAAAAAACAAACTGATAATAAACCAATTACAACTAATAATTTCTTCATTTCTACATTTTTTTTTGAACTGCAAAAATAAATAAAATACAAGTCAGTTTATATATATCGGTATTGTTTTTTAAATATTTTTTTTAAGCGTTGAATTTTAAAGGAATATTTTGTTGTTGTTTTATGCTGCTCTCGACTTCGTTGGCTTTTTCTCAAAAATCCATTGTCGTTTGTGCCGATTCTATTCCCCATGCTCTTCTTGCCAAAAAAAATGGACTTCATAAAAATGCAAAAGACACCATTGATCTGCAAACGCAACTAAAACAATTCGTTACCTTTGCTCAATCACAAGGCTACCTTGCTTTTTCCATTGATTCGGTAACCGAAAACGCCTCCTCTTTTTATATTTACCCATTTATCGGGAAATATTATCATTCTGCCTCCCTGCTACTTTCAGATGATGATGCCCTTTTTATCGAAAATACGCCGCTCCAAAAATGGGTCAACGACCATCTTATTCGTTTAACGGACTATTCGGCATTTACTTCTCAAACCCTCGATTACTTGGAGAATAGCGGTTATCCATTTGCACAAATAAGCCTGATTAATCCTGATTTTCAACAAGATACAGTTTCAATCGTTAGCATCGAAAAAAATCGTCTGATTACTTTTGATTCTGTTATTCTCAAAGGCAATGTAAAAATCAAAAACAGTTTTATTTTTCCTTATTTGGGATTGCGAAAAAACAAGCCCTACCGCGAAAAGATTTTTCGACAGGTTCCGCGGCGGTTGAACGACTTGACTTTTGCATCCGTCATTCGTCCTGCAGGTGTAGAGTTCGTGGGGGATAAGGCTTATCTTTATCTCTTTCTCGAAAAACAAAAAGTCAATCAGTTTGAGATAGGACAATCACATCAACTCTCCGTCGATG
>CAZPLT010000023.1:0-2586 GCA_964587855.1 uncultured Muribaculaceae bacterium | reverse complement strand
AATAGTTGCTGTTAAATGGCAAGAGGAAATAATGAATAATAAGCCCGAAATTTCAGTAATAATGCCGGTTTATAATACCGAAAAATATGTTGCGGCATCACTGGATTCTGCGCTGGATCAAACATTTAAAAATTTTGAATTGATATGTATAAATGATGGCAGTACAGATAAATGTTGGAATATAGTCAAAAAATATGCAGCCAAAGACAACCGTATAAAACTTTTTGAAAACAAAAAAAATATGGGCCAAAGCGTATCCAGAAATTTTGGAATGGATCATGCAAATGGCAATTATATTATGTTTATGGATTCTGATGATTTTATTCATCCACAAACACTTGAAATCGCGTTATATTTTACAAAAAAGCACAATGCGGATATAGTAAATTGGCGTATAAAACATTTATGGAATAGTGATGAAAAAGTAAATAATAACTTATATAAAAATTTCGATAAGATTGATACAAAAGTTTCATTAAATCCAATACTCTTATTTGAATCTGGAGTTATGAATAGCAGTTGTAATAAATTATTAAGTGTAAATATGATTAAAAACACAAGATTTTTGCCAGGTGTAAAATTTGAAGATAATGCGTTTGTTCTAGAATTACTTTATAAAAATCCTAAAACAGTTATGTTAAATGAACAACTTTACAATTATGTTTGTTATAACAGTAGTTCTAGTATAAGGACACGTTTTTCAGAAAAAACATTTTCTGATTATAATAAAGTATTTCGCAGAATTTATGACACATGGAAAGATGCGCCAAAAACAGAAACACGGTTTATTACAGATCATTTGTTCAAGGAATCTAAAAATTTTATGCGTTCAATTCGTAAACAGAAATATCCAGAAAATATCAGACGTGCATTTTCAAATATGATTGCTGATATAGACAGTGTTGGATGGTTGAAAATGCCAAAAGATTTACGTAAATTTTATAAAATCAAACACCTGATAAGATTAAAATATTATATATGGAAATATGCTGATAAAAAAGGAAGAAAAAATGCCTAAATTAGAGCCAAAAGTTTCTGTTTTAATGACGGCATATAATTCTGAACAATATATAGCTGAGGCTATAGATTCTATACTATGTCAAACATTTAAAAATTTTGAATTTATAATCATTAATGATGGGAGCAAAGATAATACAGTAAAAATTATAAAATCTTTTAAAGACCCTCGGATAATTTTAGTTGATAATAAAAAAAATCAAGGTCTTATCGCAGTCCTAAATCAAGGATTAGATATTTGTAAAGGTGAATATATTGCACGTATGGATTCTGATGATATTTCTTTCCCGGAAAGATTTGCAAAGCAAGTTGAATTTATGGATAAAAATCCAGATGTCGGGGTTCTTGGGACTATGGGTTATATTTGGGATATGTCAGATGTAAATAAATCCTATATCTATGCAAAGAAACCAGAAATGACATTTATGGATATTCTGGGGAGGCATCGGCCTGATCATCCAACTACAATGATAAGACGATCTGTTATTGAAAAATACGGATTTAGATATGATAAAGATTATAAGTGCTGTGAAGATTACGAGCTGTGGTCTCGCATGATTCATGTAACAAAAATAGCAAATTTACAGGAAGTATTATTCAAGCACAGATGGCATGGAGAAAATGTATCTATTACCAATGCTTCGTGTCAAATAGAGAATGACTTGAAAGTCCGTCAGAATATGTTGAATTTCTTAACAGATGATAAATGTGTCCAAGACGAGATAAATGGTATTGTTAAGAAAAGCAGAAAAGAGTGGATTAAAATTCCAATAATTAAAATTCGGCGCAAACCGAAAAAGACTATTTTGCGTTTGTTTGGAATTTTGCCAATTTGGATTAAAAGGAAATAGAAATGAAAGTTTCGGTTCTTACGCCAATTTATAATACAAATCCTGAACATCTTAAACAGATGATTGGGTCTGTTTTGAACCAAACTTTTACAGATTGGGAACTGATTTTGTTAAACGATTCTCCGGAAAATAAAAATCTGAAAAAAGTTATTTCTTTGTATAAAGACAAAAGAATAGTTTATTTAGAGAACAAAAAAAATCTGGGTATAACAAAATCTAGAAATATACTTATTGAAAAGTCCAAAGGTGAGTATTTGGCAGTTTTAGACCATGATGATGTTATGGTACCAAATAGATTAGAAAAACAAGTTGAGTATTTGGATAAAAATCCTTTTGTTGGAGTGGTTAGTAATCCGGTTGCTTTTTTAGGGACTAACAAGATTTTCCATAATTGCTGCGAAGAAAATTTAGATATAAAAAAAGAATTTATGTTGGGGAATGCGATGCCTCATACTTCTATGATGTTGCGTAAATCGGTGTTGATTGATACGGGCATTAGATATGAAGAACAATACTCGCCAGCGGAAGATTACATGCTGGGGGTTCGATTGATAGAGCATACTATGTTTCATGGAATTCAAGAAGTTTTAGGTTATTGGCGTAATCATGGAAACAATACTACTTATTCACAATTGAACAAAATGATTGATGCAGATGCAATGATAAAATGTGTTGCTTATGCGAAGTATCCCTATTTAATTTCTGGGAATAGCGGTTC
>CAZPLT010000022.1:0-2781 GCA_964587855.1 uncultured Muribaculaceae bacterium | reverse complement strand
CGTTATGCGTCATGCTAATTCGCTACAAACCAGCATTTAAACAAATTATGGAGAAAAATATATTTTGTGTTTTAATATTGATGTCTTTAGGACTTTTTACCAGAGCTCAGAGTTCTTCATTCTATGATTCAATTGGACGTTTACGAGCTGACACAACTTATAAAGTAGACGTAGATTTATTAGATAATTTGACAGTTTATGAGGACCAAAATGTATTTCAGCGTATCTACAAAGACATTATATACCCCGAAAAATGTTATGAGAATGGCATTTCAGGCTTAGTTATTGCCAAGATTTCAATTACCAAAAAGGACTTAAATATTGCGTGTACTATCGTAAAATCACCTGATATGGCACTTGACAGACTTGTAATTGATGCAGTATATAAGAATTCATTAAGTTTATTCAAATCAACGACATTAGATAGTAAAATAGTTTTCTTTGTTCCATTTCTTTTTGAGTTGGAGAGCAAAAACTTTAAAACAGAAATACGAAAAAATGGTTTAATAAAAATACAGAAAACATATTATAAAGGACGACAAAGTTTTTAATGAGGTTTTGAAAATAAAAGCACGAACGCATAACAAGACGCTATAATTAATTGCCGGTTTCGTTCGGATAACTTACTTTTCGTCTCGCAACAATTTCAGTGCAGCTCGACTGGAAAGTTCCCCGCGATCGGCACCTAATCATAGCGCAACCGTTAGCGTTCATGCTAAAAGACAGCGGACAGGCAAATTGATAATGAAACGATTGACAGAAATAAAATGAAAGATTATAAAAGAGAAATAAGCCGACACTCTTTTTCGTAATTTTGTCGTCTAAAATTATAATTATGAGAAACCTTTTAACAAAAATAATAACGATGCTTATGCTCTCATGCAGCATTGCATCTTATGGACAAACTGACAGCATAGTTCAAAAAAATGACTCAATTAATAATATCGCCCTGCATGAATATAATCAAAAACTTGCAAAAGTTGAGCAGCAGCGTATTGCAGATTCGATAAAAAAGATTGAACTGGAATCTCAACTACTAAAATTGAAAACGACCGACAATCTTCAAAAAGAAGAATTACTGCAACAACTAAAATCAATTGAGGAAAACGAGAAAAGCAGAATTGAAGATAAAAAGAGACATATTGACTCATTGCGAAATACAGCCAAAGGTTATCCTGTTTTCGGAGTAATGAAAGACACGCTGTTTTTGGTCTATTCTAAAATTGGAGCTTCCACTCCGAAAGAAAGGGCAATAAATATAAGCCGTAAGATTGACAAACTTTACGAAGACGATTTTTTTAAGACTGATTCTATTCTGGTTGTAAAATCCGAAAATACCTATGACATAGTATATGGAGAAATTATTTTAATGAGCATTTCGGAAAACGATGCAATATGGTATGGAAGAAGCATGCACGAATTAGCCCAATCATTTAAAGAAAGTATAAAAAACTCCATAGTTAAAGCAAAAAATGAGAATAGCTGGTTGAAAATTATTGTAAGAATTGGTTTGGTATTGCTTGTTATTGCCATTGCATGGGGACTTATTTGGTTAATTGGCAGGGGATATTCGAGGCTTCTGTTATTTATTAATTCTAAAAAGGAAAAATGGCTGAAGGATTTGTCCTACAAAGACTATACTTTTTTAACAGCAGAACAAGAGATGCAGGTTATTCTTTTTTTGGTTAAAATATTCCGTTGGTTTGTATATGCAATACTACTTTATATTACTTTGCCCATTATTTTCAGCATTTTTCCTTTTTCGCGCGATTGGGCTGATGCTTTGTTTCAACTAATTTGGTCTCCATTTAAAGGGGTTTTAATTGCTGTTTGGGAATATCTGCCCAACTTGTTCAGCATTCTTGTTATTTATTTCGTAATGAAGTATGTAATACGATTTGTAAGGTATATATTTCATGAAATTGAAGCAGAGAAACTAAAAATATCAGGCTTTCATGCCGATTGGGCAATGCCAACATACAGTATCGTTAAATTCCTGCTGTATGCTTTTATGTTTGTATTAATATTTCCCTATTTGCCCGGTTCCGATTCAAATATATTCAAGGGAGTATCTGTATTTATAGGGGTTTTGTTTTCGTTAGGTTCATCATCGGCTATTGCAAATATGGTTGCAGGATTGGTAATTACTTACATGCGACCATTTAAAATAGGTGACCGCATTAAAATTGGAGATGTAACAGGCGATGTGGTTGAAAAAACGCTTTTGGTTACAAGAGTAAGAACAATAAAAAATGAAGTTATTACAATTCCAAATTCTTCTGTCCTAAACGGTAATACAACAAATTATAGTGTCGAAGCAATGGAAAAAGGATTAATCATTCACACCACGGTAACTATTGGTTATGATGTACCATGGAAGAATATGCATAAGGCTTTAATTGATGCAGCTTTAAGGATAGATTCGATTCTTGATGAACCAAAACCATTTGTTCTACAAACCAGCCTTGACGATTTCTATGTTTCATACCAAATTAACGCATATACAAGAGAAGCTGGAAAACAGGCTTTGATATACTCAAATCTGCACCAGAATATTCAGGATGTTTGTAACGAAATGGGTATTGAAATTCTTTCTCCACATTACCGTGCAGCAAGAGACGGAAATATGACAACAATACCAGCCGATTATTTGCCAAAAGACTATAAATCACCGAGTTTTAATGTGAAAGTGGAAACCTCAAATGACAAATAAAATAGTAAATATTATCAAAATACAAAAGCACGAAACGCTAACATCGTGTATAAAGCATTGGGTTATAG
>CAZPLT010000021.1:0-3988 GCA_964587855.1 uncultured Muribaculaceae bacterium | reverse complement strand
GAACCTCCGACCTCTTCGATGTGAACGAAGCGCTCTAACCAACTGAGCTAATCATCCAAAGCTCGCGCATTATAACACCGGCCTGTATCATTGCAACCAGTTTTATATTGTTTTACTGATGAATTTGTTTCCTTTTATTGCAAATCGCCATGGCAAATCAGCATCTTCCCCAGCATAACCAATGCCTATGCGTTTACCCTTTATAATATTTGGAATGTTTTCTGCTCGCGGTTCTATCCAAATTCTTTTACCACTTGTTAAATCAACACCATTAAGTTTTGTTGTTATCCCCAGCGCTTGGGTAAGTTTGGCTGGACCATTACAAAGCTGCTCCAATTTATCTGTTTTACGACGCATCTGCATAGTTTCAATTCCAGCAACAGGTTCCAGCGCACGAATTAAAATTGCATTTGCATGACCCGCATCACTGATTACAACATTAAACATATTATGCATGCCATAAACAAAGTAAACATAAGCGTGTCCGCCAGCATCAAACATTACAGAATTACGAGCAGTTTTTTTGTTGAGATAAGCATGGCAAGCACGATCGCAGTCCCCCAGATATAATTCCAGTTCTGTAATTTTACCACCAGTCAATTTACCATCAATATAAGAATACAGGGTTGCACCCAATAAAACTTCGCGTGCGATTATAAATGGATCACGTAAATATTCTGAAAAAGGTATGCAGTTTTTTGCATCCATACTTTTATTATTATTTTGCGACGATAAAAAGTTTTGCTTTGTTTGCAGCGTCGATAACTTTTTCACGATCAATTATAAAGCAAGTTTTTGCATTAACCACAATGCCCTTTAATCCAGCGGCGGCAACATCTCGCACAGTATCAATACCAATGGCCGGAATATCAATTCGCAAATCTTGTTTTGGCTTGGTCATTTTTGCAAAAACACCAGTGCCACGCTTCCCTTTACGAATAGCAATAACGCGTTTTAACATTTCTGCGGTGCCTTCGGCGGCTTCGACCGCCAAAACTTGTTTATCAACAACAACGCTCATTCCAATGTCTTCGGTACCCATCACCATTGAAACATGCTTGGCGCGTTCAATTATTTTTAAATCATCGCGCGATGGTTTTGTTTTGGTTTGTACGCCCGGTGCAAAAGTTAATTCAGGGCATAAATCTTGTGCAGCAAGAATTTTAAATCCTTTGGATTCAATGCCAGCAATCAATGCCGATGCCATAGAATCATAACCTTTTTGATTTTTTAATACTTTCGCAAGGACAGAAATAGACCACAAATCAGGACGAATATCCGAAAGATTTGGATGCCCGATTGCCCCAACAAAACATAGTTTTTCAATACCGCGTTTTTTACATTCTTTTGCCGCGGTTCCGCCACCGCCCAAACGCATATCTAAATCGGGTTTTAATGCGGAATCATAAAATCCATGCAGACCGATAACGAATACTTCCCATCCATTTGCACGCAGAGCATCACGTACTAAAAAAGGTAGACGTAGCGCACCACAGAACAATGCAATTTTTTTATCAGAATTTTTCTTCATGAATTGATTTTGGTTTATTTTATGATAAAATTCAAGCATGAATTTGGAAAAATAAGAGATTTATTAAAATTAAAAGTTATAAAATGCGAGTGAAAGAAATATTATTGTTATTTATTTTATTGATATGTATGTCGGGGTGTGCAATTGAAAATAATCCGCCGCAGATTTTACAAGAAATAGAACATGGATTATATCAAGCTTAATTTTTTGATATAGAAAGAAAAAATCCCGCTCGCGCGGGTTTTTTCCGAATGTCCAAAAGGAAGGAAGGAAAGGAGAAAAAAGGACACTCTGAACTGGTTGAGCTCTCAGGGTTAGAGGAGAGAGAATGTAGGAGGGAGTCTAACTCCCAAGAGCTCTATAAAACCACCTAGGCAGTTTTACATGACAAATATAATACAAATATATACTTTGTCAAGGACTTTTTTGTCAAAAAAATAAAAAATTATTAAAATATAGTAAAAACAGATAATTAGTTTGTTTGTCTAATTATAATAAAAAAACACCCCAAACGGGGCGTTTAATTTTTGGTGGCCTTGGTCGGACTCGAACCGACACTCCTTGCAGAACTTGATTTTGAGTCAAGCGCGTCTACCAATTCCGCCACAAGGCCAGCAAGGTTTTATTTCTTTTTCGCAGCAGTCTTTTTTGCCAAACGTGCAGAAATGTTTGGTTTGTGTGCTGTTTTTTTTACAACTGGTTTATCAGCTATGCCCATTTTCTTTTCAATGGCTTTTTTAATTGCCGCCATATCTGCTTCCAATCTGGAAATAGGTTTTGCAATAACATACGCATCCAAACCACCATGTTTGGTCAATGTGCGTAAGCCCGATGTTGAAATACGTAATGAGAAATCGCGGCCCAAAACATCACTGTGAAACTTCATTTTTTGTAAATTAGGCAAAAAAGTACGTTTGGTACGACGATGTGAATGTGATACATTCATTCCAACCATTGTTTTTTTCCCTGTAACCTGACACATTCTTGGCATATTAAAATCCTTTATTGACTGGCACACAGGGTATAGCAAATAAAAAATAAAGTCAAGTATTAATAGAAATTTCGTAAATTTTTACAATTGCAAAAATTATTGGATTTTTGTAGGGTACAAGTGTGAGAATGTTTTTATCTATATTTTTGTCGATTTTCCTTTGTCTGCCTGTGTTTGCGGTGACCGAGGTTCGGGATACAGAAATTGAAAATAGTTTAGCTGATTTAATAAAACCCGTGGCCACAGCAGCAAATATTCCAAATGGACGGGTTCGTGTTCATATTATTTCAGATGATGATTTTAACGCCTTTGTTATGGGTGGCGAGGATGTTTATATTTACACTGGGTTGTTGACGCGCATAAAAACATCATCTTCTTTACAGGCCGTTGTTGCACATGAAATGGCGCATATGATTGGTGGTCACATGGCCCAGATGTCTCAGCGTGTACGCGACGAAATGACGCGAACAATGATTATGCAGGCCCTGGGGGTCGGGCTGATGATTGCAAATCCAATGGCTGGGGCCGGTGTTTTGGCAGGCAGCACTGGGATTTCAAAACAATCTTTATTGGCGTTTACGCGTGATGAAGAACGTTTGGCGGATGATGCTGCAATTGGATTATTGGTCAAAGCAGGCATAGACCCAAATGGACTAGTTCAGGTTTTGAAACAGATGCAGGAAATTAGTGGGGATGCTGAAACTAAAATAAATCCTTATAATATAAATCATCCGATGATTAGCGAAAGATTGAATAATGTAAAAGAAAAAATCAAAGCACAGAAAATCATAAAAAAGAAAAATAAAACAAATGTGCGTTATGAAAGTATTCGTGCCAAATTGGTTGGATATTTACAAACCGAAGATCAAGTTACAAATTTATATCCTGTATCAGATAAATCGGACGAGGCAATTTATGCTCGTGCAATCAGATATATGCGCAGTGGAAATTTAAAAACGGCAAAAATCGGTACACAAACTTTAATTTCCAGATATCCAGAAAATCCTTATTTTTACGAATTATTGGGTGATATCGAGTATCAATTTGGGCATTATGACGACAGTGTAAAAGCATATGAAGAATCTTTAAAAATACAAAAAAATGCGCCGCAAATACAAACTGCATTGGCGTTGGTATTAACTCAACGTGATAAACCTGGTGATAAAGACAGGGCAATACAGTTGGCTAAACTTTCAATTTTATCAGAACCTATACCATTGTCATATTGGGTGTTGGTTGTGGCATATGGCGACGATGCCCGCGGTGATTGGGCACATGCCGAATACTACAATATGTTAAAGCAAGAAAAAGAAATGCGTAAATATGCAAAAGCCGCACAATCAAGATTGCCAAAAGATTCCGCAGAATATATTAAATCTGGCGATTTGTTGAAATAAAAATCAAAATAAAAAACCGCGCGAACGCGGTTTTTTATTTTGTAAATGAATATTCCATTTCCATATGAT
>CAZPLT010000020.1:0-6395 GCA_964587855.1 uncultured Muribaculaceae bacterium | reverse complement strand
CTGTTAATCCGTATGTCGCTGGTTCGAGTCCAGCTGCCCGAGCCAATTTATAAAAATCGCCCCCGTTGGGGGCGTTTTTTATAAACCCGTGCGGGTACGAAAAAAGAATCTAGCACGACGAAGTCGTTCTGGTTCGACAATGAGTCAGCGAGCCGTAAGGCGAGCGCAGCGAACGCAAGTTCGCGCGAACGAATGCCGCACAGGTGCAACGCACCGAGCATGTCCCAGCTGCCCGAGCCAATAATCGCCCCCGCCAAATGGCGGGGTTTTAGTTTCTTGTTTTTCTGTTGTTTTTATAGTAAAATATATATGTAGGCAGAGAGCAAAATATCGCAAATTATTTTATTAAATCTTTGATTTTTGTTTCGTTTTTGGCGGGCTGTTCCAGTATACCCAGATACGACCCAGTGCCACCAGCTAAAACTGATTTTGTTCAAGTAGAAGATTATAGCAAAAATATTCGCCAAAATGACCCTGGGTATAACCAAGATATATTTCAACAAAAAGAATGCCCAAAAACAGATGTCCCAAAACAAAATATTTCATATCTAGCCATATCTGGCGGATCTGACAATGGTGCATTTGCCGCTGGATTTTTAAAGGGATGGACTGACTCTGGCAAAAGACCAAATTTCAAAGTGGTTACCGGCGTCAGCACTGGCGCTATTATTGCTCCGTTCGCTTTTTTGGGGCCTAAATATGATTCTGTTTTAGAAGAGATGTACACAACAGTTGAAAATGATGATGTTTTTTTGATTACTTTTCTTGATATATTGGACGGTATTGTCTGGGGATTGGCAGTATCAGATACATCACCATTAAAAGAAAAATTAAATGCCTTTATAACACCCAAGCTGGTAAAAGAAATTGCAGCCGAAAATAAAAAAGGCAGGAAATTATACATCAGCACAACAAATTTAGATGCCCAGAAACCTGTAATTTGGGATATTGGCGCTATTGCGGCATCTGGCAAAAAAAACTCTAGAAAAATGATTATAAACATTATCCTGGCTTCGTCTGCTATGCCTGGAATATTTCCACCTGTATTCTTTGATGTGAACGTTAATGGCAAAGAATATAAAGAACTGCATGTTGATGGCGGGGTTGTTTCGCAATTATTATTGCCACCTGAAATTTATAATCAAAAGTGCAATTACAATCGAAAAATGTATTTAATCAGAAATTCTAAATTGCGTTCCGAATATAAAATCGTTCAACCCAGAATTTTTGATATATTTAAAAAATCCATCAGTTCAATTATAAAATATCAAACTTATGGCGATTTATGCAGAATGTATTCAGCATTAAAAAGTAACAATATTGATTATAATTTAGCATCAATACCAGATGATTTTGAATTTCAAAGCAATGCTACTTTCTTTGATAAAGAATATATGAGCAATTTGTTCAATCGGGCATACAAAGATGCCAAGGGTAAATATAAATGGAAAAAGAACCCATTTTAGCATTAAGAATAATATCCTGTCTGTAAATTATTAATAATCTGGTATAATTATATTGTAGCATTACAAAGGAGAGAAAAATGAATGAACTAAAAAAATATCTGTTGATGCCTTTGGTTTTAATTGGCGCATTGAACTGGGGCTTGGTTGGTTTTTTCAACTTTGACTTGGTCGTCGCTGTTTTGCCAAACGAACAGCTGATTCGCATAGTATACAGCTTGGTCGGATTGTCCGCCGCTGGCGTCATATTGATGATGTTCATGGGGAAAAAGAAATAATTATAAATTATTTAATTATTAAAAAACCCGCGAATGCGGGTTTTTATTTATGCGGCTATATCAACACCCTGATTCGCCCAGTATTTTTGTATGTATTCCGGTTTCAAATTGCCTTTATCGGCATTAAATCTTTCTTGGACTCGCTTTTGGCTTGCGAAAAATAGACTGGCAAGATTTCTGTTTTTTGTATATCCACCCTGGCCGTTCATCATATTTCTGGTAGCCATTAAATTTAAAAAACGTTTTTTATCCTTATTTTCCATTTTATCCATTTGTTCATCTAAAGATCTGGAAATATCTTCTTGTTCAGATATTTTTTTATCTATGTCTTCCAATTGGCTTTTATTGGTGTCATAGTCATCTATGTTTTTTTGCAAAGGCTTTATATTACTATTTCTTTCATTATTAATTTGTTGATCAAAAGCATTTATCTGTGCATTCATATTACTGAAAATATTATTATTCGCATCGATTAATCTGTCCGCCTTTGCTATTTTTTCATCATTCTCTTTCTTGTAATCATTCAATTGATCCAAAAGTGATTGTTTTTCGTTAATATTCTTTTTGACGCGCCCTACCTTTGCGGCATTCATCTCCATTTCCGCTTGAACAATTTGTTCTTCTATTTGGTTACCTTTCTGAACAAGTTCTCTCTTAGCATTTTCAATCTGTTTTTTGCGCTTTTCCGCTGTTAATTTTCTTGAATTAAAGGGCTGCTTGTTCGCTTCTAGGCCATTAATTCTGCCCTCGGCGGCGTTTATTTGTGCCTCGGCCGCAGTACGTTGTGGACCATTTTCTTCGTATCCGTTAAGACGAGTAACTTCTGCCTGATAGCCAACGCGTTCCCCACGTAAAGTATTCAAGCTGTTTTGTATATTTGTTTTAACATCTTGCTTTGCTGTTATCTTTTTATTTATTTCTGCATCACGTGCAGCAATTCTTTTATTTTCTAAATCATTCAATTTATAAAATCTGCCACGACGGCGAATTGCATTAACCCCCAGATTGGTAACATTAAAAACACCCATCATACCAAGATGAATAGTTTTATCTACTGCCTTTGATACAAATTGCATGCCTTTATTATCTTTATTATATGACATATTCGAGTCGCCAAAAATATTAAGAGAATTTGCTGCTAATTTTTCACGTAATACAGAAGTGTTATATCCCCAACGTAATTTTGATAATACTTCGTGTACGGCACTTATTTGCTCATCCGACTTGCCTTGGCTAATGCCATATTCCGCGATAAGTATATCCAGACCTAATCCCTGGATACCGTTTTTCAGCGCCCCTTCAAATTGCTTTGGAGTATTTGTTTTTGCATAATTTAAAACATCAACCAAAAATTTGAAGCTTTCGGCTGCTTTGGGATTTTTGCCCTTGAATTTTGCTTCTATCTTTGGTGCCAATTCTAAAAATTTTGCAAGCCCATCTTTTGGATGAAATCCTGAACCATACGCTGCCACAGCAATAGGTTTTGACACGTCTGGCATCAAATATTTATCCCGCAAAGCGGCATTTTTTAACTTTCCAATCGTGTCCGTTTTTACATCATTTAGCTTTTTCTTAATTTCTTGCGCGGGCGTCAAATTGTCTTTTTCACTGGGCGCTACATAGTACTCACTTTCTGCGTTTTTATAATCAGTTTGTTCCAAAGCCTTTGCAATTGGCTTTGTTATCTTGCCGCCACCATTGGATTCAAAAACATCCCGTAAATCTTTATTCAATACCAGGTTTCGTAAAAGCTCTGGATAAGAATGTTTAAAATCATCAATTTTATTGCTGACATCTTCATTATCGGGATTAAATCCATCTTCTATTACCTTGGAATCAATATCTTTATATTTTTGCTTTGTATCCGCATCGTTTAATTTTAATTCGCCATTTTGTTGATAGTATTGCAAATAACTTAATATATCTTTGATATTCTTTTTAATCTTGTCATCTTCTTTGTATTTCCCAGCAGATATATCTTTAATAAATTTGTCATAGTCTTCTATCTGTAATTGGTGTGCAATATTACGCCCATAGTTTTTACCTTCGTTCGTTTTTAAAAATTCTGCTAAATTATCAATTTGGATTTCTGTTGCTTGTTCTATTTTTTGTGGGGCAAATAACTGACCATAACCATAAACCAGATTCAAATAATCCTCCGCGCCACTAACACCTTTTATAGATGCGCGATTTGTGGCCATTCCACGAAAGGTTTTTAAAAATTCACGATATAATTTTTCCCATTCGGAATCTTCTATGAAAACTTCGGTCTGGTTTTGATCTTTTGGGTCTGGACTTGGGTAATTTCCATTAGCGTCTTGAGAAAACAGTTTATCCCAACCAGCTTTTTTCATCTTTGCATTAAAATTTCCGTCTTTGGCGAATTTTTTTGCCTGGGCCAAATACTGATTATCAGCCGAATGCAAATTTAGCCATTTCGATAGAAAAATAATTGAAGCGTTAAAATCTGCCATTTGGATTCTCTTTTATTACCCCCTTATTATAGTGCATTGTTTGACAAAATTCAAGGTTTTTGGTATTTTTTGTCTGTCCTTGCTTTTTATTAAAATTTATGTTATAATTCATTCATGAATTTGCCGCCGGTGGGCGGCTTTTTTTTATTTCTAAATTTAAGGATTCTCAATGTCAAAAGTTTTACAAATTCGCCGCGGAACTGCGGCACAAAGCAATAACTTCACCGGGCTGGCTGGTGAAATTACTATGGATACGAACGCCAAAACCATTCGCATTCACGATGGCACAACTCTTGGAGGATTTGCCCTGGCACGTGCAGACCTGTCCAATGTTTCAGGCACCCTGCCCGGCGGCGAAGGTGGTGGCGAAGCATTCAGTATTGAATCTGTGCCGTCAGAATTTTGGAATTCTCTTTTCGCCACTCACAATTTGCGTGCCACGCATTTTTTGGAATCTGGATTATCCAGCGTCGGGAATGTCAGCTATCTGGAAACAACTTTCAGTTCTGTCGCACAAAGCACCGACATTTCGACCGCGCGTGCGGACTGCGTTCTGGTTTGCCAAACGCCCGAGGCTGGCTTTGCTGTTGGTGAAATTGCAAGTGCATTCGGTATTGGTAATCGCACCCAGCCCTGCCCTAATCTGTTCTTGGACGCGAACGGATTGCGCGCGCGATTGGCGGTTGCCGGGGAAAGCTTTTGGGTATCAAACAAGACAACCAGCGCCACAACAAACATCACAAATGCAAATTGGAAAATAAAATTTAGAATTTGGTATTGAACAAACTGATTCAGAGGGAATCATCAAAACATCATTTCTTTTCTTTCCATACCCATATTTTTAAAATTCGTATTCCAATTATTCTGTTTTGATTTTTTTCGCGTCTAATTTTTACAAAAAATCTTAAAATTGTTTTGATGCTTTTCCTAAGTATGTTATTTAAAACCAAATATGGTTTGACCAAAAGTTTCTGTATTATGATTTTATTTCTTGATGTAAAAACATCTCTGATTTCATAACCTTGACCTAGGACACAACTGCAAAGAAGTTGTTCCATAACATGTGGTAACTGATTACTTATCCCACTTTCAAATTCCCCAAAATCTGATTCCTTAAATCTCAAGTTTTTTACTACGTTAAACAATTTTGCACGCGCCATAAATATGGTCCCAGACACATAAGAAATTTTAGTTTTGTAATTAAGCTTATTTAATAAATCCCTTGTTTTCAAGCAAGTAGGATTACCTTCACCATATTTTTCAAAATCTTTAAAGATAACTGGATAGCTTGAAACCATACCCAATTTTTTATCAGTTTTAAAACTATTCAAACACTTTATAAAATTTTTTGGCTTAAAAAAATCCAGTAAATAATCGCGCCATTTTAGTCCCGTCGTTTTCAACTTGGTTTCTGGCATCCTAGAGTTTCTTACCTTAACAAATCTTTTTGTATGAATTTTTACAAGATAATCATAATCGTCTAGATTTACAGAATTTAACATTACAATAAATGGCCAAATATCTGCACCTACATTTTTTACCATGATTATTTTAGCATTTGGAAAACTTGTTTTTATTTTGGATTCTATATCTGGATTTTTTTCACGCATAGTTACAATTAAATCAAGATTACATAAATTTTTTATATTATTTAGCTTTTCAATCAGCATATCTGTTTGATCAAGATAATATAAGTGTAAATGAACAATGATACGTTTCATCAAAAACCCTTTGTAATATATAAACAATAAAAAACCACCAAAACGAGATTGCAGGATATTTATACCCCAGACTTACAACCTGTCGGCGTTAATTTATAATAAGATAATACAAAAGCAGTTGCAATAAAAAATTTTGTTTGTTATCTTGGCGCTATTAAAAACAAAGAAAAAGGATTAACAATGTATATTATGGCATTAAATTGCGGCAGCAGCTCGCTTAAATATCAAATATTTGACGTAGATTCAAAAAAGCAAATTGTCAGCGGTTTAGTTGAAAAAATCGGATTAGATGGTTCTTATCTTACACAAAAATACCCAGATGGAGCAAAGCAACGCAAAGATGTCGCAATGAAAAACCATGACGATGCTTTGACCGAAGTAATCAATATGCTGAGTGATGCATCCATAGACTTGACTCAGATTGGCGGCGTCGGTCATCGCGTAGTTCTGGGTGGTGAA
>CAZPLT010000019.1:0-6604 GCA_964587855.1 uncultured Muribaculaceae bacterium | reverse complement strand
TTACCAAGGACGTATTCTACCATTATACTATTGGGGCAGTGCCTTATTTTAAAATTATTATAATAATTTTTGGTAGCGGGTGAGGGATTCGGACCCCCGACCCAAGCATTATGATTGCCTTGCTCTACCACTGAGCTAACCCGCCACGAGGCCCAATTATAACAGCCAATTTATAAAAATCAAGAAAAACCAATTACCAATCTATGGGCTTTTTGCCCTGGGCAACCAGATATTCATTGGCGCGTGAAAAATGGTGATTACCAAAAAATCCCCGATGCGCGGATAATGGCGATGGATGAACTGATTTTAATATCAGGTTTTTATCCGCATTTACAAAATCGGCTTTCTTTTGTGCATAACTGCCCCACAGCATATAAACCAAACCTGTGCGCGACGATAACACGCGAATTACCGCATCTGTAAATTGTTCCCACCCCTTGCCCGCATGCGATGCCGCCAGATGTGCCTGGACTGACAAAGTTGAATTCAAAAGCAGAACGCCCTGACGCGCCCAATGGGTTAAATCGCCATTGGTCACACTGGGACGCCCCAAATCATTTTGAATTTCTTTATAAATATTTTGTAATGATGGTGGCAATTGAATTCCGTTTTGCACAGAAAAACATAGCCCATGTGCCTGACCCGGTTCATGATATGGATCTTGCCCGATTATTACAACCTGAACTTTATCAAATGGACATAAATTAAAAGCATTAAAAATGTCATTGGGGGCGGGATAAATTTGTTTGCCCGATGTATATTCGCCGCGCACAAAATCAGTCAATTTGATAAAATATTCTTTATCAAATTCCGCCGCCATCGCCGTTTTCCAAGATTCTTCTATTTTTACATTCATAATCTTATTAGTCCATTTTGACAAGACTTCCACAAAACAACATCAATATATCCCCGTGGTAAACCTGTTTCAATTACCAAAAATTCAAACATATCATCACAGGCTTTTTTTATGTCTGGATCCAATTTTCCATTATCAATTTTATTCTGTAAATCTATTCCTGAAAAAGCAACACCCAAACGTTGAATCCAAATATCATATTTTACAATATCTTCGCCCAGGTTTCTTGCCAAATGATTTGCTGTTATTTTACCAATGTGCGGCAGCGAAGATAAATAGGAAAGTTTTTTTTCCAAAGAATTCAAATTATAATAAAAATCCCGGTATTTTTGACGATTTTCCCATATTTTTATAATTGCATTTATCTTGTTTTTATTGTGAAAAATTGCAAACAAATCATCAAATTTTGGATTGGGATTTTGCGATAAAAAATCAATTATTTGCGAATGAACTTTTTTTGCTGTCTTTTGTGAAAATCCGCCGGATAAAATTACATAAATTGCCTGGCGTGCAAAATCATAATCTGATAAAGGTTTTTTATTTAACAAACGTTCTTTTATCACGGAAAAATTTTCAGAATCAGAATTTAAACCCAAATTGGATAATTGTTTTTCCAACTCAAAAAATAATTCCCGTGATAAATTTATTTGTTTTCTTCCCATTTATTTTTATATATCAATATTTGCATTTAATGCGTTATCAACGATAAAGTCACGGCGTGGTTCAACAACGTCTCCCATCAGCATACTAACTACTTCGTCTGCTTGGACGGCGTCCGATACCTTGATTTGGAACACATTACGATTGTTTGGATCCATGGTTGTTTCCCATAATTGTTCTGCGTTCATTTCCCCCAAACCTTTATAACGTTGTATTTTAATTCCTTGTTTGGCGTATTCAAAAGCAGTATTCAATAATTGTAATGCTCCCCATATTTTTTGCGATTTTGTTTTTACTCGCAATTCAACTGGCGTATTAAACATTGCAATCAGTTCATCACGACCCTGCATACGTTCCCATGCACGAACCTCTGGCGAATCCAATTTTTCATGTGGCACAAAATATTTTTCTGTAACACTTCGCAAAGTGCGTAAAATTTCAATTCCATTATTACTGCATGAAACTTTCCATCCACGTTCAAACTCAAGTTCACCAGCGTCCAAGAATTTTTCAACATTTGATAACGAAGCATTAACATTTGCCGACAAACAATTATTCAACGCCAATGCTTCTATAAAACGCAATGGAGCAATTGAATGCAAAGGTTGTAAAACAGTTTTCATATTTGCAATCAAACCCAAAGTACGTTTTAAATCCACGCCCGCAATTTGTTCGCCGCTGGACGTGTTTATCATTCCATCTGTTGCCAACTGTTCCATCAAATAGTCATCCATTTCACGTTGATCTTGCAAATATAATTGTTGTTTCCCACGAGTAATTCCATAAAGTGGCGGTTTTGCTACATAGACATAACCACGTTCAATTGCCTGGGGCATATGGCGATAAAAGAATGTCATCAATAATATTTGAATATGTGCACCGTCAACGTCCGCGTCAGTCATAATTATAATTTTATGATAACGCATTTTTTCAATATCAAAATCATCTGTACCAATACCAGAGCCCAGTGCAGACACCAGTGTACCAATTGTTTCAGACGCCAACATTCTGTCAAATCGAACACGTTCAACATTTAAAATTTTTCCACGCAGTGGTAAAATTGCCTGGAACTTTCTGTCACGGCCCTGCTTGGCGGTACCACCTGCCGAATCTCCTTCGACTATAAACAATTCACAATTTTCAGGATTTTTATCAGAACACTGCGCCAACTTACCAGAAATAACATTCATATCTGGACCGGTCTTTTTACGCGATAATTCGCGCGCTTTGCGTGCAGCCTCACGTGCAGTTGCGGCCTCGATAATTTTATCAATAATTGTTCTTCCAATTGCTGGATTTTCTTCTAAATATTCATACAGCATTTCAGAAACTACACTTTCTACAACTGGACGAATTTCACTGGATACCAATTTGTCTTTTGTTTGGCTGCCGAATTTTGGATCTGGAATTTTAACACTGATAATATTTGTTAAACCTTCGCGAAAATCTTCACCGGTCAGATTAAGATCTTTTTTATTACCTTTATCCGAAATGTATTTGTTTAATGCGCGCGTAAGTCCCGCGCGGAATCCCGCCAGGTGTGTTCCACCTTCTTTGTTTGGGATATTATTAGTAAAGCAAAGCGATGTTTCATTATATGCAGTGGTCCATTCCAGAACAATTTCTACATAAGTATCACCATTTTGTTTTATCATTTGTATTGGTTCTTTGGTCAGTTTTTCTTTGGATTTATCCAAATAAGTAGCAAAACCTTTTAAACCATCAACAGAATGAAACTCTTTGGTCTTCTTTTCTGCGCCACGCAAATCTTCAAATATAATTTTAACATTCGCATTCAGATAAGATTGTTCGCGCAACCATGTTTCCATGGTATCCACACTAAATTCTGTAAATGTAAATGTATCTTTGGATGGTAAAAATGTCACCTCGGTACCATGGCGATTACCACCAATTTCCTTTATTGCCAGCTCAGTTTTTGGTGCACCATCAGCAAAAGACATTGTTGCTTCTTTGCCATCACGCCAAACCCGAACCTCAAGCCAAGTAGAAAGAGCATTCACAACAGATACACCCACACCATGTAAACCACCAGAAACCTTATACGCCCCACTTGTTTCATTATCAAACTTACCACCAGCATGTAATTCACACATAATCAGTTCCAACGCGCTGCAGCCCTCGGCATGATTAATGTCAAATGGCATACCACGCCCATTATCACGAATTGTTGCGCTGCCATCTGAATTTAATAAAACATAAACGCTGTCTGCATAACCAGCCATTGCTTCGTCAATCGAGTTGTTTACAACTTCGTAAATCATATGATGCAAACCGGAACCGTCACCAACGTCACCGATATACATTCCGGGACGTTTTTTAACCGCTTCCAAACCTTTTAAAACCTTGATGGAATCACCTGTATAATTGTTTTCTACTACCATAAATTTCTTTCCTTTTTTAGCCTGTAAAATATAGCAATTTATGATATAATTAGCAAGGAAAAAGAGGTAAAAATGAAGTTTAAATTATTGTATTTCGGAGAGCTACGGGTCAATCCAAAAAAGCGTTCCCAGCATATTGCAAACATAAGAATGCAGTTTCATCCTCAGCTTAAAAAATTGGTTGAAAATAGCCCTTGGAACAACCTGCAAAAATATATGATGCCAAATCCAACAAAAAACCCTATTTCCACACGGCATATTGGCGGAATAGATTGGAATCCTATAATTACACCTAATCTTAAATTATTAGCCGAATTAGATATATTACTGTTACACCCTGAAATCGTTGGTCTTGCACGTACAGATGTCGATAATCGTATGAAAACCCTGTTGGACGCATTACGCAGCCCTCAAAACGAACATGAAATCGGTGAAAACACACCAAAAAACATGGGGCCGATTTATACCCTGTTAGACGATGATCATCTGGTTACCAAGATTTCTGTAAATACCAGCCACTTGTTAACACCAGAATTATTTAATATCCCTATGCACGCCGAAGATGGTGAAGACAAAGTATTTATGGTTGTAGACGTAAATGTTCGCGTGGCCGAGGGGAATCTAGAAAATCTGCCCTTTATGGTATAATATTATTAAAAAAGCCGGTTTTGCCGGCTTTTTTTAAAATCTAGCCATTCCACCATTAACATGTATTGTTTGTCCTGTTATATACGATGCTTCTTCTGATGCTAAGAACAATGCAATGTCCGCTATATCTTTTGGTTCGCCAAAACGACCAGCTGGAATTTGTTTTAAATATGCTTCTTTTAATTCATCTGGTAAAACATCTGTCATTGGTGTTTTAATAAATCCAGGCGCAATACAGTTTGCAGTGATACCACGAGATGCAACTTCGGCAGCGATGGATTTTGTTAACGCAACAACTCCTCCCTTGCTTGCGGCATAGTTGGCTTGGCCCGGACCACCAATTGCACCAATTACAGATGACATATTTATAATACGACCAAATTTATTTTTCATCATAGGCATAATTGCTGCACGGCAAAGTTGAAAACATGCACGCAAATTTGTATTCATAACATCATCAAACTGTTCGTCTGTCATACGCATCAAAAGCGTATCTTTGGTTATCCCAGCATTATTAATTAAAATATCAATTTTTCCGGCTTTTTCGACAGTTGCTTTAATTAGTCTGTCGGCTTCGCCTGGTTTTGAAACGTCTGCTGCAATCGCAATAAATTTATCGCCCAATTCTTTTAATTTAGTTTCGTTACGTCCAGTAATAACAACCTTGGCACCCATTTCATGAAATGTATGCGCTATTGCTTCGCCTATTCCGCCAGTGGCGCCAGTTATAAGCGCAACTTTATCTTTTAATGAAAACATTTTATCTTCCTTTGGTATAATCACAAGTCAATTCTTTATATCTTTTAGCTCCCCTTCTCGCTTTTTGCCTTTCTGAATGTGCAGTTTTCTCACACCCCAATTTAAAAATACCTTTTTTTGTGGGTTTGTTTAATTTTGCTAATTGATCTGATCCTAGTAATTCTTTCTCTTTTTTACTTACTATAGGTTTTTCAGACTTTTTTAATTTTCGTATTAATTTCCCTCTTCTATAATCATCTTCGTGTTTATAAGCCATTTTAAATCTCCAATTTTCTTGCTGATAATTCTGGAACTATACGTTGTGTCATCCCTGTTAAAATAGCCCCTGGGCCAATTTCTATCGTTTCTGTAACGCCCAGCGCCGGCAATCCCAATATAGTTTCACGCCAACGCACACCATGTGTAATTTGATAAACTAATGCTTCTTTGATTTCATTTATGTTTGTTAAAGGCGTAGTTGTTTTATTAGAAATCAATGGTAAAGCCGGTGTTTTTATTTCTATATTATTTAATGCTTCTTGTATTTGTGTGGCAACTGGTGCCATCAATCTGGAATGTGGAGGTACAGACAAAGGCAATAACATTGCACGTTTTGCCCCAGCTTCTTTCGTCAATTCCATTGCACGTAAAATTGTTTGTTCGCCACCAGAAATTACAACCTGGCCCGGGGTATTATCATTTGCAACATCAGCAACATTAAAATAATCGGCTGGCATACTTTTTTCTGCACTTTCGCAAACTTCTTTTACTTTATCTATTTCCAGTCCCATAACTACGGCCATTGCGCCCTTGCCAGCTGGTACAGCACGCTGCATAGAATCACCACGCAAACGTAATAATTTTGCTGTATCATAAATACTGACAGCATCAACTGCGCATAATGCCGTATATTCACCCAAAGAATGCCCAGCCACATATTTTACATCATCTGGAATTTTACCAAACGCACGCAACATAGCCATAGACACTGCAAAAATTGCGGGCTGAACATTTGCAGTCATTGTTAATTCTTCCATGGGACCGTTGAAAATTAAATTTGATAATTTCTGATTTAATGCAGAATCAACTTCTTCAAAAACAGCACGTGCATCAGCATTATTATCATACAAATCTTTTCCCATGCCAACCGTCTGGGATCCCTGTCCGGGGAAAATAAGTATTGAAGCCATATAATCTCCTTTTCATGAATAATATAGTAAAAAAATGACGTTCGCAAGGCCTTACGACAAAATAGATGTTATTTGATCTTGCATATCAAAAGTGCCAAAAACCACCCATG
>CAZPLT010000018.1:0-7196 GCA_964587855.1 uncultured Muribaculaceae bacterium | reverse complement strand
TCAAAGATTGTCGTAAAGATGAATAATCCAGAAACCGGCTTCTTTTACACAAAAACTAAAAATACAAAATCTGAAAATACTCAGGGCAAAATGAAAATGCGGAAATATGACCCAAAGGTCCGCAAACATGTGGTATTCACTGAAACAAAAATGCCATCGTAATTTTAACCGCGCTTGGCGCGGTTTTTTAATCACAGGACTTTACAGATGAACCTTTACCAATTTGTATCTGATTCTATAAAATCACTACTGGTAAAAATTCCAGAGCTGGCAAACGCGGATTTATCAAATATCAGTATAGAAATTCCCAAAGATAGATCGTTTGGTGATTTTTCAACGAATGCTGCAATGATTTTGACCAAGCAATTGGGAAAACCTCCACGTCAAATCGCAGATATAATTTTACCATATTTAAAAGAATTAGATTTTATTGTGGACACATCTATTGCTGGTCCTGGGTTTATAAACATAAAATTAAAAGATGAATTTATTTTTAACTATGTAAATCAAAAACCCGATATTAAACCAGAAACCATTGATATGGATTATGGCGCATACAATGTTGCAAAATCTTTGCACATTGGGCACCTGCGCACATCCATAGTTGGTGACACATTAAATCGTATTGCCAAATTTTTAGGACATAAAACCATATCTTATAATCATATTGGTGACTGGGGTCGCCCGATGGGACTGGTTATGGCATGGATAGAAAAAAATTCTATATCCGAAATAACCGCCAAAGAATTGGATAATTTTTATCCATTGGCCGCTGAATATGCAAAAAACAATCCTGAATTTTTGGAACGCGCACGAATAATCACCGCCGAATTTCAAGATGGCGATCCAAAATGGACCGAACTTTATAATAAATTTATGCCAATTTCCCTGAATGCGATGAACGATATTATCAAGCGTTTGGGTATGTTGCCGTTTGATAATACCTTGGGCGAAGCAAACGCTTCAAAATATTTAACATCTGTTGAAAAATTACTTAGTGATAAAAATCTGCTACAAGAATCTGATGGCGCACAAATTGTTACTGTACGCAAAGATTCCGATACCGCGCCAATGCCCCCATTTATGTTTTATAATTCCAGGGGCGCAGATACTTATGATGCAACTGATTTAGCGGCATTGTATTACAGAAAGATTACCGATAATCCAGATCGCGTTATTTATTTGACCGATGTGCGACAAGCCCTTCATTTCGAGCAAGTATTCCGTGTAGCAACAATGATTGATTTGTTCAAACCAGAACAATTGGAACATCAATATTTTGGAACAATAAATGGGAAAAACGGCCCATTAAAAACCAGGGATGGAAATGCTGCTGGATTACTTGATATTATTGAAATTGTAAATGACGCTGCGCGTAAACGCGTTACAGAGTCAGGCAAAGAATTACCAAAAGAAACCATTGAAATAATTGCAATGGCCGCTTTGAAATTTAATGATTTAATGCATGATGTTAAATCAGACTATGTATTCGACGCAGAGCAGGTTGTTCAATTTGAAGGTCGCACTGGTCCATATATTCTTTATACTGCGGTCAGGTTAAATGCTATCTTGAAAAAAGCACAACTAAAACCATGCAAAGTCACAAAGATGGATACAGATGAACGTAATTTATTACTGATGATCTTAGATTTCGAACGTTGCATACTATCGGCATTTTATCGTCGCGAAACAGACATTCTTGCTAATTATGCTTATGATTTATGCCAGTTAATAAATACTTTCTATCATACTTGCCCAATTTTACGCGATGATGTGGATACAAAAGACCGCGAACGTAGATTACAAATAGCAGATAAAGCATATAAAACACTGTCCACAGCGATTGATCTAATGGGATTAAAAATACCAGCTGAAATGTAATTATTCGTATCTTAACGCGTCTATAGGGTTTAATTTGGCCGCTTTACGCGCTGGGAATACACCAGACGCTATTCCGACCACACCTGCAACGGTAATTGACAAGAACACCGACCATATATTAAGTGGCACTTCCATATTCATAATGCTGGGTAATACGGCCTGGGATAGAATAACACCAAAAACCAAGCCAATCATACTGCCCATAAATGATATTAATATTGCTTCGGACAAGAATTGAATTGTAATATGTATTTCGCGCGCACCTATCGCTTTGCGTATACCAATTTCACGTGTACGTTCCGCCACGCTGACCAACATCATATTCATAATACCAATTGAACCAACCAATAATGATACACTGGCAATGGCCATCAACAGCATTTTAAGAAAACCTGTAACGGTATCCATTGTTTCCATAACCTGTTTCATATCTGTAATTTGAAAATCGTCACTGTCCGCGTCTTTTATTTTATGTCTGGTACGTAACAACTGTTTTATTTGTTCTACTGCTATCGCATTATCCGCGGTTGATGTCAATTTAATAACAACTTGGGGCACTGAATTTGGAAATCTAGAACCTATAATTCTCTTTTGCAACGTAGTAATAGGTATAAAGACCATATCATCACTGTCGGTCATACCTGCGCCACCTTTTTCCTTGGTAACGCCGATTACAATCAGCGGAACGCCATTCATACGAACAACCTGACCCACTGGATCTTTGCCCATATCCAATTCTTGGGCGACTGTCGGTCCCAAAACAATATAAGTACTGGCATTACGAACCGCAGACCAATCAAAAAATGTGCCTTGATCCATTTCTATATTTTGAATGTCTTGATATGTTGGATATGAACCGACCGAAGATGTACTCCAGTTTTTATTTCCAAAAACAACTGTTCCGCTGGACATTCTAGTTGGGGTTACATATTCAACATCTGGTAATTCTGATAAAGCCTCGGCATCATCTATTGTTAAAGTGTTCATGCCGGACATTGTTCTGACACCACCGGATTGTGACGCACCAGCGCGAATCATAATTGTATTTGTACCCAAGGATGCAAATTGCCCGGTTATTTGATTTTGCACGGCATCACCAACTGACATCATAATAACAACGGCCATGACACCAATAATAATCCCCAGTATAGTCAAAAAACTGCGGATCTTATTTCCACTGATACTCAGCCAAGACTCTTTTAAAATATCATTAAATGTCATCGTCTCGCCCTTGCATAAATCTTAAAAAACCAGTCGGGTCCAGTGTATTAAAATCATCCGTTGCACACTGTTTTGTGTCAATTCTCTTCTTTGCTGATAAAAATCTGGTATTTGTCTTAGACTGTTCTTCTAAATCTTTAATCAAATCTTTTATTTGTTTCTTTGTTAATCTTATTAATCCAATATCAATTCCAAACTTTTCTTTAATAATTTTTTTAAATTCTCTGGCTTCATCAAGAATGTTATTATTATTATAATTTTCCATCCAGAATTTTATATTTTCAGGCAAATACCCATAAACAACCCCACGAATAAAATGAATTTTATCTATTGTTTCTTGTGTTTTTATATCTTTAAGTTCTGGATTTTGCCTTTTTATTTCCTCTGTTAATTTAATAATTTCACCAGTCGCGCGTTTTTCTAATTGTTCTAGTTCTATTTTGAAAGAATCTGATATTTCAATATTTTCATTTAATATTTTTTTCATTTTTGAAATATTATATTGCGGCAAAGAAAACAACCACATCTTATTAGATTCTTTCTCTAGCGCTTCTTTTGTAGATGGCGTTTTATAATCATGAAAAAAGTTTGAAATTTTATACCCGGCCCTAAGCAGCGCTTTGTCTAACTCTAATGCGGAAGAATACCAATAAGACGATAGGCCCATGGCTTTGTAAAACATCTTTAATAAATCGTCCGCTGTATTAACCCTCATTACAACCTCCTCTCGCTTTTCGGGACTGGGCCGTCATGAGTTATCTTGCCGTCACGAATATGTATCAATCTTTTTGTATATTTCGCAATATCAAATTCGTGGGTAATCATTATGATTGTTATACCCATTTCTTTGTTCAGTTTTTTGAACATTTCCAAAATTTCCGTACCCATTTTACTGTCCAAATTTCCAGTTGGTTCGTCCGCCAGTATCAACTTTGGTTGACCCGCCAGCGCACGTGCAATTGCAACGCGTTGACGCATTCCACCGGACAATTGGGGGGGTAAATATGTTTCAAAATTTTCCAATCCAACCGATTTTAACATTTCGCGTGCCCGAATAATACGCTGGGCCGGGGATATGCCACGATACATCAACGGCAGCATTACATTGTCTAATACACTACGCTTGGCCAATAAATTAAAGTTTTGAAACACAAAACCAATATATTCGTTTCTGGCTATTGCTAATTCATCTGGTGTCATATGAGTAACATCATTACCATATAATTTATAAGTTCCACTGGTCGGTGTATCCAACGCGCCAATTATATTCATACATGTTGATTTACCACTGCCCGATGGTCCCATAATCGAAACAAATTCACCGGTACGAATATCAAAACTGACATCAAATAAAACATGTTGCTGTCCGCCACTTTCTATGGGAAAGCTTTTATTTATTTTTTGCAGGGAAATTACCAGTGGTTCTTTTCTCATTTCTATACCTTTACATGCCTGGTCCACCAGGTCCTCCGCCACTGCCATGATTACCACCCATCATCCCATTAGTGGCGCTTGATTTTTGTCCTGTTTTGCCGGTTATAATTTTATCACCTTGTTTAATTTCATCAGAAATTATTTCTGTTTCAGTCGCCGTTACCAGACCTTTCTTATACGAAACCAACACAGGTTGTTTTTCGCCAATGCGTTGTACAGCCAAATATTCACTGGTCTTTTTATCACCAGAATTTTCAACTATGCCATCAAAATTTTTCAAAACAAATGCTGCATTAGCCACTTTCCAAACATCATTTCTTTCCTCTACCAAAATTGTAACAAATGCGGTCATACCAGGCATCAAGCGTAGATCAGAATTATCCACATTAATAACAACGGTATAAACAACAACGTTACTGGTGGTGGTTGGCGACAATCTTATTTGCCGAACTAGCCCTTCAAAAATCTGCGTTGGATATGCATCAACAGAGAAAGTTACTTTCTGTCCCTGCTTTATAACACCTATGTCTGCCTCGGATACACTGGTTTCAATTTGCATTTTGGACAAGTCTTCGGCAATTTCAAACAAGTCCGGTGCTTGGAATGATGCCGCTATGGTTTGTCCTTTATCAACCTGACGTGAAATTATAGTTCCATCAACAGGCGATACAATTTTAGTATACCCCAAGTTAGTCAATGCACCTTCGTATTGGGATTTTGCACGCAAAACTGATTGCTGAGATGTCTTATATTTAGTTTCTGATTCTTCCAGCTCTGAACGTGATATATACCCCTCGTCAAACAAAGTTTTATTTCTTTCATATTCAGCCTTATCAAACTTTAATTGCGCTTCGGTAGAATCCAATGATGCCTTGGACTCATCTACAGTTGCTTGTAAAACACTGGGGTCAATAGTAAGTAAAATATCGCCCTTTTTAACCTTGTCATTATAATCTACGTAAATTTTTTCAATAATTCCAGACACTTGGGAACCAACACTTATTGTATTTACTGGATTAATTTCCCCAGTTGCAGATACAATCTGTTTTAAATTTCCGCGCTGAATTTCAAGTGTTGCAAACTGATTACTGGATGCTTTTTCTTTACCAGAAATAAACGACCAAGCGCCATATGCCAGCACAGCCAGCAATACGGTCCATGTAATAAATTTATGTCTTTTTATCCAATCAAAAATTTTTCTCATTTTTTCTCTCCGGCGCTTTCCATATTTTCTTTTAATTCCCCAGCTGCCAACGCCAACGCCGCACGTTGGATATACAAATCATAACGGGCTGTTATATTTTGCATTTTTGCATCGGCCAATTCCGCCTGTTGTGTTTGCCAATCTAACATTGTACTGCGACCAACCTTGTACATTCCGCTAACAACGCGTTCGCTTTCTGTTGCAGATTTCAGCAAAGTCTCTGTTTGATCCAAAACCTTTATTGCAGTTTGATAATTTTGGTATGCAGTCCAAATATCTTGGGCAACCGCATCTTCTTTTAGTCTTTGTTGTTCTTTTGCACTTTCATAACTTGCCTGGGATGCACGAATATTATACATATTTGCAAAGCCGGCAAATACAGGCATAGATGCCCTGATACCTATACTGCCGCCCAATTTATCATTCGGATTTACGCCATTATCATCACTAAAATCATAAGACAACCCGCCAGTTGCAGAAATTGATGGCAGATTTTTTAAAAATGCAGAGTTTCTACGATGCCATGCAGCATTAGTGCTTTCGCCAGCAGACAACAAATCTGGACGTTGCGATTTAGCCTTTTCAATCAATTCGCTTATTGTTTTTGATTCTGCGGTACTTCCGAATTTAGCCGGCATATCGGCAATTTTTATATCTTGCTCTTGAGAAAAAGATAATAAATATAACAGTTTACCCTTGGCTATTTCACGATTCCCCTGGGCGCGTTTTAATTCTAATTCGCGTGCCGCCAATGTTGTATCGGCTTTTAACACGTCGGCTTTGGCCACGCTACCAGCTTTGAATTTTTTACTGGCGGCATCTTTTGAACCCTTGGCCACTACAACTAAATCCTGGGCTGCAACGACACTTGCATCAGTATTCAGCATCCCATAATAAGCCGCAATAACATTATAAACATAGTTTTGAACCGTATCACTGTAATCAAATCCAGTTGCGCGCCAAACTGCCGCCAATTGATTTAAATCTTCCAGTCTTTTTCCGAAATCAAAAATCAACCAACTGGCAGATAATGAAGCCCCAGATTGAGAATCGCCCCACGACCCATTCGCATACGATTTAGTCGAAGAAACCCCAGCATCAACAGATGGTAAATAATTAGCATAACCGGCGTTTTTATTAAACCGCGCAACTTCTGTTGATAAATATGCAGACGACGTCTGGGGATTTCGGCACAAACCTAATTCAACAACTTGTTGCAATGTCAGTGTTTTTGTCGGCACTGATTTAAGAGAAGCACAATCATCTGCAGCCCAACCCGGAACAATATAAAACACTAAAAATAAAAAATAAATAAAAGTCCTTCTCATAACAACCCCTCTAATAACAAACATTATATCATATTTTTCTTGCTTTTACACGATTCGGCATATAGAATATACTTTGTTCTTAAATAAATTTTTTAAGAGCGGGGTCTTGAAAAACCCCGCTCTTTTAA
>CAZPLT010000017.1:2309-9443 GCA_964587855.1 uncultured Muribaculaceae bacterium | reverse complement strand
GAAGCCGGTGATAACGTAGGTCTGTTGTTGCGTGGTACTAAGAAAGAAGATGTAGAACGTGGTCAGATTATCTGTAAGCCAGGTTCTATTACACCACACACAGAATTCGAAGCTGAAGTCTATATCTTGACCAAAGAAGAAGGTGGCCGTCATACAGCGTTCTTTAGCAACTATCGTCCACAGTTCTTCTTTAGCACAACAGACGTAACAGGTACAATCACATTGCCAGCAGACAAAGAAATGGTTCTGCCAGGTGATAATGTCCGTATCAACGTGCAGTTGATTGCACCAATTGCTATGGACGAAGGTCGTCGCTTTGCTATCCGCGAAGGCGGACGCACAGTCGGTGCCGGAGTTGTATCGAAAATTGTAAAATAAAAGTATAGGCTTGGGGTTTAAAGAAATTTCTTCGAATCCCAAGCTTAATAAAATAAACTTGTAAAACAGGAAAAAGCAAATGGTACCAGCATCCAAAATTCGTATTAAATTAACAGCGTTTGACCACCGCATTTTGGTGGAATCTGTTGATGAAATCGTGAAAACAGCAAAGCGCACAGGTGCGTCTGTTGTCGGACCGGTTCGTTTGCCGACACTGATAAAGAAATTTACAGTCAATCGTTCGCCTCACGTTAATAAAAAATCTCGCGAGCAATTCGAAATCCGCAACCACAAAGCTGTGGTGGATATTGTTGATCCAACCCCTCAGACAGTTGATGCCCTGATGAAGTTGGATTTGGCGTCCGGTGTTGATGTGAAGATTAAATTGTAAAAGGCATAAAAATGAAACGTTCAGGACTTATTACAACTAAAATAGGAATGACGCGTTTATATGATAACGCTGGAGTTTCTCACGCAGTAACTGTTTTGTCTGTTGGCGATTGCAGTGTTATTGGTAATCGTACTATGGATAAAAATGGTTATGTTGCTAATGTTTTGGGAATGCGCGAAGCCAAGGAAAAACATGTTGCTAAACCTCAATTGATAGCAGCACAGAAATCAGGTGTAAAACCTTTTCGTAAAATAGTTGAATTCCGTGTTTCTGAAGATTGCATTATCCCAGTCGGCACAAATTTATCAGCCGGACACTTTGTAGAGGGTCAATTTATTGATGTCCAAGGAGTTAGCAAAGGTAAAGGTTTCCAAGGTGCAATGAAACGTCATAACTTTGGCGGAAAAGAAGCATCTCATGGTGTGTTAAAAGTGCACAGATCTTTGGGATCAATTGGAAATCGTGAATGGCCAGGTCGTGTGTTCAAGGGCAGAAAAATGGCCGGTCAAATGGGTAATGAAATAGTATCAGTCCAGAACTTGAAAGTTTTTGGTGTTGATTTAGAAGAAAATTTGATTTTTGTAGAAGGTGCAGTACCAGGTGCAAATGGAACTTTTGTTTTTGTTACCGACTCGGCTAAAAAAGAACATAAAGATTTACCATTTCCAACGATGCAACCAGCATCTGCAGAATCAAAAGTTGTAGAAACACCAACAGAAGATAACGCACAGCCGGTTGAAGAAACGGCAGAGCCTGTTGCGGAAGAAGTAAAAGAAGAAGCGCAAGGGGAATAAGAAATGCAAATAGATATTATAAATTTTGATGGTAAAAAAACCGGAACAGCTCAGTTAAATGACGCTATTTTCGGACTGGAACCACGCGCAGATATTTTGCATCGCGTAGTTGTTTGGCAACGTGCAAATGCACGTGCTGGAACTCACCTTGTAAAAACAGTTTCCGAAGTTGCAGGATCTAGTCGCAAAGCATTTAAACAAAAGAAGACCGGAAATGCACGTCAGGGTGAAAAATACAATGTTCACATGCGTGGTGGTGGTGTTGTTCATGGTCCAGTTTTACGTGATCATAACATCGATTTGCCAAAGAAAATCCGCAGCTTGGGTTTAAAAATGGCAATCTCAAGCAAGGCAAAAGAAGGAGCTTTGATTGTAATTGACAGTGAAAAAATGTCTGCAGTTAAAACAGCAACTATGTCAAAAACATTAAAGAAAATGAAATTAGATTCAGCTTTGTTTGTTGGTGGGGATTCTTTGGATTCAAACTTTAAAAAATCTGTAGCAAACATTATAAACATTGATGTATTGCCAACAATTGGTTTGAATGTTTTGGATATCTTAAAGCACAAAAATTTAGTTTTGACAGCAGATGCAGTCAAAGCAGTGGAAAAAAGGTTGGCGTAAAATGGCAGAAAAAAAAGCAAAAGTTGAAAAGAAAATAGTTGCGACAGCTGGAATGTATGATGTTTTGCGTCGTCCAATTATTTCCGAAAAGGCTGCGAAACTGGCAGAATCTGGTGCAATGGCATTTGAAGTTGACCCACGTGTTGGCAAGAAAGAAGTTGCAAACGCAATCAAAGCAATTTATAATGTCACGCCTGAAAAAATTAATATAGTTAACCAAAAAGGCAAGGTGAAAACTTTCCGTGGAAAGTCAAAAGGTACGCAAAAAACAATTAAAAAAGCGTATATCACTTTGAAACAAGGCGATAAAATAGAAATTGCAAACGCATAATAAAAATCAGCTTTGGCAGATAATCCGAAAAACGAGATGCTATTGCCAAAGTTTAGTAGAAGGTAAGAAGAAATGGCACTGAAACAATATAAACCTAATACACCTGGAACACGCGGTCTAGTACTGGTTGATAAATCTGAACTGCATCGTGGCAAACCAGAAAAATCTTTGACCCGTGGTAAAACATCCAAGGGTGGACGTAATAACTTTGGACATGTTGTTGTTCCTCATCAGGGTGGCGGTCATAAGCAAAAATATCGTTTGATTGATTTTAAACGTAAAAAATTTGATATGCCTGCAACAGTTTCTCGTTTGGAATATGATCCAAATCGTACAGGGTTTATCGCACTGATTGAATATAAAGATGGCGAAAAAGCATATATATTGGCACCACGTAACTTGAATGTTGGAGATATGGTTATTTCTGGTGAACGTCAAGATATTAAACCAGGAAATGCGATGCCATTGAAAAATATGCCAATTGGAACAATTGTGCATAATATAGAATTAAAACCAGGTGCTGGTGGACAATTGGCTCGTTCAGCTGGATGCTATGCTCAATTGATGGGCAAAGATGGTGTTTATGCTCAGATTAAAATGAACAGTGGCGAATTACGTAAAGTTCATTCTGATTGTATGGCAACAGTTGGCAGTGTATCTAATCCAGATCAACGTAATGTGAATCTGGGTAAAGCGGGTCGCTCACGTTGGTTGGGTATTCGTCCCAGCACTCGTGGTGTGGCACAGAATCCATGTGATCATCCAATGGGTGGTGGTAATGGTAAATCAAAGGGTCACGAACCTGTATCTAGAACTGGTGTTCCAGCCAAGGGTTATCGTACTCGCAGCAACAAACGCACGGCTCGGATGATTATTCGTTCACGGCATTTGAATAAGAAGAAATAATAAGGAATAAGTTATGGCACGTAGCGTATGGAAAGGTCCTTTTGTTCACCCAAGCGTCTTGAAAAAGGCAGCTAAGGCAAATGAAACAAATGATCACAAGCCTATTAAAACTTGGGCACGGGGCAGCACTATTGTTCCTCCGATGGTTGGATTGACATTTGATGTTTATAATGGACATAAATTCATTCCTGTTTCAGTCGTAGAAGATATGATTGGACATAAATTGGGCGAATTTGCACCAACTCGCACATTCAAAGGACATGCAGCAAATAAAAAAGCTGCTGCCGCGAAAGGCGCTAAGAAATAAGGTATTATCATGACCGAAAGAAGATATAATATAAAAGACAATCAAGTTCGTGCGTTCAATAAAATGATTCGCATCAGCAGTCAGAAATTGGGTTTGGTTACAGACCTTGTTCGTGGATTGCCAGTTGCACGCGCAATTGACGTTTTAAGATTTTCGAAAAAACGCGTTGCTGGTGAAGTCTTGAAAACTTTGATGTCTGCAGTTGCAAATGCTGAACACAATCAAAAAATTCCAGTGGACAGCTTGTACATAAAAGAAATCTGGTGTGGAAAAGCGTTAACAATGAAACGCATTAACCCTGGACCACGCGGAAGCGCACGTCCAATACTGAAACCTTTTTCCAATTTAACAATCATTTTGGAAAGTGGTGCACCAGCACAAAAAGCAGCAGCTAAACCAAAAGCTGTAAAAAAAGAAAAAAAGAAATAATCCGAAAAGGAAATACCTATGGGACAGAAAGTATCGCCGATTTCATTGCGCGAATTTATAAACAAGATTACTGATTCTCGCTGGATTGCGGGTAAACGTGATTATGCTGGATTGTTGGCCGAAGATTTAAAAATTCGCCGGTTTGTTGAGAAAAAGCTCAAAAAAGCTGGCTTGGCCAAGGTTGTTATAGAACGCTTTGCAAAAAAAGTAGTTGTTACAATTCACACCAGTCGTCCTGGTATGATTATCGGAAAAAATGGTTCAGATATTGAATCATTACGTAATGAAATTAAAAAATTGACCAAGAATGATCAGGTTGTTGTGAATATATTTGAAGTTCGTCGTCCAGACTTGAATGCTCAATTAGTTGCACAAAACATTGCTCAACAAATCGAAGGTCGTGTTTCTTTCAAACGTGCAATGAAAAAAGCAATTCAAAATGCACAGAAAGCTGGCGCACTCGGAATCAAAGTTATGGCTTCGGGACGTTTGAATGGTGCGGAAATTGCACGTAGCGAACAAATTCGCGAAGGTCGTATTCCATTGCATACTTTGCGTGCGGATATTGATTATGCATCTATCCAAGCCAAAACAACATATGGTGTTATCGGCGTAAAAGTCTGGATTTACACAGGTGATGTTGTGAATAAAGAAAAATTGGCGAATGAACGCGCTCGCCCAACAGAATATGCTGGAACCAGCGAAAAGAAAATCGGTAAATAATAAAGGTCTATTAAAATGTTGATGCCTATAAAGACAAAATTTAGAAAACAGCACAAAGGCCGCATTCACGGGGTTGCCAAGGGCGGAAGTGAATTGGCGTTTGGCTCGTTCGGACTGAAAGCGATGTCCCCAGAACGTGTTACTGCGCGTCAAATCGAAGCAGCACGTCGTGCAATTACCCGTCATATGAAACGTTTGGGTAAATTGTGGATTCGCGTATTTCCAGATGTTCCTGTTACCAAAAAACCAGCGGAAGTTCGTATGGGTAAAGGTAAGGGAAGTGTAGAATACTGGATTTGCCGTGTAAAGCCAGGTCGTATCATGTTTGAATTGGATGGTGTAAAACCAGAAATTGCAATCCAAGCATTAACATTGGCTGCTGCAAAATTACCAGTCAGAACAAAGATTGTCGAGAGAAAGGCGAATTAAAATGGCAGAAAAAAAAGTCAAAACGACTAAAACTATTAAAAAAAACGAAGCTTTGACAAAAGATGCGTTGACAAGCAAACTGACAGACTTGAAAAAAGAAGCCATGGAACAACGGTTTCAACAATCTGCTGGTCAATTACAAAAGACCCACGTCATACGTAAAAATCGTCGTGAAATAGCACGTGTAAAAACGCAGCTGAACAAGAAAGGAAATTAAAATGCCAAGACGCGTATTGCAAGGAACTATTAAAAGTGCTGCTAACGACAAAACCGTCGTGGTAGAAGTAGAACGTAAATTCCGTCATCCTTTGTATGGAAAATTTGTTAAACATAACAAAAAATACAAAGCTCATGATGAGAAAAATGAATACAAAGTCGGTGAAATTGTTGCGATTGAAGAACATCGTCCAATTTCCAAAACCAAGACCTGGGTGGTCAAGGGTCGTATCGGCATTGCAAAAGATACAGATGTTGTGGAGTAAATCATGATTCAAGTCGAAACAGTTATGACAGTTGCGGATAATTCCGGCGCAAAAAAAGCCATGTGTATCAAGGTTTTGGGTGGCAGCCATCGTCGTTATGCATCGGTTGGCGACAAAATTGTCGTTGCAATCAAAGATGCAATTCCACGTGGTAAAGTACAAAAAGGAACCGTGCAACGTGCAGTTATTGTACGTACAAAATTCCCGGTTAAACGTGAAGATGGCAGCATCATTCGCTTTGACGATAATGCATGTGTTTTAATAAACAAGAATAATTTTGAACCAATTGGAACACGTATATTTGGACCAGTTGCGCGCGAAGTTCGTCGCAAATATGATGTTCAGAAAATCGTGTCTTTGGCACCAGAAGTTCTGTAATAAAAGGTTGTTGAAATGAAAATTAAAAAAGGCGATGAAGTAGTTGTCATTTCGGGTAAGTACAAGGGCGTCAAAGGTAAAGTCTTGGAAGCTCGTCCATCCGAATCACGCGTTGTTGTTGCGGGTGTAAATCGCCGCAAATGGCACGTTAAACCAACTCAAGAAAAACCGGGCCATATCGAAGACCACGAAGCACCAATTCATGTTTCTAATGTTGCAATGTTGGATCCAAAAACCAAAAAAGCAACACGGGTCGGATATAAAACAGAAGGCGATAAGAAAGTTCGTATCGCTAAAAAATCTGGCGAAAAATTGAACTAAGGACAAACCTGATTTTCCGCTGATACGGAAATCCAAAAGGATGAAAAATGCAAAGTAGATTGCGCGAAGTTTATGAAAAAGAAATTGTTCCAGCGTTGGAAAAAGAATTTGGTTATGCAAATAAATTTGCTGTACCTTGTTTGACCAAAATCGTTTTGAATATGGGTGTGGGCGCTGCTACACAAGATAAAAAGAAATTGGATGCAGCAGTTACTGATTTGACAGCTATTGCGGCACAAAAACCAGTTATTACCAAGGCGAAAAAATCAATCGCAACTTATCGTCTGCGTGAAGGTCAAGCCATTGGAACCAAGGTTACACTGCGCGGAAAACGTATGTATGACTTTTTAGATAAATTGATTACAGTTGCATTGCCACGAATCAAAGACTTTCAGGGTTTATCAAAATCCAAATTTGATGGTCATGGAAATTATGCATTTGGTATCAAAGAACATTTGATTTTTCCAGAAATTTCTGTGGATAAAATTGAAAACATAATCGGAATGGACATCGTTATTGCAACGACTGCGAAAACTGATGATGAAGCAAGGGCATTGTTGATTAAATTGGGCATGCCACTGGTTCTTAAATAAAAAGAGAAAAAAATATGGCGAAATTAGCATTGATTAACAAACAGGCAA
>CAZPLT010000017.1:0-2209 GCA_964587855.1 uncultured Muribaculaceae bacterium | reverse complement strand
AAAAAAAATTATACGGAGAATAAAATGTCATTGACCCATCCGATTGGAGATTTGTTGACCCGAATTCGCAACGGGCAGAACGCTGGTAAAGAAATTGTACGTGTTCCCGCATCTAAACTGCGCGAAGCAGTTTTGTCTGTGTTGAAAGACGAAGGTTATATAACAAATTTCAGCGAAGAACAAATTGATGCACATCGCAAAAATATTTTAATAGAATTGAAATATGTTGGCGGTAATGGTGCAATTCAAGAAATATCTATAGTATCAAAACCTGGTCGTCGTGTATATTCCGGCAGTGTTAAAATGCCGAAAGTTATGAATGGCTTGGGGATTTCAATCGTCAGCACACCACAAGGTGTTATGACAGATCATAAAGCTCGCTTGCTGAATATTGGCGGTGAAGTTTTGTGTCGTGTGGTATAATTAATAAAAGGTTTTCAAAATGTCTCGTGCAGGAAAATATCCAGTTGAAATAGTAAATGGCGTAAACGTCACTATTACTGATACCGCTATTGTTGTCAAAGGCCCAAAGGGTCAATTACAAGTCGCGTTGAATACTAAGAACGCTGGCTTGGTTGATGTAAAAATAGACGGCACACAGGTTATCGTTACACCTAAAAATTCTGATGATAAAGAATCCAGAATTATGTGGGGAACAATGACCAGAAATATAAAAAATGCTGTTATCGGTGTATCCGAAGGATTTCATAAAGATATTTGCATGAAAGGTGTTGGATTCAAAGCATCTGTAAAAGGTAATGATTTAGTCTTGATTGCGGGATATTCACATGATGTAATTTTGCCAATTCCAGCTGGCTTGTCTGTTGAAATAGGTGCGGTTGAAAATGGAATTGTAAATTTTGCAGTCAAAGGAATTGATAAAAACTTGGTTGGACAATTTGCAGATAAAGTTTGCAAAGTTCGCAAAGTTGAACCTTATAAAGCCAAGGGTATTTATTATAAGGGTCAAAAGATTATTCGCAAAGAAGGCAAAAAGAAATAAAAAATAATCTCCGCTGTTACGGGGATAATAAATAAGGGAAAAAAATGTTAAAGCATTTGACTACAGAAGAGCGCAGAGTTTTATCAAACCGCAGCGCAGCAAAGCGTAAGAATTTGGAAAAGATTCGTTTATCTGTTTTCCGTTCTGGTCGCCATATTGAAATCCAGGCAATTGATGATGCCAAAGGGCACACAATTTGCGCAGCATCCAGCAAAGAAAAAGGCTTTAAGGGTCAGGGCTGGAATGTTAAAGGTGCAGAAATGGTTGGTACTAGTTTTGCCGAACGTGCAAAAAAAGCAAAATTAACCGACAACTGTTATTTTGATCGTGGTGGTTATCGCTATCACGGACGTGTAAAAGCTTTGTGCGAAGCAATTCGCAAGGGCGGAATAAAGATTTAATTTTAGGAGTACATAATGGCTCGTTTCGAGGATAAGAAAAATTTACAAGATAAAGATATGGGATTGGTTGATAAATTGGTATCTATCAATCGTGTATCCAAGACCGTTAAAGGTGGACGTAATATGTCGTTCAGCGCCTTGGTCGTTGTTGGTGATAAAGCTGGTAAAATTGGATTCGGCAAAGGTAAAGCGCTGGAAGTTCAATCTGCTGTGCAAAAAGCAACCAAAGCAGCCAAAGCAAAAATGATACGTGTACCATTAAAAGAAGGTCGCACTTTGCATCATGATATTGAATCTAAATTTGGCGCAAGCAAATTAGTTATTCGCAGTGCAGTTCCTGGAACAGGGATTATTGCTGGTGGTGCTTTGCGTGCAGTTTTTGAATGCTTGGGTATTCAAGATATCGTTGTTAAATCTCAGGGCAGCAACAATCCAAACAATATGATTCGTGCAGCTTTTAATGCTTTTGGCAGAATGAATTCTCCAAAAACAGTTGCGGCACGTCGTGGTAAATCTGTTTCAGAAATCATTGCTGGTCGTGATGGGAAAAAGACAGAAGAATCAGCGGAGTAAAAAATGGCAACTATAAAAATTAAACAAGTTAAAAGCGGATGTGGTCGTCCAGAATCTCAGGTAAAAGTTTTAAAAGCTTTGAAATTGGGACGAATTGGTAAAGTTTCAGAATTACCAGATACAGACTCTGTTCGTGGCATGGTGACAAAGGTAAAACACCTTGTTGTTGTGGAATAATTAAAGAGGCAATAAATATGAAATTAAATGCACTGATGGATAATAAAGGCGCAAC
>CAZPLT010000016.1:0-12839 GCA_964587855.1 uncultured Muribaculaceae bacterium | reverse complement strand
ATTATAGAACAAATAATCAAAAGGTCAAATATGAGCGGACATTCCAAATGGCATAATATTATGCATAAAAAAGGCGCGGCCGATGCGGCGCGCAGTGGGCTTTTTACCAAACTGGCACGCGAAATAACAATGGCGGCAAAACTGGGTGATCCGAATCCAGATAATAATCCACGTCTGCGTCTGGCAATATTTAATGCACGCAAAAATTCTATGCCAAACGATAACATTAAACGTGCAATTGAAAAATCCCAGGGTGCAAATGCAGAAAACTATACTATTGTAAGATACGAAGGTTATGGCCCAGGAAATGTTCCAATTATTGTAGAAGCAATGACCGATAACCCTCGCCGCACAGTACCAGAGGTCCGCAGCATATTTGCAAAAAATGGCGGTAATATGGGAGAAGAAGGCTCTGTATCATTTTTATTTACTCGCGCAGGGGTAATTTTCTATCCATTATCTGTTGCAAAAAGCGAAGATGAAATGACGATGGCCATCATGGAAGCCGGTGCTGACGATTTGGAAACCAGCGAAGATGGATACATCGTTAAAACAAAACCAGATGATTTTATGCAGGTACAAAAAGCATTAAGTGATAAACTTGGCGAACCAGAACGTGCAGAACTTACTTGGCTGCCAAATATGCCTATGGATTTGGATGATGACACTTATGCGAAACTGGAAAAATTGGTGGATACACTGGATGACAATGAAGATGTCCAAAAAGTAATCACCGCAGCGGAATAACATGGCAAAAATAATTCTGGGAATTGACCCGGGACTTTTACATACTGGATGGGCGATTATTGAATCGTCGGGACAAACTAGAAAATATATAGCCAGTGGTGTAATTTTACCAAAAGCAAAAGATTCACTGGCAACGCGTTTAGCAACGATTTTCAACGAAGTTATAAAAATATGTGAAACATTTAATCCAGATGAATGTGCCATTGAAATTACATTTGTAAACAATAATCCAACCAGCACATTACTGCTGGGACATGCGCGCGCGGCATCAATTGTCGCCGTTGGGACCAAAGAAATACCAGTATTTGAAATTCAACCAAATGTTATTAAAAAAGCAATTACCGGATCTGGTCATGCTGACAAAACACAAATCACATCTATGGTGAAAATTTTATTACCAATGGCGAAACCAAAAACTGCTGACGAAGCAGACGCAATTGCAATTGCATTAGCACACAGCAATACAGCCAGATATTAAATTATTTTTTGATTATTATTTTTTCAACCGCGTCATAACCAAAGTACTTATTTATACGAGTGCGAAATTCGTTCAAGCGATACGAAAGTTCTGTCGCCATAGCCGAAAAGGTCGGCTTTATTGAAACATTAATTTTTTTATCTTTTGTTCTCTTTACACCAACCAATTTTCCAATCTTGGATAAATCCTCGCCCATAATTTCATTCCATCTGGCTGCTAAATCCGCATCTGATGCACGACCACCAAATATTTTTAAAAGCCCACCAAATGCCCCGCCCAAGCTTTGGGGTCTAAGAATTCGCCCGGAAAGATTTGGTTTAGTTCCCATATGTTTTAGGCATCAAGATATACATTTCACCTTGGGAATGTTGACCATGAGCATATTTATATGCTTCGTCCCCACTGCCAAAGAATATATCTGCACGTATCCATCCTTTGATTGCGCCACCAGTATCTTGGGCAATCATCAATCTTTGGAACTTACGGCCATCAACCGATAAATTAGTATTTATAAACACAGGTAATCCCAATGTATATAAACTGTCATCCATCGCAACACTGCGAATTTTTGATAACGGAGTCCCCAATTTTCCAATTACGTTATGAGAACTGGCAACCTGAAAATATACATATCTTGGATTTTTATAAATTATTTCGCGTGCCAATGATTCATGTTTTCTTAAATAACTCCAAACGGCTTCGGATGAATATCCTCCATCTGGTTTAATGCCACGATTTTTAAGCTGATCCCCTATAGATTTGAACGGCAAATCATTTACACCAGCAAAGTTTAATTTAACCATACTGCCGTCTTCCAGCTTTAACATCCCGCTGCCCTGGATTTGAATATTTTGAACATCAACTATATTTGCCCAATATAAAACCCGCCCAATTTTATCTTCAACAATTGTTTTCTTACTAACACCCTTATAATTTCGTCCGTCTGCCGGAACATTCATCAAAGGCTCGTTACAAACAGCTGTCTTTGTTCTGCATGCAGGTATAACAGGTGAATAATATCCTGTATATGTCCCCTCGCCTTTACCCGAATTGTCATAAACTTTATATGGTTGGAAATTATTTTCAAACCATGTTCTGGCGGCACCGGCACTTATAGATTCACGGGGCAAAATACGGCATTTATCTTCTAATAATTTACGATTTGGAATTACACGCCCAGAATATTGAATTTTAGCTTTGCATGTATTTCTAAAAGCTTGCAAAGCATATCTATGATCATCATCATACCAGCCTGGAACAGAATTAAACGATGTTTTTTTAAGATTTGACGGAATAGAAGCGCTGCCACCACCAGAAGACCCGGAACCGGTCAAATCTCCACAGCCTGACAAAAGACTCATTCCCATAAACAAAAATAGCCAGTATTTTCTCATATTTTATCCTTGGTACTTGAAAAACTCCATATCTATGTTATATTATCATAAAACGGCAGCCGAAAAAAGGAGCAATCATCATGGCCAAATTCCAACTTATATCACAATTTTTGAAAGATTTTTCTTTTGAATCCCCAAATGTACCTGAACTTTTCTTTAAACAAGAAAATGGTCAGGCAAAAATGGATATCAATTTAGATATTCAAATCAAAGGTACTGAAAACAATATTTATATGGTTGATTTGCTGGTTAAATTACACAGCAAATTAGAACAAGGTGATAAATCTATATTTTTAATTGAATCTACTTATTCTGGTCTGGTCCAGGTTGAAAAATCTGAAAATGAAGAAGACTTAAAAAAGACTTTGTTAATAGAAGTTCCCAGTTTGCTTTTCCCCAGCATCCGCGCAATCATTTTACGTATGACCGGTGAATCTGGATTTCCTCCATTTGCTATGCAACCAATTGATTTTGAAAAATTGTACGAAGAAAAAAATAAAAAATAAAAAACGCCCTTTCGGGCGTTTTTTTAATCACGACTTTCTGGATATTCCCCAGCAATCAGATTTTGACGCACCACATGGTGTTTTATTTTCTGTGTGCTGGTTAATGGCAAATCCTTTTTTGTCATTGCAAAATGCGTAACCCATTTATAGCTAGCTATCTTTTTGTTAGCATGGGCTATTGCTTTTTCAAGTTTATCAAATGTCATATCATCTTCTACTTGGAAAACGCCATATGCAACCGTTTTGTCTTTGATAACATGTTCAAACACAGCAACGTTTTTAACGCCTGGTATTTCCATAAACAAGGCTTCTAATTCATTTGGATAAACATTCTTTCCAGAATCAAGAACAATAACTTGTTTTTGACGCCCATGGAAATGCAATTCACCATTTTTATCCATGGATACCAAATCACCAGTATTAAAGAAACCCTTGTCATCAAAGACTTCTTTATTTGCTTCTGGATTATTCAGATATCCACCAAATACTTGATGCCCACGCAACCATAAAATTCCGATGCCTTCGACATTTTTACAACGAATTTCTACATCGTTATTTGTGATTGGTCCACCAAAAGCAAATGGTTCGCGGTGTTTAACAGGTTTAGATATACAGATTGGTCCAACAGTTTCAGTCAATCCATATCCTTGAATAAAGGTTAAACCCAAACGTTCATAAAAAGTTTCAACTTCTGGTTTGACCGCTGCACCGCCCGCAACCAACAAACGTGCACGACCACCGAATACAGCCAATACAGGTTTTTGAATCTTTTTTACCAAGAATCCCAGTCCTATTTTTTTAAGTACTGGTCCATATTTCAAAACAAAATATGCCAACCACCAAACTTTCTTTTGTTTTAATCCGTCTATAATTTTATTCCGGAAAACTTCCCATACACGTGGAACCGCAGGAATAATTTGTGGTCGAAATTCTTTAAAATCTTCCATAATATCTTTTGGATTAATTGTTGGTTGCAAAAGAATATTTCCGCGATAATGAATTGTTGCCAATATTTCTACTGCGAATCCAAATACGTGATACATTGGTAAAAAGCCATACAAAGTATCGCCTTTTTTTAACCAACGACCCATGTCTTCTAATGATTCTGAGCATTCAACCAAATTATAGTGGGTCAATGGTACAATTTTTGGTGTACCAGTTGAACCAGATGTAAATGATAAAGTTGCTATATCTTCGGATTCTACAGATGCTGGTTTTAAATCTGAACCTGCTTTCTTATCTTTTTCTGTAATATCATAAAATTTGAAATTTGCAGATTTATATATAAAGCTTTTTTCAGCCAAAACCAATTTGCACTTAGTCTGTTTGGTCATATTATCGTATTCAAACGGAGTTAAATTAGTATCCAGCATCAATACTTGACCACCAAGATACCAAATTGCAAACAATGACAATGGAAATTCTGGGATATTATGAGACAATATTCCAACTACATCACCCTTTTTAACACCCAATTCCGCCAAAGTTGTTGCACGTTTTTTTATTAGATCGCGAAAAGCCGAGTATGTTATCTTTTCACGAGTAAGAAACAAGTCGTTCGGTACTTCCGATACAACTGTTTCCAGAAACTGATACATGTTCATTTTAAAATTCCCTGTTGTTTTTATATTGGACGATGTTTATTATAGACTTGAAAAGGTCAAATGGCAAGAAAAAGGCAAAGGTTTTTTAATGAAGCTGTTAACTTTGAATATTAATTCTATCCGCGCCCATATGGACAGTTTTTTAAAGATTGCCGAAAGTGGGGAATACGATACTATATTGATTCAAGAGTTAAAAGTTGAGGACACTATTTTTCCTCATATTGTTTTTGAACATTTGGGCTATAATATTAAAATTTATGGGCAAAAAGCATGGAATGGGGTTGCCGTATTTTCCAAGCATTCTATTGAAGATACAACGCGCGGTTTGCCTGGATACGCTGATATAAATGCACGTATGATTGAATGCGTTATTGATGGTCGTGTTCGCGTTATAAATGTTTATATGCCAAATGGCGAAAGCATAGACAGCCCAAAGTTTCCATATAAAATTGAATGGATGCAGCATTTCACCAGACATATTGAACCATTATTGAACAGCGAAGAACCTGTTTTAATCGGCGGTGATTTTAATATAGCATTAGAAGACAGGGATGTATGGAGTCCAAAATTACACGAAGGATCCAGTCTGACCGCGCCAGAGGCACGAGAAATTATGCAATCGTGGTTAAACTATGGATGGCAGGATTGTTATCGTAAATTTAATCCAGATACCGAAAAAGCATGGACATGGATTGGATATCGAGAAAACAGCATAAAAAGAAATATTGGACTTCGTTTGGATTATTGGCTGGCAAATCATACCGCACAAAAATTAGTTTCACATTGTGATATAGACAAGCGACCCAGATTGGATGAAAAACCAACCGATCATTGTGGATTATTATTGGATTTTTAATTTACGCCCATTATCAAATTCAGTTAAATAAATATGAATTGTATTTTTTGGTAAAAAATCTTTTGCAATTTCTGGCCATTCTATCAGTGTAATATCATTTACAATTGCGTGTTGCAGACCAATTTCTTCCAATTCTGATTTGTCTGAAATTCTGTATAAATCAAAATGAGAAATTCCATCATAATTTTGCACCAAGGTAAATGTCGGGCTGGGGACAACCGTATCTGCGCCACGCAGAGTTTGAATTATAGCGCGCGCAATTTCTGATTTACCCATTCCTAAATCACCATGCAATGCAACAACAACTGGTGCACGCAAAGTTTTTGCAAACTCCATCGACCATTTTTTTGTTTCATTTAAATCTTTTAAAATGATTTCCATACACTACTCCAACAATAATAAGTCATCTTCCATTTTTCGTATTATATCACGAATTGCGCTTGCTTCTTCAAATTCTAAATTTTCGGCATGCTTAAACATCTTTTTACGCAGCGCTTTAATTTCTTTTTCCAGTCCTGCGCGGTCTTGGACACCGCCAGATTTACTGTATACAAATTGACGTTTTTTATCTGTTTTTTCTTCGCGGTCAGCAACTTCTGAAAATATAGATTTAACAATAGTTTGTGGTGTTATGCCATGTGCAGTGTTATAAGCCATTTGCTTTTCGCGTCTGCGCGCGGTTTCATCCATAGCGTCACGCATACTGCGTGTAATAGTGTCCGCATATAAAATAACACGCCCATTTTCATTTCTTGCCGCGCGGCCAATTGTTTGAATAAGCGAGCGCGTTGAACGCAAAAAACCCTCTTTATCTGCATCCATAATTGCAACCAATTCGCATTCTGGAACGTCTAATCCCTCGCGCAGCAAATTGATTCCAACCAAAACGTCATACTTTCCCATGCGTAATTCACGCAGTAATTCAATGCGTTCCAATGTTTCAATATCGCTGTGCAGATATTTTGCACGTACACCATTTTCAGTCAAATAATCTGTTAGTTGTTCTGACATTTTTTTCGTCAGCGTTGTTATCAAAACACGACCCGATGCATTTTTAACCTCGTGCAATAAATCATCAATTTGGTTTTTGGTTGGGCGAACTTCTACATCTGGATCCAGTAATCCTGTTGGACGGATTACTTGCTCGGCCACAATTCCGTCGGCTTGACCAAGTTCCCAATCGGCTGGCGTTGCAGAAACAAAAACTGTTTGCGGACGCATTGCGTCCCATTCTTCAAATTTTAATGGTCGATTATCCGCGCAAGACGGCAGGCGAAATCCATATTCATACAGGCTGCGTTTTCTTGCCACATCACCCTTGGACATTGCACCAATCTGAGGAACCGAAACATGTGATTCATCAACAAATAAAATCGCATCTTTTGGTAAATATTCAAACAATGTTGGTGGTGGCTCACCAGGCTTACGCCCAGATAAATATCTGGAATAGTTCTCAATACCACGACATGTTCCAGTCGCTTCCATCATTTCAATATCAAAATTTGTGCGTTCTCGCAGACGTTGCTCTTCCACATATTTCATATTTTCATGAAAATAATTCAAGCGCACATCCAAATCTTTTCTGATTTCGCCGATTGCTTGTCTGATTGTTGGCTGGGGCGTTGCGTAATGAGTATTTGGATAAATTGCAATTCTATCCAACTTTCTAATTTTTGCGCCAGTTAATGTATCAAATTCCCAAATATCTTCTATTTCATCGCCAAAGAAAGACATTTTCCATGCGCGATCTGTTGCATGTGATGGGAATACATCAATCGTATCGCCACGAACCCGAAAATTACCGCGATTAAAACCAATATCATTTCGCTTGTATTGGATATCTACCAAAGCGCGCATTACTTCCCTGCTGCTAATTTTATCACCAATGCGAAAAATCTGTTTCATGCCCGCATATTGCGCAGGGCTGCCCATACCATAAATACTGGATACAGAAGATACAACAATAACATCGCGCTCTTCCAGCATAGCACGCGTTGCGGAATGACGCATACGATCCAATTGGTCATTTATAGACGCGTCTTTATCTATGTAAGTATCAGTTGTTGGCATATAAGCCTCGGGCTGATAATAATCATAATAAGAAACAAAATATTCAACGCAATTTTTTGGAAAAAAAGACTTCATTTCTGTATAAAGTTGCGCGGCCAAAATCTTGTTCGGCGCCATAATCATGGCGGGCCGTCCAAGCTTTGCGATTACATTTGCCATGGTAAAAGTTTTACCGGTTCCGGTAGCACCCAGCAAAACCTGGCTGTACCTGCCATCCGTCAAACCAGTGACCAATTCAGAAATCGCCTGGGGTTGATCCCCAGACGGCTTATATTCAGATTCAAGATTGAAAACTTTTTTATTCACCATTCCAATATAATTCATTATAATGAAAAAGCAAGGGAGAGCAGAATATGAAAGCACGTCATCGGCGCAAGCTGTTTTTAGGTGTTTTATCGGTGTTTTTGACGCTATTTTTATCGGCTCTAATTGTTCCACCCATGTTAAATTTGAAATACTTGCGTCCAAATTTCGAACAAACCATAAAATCACAAACCGGTATCAACGCCAAGATAAACGGCAGAATAAATGTCAGCCTGCTGCGTAACGCACACATTATTGTTCACGATGTTCGTATACCAAATGGAACTATCGATTCTATTGTTTTCACAATTCCACTGATAAAAATATTTGATATAAGCAGTGCAGAAATCACAGGAAAAATTTATATAGACGGTGCAAACATTGCAATCTATGAATTAACCAAATCAAATTTTGACAGCACAATAGAAATATCAAATTCCAACATAGGTTTTATGGGCAGAAACTTTAATGTTCTAAATGCAACCCTGCAAAATGGAAATATCAACGCATGGATGCGTGAAAAACAACATAAATATTTATTGGAAACAAATGGTGATAAATTTTTAATTACTAATAAAAATGAAGGATTAAAAATTGATGGTGTATTAACACCAAATGGTGGTGCAACAGCTAGCTTGTCTATAGATACAAACGATATAAATTCTTGGTTTGAATTTTTTGAACCCGATATTGATAGACCAGTATCATTAAATATGAAGGTTGATTGGGATGGGAAATATGGGTTTAATTTTTCCGATATAAGCGGAACCATTGGCAATGATAAATTCAATGGCAGTATTATTTTACCTGGAGATGATTCGTTTAATAAAATAAAGTTATCTTCTGATAATATATATTTTGATCTGTCATTTTTATTATCAAAAAAATCGTTGTTAAAAAATACTCGGCTAGATTTAGACTTGCACGGAAATATAAAATTTTCCGATACTTATTATTCAGATGTTAAATTAAGTGCATTTGGAACCGAAGATAAAATTACCATAGAAAACTTGAATTTCAAAAACGAAAAAATTGGTGGAAATATAAATGGTAATATTCTGGGAACTGGTGCGCAAAATTTAAATATCAGATTTTCCAAGAACGATGCCAATGTTTATTGTTTATTTAGCGGAACCCCAGAAAGATGGCGCTGCGATGAATATGAATATAATGATAAAAACCTTTCTGCAAATGGAACTTTGGTTTCAGATAACGGATCGTTCAAAATAACTTTATCTTCAAAAAATAAAATGCCTGAAAATATTGACTTTGTGTCTGCTTTAAATTTCTTGGGGACGGATGGAACAATTGTTTTTAAGTTTGTAGATATGGGTGGTGAAATAAAAATTATAAACAAACGCCAAGTTATAAAATATGATTTTGTAAAAGATAAAAATTTAGACTGGTTAAATAAAAATTCTTTTGATTTCTTGCCAGAATCCATGCGCGGCGAAAACGGTTTTATGAAATGGAAAAACGACAGCTTCTCGTTTATGCCAAATGGACAGAAATGGAATTTAAGATTGGAAAACGATAAATTTGTCCTGTCTGGTAATAACGAACTTGAACTGCTGCATGCATTCAATCCTGACGTTGACATACCATTTATAAACAAATGTCCTTATGAGATATCTGGAAAATACTCTGCGCCATTTATTAAAGATTTGGAAATAAGAATGGCCGGACATGTGTTTAATGGTGTTGCTGATGGCGCAAACATCACATTAAAAACAGACAGCTTGAATCTGGATTTGCTGGCAAATAAACAATATTTTGATAATTATGATGAAATGCAGTTTTTATCTGGTGCACCTATTCTGGCACCATTTAAAATCAAGGGGCTTGGGATTTCTTTGACAGCATCTGATGTTATTTGGCGTAATGAAATGTATGATAATTTTGTTTATTCATTACATGATGGATCCCAAGACTTTTCAATAACAGATGATGCCCGCGGCAGTTTACTTGTATCATTAAAAGCCCTTGATGGTAATGAATATGGTGTTTTAGTAAAATTAAACCGATTTGCATTTATTGGCTCTTTGCTGAATACAAATTCACCACTTAATATATCAGACTCTGTAATAACCGGTGGAGCCGAATTAAAAACCAATGGGAAAATAGCCTATGATTTTTGGAAGAATATGAAGGGCAAGGTAGAGCTCAGCTTTGATGGTGGAATCATTGATGGTATTGGAACAGATGCTTTCTATGCACAAATATCTAAAATCACTAATACAAATGCCGAAGATGCGATTGCTAATGCAATCAGTGGCGGAAAAACAAAAATTAAAACTTTACGTATAGTTGGTGAATATAATAAGGGCAAATTCCAAACAACTCAAAAATTATCATTAAAGACCAGACACACTGATATATATGGAAATCTAGAACTAGAAGAAGGAAAATTATCTGCACAACTTGATATCTTTATGCATGGTGCATCAGTTCAAGAAAAACCGATATCATTGCAAGTATTACCAAATGGCGAACACAGATATTCTTTGGCTGAAATTATGCGAACTATTGATATACCATATATGGAAGAATTTATTAGAACCCACGATCAGTTTTAATTTCTATGTATAAAACTTCTAACATTTATACCACGAGTGTTAAAAACTAAAATCATATCTGGTCCTATTAGATCAGCACATGGGCCAAAAAATACCTTTCTAAGCTTATCTATGAATCCATGGCAAATATCACATTTATAAGGGGCATATAAAACATCCCCATATTTTACTAGTTTGCTTAAGTTATATTTATCTGCATTTACTTCAAGCATATATAGCTGATAAGGGGTTAAACACATTGTCCGTGAAATACGTTCTATTTTTTCGTAACACAACATATTCATTCTTTCTTTATATATAATTATAAAGCCCGCGGCAAGCCGCGGGCAACAGGCATATATTCTTATATTATTTATCAGCTCTTTTTTCTGAACTGAATATGAACATCACGTAATTGCTGTTCTGTTGGAACGTTCGGACTGCCCATCATTAAATCTTGTCCTCGTTGGTTGCCTGGGAAAGCAGTAACTTCACGCAAGTTTGGTTCGCCCAGCAATAAACATACTATACGTTCAACACCCAGTGCACATCCACCATGTGGTGGCGCGCCATATTGGAAAGCAGTATGTAATCCACCAAATTTTTCACGAACAACATCTTCACCATATCCAACAACATTAAATAATTTAATCATTGTATCTGGATTATAATTACGAAGTGACCCACCACCAATTTCCCATCCATTCAAAATAATATCGTATTGGGATGCTTTTAATTTTAATGGTTCTGACAAATCTATATTTTCTGAATCAAGTGGTGCGCAAAATGGATTGTGTCCAAATGCTACCCCAGTTGCTGAATTCTCATCTTCTTCAAACATTGGAAAATCAATTACCCAACACAGGCGAAATTCATTTGGATCTATCAGGTTTAAATCCTCGCCCAGCTTGGTCCGCAACTTACCCGCTGCCTTGGATGCGGCGTTCTCTTTATCACAAACAAAGAACAAAGTTGCGCCATTCCCAGCAATTTCTTTTAACTTTGCAATTCTGCCTGCGTCCAGTTTTTTTGATACTGGACCCTTTGGCTCGTCTGCAAAAACGATATAAGCAAGTCCGCCCAAATTTAATTCTTCTTTTGCGAACGCTTCCATTTTATCAAACCAAGAACGTGGTTTATCCGATGAAGCTGGCGCTGGAATTGCACGCACGACAGAGCCGTTTTTGACAGCATCTGCAAAAATTCCAAAATCACTGCCCGCAAAAATTTCTGATACGTCTGAAATCTCAATTGGATTGCGCAAATCTGGACGATCTATACCATATTTTAACATTGCCGTATCATAAGGAATTTGTGGTATTTCTGGATTCAATTTGCCATTTGGCGCAAATTCTTTTATCAATGGAACAATTATGTTTTCTGCAACTTCTTGGACTTGTGCGCGTTCTACAAAAGACATTTCCAAATCAAGTTGGTAAAATTCCAACATACGATCGCTGCGCAAATCTTCATCGCGCATACATGGCGCTATTTGAAAATACCGATCAAATCCAGAAATTTGCACCAGCTGTTTCCATTGTTGTGGTGATTGAGGCAACGCATAAACCATTCCATGATGTAAACGACTTGGGACGATAAAGTCGCGCGCGCCTTCTGGACTGGTTGCGCCAAGAATAGGTGTTTGAAATTCAGAAAATCCCATATCCCACATTTTATCGCGCATAGATTTTATAACGCGATTGCGGAATAAAATTTTGTTGTGCATTTTTTCACGACGCAAATCCAAATAACGATATTTTAAACGTAAATCTTCGGACGTTTCTTCGTCCCCAAAAACCTGAAAAGGCAGGACCTCAGAAGTGGTTAAAACATCATATTTTTTAACCTGAATTTCTATCGCACCTGTTGGAATTTTACTATTGATTGCTTCTTTATCACGTGCAACTACTGTGCCTTGAACAGATATAACTGATTCTGGACGAATGTCTGCAGCCTCTTCCATATTGTCTAATACGCATTGAGTAATGCCATAATTATCACGCAAATCAATAAATAACAATCCACCATGGTCGCGTTTACGATGAACCCAACCAGACAGAACAACAACCTCTCCGACATTTTTATCAGACAGTTCTCCGCAAGTATGGCTGCGATATTTTGATTTAAGCGATAACATAATAACACCTTTTGTTTTTTGAATCTTCCAATTCGCAGGGGCGCGAGATTATAAAGTGCGCGCGGTGCCACCCTGTTTTATATCTTTATTAGTATTTCAATTTGCTCCGCGGTCGTTAATCGCATCACAACAAAATTAAATACTTTATATATTATACCAAATTATGGTGCCCCAAGCAAGAATCGGACT
>CAZPLT010000015.1:1844-13746 GCA_964587855.1 uncultured Muribaculaceae bacterium | reverse complement strand
GTTGGGCATCTGATTCCATTTTTAGGGATGGATATAGTTGCACGTTATCATCGTATGAAGGGTTTTGATGTTTTGTATCCCATGGGGTTGGATTCTATGGGTATAGCCGCGGAACATTATGCAAAAAAGGTAGGTAAGCATCCAGCAGATTCCGTCAAAGAATTAATAAAAATTTTTGAAAAAGATGCAGATATTATTGGGTTGTCTTTTAACCCAGAATCATTTTTAACTACATCTGATCCAAAATTTATAAAATGGACACAATGGATATTCATAAGATTATTTAATGCTGGGTTGGCTTATAAAGACGACTTTCCAATGAATTGGTGTCCAAATTGCCAAACTACATTCACTAATGAAGAACTAGAAGATGACGGAACTTGCCCCAGATGTAAGGGTAAGATAGAACAGAAAATGAAAAAGCAGTGGATGATGGCCATAACCAAGTTCGCTGATAGATTGGTTGATGATTTGGAATTTGTTGATTACCCAGAACGTGTAAAAACAGCACAAATAAATTGGGTCGGTCGCAGCTATGGGGCAGAAGTTGATTTTGCAGTTGGTACGGACAAGATGACTGTTTATACCACTCGTGTGGATACAATATTTGGTGCTACTTTCTGCGTAATTGCACCCGAGCATAAATTAGTTCAAAAATGGTTAAGTGAAAGTAAGATTAAAAATATTGATGAAGTTCGGACTTATATTGCAACCGCCAAAGAAAAAGATGAATTTGAACGTACAGACGCGAGTAAGGAAAAAACAGGTGTAGAACTTAAAGGGATAAAAGCAAAAAACCCATATAATGGAGAAGAGATTCCGATTTTTGTCGCGGATTATGTATTGGCGGGTTACGGGTTTGGTGCAATTATGGCAGTGCCTGCACATGACCAACGCGATTGGGATTTTGCGAAAAAATTTGGATTACAGATAATTCCAGTTCTGGATAATGGTGATATTTCAGAATGTGCCCAAGCAGGGGACGGTCCACATATCAACAGTGAATATCTAAATGGATTAAACAAACAAGATGCGATAAGGGTTGCGCTGGAACATGGTGATGGTTTTGCCCGTAGCGCCAAGCAATATAAAATGAGAGATTGGGCATTTTCAAGGCAAATGTATTGGGGGGAACCAATACCATTGGTGTATTGTGAAAAATGTGGATGGGTTCCTGTGCCTGATGATCAATTGCCTTTATTACAACCTCATCTGACCGATTTTACACCGACTACGGACGGCGAAGGCCCATTGGCACGTGCAACTGATTGGGTAAATACAATTTGTCCAAAGTGCGGTGGTCATGCAACCCGCGAAACAGATACTATGCCGGGGTGGGCTGGATCTTCTTGGTATTTTATTCGTTATCTTGATCCAAAAAATGATAAAGAATTTTGTAGCCGCGATCAGCTGGATAAATGGATGCCTATTGATCATTATAATGGCCCCATGGAACATGTAACACGTCATATGATGTATTCTAGATTCTGGTACAAGGCTTTATACGATTTGGGATTAGTACCAGGGGTCGAGCCATATAAAAAGAGAACGCTGAACGGTTTAATGATGGGTTCAGATGGACGCAAAATGTCAAAATCTTTGGGAAATCTGGTTCCTAGTTCAGAAGTTGTTAATCGTGCTGGCGCTGATGCTTGTCGTATGACTGTTTTATTTTTGGGGCCGTACGAGTTAAATGTAAATTGGTCCGAAGATACTTTGCGCGGGGTAGAAAGATTTCTGAAACGTGTTGAAAATGTTTCGGTTTCAGATGTTAAACCAGATGCCGAGCAAGAACGTTTGATGAATCAATTGGTCAAAGATGTTGCAGATCGTATCGAGAATATGCAATTTAATACTGCTATTTCTGCAATGATGGAATATATCAATCAGTTCGTCGGAGAAATGCCACGTGCTTGCTATGAAGCATTATTGCAATGTCTGAATCCATTCGCTCCGCACTTGTCCGAAGAAATGTGGGAAAAATTGGGACATAAAGAAATGTTGGTATTTCAACCATGGCCAGTTGCCGATGAATCTAAATTGGCGCGCACATCACAAAACATCTCTGTGTCAGTAAATGGTAAACATCGTGGCGCAGTTCAGGTTTCTGTTGCCGCAACTGAACAAGAAATTTCAGATGCTGCCAAAGTTGTTGCGGAAAAGTTTTTAACGGGTGAAATTGTAAAAACAATTTTCGTTCCTGGGAAAATGATAAACTTTATAATCAAGGGTTAAAAATGAAAAAAGTTTTTGTTCTTTGTGGATTGTTTCTTTGTTCTTGTGGTTTTTCTCCGATGTATTCAGATAATCTGACCGCACAAACAAAAGATATTTGGGTTGCCCCTATTTCTGGAACAAATGGTATAGATTTGCGGAATTTGTTGCGTGCTAAATTGGGTGATAATAATGAAGAAGCAACAGCAAAATATTCTTTGAAAATAGATTTAAAAAATCCAGATACAAATTTCAAGGGATTACAAAAAACTGGTGATGCAACGTGGCAAGAAATTCGTATGACAGCAAAATATTCTTTAAAAGAAAATACTAGTGGAAAGGTTTTGGTTGATAGCAGCGAAGTTGCATCAGAATCTTATACTTTTGTTCGCGATCTAATATCTGCAAAATCATCACAAACTAATGCAGTTCAAAATACAATAAGATTGCTTTCTGAAAAAATAAGTATGCGTGTATCTGCAGCGGTGGCAAAAAAATAAAATGAAGTGGAAAGAATCTGATTTTAGTAATGGATTAAACGCGGTTCGCGCAGTTTTGGTTTATGGACCAGATGCGGGACAGGTCGATGAATTTTTTGATCGCGCGGTTGAAAAATTGCAAATTGAAAAAGATAATATCTTCGCTGTTGATTCAAATGATTTAAAAGAAAAACAAGATGCTCTTTTTTCCGAAGCATGCAGTCCATCAATGTTTGGCGGAAATAAAATAGTTATGATTGCCAACGCTGGTGATTCTGATGCAAAATTGATAGCAGAGCTGATAGAACATCCAGGATTGGGCGCATTTGTAATGATTGCTTCGGGAGATTTACGTGCTGGTGGTGGTCTGCGTTCTTATTTTGAAAATGGGGACAAAGTTGCGGCCTTGCCATGTTATACAGATGATGCGCGTTCATTGGCGGCCTTGATACAGAAAGATTTATTTGCGGCCGGTATTCAAAAAATTGAACCGGACGCAATGAATTATATGACTATGAATTTGGGTGCTGATCGTGGTATTACTCGCAGCTTTTTGAAAAAGATAGCGATCTTTGTTGATGATAAAAAAATAGTTTCACTGGAAGATGTTGAAAAATGTTTACCCGATACTGGCGCAGCAGATACTGATGACTTTATGTTTTCATTAACGGCTGGTCATATTGCCCAAACCATGAAAGCATTAGACAGATTATTTTTTGATAACGCCGAACCAAATATGTTGGTTCGTATGTTGGATTCTCATTTCAAAAAATTATTGGATGCGGTTGTTGCTGGACAAATGCCACGCTTGTTTTGGAAAGTTGCAGATAAATTCAATATCGCGGTTCGTATTTGGCCTGAATCAGAAATCGTTGGTGTTTTGGTACGTTTGAATGAATTGGAAAAACAATTGCGTACAACTGGAATGCCGAGCGAAATTTTGTTGCGTGATTTTGCTTTAAAGTTATCTGTGCGTGCAGCCAAGTTGGCGGTAAAAAATCGTAACTCTTAAATAAAATTCATTGCTTTGGCTGAAAATACTTGACCGTTTGCAACCAATAAATGATCATGCAAATTAATTTCTACATTTTCCAAAATTGTTTGAACTGCTTTTGTTATACGAATATCATCGCTTGAAAATATTGGTGAATCGCTGGGATGATTGTGTAATAAAATTACATGGCATGCATTTAATTCCAAAGCACGTTTTAAAATTTCGCGTGGATATGCAACGGCATGATCAACCGTTCCAATTGAATGAGCATCATCCTGAATTAATTGATTATTTTTATCCAAATAAATAACATGAAACTCTTCTATGTTTTTATCTGCTAATGTCATCTTGCAGTAATTTTCCAAAATTTCATATTTATGAAATACTGGGCAATCCTTCATATTTGAAACATAATTACGTAAAGTTCCAGCGTGCAAAGCCTTAATAAATATTGCGGCGTTTTGACCGATGCCGGGGATACGCAAAAGTTCTTGTTTGGGCGCAGCAATAATTTTTCCATAAGAACCAAATTTGTTAATCAATGCGCGAACAATTGGTTTAACATCAATTCTAGGAATAGCATAGGTAAGTAATAGTTCCAGTAATTCGGCATCTGTAATATATGGCGATTCTGAAAATTTATCGCGTAAACGTTTTCGATGGCCGTTTCGAAAATCAGAGGTTTTATCCGGCAAAATTTTACTCCATATTTTCAGTAAAAATTATAGCCCCATCTTCGGTAATACCAATAGTATGTTCCCATTGTGCGGACATTCCGCCGTCAACAGTACGCGCAGTCCAACCATCTTCATCAATTTTACATTTATTAGAATGTTCGCATAAAATTGGTTCAATGGTAAAAATCAATCCAGGTACCATTTTTATTTTATCAAATTTTTTATCATACCAATGATAAATTTGTGGATCATCGTGCATAACTTTGCCAATACCATGTCCAATAAAATCCCGCGAGATGCTGAATCCAGTGGGGTTTACAACTGCTTCAATTGTGCGCCCAATTTCAGAAAGTGGAACCCCAGGTGCACAAATAGCAATTGCACTGTTAAGTGCATCTTGGCAAACCTGAACTAATTTTCTGTCTTTTTGTTTTACATCCCCGATTAAAAACATACGGGATGCGTCGCCGTGGAATCCTTTGTATTCAGCCGTTAAATCAATATTGATAATATCGCCATTTTTTAAAACTTCGTCATCACGTGGAATTCCATGTACAATAACATCATTGCAACTGGTACAGCAATGCTTTGGAAATCCATGATATCCCAAATCTGACGAGCGTGCATCATTTTCACGAAGAAATTCAGCAACCATACGATCAATATCACCGGTTGAAATTCCAGCACGAATTTGTGGGGATATAAAATCAAAACAGCGCGCGACTATATCGCCCGCCGCCCGTAATCTTTTAAAATCTTTTGGTGCATAAACACTGGGCAGCATAACTATTCCATTTTTTTCTTAATCTCTTGAATTCTTTTTAAAATCTCTTCAAATGCGATAGCATCATTTTTATCCCGCGACATAATTTCATCAGCCAAAACAATGCATAAAGTAGCAAGTAAAGAATTTTCTGGTAAGTGCCCAATCTTACTTTGTATATCGTGGGCTCGGGCGTCCACAACTTTGCCAATTTCTATCAAGCGTAATTCTTGACCATCTTCACAACCCATGGCGTAATTTTTATTCAAAATTGGAATTGATACTACACTCATTTCAAACCCTTTAATTCTGTGATAGACTTGTCTATTAACTGGGTTGCGCGAATGTTTTTATCATGGGCGTCAGCCAACTGACGCGATAAAATGGCGACCTCTAGATCTGTTTGAGTTTTAACGCCGCCCAAGTTTTCATACAACTTGTCTGCTGCGGCTTCTAATTCATCCAGTTCTTTCAATATCTTATTCGTAATTTCTGACATATTTACATGGTAAGATATTTTTTTTATGCATTCAAGGTTAAAAATATGATATAATTAAAGCCTGTAAGAGGGGACGCAGTGAAAACAAAAATCATTTATATTTCAGGTGGTGAAAATCTAGACAGGGTGGCTATTAAAACTGCGTTTGACGAAGTTCGCCAAACTTTGGGGTTGGGGGATGATACTCTTCTTTTTGGTGTCCCATTGGAAGACGAAGTGGCACAGCAAGAAATTACAGAACAATCAGAATCATTGGAAATAATCACAGAAATCGTTGAACAAAAACCAAAAAGAACCAGAAAATCAAAAATTGAAAAAGAAGAAATCGTAGAAGAACCAGCAGAAGATACAGAACAAATTCCTCAGGTTGAACGAGTTATCCCAATTTTATCGGTACTTTCAGGTGGAAAAGCAGAATCAGCAAAAGAAACTGTGGAAGAAACCATGGAAGAAGCTGAAGAAGAAATCGTAGAAGAGACCGTACAAATTGTATCTATTTCTGATTTTGCAGATTCACTAGGGGAAGATTTACCAGAAATAGAACAAAGAATACCCCAAACCATAGAAGAAATTTTTGAAAATTTAACACCATTACCCGAAGAAAAGATTATAGAAACTCCACGTATATTAGCCGACGAAGTATCAGATGACAAAGATTTAGATGATGATGCGACTTTGGCTATGTTGGCGGCAGAGTTTGTAGAAACACAAAAAGAAAAACCCGCACAGACTGGCACGCGTTCTGGCAAAATGGGAAAGTTAAAAAATATACTGCCATTTAAGAAAGCAAAAAAAGACGAGTCTGGTATGTTAAATGACTTGTTTGGCTGGGCAGGAATCGCGGCTAATGAGGACGATGCAGGCCCATCGGGATTTTTTGCCGCGCGATAATGAATGACTATAGACGTAATTCTTCATCATCTTGAAAATTCTGGATTCCAGAAACTGGGTTCGGATGGTACTTTTATTTGGTTAGAAGATCCAACTTGTTTTGCGCGTAGCTTGCTTGATTTTTTTAATGTTGCTTGGGTTGTCATAGCTGTTTTTACCGCCTTTTTATTACTTGGTTGGGGTATTGCAAAAATTCGTGGTATCCAGGGTGATATAGCCAAAAACATTCGTAATCTTTTTTTGATATTTGCGATTTTATCTTCTTCTCGACTAATAGTGAATGTTATTTTTGGGGATGATGCGTTTGTTTGTAAAAAAATTCAGGTTCCAATTGCTGAAGTAAACAAAATTATAGATTCTGCAAAATTAAAACTAAAAACACGTGATGAAAATGAATTGTACGAAGATATTGATATATACGATTCTGCGACAGGTACTGGAATGCCAAATGTTATGGGGGATATTAACTCCGAAGCTCCGGGCACCCCATACGAAGGCGATGGGATAATTGTCGGCGGAGAAGGTGCAGGAGCGTTGTATAATAATCAGTTTTCATCAAACAGTTCATTAGAAGCGCATATTCTGAGCCACGAAGGTTATCGTGAGCAGGTTTATTTAGATACAAAATATTTACCAACCATAGGTATTGGCGGATTAGTTAATGAATATTCAAGATTTGCTGCATATGATTTTTATGCAAATGGGAAAAAATTAACTGATTCCCAAAAACGAGAATATTATAACAAAGTTATGGCGTTTGCTTCGGACGCTAAATCAAGGCAAGACCCAATGGCACAAAGTATCAGTACTAATACAATTCGCACAGGAACTTTATCTGATGGGACAAGACTTGCTGATATAAGAACCAGCAAAGAATCAATACAAAATCAAATGAGAAAATATATTTCCACCAGTGAATCAATTTTATCCGGGGCATATAAAGGTTGGGCTTCTTTCCCACAGCCTGCGAAAAATGCGTTGTTGGATATTGCATATGGTTGGGGCGTGGGTGGAATTCATAATATAAGTGGGTTGGATGCGTGTGTTAACAGACGCGATTGGGCCGGTGCTGCAGATATTGTAACAAGAATATATGGCAACCGTCGCGCTGGCGCGACTGTCAGACAATGGTTCTTGCAGGCAGCTGGAAATTAAAATCAAGGAAACAAAATGAAAAAACAGATATTTTATACAATTATAATAATAATCTCTGTTGGGCTGTTGATTTATTTTTATATGGCGAAGAAAGAAGCGCAACCAAAACCAGGCTACGAATCTTTCCAAGTACAAAATCAACAGCAAAACATCAAAGCCAAAGAGTTTGATGATGGTCTGGATAATCCGTCCAAAATAGAAACTTTTGATTGGAATAAAAGCAATGATGGGATTACAGAAATTAGAACTTTCTTGTTTGATATAAATGGGGATAAAATAAAAGATAGAATAACAAAAACTAGATTTGAAAATGGTACAAAGCCAGGATATTGGGATTATAAAATAGAAATTTCAAATGGCAGTTCTTGGATTGATATAACGCCATATGGGTTGATGACGGTCGAAGGCGAAGATTGTGATTTACAACGAATTCAATTTTCTTTTATGCCGTTTCAAATTAAGAAAGTAGGGCGTGAAATAGAAGGTGATTGGGATGCTCCGTCAATGGCAACCATAATAAATTATGAATTTGTAAATGGTGCTTTGGTTGGCACATCACCACAAAAACTTAATGTAGTTTGTGACGTAAAAATACTTTTTTAATTTATCATATTATTTTAAATATGGCTTTAATTCTTTCATTATAATATTCATAGTGTTTGTTTTTTTTGCCATAAACTTTTTTATTTCTGATAAACGAGTATCAAAGAATTTTTTGTTTTCAAAGAATTTTAATACCAGTGCAGATAAATGTTTTGCATCGGCAACACGTTCCAGTATATCAGCATTACTCATTTCATTATAAACTTCGCTGAATGTGCTGGTATGATTTCCGGTTATTACTACATTATCAAATTGCATCGCTTCGATTGGACTGGACCCGCGGCATTCCGGCAGCAAAGAACGTCCCAAAAAAGAAATTTCTGCACATCTATAAAACAATCCCATTTCACCAATAGTATCTGCAACATAAACATTCCCGTTTGGCGCAGCATTATCCGAGCGAAATGTTATTTTAAAATCTTTTCCGGTTTGTGCCAACTCGCTTTTCATTTTTGGATGACGTGGAGTAATTATTAATAATGCTGATGGAAGTTTTTTTAATATTTCACGATGTGCATCAAAAATAATTTTTGATTCGCCTTCGCCCAAAACAGCGGCATGCCAAACTGGGCGTTTGCCAACAACAGCAGTAATAAGCTTTTTTCGTTCAGTTGGTTTGTCTGGTAAAAATGGAACTGTGTATTTAAGGTTATCAATAACACTTACTTTTTTCGCCCCCAGACTACGAAAATGCCCAGCGTCTAGTTCAGATTTAGCCATAATTTTTGTAAAAGAATCTAAAATTCTTTTAATAAATAATTTATTTTTTTTATATTTACGGAATGACTTTTCACTCATTGCGCCATTAATAAGAAAATTAGGAATCCCAGCGCGTTTCAAAGCATCCAGCTGAATTGGCCATAAATCAGAATCAACACGAATGGCCAAATCTGGTTGCCAATGTTTCATAAATCTGCGTACAGCAAATGGCACATCAATAGGACTGTATTGGTGTAAAACATCAAAATTTTTAGCGACTTTTGCAGAAGGCGTTGTTCCGCTGGTTAATAAAATTGATGCGTGTGGATAATCATGATGCAGGCGTTCAATTAACCCACGCATAGAATTTATTTCACCAACGCTGGCACCATGTAGCCAAATTAAAAATCCATCCGGACGTGCCAAACTGGGGCGTCCCAAGCGTTCTGCAAATCTGTCAGGATGGGCATCTTCTTTCCCTTTGTGACGACGAACAGCCAAATAAATTCTGATAAGTGGGTAAAAAATAGTCAGTAAAGATTTATAAACAAACATAGTGTATCCTTAATTTTATTCACAAACTGCTATGAATGGCAGTACGGAAAGTTCTTGGTTTATTGTACCCCCAGTGCCGCAATCCAGACAATTAAATTTTCTGTTTTGCGAGTATATTACATCAGTTGGGATTGTTATACCAGATAATTGTGATAAATTTTCACGAGCTTTCGCCTCGTATTCTGCGTCGCCTGGAAATCCAAAGTAAAATGCACGTGAATTGCCGCTGCATTCCGAATAATTTTGATAACAATCTGAATCGGTAATCTTGGTTTCATCTGGGATACAGGCAACATCACAAGTTTCTTCGTCCAGAATCATTTTTTCGCAACTGTTACAAACATTCGCTGGTTTTAATACAGTTCCCCCCAAGATATGCCCTTTGGCAATGGTTACAGTTTGACATTTAGAAGTATTTTCAATAATTGGTGAAGAACAAACCCATTTCATATTTGTGTAATCAAATTGTGCGATGGTGTTATCTGGGCATTGTGCAATTGGTGTTGGATCAATACATTGCCATACATCGTCGATATCTACGGCTGTTTGTCCTGTGGCACAAAGTGGGCGTAATGATGGATCTATTTCACAAGATTCAGAATCTGAATCCCAAATGGTATCCCCTGTACATAAAACAGGCGGAGTTTCTGTCTGACATTCCCATTTTCCAAAACGAAAGACTTTTTGTTCATTGTTCATGCAAGTTATATCTTCGATATCAGATGCTGTTTGAATAATTGTATTTTGATTAAATGGTACGGAATATCTGGTAATATAAATAAGACGACCATCTTTTATCTCTTTAAGAGAAGAAATGCTTTTTGGAATATCTCGCTTGTAACCATTCCCAGAAAGAATTGAAAAAGTATCGGCACGTTCGGCGGTTATAATCCCAAAATTTCCAATAGAATTAAAATCTTTGGATAAGCTTTTTAGAATAGGGTTTGTATCAGTTTTATTATTTATATCTGCAGTTGTAATAATATAATTTTCTATTACACGACCATCTCGTTCAGGGGCGCAATTTGAAACTTGGCGGTGGTCATCAGCACATATTTTTATAGTTTGAACATTATATTTTTCTGTACATGGTTGAATCTCTGTATTTAAAATTTCATTTGCATTAACACGTTTTTTATTATCAATATCAATAACATTCGAGTGTTGTCGACTGATACAGGAAAGAATAGATTTAATATCTGCCATACGTATAGCAGATTCTATCCCATCATCATGTACTCTTTGACTGGGAGCATCTATTAAAAAATATCCTGCCATTAAAATAAAGGCTAGAATCATGATGAAAATATTCATTTTTTCTCCTGCGCATTTTATATAATAATGCAAAAAATAAACGTTGGCAATAGATTTGCCAATATGATAAAATACTAGTATATAAAGTATTGGAAGGAAAATGAAAAAACTAGGAATTTTTATAGCATGCACGGCAATGCTGATGGGTTCGGGGGCATATGCTGTATACCCAGCTTATAATGGCACTACTCAGTATGTCCAATATCAACAAGCAAATACTGGTTATACAACTAATAATCAGGGTTATGTTCAACAACAGTATGTCCCAGTCAGTAATAATAAGCTGGTTACCGCATCAAATCCGAATCGCGTTACAGGTTCTTTGCCACGGGTTGGTACTTCTGCAACGACGGTTGGACGTCAATATTATCAATCATCAGATTATGACAGATTAGCGGATAGTGGGCTGTATATTGGTCTTTCGATTGGGTATTCAACGGCTTCCAGTGGTGGAATGCAGGCGGATTATAAAAATGAAACAAAAGCATTTGCTGCGCCGGGTGCTTTTGATACTGCAGATTTCAAGAAAGATACAATTTTACCATTACAATTATCAATTGGTGCCGCAATTAACAGTGATGTACGTGTTGATTTCTCGTATTCCAGATACAGCGGATTATCTTATCCAGATAGTGTCAAAACTGGCGATGGCTTGGGTGGTTTTGTTGATGCCAAGGCTACAGGTGGTGAAATTGCCAGCACAGCAACAATGTTGAATTTATATTATAATCTGGATTCGTATACTGGGTATATGGCGGGTGGTTCATTGCGGCCATATGTTGGTGTTGGTCTTGGTATTGCGGTAAACACAATTTCTGATTATCTGGTATATGACCCTAGTTTTTATTCCGAAGCTGGCATAGATAATAATGGGATGGTTATAGTGGATCCTGTCAAGCCAAACCTATATTATTTTCCAACGGGTTCGTTAACCGCGGTTTCAGATATTTATGCATATCATGCTGGTGGTACTACTGAACAATTGGCATATATGTTAGAGGGTGGTTTAACCACTGAACTAGAAGGCGGAATAAAGCTGGACTTCTTCCTGCGCTATTC
>CAZPLT010000015.1:0-1744 GCA_964587855.1 uncultured Muribaculaceae bacterium | reverse complement strand
GTCAGGGTTGCAGATATGACACTTGCACGCCTGATTGCGGCGAATAATCCCAGTGCTGGCGTAACCCAGGAACAATTATCTGCGTGTGCTGCAATTTATCCAACGGGTTCATGGGCTTGGGATACGCCTACATCCGGCGATTCATCTCAGGCTGGATGTGTGGCGGATGTCGAGATGCGTGTTGTTCAGGGAACCGATGATATTGTTGTTGCGCGGGCCAGAATTGCCCCCGGTGGCTCAATTAAATGTAATATAAGTTCTTTCCCAGAAAGCGGTTATACAACCGAGGCAGGCACGGTTACTTTCCCAGCAGATAAAGAACCAACAATGGATGATGTAATTGTTGTTATGAATAAAGAGCAAAAGCAAAATGCAGGTATGAAAATTGCTGCAGCAACTATTATTGGTGGTTTGGCGGGAAATTTTGTTGGTCAAAATGATCCTGGCAAATCGGGCGCTTTGGGAACCAGTGATGATAAAGTTAGTAAAACTTTGATAGGTGCGACAGCACTTGGTGGTTTGACGGCGGTATCAACTCAATCGGGCAAGGTCGGCGGTGATACGATTATGGGCGCAACGGTTAATGCAATTGGTGGTGGTTTAATTGGAAATATTTCTGGTATTGGTAATCCAGTATTATTGATACGTAAATGCAAAGATACAGATTGTCTATATGGATATGTTTCAAAAAATACGCCAATTTGTAATAATGATATAAATTGTAAAGAAGGTCATACCAAAGATGCATTTATTGGATCCAATGGCAGTACTAAAATAATTTGCAACAGAAAACAAGATGCAACTAGTAATGAAGAGATTTTTGATAATTGTATAACGACTTATTTTGAATATTGGGCATTGGCCGGTGATATTAATCAATATAAGAAACAAGAAGAAATAATAAAAGCAATAGACCGAGGTACATTTAAAAAGTTTTGTTTAAAGAATGGGGTAATGAAATCGGTCGGATCTGGTGCATGTGAAGAGGATGAGAGTTTTTATCGGTTAGAATCTGCCCAAGAACAAACTAAAAAAGAATCTGCAGTAATTATTAATTGGAATACAAAACTGGATAAAAATTCAGATTTCAAAACTTGGCGTCGTGAAAATGAGAACAGTGGAACAGTAGAAATAAGATATCGTTATAAAGAGGGAACTATAGGGCAATCAGTTAGCGCGGATAATTATACGGTTCATGATTTTACTGCATTGACCCAAGATGCAACTGATGGTTCTATCATTGATTTTAATAACAAAGCACGTCAGGGTGCAACACTTACTGGTGCTGGGGTTGGTGCGGGATTGGGTGGTTTCAGTTCATATCAAGGCGCAAAAACAGATATTAAAAACCGTTGGGTTGCCGAAGTTCAAGCGTACAAGGATTCATTAACAAAGTTCTATTGTGCAACTGGCACAAGATACCTGTCGCAATATAATGAGACTTTGGTAATTCCAATCGCAAAATAAAAAAGACCCCGCCAAATTGCGGGGTTAATTTTTGGTGGATGATAGAAGGACATGCTCGCCACTTTGTGGCTGTGCGGCATTCGTTCTCGAAAACTTTGTTCGCTGCGCTCGCATAAAGGCTCGCTGACTCATTGTCGAACCTCAGGTTCTCGCTCATACATATAGACCAAAAATAAAACGACCCATTCGGGTCTTTAATTTTTGGTGGATGATAGAGGACTCGAACCTCCGACCTCTTCGATGTGAACGAAGCGCTCTAACCAACTGAGCTAATCAT
>CAZPLT010000014.1:0-15899 GCA_964587855.1 uncultured Muribaculaceae bacterium | reverse complement strand
GACAAAATAGATGTTATTTGATCTTGCATATCAAAAGTGCCAAAAACCACCCATGCAATTACTGCTGAAACCAATAGAATTCCAATAGAATTCATTATACTGGAAATGTTTTCCATTTTTCTGACCGACATATCCAGATAGTCGTTTGCTATTTCAGATAAATTTTGATCAAAATCGTTCATATCTGCATAAATAGTCAAATCCCCAATAATTTCATCACTTGGGAATCTAGTGCCTGTATTTGATAATGCGCGCCCCAAATTATCACCATTAGAAATATTCTGCAACGTACGTTGTAAAATATTCTTTAGGTATCCACCAGAATTATCTGCCAACATTTTCATTGATACTGGCAACGACCCACCTGATTGAACCATCGCAGCCAATGACATCATCCATCCAACAGATATAAAAATTTTATATAAAGACCATGGTGGAATAGAATCAAACGAAACCCTTAATTTACCCGACCAATTAGCCAAAGAAATCCAAATTAAAATAAATACACCAACCAATCCAGCCAATGCCACATACCAGTAATTTCCTAAAAACCCAGATGTTGAAACCAGTGATGCAGCTGTACCACGCCATACTATTTCGCCACCAGCTGCCTCTGCCAATGGGGGAACCAAATAAAGACCAACTGCCACGATAATTAAAAATGTCAACATCAACAAAACAGCCGGATACAGCAAAGCATCCAGCATTGATTTTTTTATTTTACCAATACCTTCGCCAACACGAACAACGTTATCCAGTGCAATAGATAATTTAGAAATATCACCAACCGCTAACATCAAAGTTTCAAATGCTGGCGCCCATCCATGCGTAGCTTCTGGGAAAGACATACCTTGTTCCAAACTGTCCTGCCAAGAACTTATTACAATTGCAAATGGCTCTGATGGTTTTGCCCCGCTTTGACTTTCCGTTGCATAAATTCTGTCCAGTGCATCCATCAAAGTAAAATTATTACGCAACATTGATGCTAATTTGCGATACAAACCCATACGCTTATCAGAATCCAAGCGAAACATAATTTTTGCATATAAAAGATCCAATTTTGTTGCCATAAAAATACAAAGTTATTTTTAATATACTCCGGGCTGATCTAACAAACCAACCCAACGTTCTAATTCTGATATACCAATAATTCCCTTTAACATTAATTCTATTGCAGACTCTTTTAATGTCCGACCATCTAATTCTTCTATCCAGTATTTTACAGCGTCTGCTGAATTACCAGACAATGCATATTCTAAAAATTTATTATCGGTTATTATAATTTCACCGGCCTTGATACGACCTATGGTTCCTTTGCCGCCACAATATTTACAACCATCACCACGGAAGTACACTTGTTGCAAACCTATCTCACCAAAAGCATCCAGTACACGCTTATACGCCGGATGTTCTGGGAATTCTGCCAATTTTTTTCTGCATTGCGGACATAATTTTCTAAACAAACGCATTGAAATTAAGCCGCGCATCATTGTTTCGTCTTTTAATTTAAAACCTTCAATTCCAATATCTAACAATCTAGTTAATGCCGCCATTGCAGAATTAGCATGCAAAGTTGTCCAAACTGCATGACCAGACAATGCACCTTTTACCGTCAATTGTGCCGCTGATAAAGTTCTGATTTCACCAACCATTAAAACATCTGGGTCACTTCGCAATGCTGACTGTAATGCTTCTGTAAATTTATCTTCGCGCTGTTCTTCGTTATTAGCATTTACAACCGGAATTTGATGGCTGCAGAAAATTTTTCTTTCTGCAGGATCTTCGATAGTAATTAAATTAATTTCATAATTGCGTTCTTTTAACATCAACGACATATTTTGAAAAAGCGTCGTTGATTTTCCACTACTGGTTGGTCCAGCAACAACAACCAGCCCCGTTGGAAATGAACGCATACGCATTAAAAGATTTCTTTCGTATTCACCAAATTCTTGTTCTGTCTTGATTGTCTCTGCCGGGTTATCATATAACAAACGCATAACAACATATCTGCTACCAAATGCAATTGGATTGAATTGCATACGGATACCCATAATACCAGTTGGTAAATATAAATCTTTGGTGCCACGTAATGGGGTTCGTCCGTCCTTTTGTGCGCTTTGATATTCATTCTGAGCATAGTTAGAATTAGATTGATCGGCCGATGCAAATGCCGCACGAACAAAGGATTCCCCCCAACTGGAATTATATTCCAGAACCGATTGCATACTTCCATCTATACGAAAATAAATAGTTGTCTGATCCGCAACTTCTATATGAATATCAGAAACCTTCATTGATGCCGCACGTGCAATTATATCAACAAAGTCCTTTTGCATCTGGTTGTCATAATACAATGGTGCATGTGTTGTAAGCCCAGAATTTTTTGTTTCATTATATCTATAAATTACAGATATCAATCCTAAATCACTGTAATACGGTTCTTTGGTTACGCGTTTTTCTTTTTTTAATAATTCAAGAAAAGATATAACTCGACCATCATAACGATGTGTTCTGGAAATTATTAATTCTCCACCAGAAAAATATGCCAGAAAGTTTTGTGTATCACGTGGGGTACCCAACGCCCCACCGGGTGCGGTCAACAGAATATTACCATCATAAAAAAGATGCTCTACAATTTCTTTCTGTGTCAGCACAGCAATATCTTCTGGAACGGATACATTTCCATTATCCGTTGTTGCTTTTTTTTGATCAATATTTTTATTTTCAGGCATTATCTATAATTTTATTTAATTATTAACATGAACGCCCAATGTTTGTGTTTCGCCTTCTTTAGATAAAACTACCCCTTCATCCAAAGAAATTGAATCAACATTGTATCCATCCAAATCTTTACCAACAGAAACTTTTTTTCGTTGTCCTGTTTTATTATCTTCCAATGTTGCAACTAGCTGGCGCCCAGCACCAACAATTTCCACCAATCTATATTTGTCTTGTATTGGTGCAACCTCTGGTTCGGGTTCTGGCTCTGGTTTATCGGATTCTCTTTTACTGGGGGTCGGAGCAGCAGCTATATTCTTTTTTTGTACTTCTAATTTTTGTTTTTCAATTTCAAGACGTTGACGTTCCAATTCTAACTCTTGGGCTTGGGCATTTTTAGTACCATCCATAGAATCAATTTCGTTTTTAATTCTTACGCGTTCAGCATCCATTCTGTCCATTTCCAATTGCATCTGGGCATTTTCTTTTTCCAGCTGCCACAAAACTTTTTTCTGTTCCAAATCAGTAATTTTTTCAAACACAGAACCAGACGGATCATAAGCGTCTGCCTTGTCATTTACTTCTGCAATCGCGGGTATTGCAAAGATTACCGAAATAAATAATAAAATTTGCATCAATTTATTTTGCATAGATTTTAACCTCATAGTTCCATGTGCGCGAACGCGCATCCCATTTAACAGACGATAAAGATATCGGTGAAATCCCATCAAACATTTTAATAAATTCATCTGGTTTAAGTTTAGAATCCGCATCTATCGTAACCATATTTGTTGTAACAGTTACATCGCCCTGTTTATTTGTTTCCATACTTGGTTTTATATTTGCAAATTTCCCAATTTTTTGAAAGATATTATTTACAGAAAAAACCACATCCTCTATATCTGTTTTGGGTAAATTATTACCAGATGATGGTAATGGCGTTAAATCAACACTGATTACAACATTAGAATCAGTATTTTCCATAACATACACATTTTCGCCCAACAAAGAATCAACCAAGCTATATAATCCTTCTAGCGTTCCATATGTACGATTTAATGTTACCCGTGCCGAGTTTTCTTCGCATACCGCATTTTGTTGTGACCATCCAGAAATCGGTTGCATAACAAAAGCTATTGACCTCCAACATTGTTCTGCGCGTAAATGTGGGTCTGGCAAATTATCATAAGGATGACTGATAACCGCTGGCTGTACAGGTTCTTGTTTTATCTCAGCCTTTTTTGCTTCTAATTGTTTTTTATACTTTTTTAAAATTTCTGGGTTTATTTGAATTTGTTGTGGACGTGGTGAAATCATTTTCATAATCGGTTCATTAAACACATACCATATTCCAAACACTACCATACAAAAAACAACCAAAGAAAAAATATTTCCAGCTGTAACACTTATTGGAATTAAATATGGTTTTGAGTTTCCAACAATTACATCTCGTAATGATTTTTCTTCGGCCCGTGGGATATTCCATGACCCAGAAGCAATAATTACATCCCAATCTGGCAATGCTACTAATTTCGCAAATTCTTTTTTGGCATTTGATTCAGTGGAAATCAATTGATCAAAAATTACTATATTATTTCTAACCCCAATTATCCAAAAACCTTGGGGTGTAAAAAATTCAGCCAAAAACGAATTATATTCATGAAAATAATTTATTACTTCAACCGCAGCAATTTTCATACCCCTACGATGGCCCAACGAAAGCGACCCAATACCAACCATAGATCCATATTCTGCATAAAACTTTACACTGCCGGAAATTTGTTTTGATAGTTTTTTTGCAAGAAAATGAGGGTTTTGACCAGTTGACAAAGGCTGCCAAAACAGCCCAACTGCGTATTTTTTGCGCTCAATAGTTATTACGCCTGATGCCAAAATCCCCTCCCGTTTCAGACATAGAAATACTATTTTTTCACACCTTTTGTGAAAAAAGTTCTATTTATACGCTTATTATACAAATTATTTAACGGCTGGGCAATCATAAACATTAGCGGTTATAGCATAAGAATATTCGGGGGCAAACATCTTCCATTCGTTATGAATCTTTTCTTTTTTTGTTATAAAGAAAGAATTTCCACCCTTTTTAACAATCTGATTTTCAAGATATCTTACCGCATCTTCTTCGGAATAAAAATTAGCGTCGGCATCCATTGTGTACAACAGTGTACAATTTTTTGGCTCGTCTGTCAGTTTGGTTAAATTATCAGATTCTAATTTTACATAATTCGTACATGCTGCCGTGGTTAAAACGGATATTAATAAAAGTTTTTTCATTTTATTCCCCCTGTATTTTATAATTTGATGAATCTGAAAACAATTTACGTAAAACTAAATTATTCATTGCGTGACTTCCTTTGAAAGATTCTAAACACCCAACAACCATTCCGCCACTGGTATAAAAATCCCCCAATGCATCAATCAGCTTATGTCTGACAAATTCATCTTTCCAGTATAAAGGGGTCAGTGTTTGGGCCCCTTTGTTTTTAAGCAATTTTTCTAATCGTTTTTTATCATCTGTATAACTTTGAACATCATTCCAATCGTTTTTTTTGTTCATTAAAACAATTACATTTTTTTCATTTGCGCCCTTCCCCATGCCAAGCTTTTTTAAATATCCCCATTCCCAAAATCTTCCAAAAGTCCGGGATTTTGAAATGTTTTTTATAAATTCTTTACGTGCAGATTCCGTTCCATCAAAAATAAATTTAGTATTTTGAATACCAATAGCTTTATCTGGATAATCCAAAGTTATATCCACAGACAGATTTTTTACCCCTGGCGATAATTTAACAAATCCATCTTCTTTACGGCCCGTTTTAAGACCATGAATCCATAAAGCCATTCTTTTTAATATCGGCATCTTTTTTATAATTTCTTGTCTGGTGACAATAATTTCTTTTTTAACAATAATCTTTTTTAGATTGCTTTTATTATTTGTAATTGGTTTTAAAATTTCTATAAATTCTTGGGCACCACCATCCATAATTGGAAATTCTGATGCATCAATTTCAATAACTGCAGAATCAATTCCACAAACAAACAATGCTGCCATAAAATGTTCTATGGTTTGAACTTGATTTGGCCAAGTTCCAACCGAAGTACTCATCAAACCCGTATTTTGAACATTATTCCATGTCGCTGGTATTGGCGCAGCATGCGACAAATCTGTACGCAGAAAAAATATACCCGGCTTTTTTGACGGCTTTACAGATACATTTGTAAGAATTCCTGAATGAATTCCAACGCCTGAAAATTTTACACTTTTAATCATTTTTTATTTACCAATTGTTCTTTTAACCAAGAATAAAATTCCGATGGTATTTTTGTTTCTAATGGTGAAAATTTAATTTGTTTGCGCATGCGCGGAGATAATCTGATCCAGTCTTTTTCAGTAGTCAACAAATCTGCTTTATTTTCTTTTGCTAAATTTAATAATTGCTCTATGTCTTTGTCTGTATATTCATAATGATCGGAAAAAGATACTGTTTTTACCGGCTTTTTCGGCAAGTTATTAAAAAACTTTTGTGGGTAACCAATTCCAGCAAAAGCTATAAATTTACGAATCCCGCGTGGCATAATCGTTTTGTTTTCCACATAAAAAATTGGCTTTTTATATTTATTTAAAGCTTTGATAATTGCTGAATTATTATTTGCAGTCTTACCATTTTTTATATCACGCACAATTACAATTGCATCAGCACGACGAATTGCGCTTAATGGCTCTCTCATTGGACCTGCGGGCAAAACAAATCCATTACCAATTCCAATTTTGGAATTAAAAACTAAAATTGAAATATCTTTTTTAATTGTTGAATTTTGAAAACCATCATCCATTACTATAGAAGGAAAGCCTTTTTCTTCAGCATTTTTTATACTCTGTGCGCGCTTTACACCTGTAAAAACGGTCAAGCCGCTGTTTTCCAACATTTTGGCTTCATCACCTCCACGATATCCTCGCATCACAACGGCCGATCCAAAAACCTTTGCAATTTCACGAACAATGGGGGTTTTCCCAACCCCACCCGCCAATAATCCGCCAACACAAATTATCGGTATTTTTGCGCTTTTTTGTTTAAAACGCCGGCAAATAAAAACGAACCGCGATACTAATAAATAAATAAAAGATAACGGCAATAACAGCCATGCAATAAAAGTTCTTTTTAAAAACCAATTTGGTGTTTTCATTTTTTAATTGCGCTTGGTTGAATTGGTGGTAATCCAAATTCAGCGTCAGTATCTTGCAATTGTTTTATCATAAACTTTTCTAAATCTACACGAACAGAGTTAAAATTTTCTTTGGTAATAAAAACTGGCTGTCCTACATTGCAAATAATTTTTGAAAATGGTTTTGCGATCAAGTAACGATCCCAACGACGTTGAAACCAAGGCCGAGAGCAAGAATAACAAACTGGAATAATTGGCGCGCCAGTCATACGAGCATAATATAAAGCACCATCATTTAAACGCATCAATGGTCCCTTGGGTCCATCGGGGGATAATGCCAAAACATAGCCCTCGTTCAAACGGCGCACACCTTCACGTAATGCGGAAACCGCGCCATCACGACCAGTACTGCCATAAATAGCCTTTAACCCAAATAAACGTTGCAGCTTTGCCATCATACGACCATCTTTGTGTCTTGAAGACAGAGCATATCCACGCACCCCACACTTACGAACGATTGGTGACAACATCATACTGCGTCCATGCCAGAATACGAAAATTGCAGGCTTACGGTTATATTCATGAAATAATTCTTCACCACGAATATTTTTTTTAGACGTGAAATAAACCAGATAAATTCCGAAAAACATAAAAAAGGCTAAAATCCATTGAACAGGCGCAGCAGAAAAAAATCTGCGCCAAAACTTTTTCCAAATTTTTCTAAATTGCTTCATAGTGTATAAAATATAGCAGCAAGATATAAAAAATTCAAGAAATGTCTTAAACGCTTGACATTGAAAAAATTTGGCGTAAAATAGCGCAGTCCATCGCGGAGTAGAGCAGCCCGGTAGCTCGTCAGGCTCATAACCTGAAGGTCTTTGGTTCAAATCCAAACTCCGCAACCAAATAAGTCCCTGATTTCAGGGACATTTTTATTGTTTTTAACTACCTATTTTTACCCATCCAAAACCACCTTTTGCTACCTATTTGCTACCGATGGCATATATTGCTACCAATAATTAACATTGCTAATCAAACATTATTCAATTACGATTTGATATTATTAGAAAGGTTTGTGCCATGGCTAAACGTAAACTTTATGGAAATGTATTAGATATACCACTTAGTCCTACTCTTGCAGCAACTTTAATTAAAGGCGCAGAATTTGCAGCAAAACAAAATCACGAAGAATTAGAAATGCGTGAAAAAGCACTATTTCAAGAATACGGATTAAAAAGACCGGGCTTTATAGACTTAACAACTAGAAAACTTATACAAAAAATGGCTATTCAACAAAATATTATAGGCTTTACAGAAATTGGTGATATTGAAAAAGCCGGTAGACCGGGTAAATGGATTGGCAAGGCTGGCTTATTATTGTGTCTTCAAATGCAATTAATGCTTTTAAAATATCCGGATGAATCTTTACGTGGCGCTTTAGATAAAGTTAGAAGAAAATACAAATATACGGAAAATTTAGACGTTTTATATGTAAGATATAATGAAATTAAAAAACAATCAAACAATCCAAATTTTTTTATAATTAACTGCATAAACGAACTTTTTGAAAATAATTCTTTAACAAAAGAAAACGAAGCAGATGTGGTTTCTAGACTTATCGATAAATACAGCCTATAAAAGTCATACAGAATCATTTAGAAAATATCCGTATAATTTTTTGTTTATACGGATATTATTTTTATTTATCCGTATAAAACCTGTCATGAATAATAACCCCAGTAAACACAAAAGGGTTATATTATGACAGAATCAAAACTTATGAATCAGGCCGATGCGGCCTCTTATCTTGGCACTACTGTTCCGACACTAAATACTTTCAGAAGTATTGGAAAAAACACTATACCATTTGTGCGCTGGGGAAATCGCATACGTTATCGCAAAGAAGATCTCGACGCATGGATAGAGGCACATATAGAAAAATAAATAAAACTATCACTCTGTATAAAGACCTGTGCTTATCATGGCTATCTTCTTAATACAAAGTTAAATCAATAAATACTATGCCCAAATAATGCGTAGTTTTTAGAGTATTGAATATGGATAAATTAAAAGAAATACAGACTTGGTTAGACAATTCTTGTAAACAAGAGGTTTTATTTCTCTCCATCCGATTTAAAACACCACCTAAAACAAAAATTGGGCTAAGCATGCGCTGCAAACCAATATTTCGTTTATTGTTCAAAAGTGAAATCGGAAGACACTGGTATAAACTTTATACTAAATACTTCTTCTTCATTGGATTTAAAGAACTTGGAAGGTACAAAAATCTACATGCACATTTTATTCTTGGTTTAAAACAGAATATAGATATTGAATTGGTAATACACAAACTTAAGAAAATATCTACATCTCTTGGATTCGATATATGGGAAAGCGATATAGATAAATTATTCAGTCAAAAGTCCTTTGGTAACGACATTATGGTTAAAAAAGTCTATTCAAGTCATGTTTATACATACATAACAAAGGAAATAACCATTACAAACAATAAAATCATTAATGATCCATTTATATTAGGTGAAGATTTATTCTCTTGACTTTACATGGTCAAGTATGTTTACAAAAACGATTAAAAAAGACAAAAAACATTAGAAATCTAATACGTTCAAGCTCTTGACTCGTAATTTATAAACAAAAACCCAAATAATACATTGGTTATATCTAATATACACCATTAACTATCATTAACTAATACCTATATATTCTTTACTTGACTTAGAATTTTTTGATTTTGCAACTAATGCCCATAATAATGGAGCTATATAAGTGGATATCCATATTATAGAACCTATAGCAAATTCAAAACTTTTATTGCCCATTCCTAATATTATTATAATAACCGGATTAACAATAACTGACAACGGCATCCATAATAAAGTTAAAGCTATTATTCCGCTTTTATTCTTTTTGTTCTTTTCCCAAGATATAAATACAGGTATTGTTAAAAACAATGCAAATATAATAACTGCGAACAAAAAAGCCATTATCATAATAAGGTTTCCCATCCTTATTCCAACATCAAAATATAACCCCGATGAGGTCGGCAAATAAACAGAAAGGAAAGCCGAAGGTAAAACTATTAAAAAAGATAATATAAATCTCTTCATCCAAAAGTTTTTTAAAAAATATCCATTTATGATTATTTATACATTTCTTTTTGCCCTGCAACGCCAATCATTTCTTGTTCCGTTTTACAAGAAGATATGGCTAATTTAATTACAGCTTTATTGTGTGTTTTTAGATTTTTTATAATTTGTTCAAATTCTTGCCGTGTTTTTGACCCGGTATTTAAATATTGATCTGCGACACCTGCGCGAATTAAGGGCACAGTGCATTTACATATATATATGCCTTTAATATTATCTGATATGTCTTTTGATTTAATAATCTCTTTTTGACATATAGATATGACATTATCATCACTTATAAATATGTATTTATATAGTTCATCTGATTGTTTCGCAAGGCTTTCCGCCATTTCTTGGATTTGTATACGCCTTGGTCTATAAAAACCAAAATACCATACAAAAACACTGGTTATAGATACAATAGCTAGTGACAAAATTACGGTTTTCTTTTTCATACTAAACTCCTGTATTAAAAAGACCGCCCTTAAAATAAAGGCGGTTGGAGTTTTATAACAATCTATACAAATTGCGTGCTTATTTTGCGCAAGCGCATTATTCACACACTCCAACCATGAGTTGGAGTTTTTACGTCTACTCTGACGTGTATAGATGGGTTATAAAGCCCAACCTTGTTCTACCAAGGCAAATTAATAATAGCACCTAACACAGCAATAAACAATTAAAATTATAATAGAGACGAACTTGTGTTTATTAAAACATATATAGACTTATACAAAAAGGAAATGAAATGAGTCAGGACGAACAAAACTTTTTTGACAAACCAGTTGAATACGAATCAAGACGATTAAGTTTGTATGAATATTCTAAAAAAACGAGGGACGAAATAATTAACATTATGGAAAACCTCAAAGACCAGTTATGGCTCCCTTATAAAACTTGTGAAGAATTTTATACAAAACGTATGAGTGTTATCGAAAAGTCAAACAACTTCAACCCCTGTATACACGTGTGAGGGCAAAACACCATGACAATTCAGAATAACCAAGAAATGTGGCAGGAATATTTGGAATTAGAAAATTCTTTTAACCCCAAAATACCTACTCCAGAAAAAATGACCGAGACATTGGCACAAGAACGCCTGGAAAGAAGATTAAGCACCACCAGACATCTGCGAACACCGCTTGAAAAATATGAAATTAAAATCGCGGACATTTCTCCCCTGTATCCCCATTGATTTTATTATTCATAATAAAGCCCTTTTATTTTTGTTCGATTATCTTTATATCATTACGTTTAGCTACTGTATCATACAGACCCAAATCTTCACCAACATGACGATTTATGCCTGTATATTCTAAACTCGCATCTTCGTAACGTTTAAATTTATAGACGGCATCATTCATCATTGAACTATTAAATACACCCAAAGAAACTAATAATTCAAAATCTTTAATTTCTAAACCAGTAACCTTCTTAAATAAACCTGGCTCAAGTTGCGTAATAACATCTTTTAATGAGGCTTCACGATAATCAGTCAAATACATAAATACCGGTATTCTTGTTGCAAATTTTATTAATTTCTCTTGAACTTGTTTACGCAAGTTTTTGTATTCTTTTTCCTCATCAGTAAGATGTTCTTTTTCTTTTTTCGTTAATTCATGGTCGTTTGCTTTTTCTTTTAGTTTTTTAACACTATCAGATTTGTTGATGATAGTTTCTATATCCGTATTTAGATTACGAAACCCTTCTATACTCATTAATGCTTCCATAGCTTTTTTATTATTCATAAGCCTGCTAAGGGTATTATTATCAACATTTACTAACAATGCACTTTCCCAACGTCGCGCTAGCAATGTTGCTGTAGTGCCGGACATTGCCATATCTAATACGCCAGCCGCATCTATTTGTTTCATAGAACTGCCATCATACGCCAGGACAGGTAAAAACTTTATAAAATCAGCAACTTTTTTCTCTGGATTTGACTCATTTATATCAAGACGGCAACTATAATCAGCAATCTGACGAAGCGCACGATCTGGGGCAAAATCAAAGACATAGCATTCCTCTTTTAATATATCTATTTTATTGGGGGATTTATCATCTGGGTTTTTAATAGTCCAAGGCGTTTGAACGCGAAATGCGGCCTGGAAGTAAGTTTCTGGACTTGATGAATTACGCAGCATAAATATCCCAGACCATGGCTTAACAGATACACCAGTTGTTAATTTTCCACAAGATAATGTGATTGTTTTTGTTTTTAATGGATCGTCCATTTCTTCAAACACTGGGAACAATGCTTGGACACCGATACCAGCCTGTGTTCCAGCAGCAACAATAACTTTGTAATCATGATAAAATGTATTTTGTCGTTTCGCTAAAATATTTTTCATAGCATAACAACTGGCAACAGATGGCAAAAACCAGAAAGTGTGTGTAAGAAGTTCTAGCAAACGTGCATCAGAAAAAGGCATAGGAGGCTTGTGCGCGCCCAATTTTAGATTGTCAACGGTTGTCTCTAAAAATGAACCGCGAATTAAATCTAACCATTTTTGAACTTCAGATTCATATTTAAACTTTGCTTTATCACCATTACCTTCGGCGGAAAAGAAAACATTCAGATCAAACTCGTTAAATTCTCCATTTACTACAATTTCCTTGATGGCGTCAGGCAGTTGATAAGTTAACATAACCATGCGTGGCAAAGACAAATACGGATTAGGGCCTTGTTTCTTATTCCAATTTTCTTTTGCGCGTTGTTCATCAGAATAAGTCCAGTTATATATCTGTTCTTCTATAAATTCGCCACTAGCGATTGCCCTAAACGGCGTTCCAGACAGATATAAATATGCCCCAGTTGTGATCGGCATATTATTTTCATCATAGTCTTTTATATTAAACCCTTTCTCATCATCTGTGTCTGCTTCAAACAGGTCATTTGCATTATCGCGCCATGCACCATAATGATATTCATCCATAATCACACAATCCCAATTAGTGGTATGAATCCATTCGTTTTTTGCCTTGATACCACCAACTTTGTTTTTACCCAATAAATCCTGGAAAGAACCAAAAGCAACCATTGGGCCATCTTTATTCTTTTTTTGATCAAATAAAGATGGCTTTTCATCATGATTAGAGCATGTAATAAATTTCCATCCATTAAAATCAACATGTGACTCCAGGTCTTCTTTCCATGCATTTTGGACGGCTGGTTTAAAAGTTAAAACCAAAATCTTTTTCCATCCCATCTTTTGGGCAAGTTTATATGCAGTAAAGGTTTTTCCAAAACGCATTTTTGCATTCCACAGAAAGTGTGGTGTTTTATTTGGGTTTTCTTTTTTAAAACTATTGAAATATGCCATTGTTTTTTCAACGGCTTCTTGCTGTTCTGGGCGCATACCAAAGGTATTTGTTCTTGGAATATCAAAATCTTGATTTTTAACCAATGATAATATGGCTGATTTAACATCTTTGACCGAGCATTTAAACCATTCGCCATCTGGATTTAATATGCCACGGCTGCGCAATAACTTGTGAACATCATGGTCAACAAAGTTTGAACCATCTTCACGCATAGCAGATTCAACTAACAAAATCCTATATTTAACTCGCGATGTTTTTAATTGTTCTGCAATACGTGTATTTGCATCACGATCGGTATATCCAACCTTGATCAAACCTTTATGAGTATCAACACCATCCAATTCATAGGCATAAATTGTTGGTGTAATGTCGGGACGTTTCGGAAAGAAATCTTTAACCATTTTTTAAACTCTCTTCTATGATAGATTTAATCTTATTAACTCTTTTATTTACAAAATAGTTTTTAACAAATGCTATTTGCGAAATGATCCCCAAACCAAGAAATATATAAATATAAAGACCGTTTACTTCTAAGGAAGTTAATATTTCTGGAAACGCTATAACCATTAGAGCAACATATTTATTATAATCTTCAGAGACGAAAGCTGTTACTAAATGAATATTAAAATCCCAATACGTTCCACTTTTTTTTACAATCGTATTATTGCTAGAGAAACTTTTGTATATTAAATATACACCAAATAATTGGACAAATATTTTTGAGTAACTTTGTAAAAATATTAGAATGTTATTCATCTTTTAATTCCATTGGACGGATCATAGATTCAATAAAGGCAATTTCATCCTTGGTCAGATTGTATTTTTTATAAAGCTTATCATCTGTCCATTCTTCGGAGAAGTCCTGCATTGGGACGAATCTAAACTTATCTTTTGATATATCCATTCCCGAAATACTTTGAACCAGCAAGAAACGTACAAATTTTGTTTCAAAATATGATTTCAGATTTTCAGCCATTTTCTCATTATCATAATTACCAGCAACAAGATAAGTGTGCGTACAAATCTCTTTCGGTTTCAATACTTTTAGCAATGCAATAACCTTAAAAGGCGGAACTTCCAAGTTGCCTGAAATCGGACGAGACAGAAGAACTTTGTATTTATTCACAAGGTCTTTTCCTGTTTTAATTTCACTTTCTGTGATATAACCAATTCCTTTACTGGAATGCAAAGTAAGTGCGTTTTTGAAAGGCTTGTCTTCTCCGCGCACTGATGTTGTTAAACCAAATGGACTAACAGCCGAAACAATTTCCGTAAGAGTTTGCTCTTTCTTTCTTTGGACTTTATGAATAATTTGGACTGCCTGATTCCAGCGGATAAAGATTTGGTATTCGTTCATTTTACGGGTCATTGTATTTTCGTTTCCATTGGAAATACTTGTGAATTCGCATTCACCTTTGTTATCCCTATCCCAAAGGAAATAGCAAACACCGCCACGCAATTCTATCCCAGGGAAACAATCGCCAGCATTTGGAAAATCTACAAGCCTACGAATCCGAGAATCCCCCAACATTGAAGAGCGAAAATCGTCAAGTCCCATTCCGCCGGCATACCAACGACTCGGTATAATCATTGTCAGGTAGCGCGGTTTCAATTTTTTTGCTTGCTCAATAAACTTATTATACAGGGGAGTCGCCTGTGCCGAAGTGCTGCCAGTATTTAGCTGATATGGGGGGTTTCCTATAATTATATCGAACTTCATGTTAAACAACTCCTGTGGCTTGTCGGTATGAATAAACTGGTATGCGTGGCTTTCCAGATCATCTTTGCGATCGTATTCTTCCTGTGATGCACCGCAATATTCACATCTTCCATTTTTCCATTTATGTTTACCAGCTGTATATCTTATATTCCCTTGCTCATCTTTGAACTCGGTACAAATTGAATATTTTGGATGATTTGCACGTTTTGCGCAATAAACGCTTCGTCTGGATAACAGGGTTGTCATTTCTGTTATCCCCAAGCCAAAAACCTGTTTAGTCATAATATGATTTAATCGTTTTTGTAAATTTGGAATTTCTTTTTTTAATCCGACATTAAGCCTTTTTACAATTTCACGCAGAAACACACCATTATCACAGCATGGATCTAGAAACGTTATATTCTTGTCTTTCCATATTTCCGACGGTAATAAATCCAACAATCGATTTGCTATCTGTGGTGGTGTAAAAATTTCATCACTGGACAGATTTGAAAGACATGTTAAAACATCTGGATTATAGTTCGTTATCGACATCATAAATCCTTAAATAATGTATTACTGGGTATTCCCGCACAGGTTTTGGTGAAAACACGTCTTCGCCTAAATCTGATTCCGCAAAGGCAAACAAAGACTGCATTCCTTCGCGATCTTGTTTTATATTAGCAACCCCAAGCATAGTTTCAAAGCGAAAATCACGACGTTTGATCATGCTGCCATTAACAGCTGACCATTCTGAAAAAGTTATGTATTCATCTGGATGATTTACACACTTTAATGTTAATGCGTCGCCCCATATTATGTTTTTG
>CAZPLT010000013.1:0-17734 GCA_964587855.1 uncultured Muribaculaceae bacterium | reverse complement strand
CAGTTGTTGCAAAGTCAAAACGCACACCCAATCTTTTCCACCAGAAAGAATCAAAATTTTTATTAGCATATCCGATAAATCCGTTTATACCAGACGTTACAGATACACCCAATCCCAGTTGCACACCGCGTGGGAATTTAATTTCTGGATTTACTTCGGATTTTGTTTCTGCTTTTTGTTCAGTTTTAACAGGTGTTGCAACTGGTGCGACCAATGTTTCTTCAGCCATTGGCGCGGCAGCTGGCGCTTTTTCAACCACTTTTGTTTCTTCTGCAAATACGGGTACAGTTAAAACTGATGCACATAAAATTGGAATTATTTTTTTCATTTGGAAATCTCCCCTTTAAATTACAGTAAAAAGATACCAAACCCCAAAAAATTATTCAAGAATAAAAATTATTTTATATCTTTTTTATTTCGCCAACAGCCAGATCATCCAATTTATATTTACCATAAGAAATGCGATGTAATTTTTTTACCATAAAGCCCAACCAATCCATTGCTATGCGGATTTCATTTTTTTTGCCCTCGGTCAGAGTAATTTGAATACTTAATGGATAACGCGTCAAAACCTGAATATCCATTGGTTCGTATTTTATTTTATCAATTGTGGCGCCGTGGCGAAGTATATCAAAAATTGTATCGTCTGAATTTAATGGTGATAAAAATCCACGCAAGGCCTTTGCCCGCGCAGGAGATTTTATTTCTGCAAAATTTTTCGGATGCAGCGTCGCAATATAAACGCGTTTTAAACCACTGCTAGGCAGTGTCATTTTTCGCGCCAATTCGCCATCTGTCGTCATCAATAATAAACCAGTAGTTTTATAATCCAGCCGACCAATATATTTTAAATTTTCATATTTTTTTGGCAGAATATCGTAAATAGTTTTTCGTCCCGCTGGATCGCTGCGCGAAGTAATTGTATTTATCGGTTTGTGAAAGATATATAATTCGTCTTTGTTTTTTGTAATCGGTTTCCCATTTATAATTATCTTTTCGTCACCATTTACAAAAAATACAGGGGTTATAATTTTTTTGCCATTCACAAAAACCGAGCCATCAGTAATAAGCTTTTCTGCCTCTCGTCTTGATGCAATACCGGAATCTGCGATAAATTTTGCTAGACGTGTTTTCACGCTGCCAATTCCTTTATCGTTTTGGTCATTGGATCATATTGACGTGGGGTTCCACGATAACGCATTGTAGTATGATGGCTGGCAACCAAGAATTCTGGCAATGGCGGGCATTCGCCCAGTTTCCTAAATTGCTGTAATCTTTCATCTGCGTATGCTGGACTGTAATCTGCTTCGATTGGGCGATTATAATATCCTTGGAATATAACCAATTGTTTTTTCGCATCCAGTTTCAAAATATCCATAAAGCTATACAGTGGCTTTCTATCCGTGGTTTCTGTTTCTTTGCCATCTGCACCCTTGGTCTTTTTAGACTCAACCTTTTCGCCCATCATTTCACTGAAACGCTTTGCTGTGTCCGGATCGTTTTGACGGAATACAATTTTCGCAGCAGTGGTTGAAATAATAGTAGCCGCTGCATCTGCGCCATATTTTTCCTGTATCTGGTGGATATCCTGGCCAATAATCAGATATGACACTTTCTGACCACGTCCGATATCGGGACCTTGGATAATAGCCTGCATTTTTTGCATTTTCGGCATTTCGTCCAGAACAAACAATACTGAATAAGGGCCCAATTTTTGACCAGCATGTTCGCCATCTGGTGCATTTGCAATCAAGAATCTGGACATCAATTCAATAAAGATTGCAGTTATTGGATTTAATGCTTCGGCATCAACTTGGTTAATAGACAGATAAACAGTTACAGGTTTTACTTTACCGTCACGCGGATCAACCATTCCACGCAAATCACTGAAATGGAAATCACTGTGGCTGGTACGATTTTTCACAGCCGCATTTCTGAATATTGAAAGTCCCGCCAGAACAGTTGAAATAATAGAACCACGTTCTTTATCCGGAGTATTTGCCAACTGAGTCAATTCCAAAACGGCACGATGAGAATATCCGTATTGCAATGCTTCGTTAACTGCATTTTGGAATAAATCTTTCATAGGATCAGCCATCATAACCATTTGATCGCCTTGCTTGCGACGATTTTCAATTTCTTCGGCAATACGCACCTGATTTTTATTTAACCAATCCAAAATCATAGAAAGCGAAGACTCGCGCCCTAACCAATCATCTGGGATATTTGCCCATGTTCCAACATGAACATAATTCATTTCATTCAATTGTCCATTTTGCAGTGCGAAACTGGCGGCTTCGGCATTTGGATCATTCATTAACGTATAATATTCGCCAAGCAACGTGGCATCTTCGGCGTCAAAAGTTCCAGCTTGCAGACGTGCATAAAAATAATCATCTGCCTTGGCTTTATCAATTTTTGATACCATAAAGTTAATCAAACCGGAAAGTGCTGCACGACCAGATATTGTCCAGTGCGGGTCGGCCGAAGAACTGGTTTTATCAGCAATAAGGGTTGAACAAATCGAATCAATATATAAATCGCGCTCTTCGGTAATAAACGGAACATGCGATGGCGACAATGGATTCCAAGATGGATAATAAATCCCAGCCTGGGGATCGTCCTGCCCCGCCCAATTCATAATAAATACCGGTCCTACATTTTGCGAACGATATGCGGATGATTGCTGTTTCAATTCTGGTTTCGGATCGTTAATAATCATTGAAACCGTATTGCATTCAAAAATTGTTGGCAACACAACACCTTGGGTTTTACCGGTCCCGGGGGGAGCTAAACACAATGTTGAATATGTTTCTGTCATCATCAGTGGTTTTTTCTTCCAATATCCTAAAACCATCATAAAGCCATCTATCAGACCCATCTTTTTAATATCTTCGTCATTAGCCTTGCGCGAAGATTCTTCTTTTAAATTATCTTTACCAAAGGGATTAAATTCTTTTAATAATGTTTCATCTGTTAAAATAAAAAATATAGCGATTGGCAAAAATGGAACTAATGCCGCCATATCTGTCTGAGTAACCGCATGGTATATCCAATCAGGAACTTCGGCAAAAACACTTAAACCAAAACTGCTGAAAAAATTGGAAAAATAAACATCTATCCATTTTGCTGTTGCAGGTGTCCAACCATATCGCCACAAATGTTCAACTGGAAAGGAAAAAATAAATGCAGCAAAGCAAGCAAACCAAACAATAACTTTATAGCGCATATTCCAGAACATACGACCCACAGGGGCCTTTTCATGGTCCTTGTAAGCTGACGAGTCAAAGATTTTTAAACCTTTGCCTTTGCCCGAAAAAGATAAAATGTTGAATTTTTCAGCCATTAAATATATTATATCAAAAAAATCGGTGTTTGATAATGCAAAACTTACCCAGAATTTATATAAACAATAAACCAGAAATAGGCGGCAAAATACCGCTTTTGCCCGAACAATCCCATTATTTAACGCGGGTTATGCGCACAGATAAATGTCTGGTATTTAATAATGGTATTGAATACGAAGCGTCCGTAACCGATAAATCACTGGATATAATAAAAAAAACAAAACATACAGACCCCAGTAATAAAATTGTTTTTTGCTTTGCCCCAATCAAACAATCAAAAATGGAAGAAATGTTGAACGCTGCTACACAAATGGGTGTTGCTGTATTACAACCCGTTATAACCGATCGCACGACCGAGCGTTTCCCGAAATGGGGGCGTATTGAAAAAATTATTATAGAAGCGTCCGAACAATCTGGTCGCAACAGTATTCCAAAACTTTTACCACCTATAAAATTTTCAGAACTTGATAAAAAAGATTTAATTTTTGCAGACGAAAGATTTGCACATGACGATAAAGAAAATGATAAAAGACTAAAAAACTATAATTCTGTTTTAATCGGGCCCGAGGGTGGTTTTTCACAAGCAGAATTTTCCACTTTGGATAAGTCTGGGGCAATTGCCATTTCTTTGGGAAAAACAATTTTGCGCGCGGAAACCGCAGCGGTCGCCGCGCTTGCAAAAATAATTATTTAGCTTCGCGTTTAATCCACCACATTTGACCAATTCCAAATATATTTGAAATTGTCCAATACAGAACCAATCCTGATGGCATCCATGCAAATAATACGGTAAATAATAACGGCATCCATTTCATCATTTTTTGTGTTTGAGCCGCCGGATCATTTCCATCTATTTTTGTTGCTGATGTTTGCATATGTTGTTGTAACCACATAGTAAGCCCCATCAATATCGGCAAAATAAAGTATGGATCCATAACCGCTAAATCTTGCAACCATAAAAATCCAGCATGACGTAATGGCACCGCTATTAACAATGCTTTATACAACGCAAAGAAGATTGGGATTTGTAATAACATTGGCAAGCAACCTGACATAGGTGAAGTTTTGCTGTTTTTATACAGCAACATCATTTCAGATTGCAGGCGCATTTTATCATTTGCATACAGTTTTTGCAGACGTTGCATTTCAGGCTGCATTTTTTGCATTGCTGCCATACCAACAAAAGATTTTCTGGTTAATGGCCACATTAAAATTCTGATACCAATAGTCAACAAGATAATTGCCAAACCATAATTTAACACCAATGAATATAACGCATTCAAAGACCATAAAAATGGACGCGCAAGAAACCAAAACCAGCCATAGTCAATTGTTTGATCTATACCTGGGATTACTGTTGTTCCTGATTTCAAAATGCTTTGAATTTTTGGACCTGCAAATAAATTTGTGGTTATTGTTACCGATTGTTTTGCTGGAATCTGAACCGCAGCAGACGAAGTTTCTGCCTGAATCCTTCCGTCTGACAACGGATGAATTTTTATCGTTTGGTCAGCAGAATTTACGGAAACAATTGTCTGCCAATATTGTTCTTCGAACCCTGTAAATCCTGATGAAGTTGTCCAAGCATAGGATTTTTTCTGAACAGATTTCCAAGATTCACGTTTTATTCTTTCTTCTGCAAATGCAACCGAGCCAGTTGAAACTCCGGCTGTATCCTTTTTTGCATTTTGAACAATTCGTGCATACGGGGAAACAGAAAAATCACGCCCAGTATTATTTTTAATTTCATCTTTGATTGTTATAATATAATCTTTTATTTCTATGGTACGTAAAAAATCAACACCATCAGAATTTCTCCATTTCATAACCAAACCTGATGACCAATTTGTATCCATTTTTGGCGCAGCTGTACCATTTGCCAGCAATCCAACCTCTACAAATTCATTATCACCGGACAACAATTTTACTGGTTCTTTTTCGTGGATTTTTTCTGGAAAATCTTTCAGTGCTATATTTGAAATTCTGATACCTTGAACATTGACATCCAATTTATCTGAATCTATTTTTTTCACAGCAACATTTGAAACTTTTTCAGATACAACAACCTGATCTTTGTTATCAATAACTGTTTGCTTTTTTGGTGCAAACCAAACACTGAACGCCCACCAAGCAAGCAAAAACATTGCCACCCAAGCTAAAAAACCAGAAATTTTTGATTTTTTCCCATCCGAATTTCTGGCAGATGCCCAAGAATTAAAACCAGAATTATTTTCTAAATACTTAACCATTTATTTTTTTCCTTTTTTATTAATAATCAAACTTAAAACAAATAAACACACACCAATACTTATACAAATATCCGCAACATTAAATGCCGGCCAATGTAATCCACCAACATGAAAATCCAAGAAATCTATAACCGCGCCAAAACGCAATCTATCTATTAAATTTCCCAGTGCACCACCAGTAATCATTGCCAGTGCCACTGTTTCCAGTTTGGTATTTTTTCTGATAAATAATTGATACCCCAAAAATCCAATAATTGCGCCCGTTAAAAATATAATTACCAGTGGCGCAGTTTCACCAAGCGCACGGAACAATGAAAAACTGGTTCCAGGATTCCAAGTAAATACCAAATTTAAAAAGTCAGTTACATGCGACATTAAATATGGATAAGGCACCAATTGAAAAGACGACCCACCAAGTGGAACACTGCCCAAAATCATATATAATAATGCGCCCTTGGATAATTGATCCAAAACAATAACTAAAAACATAACCAGCAAAGAGTATAATATTGATTTTTTCATAATTTGTCCTTTTCCGCGGGCATTATAAACAAAAAAAGCCAAAACACAAACAAAATGTCGCGGACAATGCCGCGACATTTTTTTTATTTTAATTTATTAAATTTTTTAATGTCCCCCACAATTTTTATCAGAACACAAAGCATGGTAATTATCACGGCGAAGTGCACCCAATAAACTTGATATATTTTTGTCTTTGATTCCCAACGATTCCAAAACTTCTTTACCTAAAACAAAGCTGGATTCTATGGTTTCTGGCAATGTGATTAGTTTGCCTTCGCTTTGCAGATCTTCAGATTCTTTAACATTTCTGACACGAGCAAAAACACGTACATGTGGCATTATCTCGCGTGCTGCCCGTATAGTTCTTTTTGCAACTGCCGCATTATTCAAAGCAACAACCAAAGCTTTCGTATGTCTGGGGGCTAAACCAATTTCTTCTAAGACTGTTTCATTTGTTGTGTCACCAAAGAAAACATTATATCCAGCTTTTTGTGCAGATATAACTGCATCGATATTAGAATCTATGGCAGCATAAGGAATTTTTTGTGATTCCATCATTTGTGCAATTGTTTGACCCACACGACCAAATCCACAAATTATAACCTCTGGCTTTAATTCAGAACTATCCGGTTTTGTAAAATTTTTATTTCCAAACAGTTTTCCACTGCGGCTTGCTAGATCATATATGCTAATCAATATCGGTGTTATCATTATTGATACGACAATGATTGCGGTCAATATTTCGCCATCCCCAGCTGGTATAGCATGGATTCCACTTGCTTTCATAGTTTGTAAAATCAACAAACCAAATTCCCCGCCCTGGGCCAGAACCAATGCTATAAAAAATGATTCGCGGCTTGATACATGCCTAACACGTGCAACGATATAAATTGCCGTAAATTTTATAACTATTAATCCAACAACGCCCAGTGCAACTATCCACCAATTATTTATAAGTGATGGGACATCCATTCCCAATCCCAAAGCGATAAAGAAGAATGCCAAAAACAACATTTGATATGGTTGAATATCCGCCTGGACCTGGTGACGATAAACAGTTTCGCTAAATAACATTCCAGCCAAGAACGCGCCAATTGCCGGCGGCAGACCCAAATAACGAAACACTACTGCCCATAAAACTATGTTTAACAATATCACCAGCAAAAAGGCTTCTTTTGATTTTGAACGAACAACTAAACGCATTAATGGATTCAATAAAAATCGTCCAACTATAATCACACCCAGAACAAGTCCGCCAGACATTACCAACACATCGATTACTTCTGCACCAAAATTAAATCCATGCCCCACAAATATTGGCAACATAGCAAGCAAGGGAATTGATAATAAATCTTGGAACAATAAAATAGAAAAAGTTTGACGACCAACATTAGTTTGTAATTCGTTTCTGTCCGCTAAAATTTGCATATCACCCGAAGTACTGGACATAGCCAACATCAAAGAAACCATTACCGAGCCCATCAATGTCCATGCGGTTATCCCAAACAAAATTGGAAACAATATTATAGCAACCATCATTACCTGGGCCGCACCAAAACCAAATATATTTTTTCGTAAACTCCACAAACGTTTTATGCTTAATTCCAAACCAATAACAAACCATAAAAACATTATTCCTATTTCACCTAAAAACGCCCAATTTTCAGAAATTTGCCACAGGTTTAATATATAAGGTCCGGCAATAATACCCGCCGCCAAAAAGGCCAACATTGTCCCAACCCTTACCAGTTTTAATAAAAAAACCAGCAAGAATAAAATTCCCAAAAATATAAAGATAGATGTGCTCATAATTTTCTCTCCGTCCCCGATCGATTTTATACCACAATTTCTCTTGCGATTTCTACAAATTTTTCTGGTGCTAACTCTTCGGCCCGTTCTGTTCCCACCAGCCCAAAATGTGCCCAATCAATCCCCGGTATAATTCCACGCAACATTTTTCGCCGCTGACCAAACAGTTTTGCCGTTAATCGTTCAATATTTTCCAATGAAATTTTTGAATATTTTGGGATTATTTGCACAACTGCAGATTGCACCTTGGGCGCGGGAAAGAATGCCGTATTTGGAACATTAAATAAAATTTTTGCGTTTGCAACCAAACTGACCAAAACACTTAAACGTCCGTATTGTTTGTCTCCTACTTTTGCAATTATTCTTTGGGCAACTTCGCGTTGAAACATCAGTGTCAGGGATCCAGGTCCATCGGATATAGCAATCAAATGCAGCCATTGAATCAATAACTCGGTTCCAACATTGTATGGCAAATTAGAACAAATTGAGTACTTTTTAATCCCCAACTTTTCCGCATTTATTTTCATTGCGTCGCCATAAATTATTTCCAAACGATTGTCACTGGCGTCTGCGATTTTTGATAAAATTGGTTGAGTTGTTTTGTCTTTTTCAATTGCGATAACTCGCGACGCACCGCATTCCAGCAAAGCACGTGTTAAACCACCGGGGCCGGGGCCAACCTCTATTATTGTTGCACCATCTATGCTCGGAACGCTGCGCGCTATTTTTCGTGTTAAATTTAAATCAAATAAAAAATTTTGCCCAAACTGTTTTTTGGGCTCTAGACCAGCATCACGCATCATTTCTGCAACGGGCGGAAGATTTAATAATTTTTCGTTCATATTTTTTTTCTTTCCCCAAATGCAATTGATAAAGTGCCATCATCAATATAATCCAAATCACCGCCCAATGGAACACCAGACGCTAATTCAGAAAACATCACGACATCACCAATAACCGACATTATGTAATGTTGGGTGGTTTTACCCTCAACCGTATTGGGCAAGGCAAAAATTATTTCCGTTATTTTTTCATTTTTAATTCGCGATGATAAATTTGATATATTTAAATCTTCGGGGGTCATACCAGAAATACCAGATAATAATCCGCCAATCACATGATAACGACCACGAAATATTCCCGATTTTTCAAGCGTCCAAACATCCCCCAAATCGCGAACAATGCACAGCTTTCCATTAGCGCGCGACGAATCATTGCAAAACTCACAAACATTATCTGTCAGACAACCACATACAGGACAAGGATGAATTTTTTCCGCGGCGTCGTTCAAAGCCGCCGCCAATGCGGACGCGCGACCAGTTTTATCTTGCAGTAATGCCAAAACTATACGCTGGGCCGCCCTGCTTCCAACACGTGGCAGTTTTGCAAATTGTTTAATAAGTTTTTCTATTTTCGGATTCATTTTAACGAAACACAAAGCAATCTATTGATTGCGATTTTGCGGACGTGCACGCGCTTTGCGCCACACTTTCTGACATGTTTGTTGCACGCACACGGAACATTCCATTGGGCGAGGTTTCTATGCCTGATTTTATGCCTGTTGCCTTGAACACTTTTGCAATCTGAGCCTGGGCCGCCGCAGACGATGCAAATGCGCCAAACTGAACACCGGAGTTTCCACTTTTTATCGAACTGCCAGATTGGCTGATTGGCTTATTGTAAGCTTCCATTTTCTTTTTATGCTTTTCAATAATTGGTGTGGAAATTATTTTTGTGCCGGAATTTTTTACGCCCAACAAACCAAAACCTTTATCCAACATTTTTGTAGCAACATTTGCGCGAACATCTTTGCTTTGCGCGCCCATGACAACTGCCATAACATGCCGACCATCGCGCGTCGCTGTCGCAACCAGCGAATACCGCGACTTGTTCGTATATCCAGTTTTCATTCCGTCACAGCCGCCGTAGCTGCCCAACAGACGATTACCATTCGTATAAGTCTGCCCGTTATAAGTCCAGCTTTTAATTCCAAAATATTTCCAATACTGTGGAAAATGTTTGTAAACCGCCATACTCATCAAAGCTATATCACGCGCATTAGACAGATGATCATCATCGGGCAATCCAGATGAATTTTCAAAGTTTGTTTTTGATAAACCAATTTGATTTGCAACCTGTGTCATTAATGAAGCAAAATTACCCTCTTTCCCTCCCTTTAAATTTTCTGCCAACACAAGCGCTACATCATTTGCACTGTGAACCGCTAATGCTTTGATTGCATCTTCTACCTTTATCTTGCTGCCAGCAGACAGACCCAATTTTACAGGCGATGCATTTGTTGCATTTTTTGAAACTATTAAATAATCATCCAATTTCAACCGACCATGTTCCAGCGCATCAAAGGTCAAATAAAGCGTCATAATTTTTGTTAAAGACGCAGGATAATTTAAATCATTTGAATTTTCAGAATATAAAACACGGCCAGAATCCATATCTGCAACCAGCGTTGCATTATATTCCGCGGCATTTGCAGAAAAAACAAATAGTAAAGAAAAAAGGGCAAATAAAGCTGATAATTTTCTCATAAATATAAGAATACAAAAAATATACTCATCGGGTCAAGCAATGAAAATGCCGCGCAACAGCGCGGCAAATTATAAACACATATTTATTATATTTCCCGCAAAGAAATTTTATCGCCATCAACAATTACCAATTTCCCACTGGAAATTTCAAATCTGCTGGCGACGCCCGCGGCATCTTTTTCGCCAAATAATTTTGTATCAAAAATCGGGTATACTCCGCGTGAAATACATAATTGGTTTGCATCCACTTCATCATTAAAAACACCGATAATTGGGACATCTGGTTTTCTGCATGAAATTTCAGTTACTATATCTGTACCAGAATCAAATACTATGATTGCAGCGGCTTTATTTAAATAAGCCATGGACGCCACACTGCGCGACCAATCATTTTCTGGGATATTTTCAATTTTTGACCAATCATTACCATTTTCAAAAACATCCGAGTCTGCATTAGCAACAATTTTTGACATTGTTTCAACAACATTAATCGGATTATCACTGATTGTCGTTTCTTCGGATGTCATAACACAATCTGCACGCAGATAAGATGTTAATGCCACATCAGATATTTCAGCGCGCAATGGGAAATCAGAATGTACCATGCTGCCCAACATTTGTGTTGCAACAATTACCGGTTTGTTCATTTTACGACACATACGAATACATTGTCTTTGCAAAGCTGGCAATTTTTCAAATGGAACCTCTACCGCTAAATCGCCGCGCGCAAACATTACCGCATCAGAAATTTGTATAATTTCTTCCAGTTTTTCCAATGCTTGGGGGCGTTCTATTTTTGCAATAATTTTTACAGGTCTGGGGGTTCTTTCGTTGATAAAATCGCGAACCTCTTGAACGTCTTCGGGACGTTGCACAAAAGAAATTGCAACCCAATCAATATCTTTGGTTAATGCGTAATCTAAATCAGTTCTATCTTTTTCGGTCAAAACACTGGTTTCTATTTCGGTATCTGGAATATTAAATCCACGACGCGACCATATTTCAGAACCACGAATAACTTTGGTGGTTACTTTACCAGATTCTGTTTTAATTACTTCCAGTTCTATTTTCCCATCATTTAATAAAACACGATTACCATTTTTCAACGAAGCTAGAACATTTCTATCTGGTAAAAATACACGTGTTTCATTACCACGCTCACGATTATTATCCAATACAAATTCTTGCCCTGCTTTTAATGGATAATGATTTTCAGTTTGAAAATCGCCTATGCGATGTTTTGGTCCCTGCAGGTCAGCAATGACCGCAATTGGACGCCCAAGTTCTGACGATATTTTACGTATAATATCAACCTTTTTACCCTGGACATCACCAGTATCATGAGAAAAATTAAGCCGGCATGCGTTAACCCCGGATTCTATCATTTTCTTTAATGTATCGTGATTTTCGGATGCTGGGCCAATTGACGCTATAATTTTTGTCAGTTTATTTGTTATCATAAAGATTCCTCTATTTTGTGCGGCGAAAGAGACGGCTTTCCCGCGGATTGTTTTTCTTGCATTTTGCGATTCCAATGATAACATATCTAGGCAAATAAACAAGTCAAAAACAAGGGGGATTTTATGCCAAAAGAAAATCACGGACAAATAGATAACAAACAATTACTCAGCATTATTGAACGTGTTGAAAAGATGAATGAAGAAACTGCCGCTATCGCTGCAGACATCAAAGAAATTTATACCGAGGCTAAATCCGCTGGATACGACCCAAAATATATCAGACAAATGATTCGCCTGCGCAAACTGGATCCAGATGAATTAGACGAAACAGACGAACTGATTAAAATGTATCGTAACGCATTGGGATTATAAACTGAAAAAATTTTCGCGCACTATCGAAGATTTTAAATGTGAACATTGCGGCAGGAATGTTCATGGCAATGGTTATACAAATCATTGTCCCAATTGTCTGTGGTCGCGTTGCGTTGATGTAAATCCAAGCGATCGCGCGTCAACATGCGGTGGAATGATGCGCCCCATTGGGATTGAATCTGCCCATGATAAATTTATAATTGTTCATAAATGTGAAAAATGCGGAAAGATTGCACGTTGTAAATCCGCCCCCACAGACAGCATGGACGCTATAATTACACTATCTAAAAATCCCGATTTTGTTTTCGGAAAGTAATCTAGACTTTAAATTTATTATTTACTAGCATTCTATTTAATATGAATCTTGCATTAAGTCTTTTTGCTTTATGCACTGGCATTGCAATTTATTTTGCATTGCCATTTGAACCAACAATTGTTTATCCATTTTTAATATCCGCGCTGTGTGCAATAAATTTTATTTTCTGGCGTAAAAGATTAATCGCGCCTGTATTCGCTTTATTATTCGGTTTCTTTTACAGCGTTGGATATACCCGCGCAATTGATATTCCCAGAATAATCAGCCCAAAACACAATATAGAATTATCGGGTATAGTTAAAAACATAGATTATACCCCAGATAAATCCCGAGTATTTTTAAGGGATAATAAAACCAATGCGCTTTACAGATTATCCGCAACCAAAGAAGTCCCCACACCAAATATCGGCGATAATGTAACGACCAAGGTTTCTTTATTCTCACCCAGCCCGGCGGACGTTCCAGGGGGATTTGATTCTGCAAAATGGTCTTATTTCGAGGGGATTTCTGCAACAGGTTATATCACTGATTTAAAAATCAATAATGCAAATACAAATTCGCACAGCATTGACCGTTTGCGAAATAAATTACACAAAAGATTTAATTCCAAACTTTTTGACTCCTTGGTTTTGGGATACAAACATACTTTGACCGAAGAAGAAAATAATTTGTGGAACGCGGCTGGGGTCGGACATGTTTTTTCTATCAGTGGATTTCATATTTCACTGGTTGGCGGTTGGCTATTTATGCTGTTTTATTTCTTATTCAGACTGGTGCCATGGATAACCAGACGAACATCTGCGCGCTATCCCGCAATGATTTGCGCATTTATTGGATTATTGTTTTATTTATTTTTATCGGGCGCGGACGTTGCGACCCAACGTGCATTTTTAACCACGGGATTAATGTTTACAGCATTTATTTTGGGGCGAAATGTTTTCACTATGCGAAATGCAGCATTGGTATTTACAGCACTGCTGCTGGTAAATCCTGATTATTTGACTATGCCCGGATTTGGGCTTTCGTTCGCGGCTATCTTTGGGTTGATATGGTTCTTTGGAGATAAAAAATATGAAAAGCTTTCTTTTATCCACAAAATATGGCGCGCACTAAAGATAATGATTTTAACAACTTTTATCGCGACAATTTTTACTATGCCTTTTATAGCATATCATTTTCATACAATTCAAATTTACAGCTTGCTTGGTAATTTATTATGCTTGCCGATTTTTTCAATTTTAATTATGCCACTGACTATGCTGGGACTGACATCGTATGCAACCGCGGTTTATGATTGGACATTGAAAATTGCAAATTGGATTTCAAGTCTACCAATGGCTGGGATGCAAGTGCCAACCATCTCTGGGCTTGCATTTTACTTAATGATTATCGGTTTGGTTTGTTTGGTTATGATTAAGAATAAGAAAGCAAAAATTATTTCCGTCGCAATCTGTTTTTTAATACCAATAATTTTAACCGCGATAAAACCAAAGCCCGTATTTTATTCAACATACGATAATGAATTAATTGCTGTTGTCCAAGACGGAAAATTGCATTTTAATCGAAACAAAGCCAGCAATCATTTCTTTGCATTTGATACATGGAAACAAAATAATAATGAAGAAACAGAAACACCAAACAAGCGTATAAAATGCAAAAAGGGATTGTGTATAATTCAAACTGAAAATTGGTCATTGGCATACACACAAAAATTTATGCCTTTATTAAATGGGGTTGGGAAATTATGCGATGAAAATGATTTCTTGGTTTCTTATTTGAACATAACCGCTGACAAAAATTGCAATGCTAAAATTCTGCGGGGCGGATTTGTAATTTATAAAGATGGCCGCATAGAATATATAAATTCTAGTCGTTGGTGGCATAATTCGCCGAAACAAAATAAAGACCAGCCGCTGGCGCCGTAGGTCCGGCCGCGCTGCGATTTTTCGCAGCAAAAATTTCATCAATATTCAATGGTTTCCCCAAGCCTATTTCAACCAAAGTTCCAACCATATTTCGAACCTGATGATGCAGGAAAGAACGCGCTGAAAAATCAATAAATATCAAATCACCATTCGTCGTTATTTTTATTTCATCTAATGTTTTTACTGGGGATTTTGCCTGGCATTCAGATGCGCGAAAACTGGTAAAGTCATGATTACCCGTCATTCTTTCTGTTGCGCTTTGTATTGCGTTAATATCCAATTTTTGTGGTATCCACCAAACACGATTTATATCCAATGCTGGTTTTGCGCTGCGATTCAAAATTATATATCTGTAATTGCGCCGAACACATGAAAATCTGGCATGAAAATCGTCAGGCACCACAACGCAATCCAAAACAGAAACTGGCGAATCATTCAGATAAAAATTCAATGCGCGTTTAATTGTTTCAGGATTTGATTCTGGCAAATCCGCATGGGCAACCATTGCGTAAGCATGCACACCCGCATCAGTGCGACCCGCCGCAACAACATCGGCATCTGTCTGGCAAAAGCTTTTTATTGCATCCTGAACCAAAGACTGCACAGACGCGCCCTGGCGATTTTCCTGCCAACCAATTAAATCCGTTCCATCATATTCGAGGGTTAATTTATAACGCATCATTTTCCAAACTCTATATCCGCGCCACGCAATCCATTTACAAAATCTTTCCAGTCCATTGGTTTTTTGCCCGATGGTTGAATACGCACAATTTCCAACTTTTCGTCTGTAATTTTTGTTTCCAAAATTTTAACATCAATTCCATTTATTTTTGTGCGACCAGTTATTGAACGAATCTGGTTATGAATTTGTTTTGGGGTACGTGACCAATCAATAATTTCATCCGCGCTGGTAAATTTTCGCGTAAAACTGGGTGTGCCATTTTGCGGCATTGGCGGGTATTTTTCAGGAGCGCGCAAATATTCCAAAACCATTGGCGCGGCAATATCTGAAACACGTGATTCTATTTCCAGCGCCGTTTCATTTTCACCAATATTAAATTCTTGGCGCATTAAAATATCACCACTATCAACCGCAGCCGCCAATTTCATTAAACAGACCGCGCTGCGCGTGTCACCATTATAAATTGCTGTTATCATCGGCGAAGGGCCACGATACTTTGGCAAATCGCTGGGATGAATATTTATGCATTTCGCAAAATTTAAAACATTTTCGCGCAAAATAACCCCGTATGACGCAACCAAGATATAATTAATTTCAGATTTCAGGTTTTGGATTTCTGGATTATTAAAATCATTTATATTTGTATAAACTTTTATTCCGCAATTTTCCGCCCATTCGTGCACCGGAGATTTTGTTATGATTTGTTTGCGTCCAACTGGTTTTGGTGCGCGCGTAAAAACCGCAACAATTTCATGCGATTTGGAAACTTTATAAAAAACCCGGACCGCCCAGTTGGACGTACCCATCAAAATCAGTTTCATTTTCTTTTCCGAACTTTGCGCATAACCATTTCGCGTTTTACCGATGGCAAATGGTCAATAAATAAAATCCCGTCCAAATGGTCAATTTCGTGTTGAAATGTGCGTGCAAAATAACCAGTTATTTCCCTGGTGTGTGTTTCCCCATTTTCATCGGTCCATTCTGCAACGACTGATTCAGGCCGAGTCACATCTGCATAAATTGGTATATCGTCCGAATCCAAAACAGACAGGCACCCTTCTTCTATTACACACAATTTTTCCGATTTTGATATAATACGCGGATTTATCATTTTGTGGGCTATGCCGGGGTCTTTGCGATTTTTGACCTCTTTTATAACGACAAAACGATGCGGAATTCCAACCTGGGGGGCGGCCAAGCCGACGCCATGTTGTTCGTCCATCATTTGAACCATTTCGTCCATAACATCGGCAAATTTGGATATATCATCCACGGGCGCACATTTTTCACGCAAAACCAAATCCCCACAAAGTTTCATTTGTAATTTATTCATAGCCGTTTATAATGATAACAAAGGAAATTCAAATGGCAATCATTTTTATACTGCTGGGAATAATTATCGTTTTGCTGGTTGTTTTAATGTTTCGTAAACAACCCGTTGATTTGTCGTCATTACGCGAAGACAATGTCCGCCTGCGCGAGCGTATATCCGAACGTCTGACCGCACTGGCGCAAAATGCGGCAGATTTAAAAAATATCAGTGGGGATATAGCAAATTTCAAAAATATTCTGATGGGGTCCAAGCAAGCACGTGGCAGCTTTGGCGAGCGTCAGCTGGAAGATTTGGTGACCGATATAATGCCGCCTGAATCCTATGCTTTTCAGCAAACGCTTGAAAATGGGGTTCGTCCAGATTGTATAATCCGTCTGCCATATCCACCAGGGGATATGATTATAGACAGCAAATTTCCATTAGAAGGCTATGCAAAATATACCGAAACCCCTGACGAAGGGACGCGAAAGATTTTTGAACTGTCCGTTCGCACCCATATTGATGCAATTGCTTCAAAATATATAATTCCTGGCAAAACAGCCGAAAGCGCAATGATGTTTATCGCATCAGAATCTATATTTGAAACGCTTCATCGTGAATTTCCCGGTGTGATTGATTATGCCGCACGCAAGAAAGTGTTTATCGTATCCCCCGCAACATTATGGGCATCATTAAATACGATCCGCGCCGTTTTGTCCGACATAAAAATTAAACGCGTTGCCGCGCAGATAAAGAAAGAATTGGATTTATTACTGACGGATTTATCGCGCCTGTCAGACCGCGCCGCAAAGGTTGAAAATCATTTCAAAATGGCAGAAAATGATATAGAAGATTTACAAATATCAATTCGTAAAATAGCCCCCAGGGCTGAAAAGTTAAAAGAACTGGAATTTGGGGAATAAATTATTTAACGCGACGGTTACCAGTTTTGGAATCAATCCAGATTGCTTCTTTGGACAATAACATCAATGATGTGTCACCATAACTGTCTCCATAGCTGCGTAAAACAACCGGCTGGACTTTATTTTTCCGCGCCCATTTTTCAAGTGCCGCTATCTTATTATCACCCCACGCGAAAAAATTAAATTTCCAAGGCTTATTTTTTTGCATATTGGACGTTAAAACTGCATCAAATTTCAAATCATTTACCAAATGCGGAATTAAAAAATCTGG
>CAZPLT010000012.1:0-18173 GCA_964587855.1 uncultured Muribaculaceae bacterium | reverse complement strand
TTATAAAATTGACGCGCAGCCTGAATCTTGGTTTCAGTATCGGTCAATTCTTGTTGCAGTTCCAAAAAGTTTTCATTTGCGCGCAGCGTTGGATAACTTTCTGCCAATGCGAAAATGCTTTTTAATGCGCCTGTCAGTTGATTTTCCGCCGCGCTTTTATCTGCAACGCCTGTTGCATTCATTGCGCTGTTACGCGCTGCGATAACGGATTCCAGTGTTTCTTTTTCGTGCTTGGCCGCGCCTTTGACGGCATTGACCAAGTTTGGAATTAAATCGTATCTGCGTTTTAATTGGGTATCAATTGTTGCCCATGCTTCGCGTGATTGAACACGACGCGCGACCAGTCCATTATAAACTGCTATGACATAAAGAACCAAAATTGCTATTATTGCGATTGCTATCCACATAGTTTTTTCCTTTTGTTTTTTTGTTATTTTATTTTTTTGCCACGAAAAATTCGTGCCTTTTCTTTGTCCCATTCACGTTGTTTAATTGTTTCGCGTTTATCGGTTCTGTTTTTACCAAATCCGATTCCCAATAAAACCTTTAACAATCCGCGAGAGTTAAAATACATTTTCATTGGCACAATTGTTACGCCTTTTTCACTTAACTTGCTTGATAAACGACGAATCTGCGCCGTATGCAACAATAATTGACGGCCGCGGCGTTCATCAAAGCGAACTATTTTTGCGGCGGTTGGCAATGGTTGAACCACAATATTTTTTAATACCAAATTTCCGTCTTTATCTGATGTTACAAATCCATCGGTTATATTTACTAAACCAAAGCGAATTGATTTTACTTCAGCGCCAGTCAATGCAATTCCAGCCTCTATTGTGTCATCAATAGAGTATTCAAACCGCGCTTTGCGGTTCACAGCAACCTGTCCAGATTTTATAAGGCTTCGCATAGTTTTGGATATAACTTTTTTGTGTTATTAATAAGTATAGTTTCTAAATCTAATAATTCAATACCTTTTATTGCGGCTAAAACTTTCGCGGTTTCAACAATCATTGCGGGCTCGCACGGCTTACCACGATAAGGTACAGGGGCGCAATAAGGGGCATCTGTTTCAATTACAATTTTATCAATTGGAATTTTTGAAAATATTTCACGCAATTCTGCAGAGTTTTTAAAAGTAATAATTCCACTGGCTGAAAAATAAAAATCGCGATCCAACATCTTTTTTGCCAAATCCCATGAACTGGTAAAGCAATGCATTACACCGCCAACAGAACCATCCAGTATTTGTTCGGTATCGGTTTCAGCTTCGCGAGTATGCACAGCAATTGGTAATTTTGCGCGCCTGGCAATTTCAATTTGCGCCAAAAAAAGTTCAATTTGCTGATTTTTGTTTTCGCTGTTGTAATGGTAATCCAAACCGATTTCACCAACGCCAACAACACGCAGATGTGACAGTAATTTTTCATAATCGGGTTTTTCATGTGCCCGTTCCGGATGAATTCCAATTGTGCAAAAAACATTTTTATATTTTTCAGTCAATGCTATTGCTGGTGCAAAATCTTCGGGTTCTGCGCATGCACAAATCAAAGTGTCAACACCGGCATTTACAGCGCGTGCGATGATTGCGTCTGCACTGTCAGTATATCTGTCGGTTAAATGACAATGGGTGTCTATAAGCATTTTTTTATATCATTCATGATTTTGAAAATCGCAATTTCCGGTTCTAGATAAACATTTGCAATGTTTGCCAAATCTTTGGTTGCGGTTGGATATAAATCCGCCAATCCAAAGTGCGCGATAGCATCCAATAAAATTCCATGTAGTTCTGGTGCGGCTGCGATTTTTTTTGCTGTGCGCATCATGTCAGCAGAATTAGAGCATGAATTTTCCAATACGGAAATTAATTCTTGGTAAATTTCATCGCCACCAGTTGTTTTCAAATTTGCGATTTTGCCAAAACTGCCACTGGCCAGTTTTAATGTAGCGGTATTAACTTCTTCGTTTGGTAAAAATTGTGCGCACAAATCACGCAGTTGTGAAATAGTCAACGGCATTAATTTTTCAACACGTGATCGTGAACGAATGGTTGGTAAAACATTGCTCAGCTGATGAACAATCAGCAAGAAAAGTGTTTTTTCTGGTGGTTCTTCCAGCATTTTAAGAATCGCATTTGACGCGGCTGTATTTAATTCATCAACGCTGTCAATCAAGATAACGCGCCAGCCGCCAGACATAGACGACAATTGCATTTTTTCAATCATTGCGCGTGCGGTATAAACACTGATAACTTTGCCGTCTGTTTTTGGTTTGCCTTCTTTGTCTATGTTATGCGCCATATCCAAAATGAAGAAATCTCCGACATTGCCATAAACTTGCTTTGCGATTTTGTATGCCAGTGTAGCCTTGCCAATACCACGTGTCCCAGCCAGCATCCAAACAGGATGCAATGGATATTCATCGCGATGCGTCCAGGCATCATTAAAAGCACGCAGAACAGATTCATGCCCAACCAGTTGATTGTTATCAATCGGGTCGGGAAATTTATAAGAAGATTGTTTTTTAACGGCCATTGAATATCACCGAAATGTTTTTGATTATGCGTGCTATGAATTGTATTTTCCCAACGCGTTCTTTTGCAACCAATGGTGCCCGCGCTACAACCTGACCATTTTGTTCTGCAATTATTTCGCCTATTTTTTCACCCTGATGCACTGGGGCTGGCAATGGCTCTTCGTATCGTACCAATACGCGTAATCCGTTTGTATCCGTGCCTCGGGGCAGGGTAACTGCCAATGGTTTTTTAACGGTTGCTATCGCTGTTTTTTCTCGTCCATACCAAACTGGAATCTCGGTAATTTTGTCCCCAGGTTTGTAAAAAACTTTGTTTGTGGTTTCGTTAAATCCATAATTCAGCAAGCGTTTCATTTCAATGGCTAATGCTTGGTGTCCCTTGGCTTTGAATCCATTGATAACACCAATAAGGCGGCGCCCGCCAATTTTCGCACTGGCAACCATTCCATAACCACCATCGTCGGTGTGCCCAGTTTTCAGCCCGTCTGCGGCCGGCATAATAAACAGCAATTTGTTATAGTTCAAAGTCTTGGATTGACCCCATTTTGCGCACCATTCGCTTTGATATTCTTTGAATTCAAATTGTTTAGTGGCAAACAAAGGATATAAATCTGGATGATGTTCTATTAAATATTGCGCCAAAATTGCAAGCTCGCGACTGGTCATCAAATTGTTTGGATTGGGCAGACCAGATACATTCCCAAAACTAGATTTTTCCATACCGATTTTGCGTGCTTTGTCGGTCATTTTCTGCACCATGGCATCTTCGCTACCCGCGATTTTGGTCGCCAGTGTTACGCCAGCGTCGCCGCCGGACATCACAATCAAACCCAAAACTGCATCGCGAACAGAAATTTTTTGGCCCGCGCTTAAACAGATTTTGCTGGCCTCACTCCAAACTGGATTTTTGTAATCTGCATCTTTTGGGACGGTTATGCGTTCATCCATCTCCAAATTTCCATCATGAATTTCATCAAAAGCAACAGCCAAAGTCATCAATTTCAGCATGCTGGATGGGGGCATTAGGGTGTCGGCCTCTTTAGACACGATTTCTGCGCCAGATTGTAAATCAATCAGATACGCACTGCGGGCGTTTGTGGAAAATGCGTTTACTGCAAATGGCAGAAAACAAAAGATAATAAATAGAATTTTTTTCATGAATCCAGCATAGCAATAAAAAACTTGCTTTTTCAAGAAAAATAATCAATAATCTTTCCCGCGCGGCACCCTTGGAGGCCGTATAAAATTAAAAGGATAAAAAATGTCTATTAAATTAAAAGCAGGAATTCGTAATGTTGCAGGCAAGGGGGCCGCACGTTCAGTCCGCAAAGAAAAGAAAGTTCCAGCCGTTATTTACGGTGATAACAAAGCCCCAGTAGCAATCGAGCTGAATGCCAAAGAATGGATAGAGCTGATTAAAAAACCAGGTCTGCGGACAAAATTATTTGAAATTGAAACTGCAAGCGGGCCAGAAAATGCAATGTTGATGGATATTCAATATCATCCAGTTTCTGATGCACCTATGCACGTTGATTTTAAACGTATTGATATTAAAAAGCCGGTCAGTGTGGTTGTTCCATTACAACTTGTAAATATAGAAACTTCACGCGGTTTGAAAATGGGTGGAACATTGAACTTTGCTGTTCGTAAAGTAGCAGTGGTCGCCAAAGTTGATAATATCCCAGAAAAAATCGATGTAGATTTGTTGGAATTGGGCATAGGCGACGTTGTTCACGGAAGTGATTTGAAATTGCCAACAGGCGTCGAATTAGGATTGCACCAAGCAGATTTGGCATTCGTAATTATCGCGGGTAAAATGGCCGAAGAAGCGGATGCTGCAAAACCAGCAGCTGCAACAGCGGCGGCAGCAGCCCCAGCCAAAGGTGCGGCTAAACCAGCCGCAGCAGCCAAGGATGCAAAACCAGCAACAGCGGCCCCAGCCAAAGCAGCAGCCCCAGCAAAACCAGCTGCCAAAAAGAAATAATGGTAAATTAGTAAAAATAAAAGACCGCGTTCGCGCGGTTTTTTATTAAATAGTTTAGCTTTGCAAAAAATGAGGTGAGGGAAATGAAAGAGATAGAGATACTAGTTCAAGTTTTTGATGAGGAACAAAAAGTTCTAGATAAATTATCAGAATTCGAATTCATTGGTGATAAAAAAACAATTGATACTTATTATTTCGACCCTTTGCGAGATGAATTAAAACCAGATAATAGTGGTCGTTTGAACGCCTGTTTCAGAGTCAGACAAAAAGAAGATTCGAACTATATCACATATAAAAAAGACCATTTTGATGGTAATAAGTGGTTGTACTCTGATGAATATGAAACACATTTTCACTCTTTGTCTGCTGTTGAAGAAATAGTGAAATCCCTGGGTTTACAAGAATTAATAATTATAGATAATTTAAAAAAAACATATAAACACAAAGATTATATTATTGAATTTGAAAAAGTAAAAAATTTAGGACTATTTTTAGAGGTTGAATATTCAACAGACGATGATATTGATATTCAAATAATTAAAAATGAGATACAAGAATTTATAAATTCTTTTGGGTTTTCCGTATCAGAAGAATTAAATGCAGGTAAACCAGAATTGATGTTAAAATTGAAAAAATTCGTTTAATTAAAAAAATCCCCATTTTGGGGATTAAATTTTTAATACTGGCGGAGATGGAGAGATTCGAACTCTCGATACCCTTGCGAGTATACTTGCTTTCCAAGCAAGCGCACTAGGCCACTATGCGACATCTCCCTGGAAAGATAATTAATTTTCTTCGTCAGATTTTTCAGGTGCAGATTCTTCGATTTCTTCTGCGATTTCTTGTTCTGACATTGGGGTTTCAACAATCGCATCTTCCAATTCAGCATCCAGTTCTTTCAACAATGGATCCTCGGACTGGGATTCTATTGATGCTTCAGATTCGTCAGCAGTTGGCACAGATTTATAAGATTGAACAAACTCGTGACGCAAATTTCCGATATCCATTTTGCCACTGCCTATTTCACGCAAAGCCAATACAGTAGGCTTGTCATTGTTCGCAGGAACAATAGGTTCTGCCCCACCATTCAGGTCACGAACGCGTTGTGTGGCCAGCATTCCCAGTTCGTATCTGCTGTCTACAAATTTCAAAGTATCACTGTTGGTTGTGCGTGCCATAGAAAATCCTTTTTATTGCAATAATTTTTTAGTGACGTTATAATGCCCCTAAAGTTCTGAAAATGCAAGTAAAAAATATAAAATTTGTCGCGATGGGCTGCCGATTGAATACATTAGAGGCTGAAAAAATCGCAAATATGCTGGGCAAAGTGTTCGCTGGTCCCGCAATTATCGTAAATACTTGTGCCGTCACGGCCGAGGGAGAACGCCAATCCAGGCAGGAAGTTAGAAAACTTTCTCGTGAAAATCCTGGGGTTCCGTTGTTTATAACTGGTTGTGCGGCAACTTTGTCTCCATCTGATTACGAAAAAATATCTGGTGTTGCAGCGGTTATAAAAAATTCAGATAAAATGAAATTGGAATTTTATAAGATTCCAGAATTTATATCCCAAAATCCTAATAAAACCACTGATGATTCTGACTTGAAATCTACAAACTTGTCCAAAGCGTTTGTTCAAATTCAAAATGGGTGTAATCATAATTGTGCGTATTGCATAGTCAGCAAGCTGCGCGGTAAAAATGTTTCTTTCCCGTATGAACAAATCTTGGCGGATGTTAATGTTGCAATTCAATCGGGTTTTCAAGAAGTTGTTTTAACTGGGGTTGATATTGCTGGATATCATGAAAATGGTGAGTTTTTATCCGATTTATGTGAAAAATTATTAAACGATGTACCAAAATTAAAGCGGTTAAGGTTGTCTTCTATGGATCCTGCCAGTCCAGAATGTGCAAGGGTTATAAAATTAATGAAGCTTGAGCCCAGAATGTTGCCGCATTTGCATCTTTCTATGCAGTCTGGCAGTGATAAAATTTTATTTGCAATGGGTCGTCGTCATAATGTTGAAATGGTCAGAAAATTGATAACAAATGGAATTTCTTTTTCTTGGGATATAATTTGTGGTTTCCCCGGGGAAGCGCCTGAATTATTCGCTCAAACTTGTGATTTAATAAAAGAATTAAAACCAATTCATGTTCATGCTTTCCCATTTTCACCGCGTCCTGGGACACTTGCTGCAACTATGCCAGACCAGGTTCAACGCACGGAATCAAAACGGCGAGTTAAAATTGTAAATGATCTGGCGAATAAAAATAAAAAACAATTTATGAAAACTCAAGTCGGGAAAACTTTGCAACTTCTGATAGAAGAAAATAATATTGGGCGAACTGTGGATGATATTCCTGTTTTAATTTCTGGGAAAAAGATTCCAGAAAAAACTATTGCTGATTTTAAGATAATCGATGTTGATAGCAATTATCTGCTTGCTTAAAATCATTAAAATAGGTAAAATAGATAGCAGGAAATGAGAAAAATATTGTTGGCTCTTTGTTGTATGGCATCTGTCGTGTTTGTTGCACGTGGCGAAGCGCCTCAAAATCCACGCGGGGTTTCCAATACTACAACCCAAAGAACGGAAAGAACTCAATCAGATTCCGTAAATCGTTCAGCAACCATAACAACCAGGGCACGTACCCAAAATTTAAATACCAGAGCGACTTCTACCCCAACTCAACAATCGCGCAGTGCAATATCAGCCCGCTCTGCAAGTACAGCAGCGGTTAATAAATCATCTTCTTACAACAAATCTCGCAGTGGCAGTTTGTCCCGCAGTGCAACACCAGCCCGTGCAACTACGGCTGTTTTTTCTGATACATCGAAATTAGGAACAGGGTATAACACTTGTAAAGAAGCCTATAATACATGTATGGATCAATTTTGTGCGGGCGCTAATGATACTTATCGTCGTTGTATTTGTTCTGATAAATACAAAGATTTTGCCGATACAGAAGCAGCACTGGCAAGTGCCAAAATTATGTTGCAAGATTTTTCGGATAATAATTTGGCAAATGTTAGTATGACTGCGGCCGAAGTTACAGCGATGAGTTCCGCTACAGCTGGTGAATCTGCCGCTATAACTGACAAAACAGATGCTGCTGCAATGTTGGATGAAATAAACGACTTGCTGTCTGGTAAAACAAAAGCATCAACGACAACCACAAGTGTACTAGATTTTAGTAATTTAAATTTTAATGCCGCAGTAGATGATATTTGGTCTGGCAGCAGCAGTAATGCATTCAGTACCAGTACACAAGATTTATCAACTTTGACGGGAACCGATTTATATAACAAGGTTAATGAACAATGCGCACAAATAGCCTCGGATTCTTGCGGTTCCGATGCTACTCAACAAATGGTTCGCAGTGCGTATAGTTTATTGATAAGTCAAGATTGTCAGGCTTATTCAAAAACTATAGATGCACAAAAAGAGCAGGTATCTCAAAAGGTTCGTGAAGCCAGTAAATTATTACGTGATGCACGTTTGGAAGAATATCGTTCTCATAATTCAGAAAGTGTAAATGAATGTATAGCCGCGGTAAAAAAGGATGTTTTGAATGATTCTGCATGTGGTGAAAACTTTGTAAGATGTTTGGACTTTACGGGGTTGTATATTGATGCTGTTACTGGGGATCCTATATATTCACCACGTTTATTTCAATTATCCAGTCAGATAAAACTGGAAAATATAAATGCTTCGGAAAATAAAGTATTCTTGGCAGGGTTGGATACTTTCAAGAACAGAGCTACCGCTTCTTTAAATAATTGTCGTGATGATGCGAATACCGTTTGGGATGCTTTCAAAAAACAGGCTTTGATTGAAATAGCGCAGGCTCAAGACAAAAAAATTCAAGAAATCAAAGACGAATGTGTTATCACAATGAAGGAATGTTATGATTCAACAACGGATGCTTTGGAAAGTTTTGATGATACTTCATCAAAAAGAACAACTGCTTTATCTACACGGGCCAGTGCAGCAATGTGCAAAGAACAGGTTATAGCATGTGCAGCACTTTATACCCCATCTGATGGAGTAGAATGTAAATTTGATAGCAATAATAAAATTACTAATGCTGACAAATGTGGTTTGCGTGAATTGATGAATTTTGTAAGCAGTGTTAATACTGTCAAAATAGCAGAAGGTTGTGAATCAGCGTTGGAAAGTTATATAGAAGAAACTTGTGCTCCTGCAATTGGGGATACAGAACATGAGTCTCCGTATGGATGCAGATTGATAAGTCCTGAAAAATTATTGGCTAATTTACAAACTTATGCGAAAACTTATTGCATAGGCGATTCCGAAGCAGTTTTGGATTCTGATACACAAGATTCAGTGAACAAAATTATGCAAGAAGTTCGTGCACAACTTGGTATGCAAATGCAACAATTGTGTCAAGACTCGGATGGAAAATGGATTTCTAATCCGGAAGATGTAAGAAACGCAACAAGAATAGAATTAGAGCCAAACTTTTTAAACAAAGTATTTGGTGGATTAAATACGTTTAAACAAACAGTGGATTCTTCCTATAATTTAGTTGCAGCAACACCAACGGGTGCAAGTTCCAGCGGTGCAACAGATACAGGGCGCAGTGCATTAGTTCCCAGGGCTGCCACTACAACTCAAAATAATGTATCGGTTCAAAATATATCCAACATCCAGGGACAAATACAACCAACAACAACTAATACAAATACTAATATTTCTGCTGGTAATATGACATTTACAACTGCTGGTATATCAGCTGGTGTATTAAATGCAACTCGTCCTACTTCTACCACTACCAATAACACATCAACTACAACATTAAAATCCATAGGTTGGGGTTTGTGTCTTTATAACAGCGTGGCAACTATGTGCTCCAGACAGAATGAATTGACCGGTAATCAAGGATTTGCGGTTTATAATTCCGGTACAAACACCTGTGATTTAACCAGTGGTTGGTATCAGGCACGTTGCGAAAGTATTGGAACCAGTGGTTATTGGGATTCAACAAGCAGAAGATGTTATTGGTGATGATAATGAAAAAGATTTTTCTTTGCACTTTTTTATCTTTATTCTGCAGCACAGCGTTTGCTGAAATAATTGTTGCCAGTTCAGATGCCATGAGCGAATGGGGAAATCCAAAGGCTTCTCATGCTGCTTCATCAACCAGTATAGCCAGCAAATCCCAAGAAGGTTGGAGCAACGGAAATGTTGCTATGGTCTATATGGCACGTAAAATTACGGCACATGGCGGATATTTCTGTTTTACAATATTGGATACCAGTTGGTATGCAAATTATGGTCGTTGGACTATATATCGTCAGCCAATCGGTGAAAATTGTGGATGGTATTGCGAAAATGGTTTCTCTGGCGAAGGTTGCGCGGCAGGTGCGGGAACAAATTGTAATACAAAAACCATTGGTCAATCTGATTTAGATGCGTCTAAAATTCAATTAACAACCGGTGATATAGAACCTCAGTTGCGCACAGACAAAGGTATGTTTACATACAATTATATGAGTGGTGGTTTCGAAGGGGATGCAATCCTTGCGGCTGCAACATTTTTGGGAAATGGACGCGGAATAACTGCAACCCCAATTACATTTTTGGCTGGAGCATGGGATTTTAAACAAAACAAAGTTACAGCAACCGCGATGAGTGCTGAAATAAAAGCATCTACATCCACTGTTCAAAAAACACTGTGTGCCGAAGGCTGGTCCGGAGATGATTGTTCTACACCAACAGCCGCATGTACAACATGCCCAGATAACAAAGTATTTATTGTATCAAAAAGCGCCTGTAGCGAAGGAAAGCTTGATCCAAATCACCCAGGGGACAAGGCATATTCTTGTGATGGTGACAGAACCAAATGGATGGATGGTGCAACTGGTACTTGCAAAGGCAAGGGATATTCTTCGGCAGCATCAATAGCATCAAAATGTTGGAAAACTTTAACTTCTTATGAATTTAATGCATGTATTCGTAATAGTAAAATAACACCTTCGACCGCTGTAATAGCTGCACCTGTTTCTACTGTTACCCAAGTAGCCCAAACAGCGGCAACGTCACAATTATAAAATTCATAATTATTTACAAAAAATAAAATCGCCAAAATGGCGATTTAATTTTTGGTGTTATTTTGTATATTGTTTATGGCAGGGATTCGCTCGCATCCGCTGTGCGGCATTCGTTCTCGTTCGCTTAGCTCACTATGTTCGCCCTTTTGGGCTCACTGACTCATTGTCGAACCCGGGTTCTCGTCCGCCTTTCAACGCAAAAATAAAATCGCCAAAATGGCGATTTAATTTTTGGTGGGTCGGCAGGGACTCGAACCCCGGACCAAAGCGTTATGAGCGCTCCGCTCTAACCAACTGAGCTACCGACCCGACCGGCGAATTATACAGACTTTTTTATATCTTTCAAGTGGAAAATAGGGCTAAAGGCACTTTTTTAACTAAATAACACCCTTGCAAAACAATCCTATTTCGGATATAAGATAAGCATGTCCCAGCAATTTGTTCATCTTCGCGTTCATACCAAATATTCCATAGGCGAAGGGACATTGTATGTCCATGCAAATCCTAAAAAAGACCCTAATCGTATAACTATTGTAAAACTGTGCACACAATACGAAATGCCTGCTGTTGCGATAACAGATACAAATCTGATGTCAGGTACAGCGGAATTTTCTGATGCTATGTCGGGGGCAGGCATTCAACCGATAATTGGAATTTGTGCATCTTTTAATCATCATGAAAAAGCTGATCCTAAAATTTTACGAGCAGAACAGCTTTCGCAAATTATATTATTGGCTCAGAATGAGCAGGGATGGAACAATCTGTGTAAATTAAATTCTTTGATGTATATGCGGCGTGATAACCAGCATTTGGGTGCCTTTATAAGTATGGATGAATTAAAAAATAATTCAGATGGCTTGATTTGTTTGTCTGGTGGACATACTGGTCCATTAGGCAAGATGATTTTACAAGGACAAAGTGCAGATGAAATGGCACGCCAAATCAAGGGGATTTTTGGTGACAGATTTTATATTGAAATAATGCGGCATGGTCTGGATGAAGAAATTAAAACAGAACCTGACTTTTTGCGTATAGCAAAAGAGCAAGAAATTCCAATCGTTGCGACAAATGACGTCTGCTTTGCAATGCCTGAAAATTATGAATCTGCTGATGCGTTGGCGTGTGTCTTGCAACAGACCAAGGTTATAGATCCAGATCGTAAAAGGAAGAATTCTGAACAATACTTTAAATCCCCAGATGAAATGACCGAACTTTTTAGCGATTTACCCGAAGCTGTAGAAAATACATTGGTTATTGCTCAGCGTTGTGGATTTATGGTGAATACAAAATCAAAACCATTATTGCCCAGATTTGGGGATGATTTTGATAATGAGTGTCAAATGCTGCGTGACGATGCTCATAATGGTTTGATAAAGCGTATGGCCGAAGAAAATATAGCAAAGGCGGATCAAAAGGCATATTTTGATCAACTGGATTTTGAATTAGAAGTCATTATAAAAATGGGATTCCCAGGCTATTTTTTAATTGTTGCGGATTATATCGGTTGGTGCAGAAAAAATGATATTTTGGTTGGTCCTGGGCGTGGTTCTGGTGCTGGCTCGGTCGTATCCTGGGCATTGCGTATTACAAATGTAAATCCGATGAAATACGGGTTGCTGTTTGAACGCTTTTTGAATCCAGACCGAATTTCTATGCCTGACTTTGACGTTGATTTTGAACCGGCGGGCTTGGAACGTGTTGCAAATTACATTTGTGAAAAATATGGGGCGGATCATATTTGCAGAATTATTACTTTTGGCAGTATGCAGGCTCGCGGTGCAATTCGTGATATTGGTCGGGTTTATGGAATGCCTTATTCTAAAACGGACAGATTTGCGAAATTGATACCAATGGATGCAAAAAAGATTGCAGATGCGGTAAAAAAATCTGATGAAATTCAAGTTTTATTGGACAGCGATACCGATCTTAAAAAAGTAGTAGATATTTCCATGGAGATAGAGGGTGCATTTCGTAATCTGGGTCAGCATGCGTGCGGTTTTGTTATTGGGGACAGACCAACGACAGATATCGCACCTGTTTATCGTGATCCGGGAAATGAAATGCCATCATGCCAATTTGATGGGCACTTTTTGGAATCTGTGGGTTTAATTAAATTTGACTTCTTGGGATTAGAAACACTGACTATTTTAAAATATGCAGTTCAGTTGGTAAAAGGGACACGTGGGATAAATTTAGAACTGGATAATATTCCACTGGAAGATGAAAAAACATTTGAACTCTGGCGTGCTGGAAAAACAATTGGGGTGTTTCAATACGAAGCCCCGTTTGTTCAGCAAACATTGAAAAAAATGCAACCAAAATCATTTGCAAATATTGTTGCTTTGAATGCTTTGAATCGTCCAGGTCCAATTGCTTATATTCCACAATACATTGCACGTATGCATGGCGAAGAAGAAGTTACATATGTTCATCCTGCAGCCGAAGATATATTAAAAGAAACATATGGAATTATTGTTTATCAAGAACAGGTTATGCATTTGGTGCGTGCTTTGGCAGGATTTACACGTGGTGAATCTGATACGGTTCGCAAGGGTATGGGTAAAAAAATTAAAGAAGTTTTGGACAAGATGGAGACCAAGTTTTATGAGGGTTGCGAGCGTGAAAAAACTCTGTCACGCAGCGAAGCCGAAACTTTATGGGCACAGTTCTTAAAATTTGCAGAATACGCATTTAATAAATCACATAGTGTGGCGTATGCTGTTATTGCAGCGCAGTGTGCGTATATCAAGGCGCATTATCCTGCCGAATTTTTGGCGGCTGCGATGTCTTCGGAATTAAATGATTCTGACCAAATTGCGCTTTATCTTGACGATGCAAAAACTAATTTCAATTTGGATATAGTTCCACCAGATGTAAATAATTCTGAATCTTTATTCGTCGTTCGTGATAATAAAATTGTATTTGCACTGGCCGCGATCAAGGGTGTAGGCAAGGCCGCTACAGACGCACTTGTCGCGGAAAGAAACGCAAATGGGAAATTTAAAAATTTAACTGATTTTGCAAAACGTACAGCGCCATTTATGAATAAGCGCGTGTTAGAGGCTTTTGCCAAAGTCGGTGCACTGGACAGTTTGGAACCCAGTCGAGCCAAGATTTTTATGAATGCTGATATGATTTTATCATATGCGTCCAAACAAAAAGATAGTTCAAATTTATTATCTTTGTTTGCAAATACTGCGGTTGATGATGTTATAGAAAATCAATTGAGTAAAAATTTAACTGCAACGCCCGCATGGAACTTTGGTGAACGTATGGCGAACGAGTTGGGTGCACTCGGATTTTATATTTCGGCACATCCAATGGATCAATATAAAAATTTAATTAAACGGGAAAAATTAACCACCAGTGTTTCTCTGCAGTCTAAACGTGATCGTGAAATTGTAATGATTGCTGCATCTGTAAACAGTTTCAGCAAGCGGACCACCAAAACTGGAAAATTAATGTGTGGTATAAACGCTGCGGACAGTTTTGGCAATATAGACGCGGTTTGCTTTGGTGATACGGTTTCATCAATTGTACCCACGTTACAAAAAGAAAATATGGTTTTATTGCGGGGCAGGGTCAGTGTTCGTGATGATAATGTTTCTATGTTTGTTGATAATGTGATCCCATTAAATCAATGGATAGCAGATGTTGCAAAAAAAATAACTTTGGAAGTCGCTGGCTCGGAACGCTTGGTGGATATAAAAAATTTAATTGACGGATTACCAAATGGCGGAACCAAGGTCAGCCTGAATTTAACCGCAAATGGTAAAACTACCAATCTGGCATTACCCCGCAGTGTTCGTCTAAGTAATACAATTTCCGAAGATATGAACGCTCTGGGCGTCAAAGTTATTATAGAATAAATATATTGACAAATCCTATTTATAAAATGATAATTACAATCATTTTAAAAAAAGGATTAAAAATGTCAGGCAATAATTATGTAAAAGAATATACTAATGTAGTTATTTTAAGAAAGGGAATTTCCTTTGAGCAACCATATGCAATCGAATTTTTGTTTAATAATGGTTTTACTGCTTTCGTAGCGGCAGATTATAAAGAAACAAAAAATACATGTGATAAGCCAACTTTTGCCATAGAAGGCGATGTTGTAAATGTTCAAATGTATGGGGAAATCAATAAAATAATATCATTTCATAATCTCACATTGGCGGAAAAAGTTAATAAAAGTGTTCATAGATAAATATTAATAATAAAAAAACCGCCAAATGGTGGTTTTTTGTTATTTCAACTTTCCACAGCAGTGTTTATATTTCAATCCAGAACCGCATGGGCATGGTGCATTACGTTTAGATTCAACATTATTCAATTTTGCATCATGTTCTTGGTGTTCTTTTTCTGTTGCTGCGATATCGTCTTTGGATAATTCCATTCTGCACAAATAAGACATAGACATAGATTTGAACGTATTCATCATTCCACGGAATAATTCGAAAGCTTCGCGTTTATATTCATACAATGGGTTTTTCTGGGCATAGCCACGCAATCCAATACCAGATTGCAACATATCCATTGCCGCCAAGTGTTTACGCCAAGTATTATCCAATGCGGTTAACATCATTTGCTTTTGCGCAGTTTGCATTAACTCTGTGCCGTATTTTTGGGTTTGAAAATCATATCTGTTTTGCGCCAGTTTCAGTAAAGTTTCATAAGCTTTGATATCGGTAATACTTTCATCTGTTTTCCAAGATTCCAAATCAGTTATATCCAGACCAAATGTGCGTTGCATAGAATCATGAATACCGTCTAAATTCCAATCTTCGGGACGCGCTTTTTCTGGGATATTTAAATCTGCAATATTTTCAACAACGTCGGACAGAACTTCTTTTGTAAACGATGTTAAATCATCACTGGTCATTAAATCATCACGTTGTTTATAAATTATAGTACGTTGTTCATTCATAACATTATCGTATTTTAATAATTCTTTACGTGATTCAAAATAACGTGCTTCTACGCGTTTTTGTGCTTTTTCCAATGCTTTGTTAATCCATGGGTGTTTAATTGCTTCGCCCGGCTTTAATCCCAAGCTGGTCAGCATTCCATCTAAACGTGCTGCACCAAAGATTCGCATTAAATCATCATCCAGTGACAAAAAGAATTTAGAATCACCTGGGTCTCCCTGGCGTCCGCCACGACCACGCAGCTGATTATCAATACGGCGGGATTCATGGCGTTCTGTACCGATTACATATAATCCACCAGCGTCCAAGACTAATTTTTTATTAGCTTCGATTTTTTCATAAATTTTCTTCTTTTTGGTTTCAAAATCTTTTGCTTCTGGATCTAGTTCATCAATAAGATCTTCGGCGTTACCACCCAGTTTAATATCAGTTCCACGACCAGCCATATTGGTGGCGATTGTTAATGCCCCTGGCGCGCCGGCTTGGGCGACTATTTTTGCCTCAGATTCGTGATGTTTTGCATTCAAAACAGCGGGTTTTATTTTTAAGCGTTTTTCAACAACTTCTGCCAATTCTTCAGATTTTTCAATAGAAACTGTTCCGACCAATACAGGTTGTTTGCGATCCAAACAATCTTTGATTTGCACGATAATCGCATCAAATTTTTCCTGTTTATTGCGATAGATTTCATCATGATGATCAACGCGCGCAACAGGGCGATTAGTTGGAATACTGACCACACGCAGATTATAAATTTCTTCAAATTCGGCCGCTTCGGTCATTGCGGTTCCAGTCATACCCGAAAGAGTCGGATACAAACGGAAAAGGTTTTGATAAGAAATGCTGGAAACAGTTTGATTTTCAGGCTGAATTTTTACGTGTTCTTTTGCTTCCAGTGCTTGATGTAAGCCCTTGCTGAAACGACGGCCAGTCATAACACGACCGGTAAATTCATCAACTATTAAAACCTCGCCATCGCGCACAACATAATTAACTTCTTTTTTGAATAAATGGTGTGCCAACAAAGCCTGTTGTAAATGCATAACCAAGACAGCGTTTTCTGGAGCATACAAATTTTCGCCTGTTAATAGTCCCGCTTCACGCAGCATTGTTGTCGCTGTATCAGTTCCTCGGTCCGTAAGTGTTACATGGCGATCTTTTTCATCTTTTTTATAATCATCTGGTGAAAACTTTGCAACAATTGCATCAACCGAATTGTACAGTTCGCTGGTATCTTCCGCTGGGCCGGAAATAATCAATGGGGTACGGGCTTCGTCAATTAAAATACTATCAACTTCGTCAACGATTCCGAAAAAGAAAGGGCGCAAAACTTGTTGATCTTTGGTAAATTTCATATTATCGCGCAGATAGTCAAACCCCAGTTCTGAATTAGTAACATAGGTAATATCAGATGCGTATGCAGCCTGACGTTCGTCATCGGTCATATCATGCTGAATAATACCAACCGTCATCCCCAAGAATTTATAAATTTCACCCATCCAATTTGCGTCACGTGCAGCCAAATAATCATTAACAGTTATCAGATGTGCACCCTTACCGTGCAAAGCTTTCAGGTAAAGTGCCAATGTTGCGACCAGTGTTTTACCTTCACCAGTTTTCATTTCAGTAATTTGACCATTGTTTAAAACCATACCACCAATCATTTGGACATTAAAATGGCGCAATCCAATTGTGCGAATGGATGCTTCGCGGACAGCGGCAAAGGCATCTGGCAGAATATCTTTTTCTTTTTCGCCGTTTGCCAATCTGGCGCGGAATTCATTGGTTTGATTGCGCAATTCTTCGTCACTCATTGCGTGATATTTTGGTTCTAAATCATTTATCAGGGATACAATTTTATCATAAGAACGAACGGTACGATCATTGGCACTGCCCAGCACTTTTCTAATAATCTTTTGAAACATCAATAAATCCTTTTTGCACAGCCGAGCATAGCCAAAAATGCAGCTTCGGTCAATAAATTTTATGGAAATCTTCCTTTCGTCATGATATAGTGTCAATTATGGAAAATTCAATAGAAGACATATTAAAAAAACCATCTAATAACGCATTTAAGCTGCGTCCAGAACAAATTTCATCCGAAGTCTTTGTAATTGCCCCAACACAAATCAATTATATTGCGGAGTTGTTTGCAAATTCCGTGGCAGATTCAATGAATATGCGCGCATTTGCCCCAAAAATTAGAACATTGGCTGAAAAATCATTACGCACGGCACTGCAATCTGCAAAAAAGCAGGGGACATTATAAAAAAGACGCTTTCGCGTCTTTTCTTAATTGATAATTTATTCGCCTCTGCATATATCCCATACAGCTTTCCTTATTTCGGATTTTAATAGTGAATCCTCTTGTGTTTGAGCGGATAATTTGCCAGTTCCTATTGTGCTTAACAACAAAGTCAAAAAAGCCCATTTAAGGTTTTTTGGTAAAAGATTTCTTGGTTTTTTCATATATTAACCCTTTGGTTTGGACAAATTATATAACAAACAATCATTTTGTCAATACTTTATTATTTGCATTTTGCCAATTTTCCCCTATAATAGTTATGTCCCGCAAGGGAAGACGATGCTGAATGCTTTATGTAATAGGCTTTTTGGACTGGGGGGCGGTACCCCACATCTCCACCAATAAA
>CAZPLT010000011.1:15577-22268 GCA_964587855.1 uncultured Muribaculaceae bacterium | reverse complement strand
TTATGTAATAGGCTTTTTGGACTGGGGGGCGGTACCCCACATCTCCACCAATAAACTATATGGGGATGAAATAGCTTCGACAGGGGCTGAAAGATAAAGAGTGTGTCCGGCGTGGTTGCCGCGAAAGACCGATAAAAACTGAATGGCGATAATTTCGCTGCGAACGACAATGTTCGTTTTGCAATGGCTGCCTAATGGCACTGGGATCCGTCGGCAATTGTTGATTGATTCCGTTTAGCTTTTGCGGGGTTCGCCGGTACCTGGCACCAGAAACCGGTATCTAATAAAAAAAACCGCCCATATAGGGCGATTTATAAATCTAATCTTTGTATTGCTTCAACGTTTTGTGCCTGAGTTGGAACTTTCTCCAACAATTCTGGGCGTTCCCACACATGAACAGGTTTCCCAAATTCTGACAGACAAGTTATCCCCCGGTTGTCTGAACATCGTCGTGTTACTTTGGCATAACCAGTGGATGCAATTGTTACAAATATTGTAAATAATATTAATTTTTTTCATATTTTCTTTTTTTTTAATAAAATAATCTAATGAGAAATAAATATATCATTTTTATAATATAATCGGAAGCAAATTTTATATAAAACTATTTATTTCTTACGCCACTTGCAAATCAATAAAAAAACTTTATATTATCATTACTATGAAAGAATTTATTTTACCTTTGAAAGATTTAGTAATACAGCCAGGTTTAACCGTCCCAATTTATTTGGATAATCAAATTTCGGTTGCTTGTATGGATGCCGCAGTTGCTGGTAATCGCCGGGTTATTTTGGCGCCACAACATAAATGGAATTATCCAACAGACCCCGAAGAATTATTTAAAATTGGAACATTGGCAGAAGTTATCCAGATTTTACGTTTACCGGATAATTCTATTCATACAATTGTCCAAACAAAATCAGCGGTTTCTATTTCGGATATTTCAGTCAAAGATGGATTGTTCAGTGGTATCCCAACTGAATTACCATTTACAGATGACAGTGAATTTGAACAAACAATTGCTTTGCGGGACAAGGTTGCAGATCAATTATCAGAATTGGCATTACCACGAAAATTTAGAATTGATAAATTAAATACTATCATAGAAAATTATCCAATGCCTGCATTCATCGATGCAGTTGTCCAAATGATTAGCACTGAAACTGATGCCGCGGTCAAAATTTTATCTGCTCATAATTACAGTGATAAATTGGTTTTGTTATTGGAACAAATCAGTATGATGTCTGAAATAGCAAAAATTGATGCGTCAATTAGCAGACGCGTCCAACAACAGCTAGAGGGCGGACAACGTAATCATGTTTTACAAGAAAAGCTGAGGGCCATTCAAAAAGAGCTGGGCGAAGACAGCGAAGAAATGGACACAGAAAATATTAAAAAGCGTATAGAAGAATCAGCTATGCCAAAAGAGGCAAAAGACAAGGCTTTATCGGAATGGCGTCGTATGCGCAGCCATAACGCAATGAGTACCGAAGGGGCAATTTTAAAAACGTATTTAGATGAATTATTATCATTGCCATGGGACAAGTCAGATTCTATGCCAATTGATTTAGCAAAATCACGTGAAGCATTGGACAGTGAGCATTCTGGAATGCAACCAATCAAAGAAAGAATTTTGGAACATATTGCTGTTATGCGTAAAACTGGAAATGCATCGGGCAGTATTTTATGTCTGGTTGGTGCACCTGGCGTTGGTAAAACCAGCTTGGGTCGTAGCGTAGCCAAAGCTTTGGGACGTAAATATCAAAGAATTTCTTTGGGTGGTGTCAGTGACGAGGCTCATTTCCGTGGTCACAGAAAAACTTATATTGGTTCGCAACCTGGTCGTATTATGGACGCATTGAAACGTTGCGGCGCAAATAATCCAGTAATAGTATTGGATGAAATTGATAAAATGGGACGCGATCATCGTGGCGATCCAGAAAGCGCTTTGCTGGAAATTTTGGATCCAGAACAAAATAAAAGTTTTCGTGATCATTATCTAGAGGTAGATTTTGATTTGGGTAATGTTGTCTTTATTGCAACTGCAAACAGTTTGAATATGTCGCCAGCATTAAAAGATCGTATGGAAATAATTGAAATTCCTGGATACACCGAAGAAGAAAAAATTAAAATCGCCCGTGAACATTTAATTAAACGTTCGGCAAAAGATGCCGGATGGAACGTAGATAATATCACGATTGATGATGCTGCTTTGCGTCATTTAATCAGAAATTACACGGCCGAGCAGGGCGTTCGTGAATTACAAAGAACATTGACCGCAATTTTACGCAGAACTTTATTGTTGTCCAATGGCGAAGACGTTCCAACGGAATTTACAACCCAAAAAATTGATGAATTAATGCGCGAAAGAAAAAGCGCAGGCATCCGTCAAAAAATAGGTTTTAATGCCGGCGCAAGATTATAATGATTTTAATAATTGATACATCTTCGTCAGGGATTAAATTATTACTGGATAGCAAATATAAATTTGTCGATGCTGAAAAACAATCAATTTCTTTGCCAGTTGAAACAGAAAAATTTCTGAATGAAAATAATGCAAAATTTTCCGATTTAACCGCGATTGGTGTTGTCGTTGGCCCCGGCAGTTTTACGGGTATCAGATTGGGAATTGCCTATGCCAAGGGTTTGGCAATGGGTCTGGGGATTCCAGTTGTGCCCGTAAACGCATTTGAAATTTATTTGGAATCTGACCCTGATGCCTTTGTTGCGATTGATTCAGCTAAGGGTGATTTTTTTGTTGGTGCATCAAATTTAGAACCGCAAATTATGAGCATAGAGCAGGTTGAAACAAAACAATTTGAATATTCAAAAACTACAGGGCACAAACCATATGATTTAATTAACGCGTTGCCAATAGTGCAAAGAAAGCTAGAAATGGATGCAGTGCCTGTAATTCCACTTTATATCAGGGCCAGTTATGCTGAACAAGCTTGCAAATCTTCATAAATTATGTTTTCCAAATAAACCATGGGACGCATCAGAATTCGCCAGTTTACAAGCGGGCGGGGCGCAAATAATCGCGTCTGAAAACGGGTTTATCGTTTGGCGTTGTGCGGCGGACGAATGCGAAATCATAACAATCGGCGTTCATCCGGATTTTCGGGGCACTGGGATTGCAGATGCTTTATTACAACTGATGGAAAAAGAGCAGGCTAGTAAAAAAATATTTTTAGAGGTTGCAGAAAATAATATCTCAGCGCGAAAGTTATATGAAAGAAATGGTTATAAACAAATTGCAATTCGCCGTGGATATTATAATGGAATAGATGCAATTATAATGCAAAAAGATTTATCCAATAAAATCTAGAATTCTCACATCAAAAATAATATCACGTGGGCGCAGGGGTGCGGTTATATGCATATCGGCAGCTTGGCGTGTACGTGATAACGCCACGTAAGTTTGTCCGTGTGCGAATGCTCCGCGTGAAATATCAATTATTACAGAATCCAGCGTTTTCCCCTGGGCCTTGTGAATAGTCATTGCGTATCCCAGCATAATTGGAAATTGGCGATAGCTGCCGGTTTCAACTTCTATCAATTTATCATTTTCATCACGATTGTATTCTATCTTTTGCCATTTTTCTGGTTTGATTGTAACAACTTCATTTGTTGCTAATAATTTAATTTTAATTTCTTTAGTTCCCAGTTCCTGAATAATTCCCATTGAACCATTTAAACAATCTTTGCCATGCTCGCGAACATTTCTGGTGAAAATTATCAATGCACCTACTTTTAGATATAAATCCATTGGGGACGGGGCATCTTTTTCATTAAAGTTTCCAGATAATTCCCCACGATATAAAACCTCGGGCGTGTTTATTTGCGCCAATCTGGATTTATTTATGTTATCCGCAACTGCGCGAAAAGGTGTAATAATTACGGCATTTTCTCGTCTGGCAGTATCATTTATTTTTAAATTATTAAAATATGCCAATGCGGTTTCATGATTTTTTTCGTTTCGCAGCGAACATAAATGTTGCAACAAAGAATCGTCGCTTTGACGATAAACCAAATCAAAATTTGCACGCTTAAAATCTGCACGTTTATAAACATGTGAATCAAAAAAATAAGCATTTGGAACACCATACGCATCGACATAAAACTTTTGTGCATCATTTGTAATAACAGGGGGCAATTGGAATAAATCGCCTATGGCAATAACCTGTAATCCCCCAAATGGATTATTATTTTTTCGTGCCTGACGAGCCAGTATATCCATGGCGTCCAGAATATCTGGGGCAACCATTGAAATTTCATCAATCACCAATAAATCTGCTGCGGCCAGAACATTTCGTGGTTTTGATTTTAATTTTAATAATTCCGGCATTACAAAATCACGTGGTTGAATTTGAAACAAAGAATGAATTGTTTGACCACCGATATTTAATGCAGAAACAGCGGTCGGACAGGCACAAATTATACGCTTTTTTGACGCGGTTTTCAGATAATTTATAAATGTTGATTTGCCCGTTCCGGCTTGACCCAAAATCAGAATATTTTTAGTTTCATTTTCAATCGCATCAAACGCACGCAACTGATTTTCATTTAAAATGGGGGCAATCAAAGACATGGGTGCATTCTGGCGAATTGTGCCTTGCAAAGCAATAAAATTATTGTATTATCCCATGGTCAGACGGCCAAGGCATAGCGTCAGCAATGATGAGGAAAGTCCGGACACCACGGGATAGCATACGGGTTAACGACCCGGCGGGGCGACCCGACGATCAGAGCAACAGAAACGATCCTATTAAGTTAGGCTGAAACGGGCAATCTCTATGTGGTGCAACTTCAAATAGGCCCCCATTGACGTATCCCGCGCCGGGGGCGGGTAGAAGGCTTGACATTCACAGTAATGTGAAATGCAGATTAATTATGCCATAAAACAGAATCCGGCTTATGGGCTGTCTGACTTTTTAATTTAGAAAAACGACCATTGAATTTAAATATAATGCAAAGCACAACCATGCGATATACGGCCATACCAAATATCCGGCGGGCTTGTTGACACGACGAAATTCTTTATACATCCAAACTGCAACAAATATCAATGCGATAATGTTTAACATACCGGCGACAGGTAAATGCAGACCAAAGAATAAAAAACTCCATAATCCGTTCAAAATCATATGAATAATAAATGCGAATAATGGTTTCCTAGATTTTTTCCATCCTTGCATAAAAATTAAAAATAGAGCAACACCTAACGCCAAGAATAATAAATTCCAAACAACTGGAAATACCCATGCGGGTGGATTTAAAACAGATTTATTCAGTGTGCTGTACCAAAAACTTAGATCAGGATTTGGCGAAAACATTTTTCCAAAATAACCGGGAATAAAAGATAAAACAATTGCCAATATTAATTTGAATAAAGTCATAACAAATTCCTTTGTTTAATTAAATTCCTGTAAGCATTGCTGATTTATAGCAATAACTTGAAGAACCGTCCTTTATACAGTCGCTGCACTTAAAAGTACAATCTGTAAAACATTTTGCGGTATCGGAAAAGTCAGTGTTGTAAACCCATGCTCCTAATGCTTCTATTCCATTTATATTAGATATCTGGCACCAACAATAACTTCCAGTTGTGTTTGATGATGGAACAGTGCCACTTTTAGTACTTGTTGATAAACATGCTGCTACGCCGTATACAGTATTTTGCCCATTGTTTACTTGCCAAGAAGGTCCCCCTCCAGGAACAGCCCAGTTTTGCGCAGCTAAAGTCGCCCAAGAACTGGGTGTATGATAAGCATCAACATAAGCCTTGGTGGTTGCATCTGCAGAATTTGTCGGTGTTGCTAAACTAGTGACTTTTTTAGTGCCCATATTGATGGCACCGGTCATTGTTCCACCAGACAGGCTCAGTTTTGTATTTAATGCGGTGTTTACGTTGGCCGTTGTCGCTAATGCTGATAAAGCTGTCCCAGAATCAACATACTGCCCCGAGGCGTTAATTGTTGCAACATTTCCAACCTTGGCAGCAGCTTGCAAATTTGCTTTGGTTGCTAAAGAAGTGGTTACATCTTTTGTAACGGCTAAACTTGATAATGCAGTGCCCGAATCAATGTATTGCCCAGTCGCGTTCACTGTTGCAACATTACCCTCGACGGCGCCGACTAGTAAATCGGCCTTGGTACTTAATGCAGCCTTGATTATATTGGTTAATTTTGTATTTGTTACACGTGTTGATAAACCATCACGCACAAATGATTCTGTTGCAATAATTGCTTCAGAATAACCATTCTTTATAAGCGCAAAAATTAATGCCAGTGAAAAAAAAGTAATTTTTTTCATTTTTTTATTAATTATTCAGTATAAGTATCACCTGTTGTTGAAGTCCACCTCCATCCAGTTTCAGTTCCAACAATAACTTTGTTAATATTAGTAGTTCCACCTTGAATAGTATTTTCTTTACCCTCCAAATGCGTTAATGTCGCCAATTTAGCCAATGGTGTACCCGAATCAATGTAGAGACCAGAAGCTTTCATAATTGCAACATTACCAGCTGTGGCACCAGTTGGTTTTACTGCTAAATCTGTTAATGCCGTGCTTGAATCAACATATTGACCACTTGCATCCATTACTGCAACATTACCAGCTGTGGCACCAGTTTGCAAATCAGATTTATTTGCTACAGCAGTAGTTACTTCTGTTGAGGTTGCCAAGTTAG
>CAZPLT010000011.1:0-15477 GCA_964587855.1 uncultured Muribaculaceae bacterium | reverse complement strand
CCCGAATCAATGTATTGCCCAGTCGCGTTCACTGTTGCAACATTACCCTCGACGGCGCCGACTAGTAAATCAGATTTATTTGCTACAGAAGTTGTTGTTGCGAAATCTGTTAATGCCTTGCTTGAATCAACATATTGACCACTTGCATCCATTACTGCAACATTACCAGCTGTGGCACCAGTTTGCAAATCAGCTTTGCCACTGACATCTGTTTCTGATTGATTTATCCAGCCCAATGTTCCTGCACCATCAACAACTCCTAAAACCTTTCCGTCATTTCCAGTAGCAGTTGGTAGTGTATCTTGCTTGGTAGCAATAGCAGCATTCAAAGTAGTTGTTGCTGCATTAACAATAGTATCAGCATATGATTTTACATTTGCAACACCGCCGCGAACAAAAGGTTCTGTCGCTATAACTGTCTCTGCAAACGCATTATTAGTTAACGCAGTAAGCATTAAACCAATTATCATTGCACTCGTTCTAGTTTTCATTTTTTTTCCCCTCCTAAGGTTTTTTTATTAATCTGTATAATTATCATTAGTTAATACAATATATTCACAATTTGTAACTCCATTTTGGACGTTCAATAAATATGAACCATTTTCACCAGTTCCACATCCAAAAGGAGTTGAATCACCAGGATCACCTTTTTCCCCTTGAATTCCTTGGTCTCCCTGTGCCCCTTTTAATGAAGCTATCCATTCAGATTCTGTGCCTGTAAAACCAGCATTTACCGCAATTTGATATGCAGAAAGCCCATCAGCGCCGGGTGTCCCAGTAAGACTTAAAGCATCAATTTTTTCATCTACTTCAGGTTTTGTATAGACATCATTAATATTTGCCTTTGTATTTAATTCTGTTTGGACATCACCAACTTGTACTTTCAATCCACTAATCATGGAATCAAGATTATCAATTTGTGATTGTGTAGCCCAATTATTAGTCGTCGTCGAAGTGATTGATACAGGTTTTATGTTTGTTTTAGGTGGTATTGTAGTAAAATTGCTACCGATACTGGGCATTCTGGTAGGATTAGAAGTTCTTTTATAATTGGTAGTATAAGCATTGTTTGTATTATATGATGACGAGCCCGAGCCGGAAATTCCCAGACTTTTAACTTTTACATATCCAAAAGAATTTTGGACAAATAAAAGACAGAAAAAACACACAATAACCCTTCTCATTTTTTTTAATAATTTCTCCTACATTGTATATACAATATCATATTTTACCTGTTAAATCAAATCATTTATATATAAATTATTTTTATCAATAAAATTAAAGACAAAGTTTTAATATTGGTTGATTTTGAAAAAAAACAGATATATGATAGCGAGGTTCTGCGCCCCTAGCTCAGCTGGATAGAGCATCAGATTTCTAATGGCTCGGGGGCAAGGATACAACAAAATACATCATCCCCTAACAAGCTACAATTTCCGCGGTTTTGCGTGAAAACAAAAAAATTCAAATCTGTACTAAAATCTATCAAACTATCATAAATACCAACGCAAATGCTACACATTTGCTACAAACCCTTGCTACATATTACGGTTTTATAAGCATAGATAAAAATATAATGATCATACTATGCAAATTTTATATGTTTCTAATAAATTTTTTGCCACTGCGATAAAAGATATTCCGATAGAAATCCAAGTTAAATAAAAAATATATTTTCCGTTTATCTTATTATCTATTAGTTGTTTTGTTTTGATAAAGTCTTCTCTGTATTTAATTTGAGCTTCATAATTTTGAATTTTCTTGTTATCATCGCCAGATTTTTTTATCTTGTCGCGCAACTCGTTTATTTGGTTTTTTAAATCATAGAAAATATAATTATAAATATTGTTTCTACTTTTATCTTTCTTGTAAAGATTCCAAGTTACATACAATTGAACAATGGTGGTTAAAAGCACAAATAATGCAAATGGCCATCTTTTATCTGGTTGCTCTAATTTTCCATATCCGAAAAAATCTGGGTTAATATTGAACAGAAAGACCCCAATAGCAAATGCTGATAATAACATTAAAGTTCTTATACTAAATTTAGTTTCCTGGGAAAGTTCAAAATTTTTTATGCTTTCCATGGCACGGATATTTTTCATAATTGCGTCATCATTATCTGCCATGAGAGAATCCTTATAAAAAATGGTGTCCCCGGCAGGATTCGAACCTGCGACCCACAGATTAGAAATCTGTTGCTCTATCCAGCTGAGCTACGAGGACATTGAAATTCTTGCCATTTTACAGGCAATTATATAAAAAATCAATTCTAATTTTTTCTAAGTATCGCGGCGGCCGTATTTGTTGCGGTTTGACGCAATTTTTGATCGTCTGTATGCGCATATATTTCCGTTGTCGTTATTTTTGTATGTCCCAAAACATCTTTCAACATTCTAATGTCTTCGCCGATATTTGTTGCCATACTTGCAAAACTGTGTCGTAAATCATGGATTCGCATTTTTTGCAACCCCGCATGTTCCAGCGACCACCAGAACGCGCGGCGCAAATCTACCAGCGGCTTATCCTTGTCTTGGGGCGAATGAAACACCCATTTGTCGCTTTTACAAATAGCCAGCGCTTCACGTAAAACAATAATGGCTTCATCCCCCAGCGGAACATTAAACGAGTCTGTCTTGCGTTTTTTCAAATGCAAATATCCATTTTTTAAATCTATCTCATCGTGTTCCAAGTTTGTGATTTCGCCCGCGCGACATCCGGTCAGTGCTAATGTTTTTAATGCCAGCACTGCCTGGGGTGCGTAAATTTGCTTTATTATTGCTTCATCAAATGCTGCGAATAATTTTTGATAATCGCCAGTTGATAAGACCGTATGCTTCATTTTCTGAGCTTTGGCTTTTTGCACCAAATGGCATGGATTAGAATTCATTGCGCGATAATTATACTTTTCGCACCAATTCAAAAAAGTAGAAATTACGCGAAATGTATGATCAGCAATCTGAATGGTTTTTGTGTCGCGCAATTTATCATAATAATCTTGTAAGAATGGCAAATCAACTTCGTCAATATGTCTGTCACCAATGATTGGATTTACGTGTATTCGTATCAAGCATTCATGCGAAGTATAGGTTCTGGGGCGATTATTGCATTTACAGTGTTTTTCTAAAAATAATGGTGTCAGGTCTTTGACTTTCTTGCGTCTGGATTCTTTTACGATTGCGTCTTTGGCGCGGACGCGCAATTCTGTTTGCGGATCTTTGCCTTCAAAGATTTCTTCTTTGTATTTCATTGCCTTGCGGCGAAATTCTGAAATAGTCGCGATATGTTCGTAAGTCCCAAGTTTCAAATTTCTTTGCTTCCATGTTCCGCGCAGCCGATACCAAAGATAAAAAATCTTGCGGCCAGTTATGGACGAATATCTTAGTTGTAATCCGGCGACTGCTTCATCGGTAATTTGCAGGTCTGTTGCGGCTTTTAACCCGCGAATATAATTGTCGGTCAGCAGTTTTTTGAAATATAATGTCGCCATAATTATGCCTTTGGTTTTCAAACAATCTGCCGGAACAAAAATTAAATGCCAGCAAAAAAACGCGTTGCATACGAATTATTTTTTCTGTTCGCTCAGCCAGGTGTCTACATCGCGTTTTTCATACCGCACCAGACGTTGCAGTATCTTGATATATTTCGGCCCCGTGCCCATTGCCCGATACAGCAATAATGTTGAAACGGCGATTCCGATGTATTCAGAAACCTGTTTTGTCGTCATCAATTTTTCATCGTTCATTGTTTTCTCCTTGGGTTAAATAGTGGAAACTTTCCACTTTGAAAATGGAAACCAAATTGGAAAGTTTCCATTTTTGTTGTTAAAAAAATTCCCTGATTTCTGATAGTTATAATAAAATGGAAACCGGTAACCAAAATAGAAATTACATTGACTGTATTTGCGTCGCGGTCGCCTTTACCCCTGAAACAGAATCCTGTCAAAGTACCTAAATATTTTTTATTTTTCAAAATTTACCCTCTTGATTTATCCATCCCAGTAATTGGGTTATTGTTTTCCTTTCACCAAAGCATTTGCGTTTTAATGATTCTTGCGCTGCCGCCAAATGTTCGGATGAAAACTTTGAAAACTCTTGTGCAAGTGAAGGATTGCGCTTTATAATTTCTGCCAATGAAAATTCTTTGTCTATTGTAAATTTGCACATACGGTAAGGACTGAAAGCATTTGAAAAATTTTTAATAAGGTTATCAGCCGCCATACGGCGCATTGTATTGCTTTGTTCTATTGTATTGTTTTGAAATTGCACTTTGCTTTCTTGCTTTGCTGTTGCGTCTGAAATCATTGTGATATCATCTTGATTTGTATTTGATACGCGACTTTTCATTCTGTTTTCAGCAAGACGCCGACACTTGTCTTTGTATTTAACTTCGTCTTCGTCCAAAAGAACTTTTACAAATGGCCATATTGGCACACTGCATTCACGATCAGGATATTCCAAAATCGCCAAGAATAAATCTTTGCAATCTTCCGCCGAAAGCGACGCGACCAGCAATGATAATTTTGGATCTAACAGACGTTTCACAACATCCCCCTTTTTATTATTTTCGTGTGCTGGTGCGGGTTTGTGTACGCTCGAATTCTGCGATGTCTGTCTTGCGATAAATTATGCGTCCAACGCGCTTGATGTATTTTGGGCCGACGCCATTACTGCGCCATTTTTGTAAAGTGTTGCGCTTTACTCCCCATAGTTCCGCAAACTCGCGTTCGGTAAAATAATCATCTCTTTTCAATATTTCTGTCATTTTTTACTCCATTGGGTTTTTATATCCAGAAATATAGGCAAGAAAAAAGCCGCGCGAAATGCACGACTTTGCGACAGTTTTGTATTATGCGGAAAAATGGGGAGTTTTCGTCGGCGCACATTTTTGCGACAACTTGGTAAAATAGTATATTTTAGTGATTAAGTTTCCAAACCAACGCATCTAATGCGCGCGTATGGCGACGACTGGCGGTTTGGCGATTCATTCCGATAATTTTTCCAATACGGCTCATTGAAACATCGCATGCGTGCAGGATAAGCAACTTGCGGTCAATAACGCTATCAACTGAATCCAGCCATTTGGTTAAAACCAAATAAAGTTCATTGTAATAATCCAAAGGGATATACATAGTTGGTTTAAATTTTATTTCTGCCAGCACAACCACGGATAAAAACCATTCCCAGCGCACAGAACAATCATCCGACCATTGTTGGTTCAGTATTTTATTTTTACGCGAATCATTGGGCGCCAATTTAATTGCAAAGCGAACCGCATTTGTCAAAACTTCCTCAACGTGCGCCCGAGTATATTTTACCGCGCTCATTATCGCCCCTTGTGTTTAGATGTTTCTTATTGAATAAAAAGTATAAACACAAAAATCAAGATTTCAACAAATGTCTTAGATAGGAATTTATATACCAGCTGGGTGTTGATAAGGTTCCAGTTTAGACATACTTAGATATGTTATAATCATACATGCAGTTATTATAAGATCTTCAATCTGATAATCCTGGATTTCACCTTCTAAGCAATCCAGGATATTGCTATGTTTTAGTCCGCAATATTTTAAGTAAAATCGTATAAATTTTTCTTCATCCGCACCATCTAGTTTAGCTGAAAAAAGTTGTATGTATTCTTCTATATGTGGTGGGTCATAATTTTTTTCTAATAATTTGATTTTTTCGGAATTCATACCCTCGCGAATTTTGAGTTTTTCAAAAATCCCGGTATGATTTTTCTTATCTTTTATAATAGTAAATCCATAACTTGTAAATAAGTGTAACCATCCATTATACGCATTCCATACAGAATCTTTCTCAAGATTTTGATTTATCTTAAGGTCTTCAATCAACATACCTATAAGATTGCGAGCAATGTATTTGTTGCAATTTTCGTTTTGCTTGGTTTTAGTTTCATTATCTTTAATATAACTCAATATTGCACAGGTTTCTAGAGCATGACCAATTATTATAGATGATTCATAGAAACGCTTATTGTCAAATAAAATAAGAAATGACTTTATTCCTTCGCAAACCCTTTCATATAGATTCCATATAGTGAATTGAAAAATATCTTCGTCTTTGTTTTCGAAATTTGGTTTGGGTTCTGGGACAAAATCACGAATTATTTGAATTTGACCAGAAATTGATTTTATAAATTCAATCGGATATTTTTTCATATTTTTTTATCTGTACATCGGTAGAACAATTTAGTGAAATTTGGAAAATTATTAAATAAAGTAGGCATTATTCGTTCATATTACGAACAAATTTGGCAATCGGTGTAAAGTTGTCGTCATCAACAGGAATTATTGCGTATTTGTCGTTATCAGAAACCAATTGTCCATTTAGATTTCCTGCGTGATCTCTGTATAAATGGAATCGTTTTATTTTTACGCCGTCATTAAATCGCGCCAATATAATTTCATCATCTTTTGGATATTCTCCGATAGCATATTTCTTAAACATCAATAAATCTTTGTCATGAAACGTTGTTTCCATAGAATCTCCATCTACGGATACTAAAATCAGATCACTGGGGTTGTGCCTAATTTTTGTTGTCTGAACAGGAAATGAGGTTATTCCATTTTCATCTATAAATCTGTCATCAGCTCCGGCTTTTGCATGTCCGATATAAGTGATTGGCACCACATCAAGTCCGTCAACATCTACAAAACTGTATGTCTTATCTTCATTTCTGCGAATCTTGCCTTGTGCAACCATGCGTCGTAGATGATAAAGCACAATAGGCGTGTTTGAGGCGTCTATATCACGTGCAATATCAGTAAGCGATAGGTTGGCGTGCTTTTCCAGCAGTGATAAAATGTCAGTCTGTATCATTTTTTATTCCTTCTCCATCATTCTCTTGACACTGTATCATAAAAAATATAATCGTACAAATCAAGTTTTATTCGCGTCTTTAAAACAAATTAAATGGATGTATTTTATTTGCTTGATTTCTGCAGGGTAAATTACTATAATCGTGAGCGAGAAATTGATTCGGTTAAAACCTGGCAGAAATATAAGTTTTGAGCCGCATTTTTTCAAGGTATAACCCTCTTGTTGTTAGAAATGACGGCAATACAAATTATATAGGAGGCGAGAATGACATTATGCAGAACAACATCAGCGAAAGCGGCATCAAAAGCATCGTATGTGTTGCGTAGTGGTAATACTTCGGCTGCCAGCAAGAGTGCTGCAGCTAGTGCATTATCTCAACGTGGCGGTTGCGGTCATTGCGGCGGCAAACGCAAATAAAAGAAAGGGACTAGACAAATAGTCTAGCCCCTTATCTAAAATGCTGGATGGATTATAACAGATTTTTTATCTGTTGTAAATGTAAAAAATAAATAACATAGAAATAAAGGAAAAAATTATGTTTGATTTTAAAAAAGAAGGTTTCTCAGAAGAAATCAAAAAAGCCGTATGGAACTCTTCTAGTGAGTTTCAGAGAGATAAAGCTGGCGCTTGGATGAAATGGTCTGAATATGGTAATCGCAACAATAAAGAAGGTTGGGAGATTGATCATAAAAAACCAATCAATAAAGGCGGAACAGATTCATTGTCAAATCTCCAAGCATTAAATTGGGAAAATAATGCATCAAAAAATGATGATTATCCTAAATGGACATCTGTAGTATCATCAAATGGATCAGAAAATATAAAAAAGGAACAACAGCAATCCGAAGCTTAAAAAAATTGGGCGGGGTTCGGCTCGCCCAATAAAATACAAAAGGAATATAAAATGACAGACTCACAAAAATTGGATTTTATTACACGACAAAATGAAGAATTGATATCAGTTCTTGCAACATTGATACGAACATTAGAACAAAAGAGACTTATTGACCAGATCACATTTAGTGGCTGTGCTGCTATTGGAAAAAAATTAGAAATTCCTAGAATAGTTTTTGGTGTTGGAAAAAAATGAAAAATGGGTGCGGAACCGCCCATTTTTATAGCCAAAAATATATATGATGTAGACTTCTTGTCTGGCGACTGTTTTAATCATAATGTTTTATGTTTTTATACCAATATTATAAAAGCCTTATAAAACTGGGATTTCTTATAGCAACAGATTATACCCCCATCAAAAGTTCTGTTCTCCAATTATCTAATTGTGTATCAATGAAATCTTGCCAATTACAAGAACTATCCAGTGTAGATAAATCTGTGCAACGATTATACAAATCCATCAAGTTAGTTCGACGCATATTACGACCACTTTCTTTCAGTTGTTTTACTATACTCAAAACATTGGATAATTGTTTTATTGTCATAGGAACAATTTTCTGTTGTTCCCCTTTATATCCATGTTTCACTGAAGTCCAATATGTTTCTAATGTATCCTCATGTAATGAAGGAGCAACGAATAAGCAATAGTTAGGTATTTCGTTATTTTTGGTTTCAAATTCTCTTAAATGGCGCATAACAGGTTGTCCTTCATTATACCACTGGTCGCGACCGCGCAACATTGTGACTTCACAAATTGCACCAAATGTTCCATATTGACATTCTATATCCGGCACACCAGCAGGGGCAGTAAAAGTTGGTTCATTGTCGTCGCCGACGGGAGCATTTAATTTTATGCTATCTGCGTCGTTGATAATGTTTAATGCAACATTTGTCCATTTTTCCAATTCTAATGGCAATTTGTTGGTAAAATTCTCTTTGCGGCCAGCCGCAAGGTCTTCTAAAAGTGCTATCGCTTCATCTATTCTGGCCGTGTTACGAGAGTAGTCAAACTTGATCTCCAAATTCTGCAATTCTGTGCGATATTCGCGGGCTGATTCAATAGTTGTCTTCAGGTCTACCTTATTATCGGGAACAATAAAATCTTTTGTTGGTATTCCTAGTTTTTGTTCCAAAACACGAAGATCAGATACAATCAAATTGAATATATTAGTAAGATTTGGGATTGTATCAAATGGCAATTCATACGCGCCATAATTTCCCATATATTTTATCCATTCCGCTTCAGTATAGTCTTTGGCTGCACCATTATCGTTCTGTAAAATAGAATCTATTTCAATCATTCGTCGTGGTTCAAGATCTATATATTGATGTGCATATTTTCCAATAATACGGATATATTTTGTTTGACGCAAATAACGCATCATACTATCACCATATTCTCGTGCATTATTTACAGCATTTTCAAAATCAGAAAGATATTCTGATATATATTTTTCTGTGTATGCATTGCGAGCAATTTCGCATTCCCGATAATTTTTAAAATCAGATTGTTTTATATTTTCAAATCCATCGCGATAATTTAGAAGTTCTGCCGCAGCGCTATCAACATCTGTATAATTTTTCAACGACAATACAAAAATACCAAATTCGTCTTTGGAAATACCTTTAATTTTTTGACCGCGTTCTTCACATAATTTATTTACACGCATTATAAGGCGCAAGGTTGAAATAAATGGTTTTGTATTCCATTCTTTATATCCCTGAGTTATAGGATTTGGCAGTTGGTATTTAAGTAGACTATCCAATATAAAATCATCCCAAGTTATAGTTTTATCAGTAAGCTTGCGACCAACATCGGATAAAACTACTTTTCTGTCCACAATATAAACCAGTCCCAATTTTTGTAATGGATTTATTGACTGACGACCACGCATAGCAGGGTCTTGGTAATTTTTTGCTCTGAATATACTTTCCGCTTGTTCATAGGTCATATCAAGAGTTTTATCTTTTAACCAACCAATTTGTTCAGTCGACAGATTTCTAAAAGTCAATGCGTCTTCACCTTCACTTAAATACTTGCGGTATTGAATTAGCATAATTTGAAAACGCTCTTGACAGGCTTTGTCCCAAATAGCCCCGTCCAATAGCGCAGCCACTTGTAAAAAGCCTGGAAGTCTTTCAGGATTCCTGACAGAAGTTGACATATTCCAAAGATTTTCGCTCATAAAATTCTCCTAATAATTCACTATCAAAACTTCTTTTGGTTTTGATATTTTATCTTTTGTTTGGTAATTTGAGTTGCTATATGAATAATCCAGCGCAACTACACGATATTTATTTTTGTTGATCCAATCGGATAATAGTTTGTTCGTCTTCCCTTTATTAGATAATACATTAGATAGCGCAAATTTAACGCCTTTTGCGTTCAGTTTATCCAAGTATACTAACAAATCTTGTTCATCGGTTTCATTCCATCCATTTTTTTCATTATATGTTGCACAAGTAATCAGATATGGAGGGTCAACATAAAAAAAAGTTTTTGTGTCAAATTTTTGTATATCAATTTCCCGAAAATCAGAACATGAAAATTCACAATGACCTTGCTTTATGCGATCAATAAATAGTGATAATTTCATTTGCATTTTAGAATTAAAATCTCGCTTACCAACAGGAAGATTAAAATTTCCCTTGCTATTAAAACGAATTTGATTATTAAAGGAATAAACTATTAAAACATACAGCATTAAATAGTAATAATCGTCTTTGATTTGTCTTTTATTAAAAGCATCCTTTAACTTAGAAAAACCTATTTTATTACAATCCTGCAATCCATCGCCACTTCGGCATGAATAATAATCGTATCCATATTTACTGCTTTCGGATAGCGAAAATTCTTTAATAATACTTTCTATTGTTTCTAACACAAAAACTTTATCTCTGGACTTAAAAACATTATAAAGTTCGCATAGGTTTGGGTCTATATCATTAAAAATTTTTCGTTTGGCATCAATGTTGATTCCAACATTGCAGCCACCACAAAACAAATCAACAAAAGTATTTATATTTGAAGGAAATTCAGGCAATATCTGTTTTAATAATTTAAATTTGCCACCAATATAATTTAGAGGCGATTGAACCAAATGCTTGTGAGCATTATCTTTGCAAATACATAAAAACAAGCGTTCTTCATTTCCGTGAATATCAGACTTTCCTGTTGTAAAAGATTTATATTGTTTGGAAAAAACTTTAACTTCCCCTTTTGCTTTTAATACACGCATTATATCTTCGTCTGTTATACGAGCATTGGAACGGTCGTTACCCTTGGTTTCCATATTATTATATGAAAGTAGGATATAACGAGCGTTTATATTTTTGATTAAATCTTGAAAAGCTGCTGTGGCCCCAGATGTGCAATAATCGCTTTTTATGTTGTCGCGATTCATTTTTCTGGCAACTCCGAACACCTCTGGTTTTTCCCATTTTGCAACATTTTCAAGTAAATGATAAGCATCGCAATATTGTCGTGAATTATATGGTGGATCAATGTAGACTAAATCCGCATATATTTCATCAACCAATTTATTTGCGTCCATATTGAATAATTTATTATCTTGTAAATTATCTTCTGGTGTTGGAATAAATAATTCAAGATCTTTATCAAAAGTGCCATTCTGCCTATAAGCATCGTAATGACCGCAGGTATTGGCTATCTTATCCATTGAATAAAGCAGCGATGTAACAAGAATTGCTCTTTCGCGATCATTTATTTTTTTATTTTTAAATTCATTTTCAATATCTTCACGGATAAATCCTATTTTACGACATGTCTTTTTGTCAAAAAAAGTATCCGCAAAATTTTTGCTCATATAATTATCAGCAACCGCATCAATGGCATTATACTTTTTAATGTAGTCTTCAATTTTTTTTATAGAATATTTTTGTGGGCTAAACCAAGCGACATGACAAATATAGTTGCTATACAAAATATCGTTGGTTATAAGTTTTTTATCTATAAACGCTGACGATACCGCCCCAGTTCCTGCAAAAATATCTGCAACAACTTTTATATCAGTGCATTCAGCATTTACAACCTCTTTGATAAAATCAAGAAGTCTATATTTGTTACCCAAATAACGTTTGTTATTTATTTTGCAGGTTTTTATTTTTTTTGTTAACATTGGTTCAATGTCAAATAAAGAAAGTACAGTTTTTTTTCTTTTACTGTTTAACACCTGCAAAGTGTTAATTGTTGAAAGGTTTGTTTGCGCAAGTCCCATATCTCTCCCTTTTATGCAACTACATAATTATAAAACGCCTTGATTATCTGGGCTTTTTTATAAAACTAAGGCAATTATACACCGTTTGGATGCAAAAAGCATCAGTTTTTTTATCTTGTATATTTTTTAATACTCGTCGGCGCGCATTATAGTCAGTGTGCGGCGCGTCATTGCTGTATTGGATTTGTTCGGATTATTGTTTTTTATGGCCAAATTGTAATAATTGATTTTGAAAAAGTATTTAATACCGTGAAAATCCAATACCCCAAAATCGTGTTCCTTATATGGATCATTGCTTTCGTTAAAATCTTCGAAACACCGAACTTCATCAATCAGCGCAAACATATCGGGATCGGCAAGCGCAACAACACCAGCGGTAAAAATCAGAGTCCCTAAATTATTATTAAAAATATCACGCCGGAAATTATCATTTAATTCTCGCGTTTGCAAAGTAATGTCTTTTGTTTTAGCTCGTTGAATTGGTATGTTTTGCGCGGCTTTCATAGTTTATCCTTTGTTTTTACATTGCCAATCTGCCGGACACTTTTCCGAATGTCCAGCACAAATTTAAAAACAAAAAATGTCATAAAACATATATCAAAATATATGTATTCTTATAAAACAGATTGCTAATTGAATTTAATGGGAAAAAATTTAACCTGTTTTTTTATAATACTGATAGTTTTATGATGTTATCCTATAAAAAATAGTGCCAAATGGTAAAATTTGCCTATAAAAAGTGTTTTTTAGTAAAATAGATTGCTATTAAAAGTGGATTAAACTATAAACAAAAACGATGTATTATTACGGTAATGCTACATAGTTGCTACATAGAATTTTACGGAAAAAATTTAAGTTGCGTCAATGGCGCAGAATTACTAGTATTATTGTAACGAGCGCAAAGGCTTTCTAATCTGCAGGTCACAGGTTCGAATCCTGTGGGGCGCGCCAAAAAATCAAATGACCCGAATGGGTCATTTTGTTTTTTGTTGTAACTCGTGGATGAGAACCAAGGTTCGGGGTGGAAATTTGATTATCGTATTAAATCAGTTATCTTACCCATTCGCATAGCTGTTTATTTGATTTTGCCCATTCAAGTCCGTATTCAGCCTTTTTGTGATCGCAATATTTACAAAAAGGTATCGGGTTTGCTGCAAAATCAGTAATAGCATCCATATTAGTAATTTTATGAATGTCAAGAGTATCCTGTTCAGTTGTTTGAAAGTTAAGTCCGAAATGTTGGTTTAAAATATAAACAAAGCAATTTGCAGCACATTTGTATGCTTTCCCGTTTGCTATCCACAAATATCCATTGTTTGCTTGTGGGCATATTTTATGTGAATTTTTTTGTTCGCCTTTTATGCTCAAAGGCCACACAAACATTTTTTTATCATTGCCGTTATATACAGACGTATGAACTTTAAGCCCATGCGCAATAATCACATCTTTTGCGTCTTTTATGTGCGCCAAAGGATAGTTTGTTATTGCAATTTCTACGTTATTTATTTTACATGCGTCCCAAAATGTTTGCTGCATTTTATTAATTAAGCGTCCGTTGGTTCGAATCCGTAAAGAAGAGTTTGGAAAATTTGATCGCGCACATTTTATATACTCTTCTATGTTTGGATTTAACAATGCTTCCCCACCGGTCAAATTTATTGTTGAAATTTTGTTTTGTTTAGAATCAATTTGCTTTAATTGTTCCAAATCATTTCTAAATGAATTGATATCATATTTTAATTGTTCTTCTTTTCCGGAAAGTAATGGCGCGTATGTAATACAATTTGCGCAGTTCAAGTTACATTTATCGGTTATCGGAAATTCAAAGGCCATGTATTTTTGACGTCTCATACGAAACTTGTATGTGGCGCGAAAGAATACATTCATACTATGTTTGTATAACCATGAATTTTGGGGTAAAATTTTGATTGCAAGTTTTGCAATTATCTTTCGTGTGGCGGTTTGCATTTACGACCCTTTTTTACTCTTTTGCCCTTTCCAGCCCTTCCTATTTTGCCAAATCCTAGCATTATAATTTGAAAATGCAATTAAAAAACGCCAATTTATTTCCGTCCAAGAGGCAAAATATGTTTGTTGGGCGCGCCATATTTTATTTATATTGCTTTTGATTATTATTAGTATACAATTAAAGCGTAATCGGAATTATTAAAAACGACTTTCTATAAAATTTTCCTTATATTAAAAATACAAGCAAGATTTTTAAGGGTAAAAGAGTTTGATTTTATTAAACCAAACAAAAAAAAGGAAAAAATTATGACAGAAGAACAAAATATTGAAAATGCTGAAACTATTGAAAAGGTTGAAAATATCGCAACCAATCTTCATACAGTCTCGGTAGATTTAAGCAAAGAACAATACGATTTCTTGGTTAAATGGCAGAAAGAACACGAATCCGAATTGGGAATCGATGTCCCATTGGGTTCTATGATCAGAAAATCTGTAGATATCGCAATGAAATCCCAGAATAATAAAGAAGATTCAGACAGAAAACCAGGTGGCTTCGGCGGCGACAGAAGGTCAGGCGGTTTCGGTGACAGAAAACCCGGTGGATTTGGCGATAGAAAGTCGGGTGGTTTTGGGGACAGAAAGCCAAGTAGCTTCGGTGATAGAAAGCCAAGATTTGACAATGACAGAGGTTCAAGACCAGGGGCACGTACCAGTTTATTACCAAAATCCCCCAGACGGTTTTAGTAAAATAAAAAATACCGCCAAATTGCGGTATTTTTTTTTATTCTGGTCGGCTGGTAATAATTCCGCTGTTAATACATATACGAATACCAAATAACAGGGAATTTACAGGGAAATTTTACAATTTTCCCCCATATTTTACCTAGTTAGCCCGCCACAATTTCACCAAATCCCTTACAAATACGCCTTTTTCAAAAATTATTATACCAAATTCCCTAAAAAATTAACAGGGAATTTATTTTCAATATCAGGGAAATTCTTTAAATAAACAGCGAAAAGTATTTAAATAATAACAATAAAAATTATCTAAGCTATTTCTCGGATTTTCATTTTTGATAGCATATCCATACGAATATCCATGTCTGTATTTTTAATATATTTTTTATTCACACCCAATATTTTTTCGGATGCATCAATATTTTCTATATCAAGTATTTCGGATTCTGGTTTATTAAATTGAACAGAATTTGTTTCTGATATAAATGGCTTTAACTCTATTTTTATGGGGTTTTTACTTTTTTTATTAATACCTTCTTTTAAAGACGAAATCCAACCTTTACGAAGTGGTCTCAGCTTATTTAACATTACTTTACCAGCTAATGACATTTTTATGGTCTTTTCAGCCGAAGGATTTTCATAAATTGCTTCTAATACATTAGACAAATCTTCTTCAGATAAAGAGAGTCTTTCTTGAATAATGTTTCCATCTTTGTCTTTTATTTCTTTCTGGTATTCAATTATATCGCCCGTGGCGAACAACGTGATATCAGAACAATTTATAAATATCTGAACCT
>CAZPLT010000010.1:0-27364 GCA_964587855.1 uncultured Muribaculaceae bacterium | reverse complement strand
TCTTATCCTTTTTTCTGTACACAAAAAAGCACCTGTGTTCTGTGGCAGTTAGAACTAATTAACAGTTATGAGATTAACATTTGATCAGAAAAATTACAATCAGAAAATAACAGCCAAATAAAATGTTTAACATATTGAATTTTGGAAATTTTATATTGTGTATACTTTGAATAATATGATTACAGAATTATATATTTATATGAATGATTTGATGTTTTGTAAAGTCCCCCATCCCCCCCCTATCATTTGTCATTGTGTCCTTATAAGTTTTTACCCCCCCCGGCACTGAAAAATATTTTGTTGGACACGGATACATAGCCAATAAAAAATACCGCATCTATATTTCAAGAGCGGTATTTTTTCTTAGTTTTCTGGTGGTCTTGGCGGGACTTGAACCCGCACGATCGCAATGATCAATGGATTTTAAGTCCACAGCGTCTACCATTCCGCCACAAGACCAGATCCACCATTTAAAAAATATAATCAATAAATTTTATTTAATTTATTGGCTATATGTTGGCTACAAATTTATAACCATTTCAGCAATTTTTATAACTGCTTGATTATAGGCTGTTTTATCAACGTATAACTAAACAATCCCTAAGATTTTAAGTCCTCAGCGTCTACCATTCCGCCACAAGACCAGTTTTGCTGTGTGTTTGTATACTATATCATACTTTTTAACTAATGCCATACTTTATTGGTGGAGCTGATGAGATTCGAACTCACGACCTCTGCATTGCGAACGCAGCGCTCTACCAACTGAGCTACAACCCCAAACCTAACTTTTAAAATTATTAGAATGGTGCAGATAGCGCGTATTGTGAAGTTTTGGCGATGGAAATGTATTAAACATACATGACCTGAGCCGAAACGAACAAACGCAAGCTAGATGCGCCGTTATAATAATTTTGGTGCGGATAAGAAGACTCGAACTTCCAAGGGTTGCCCCACTAGTACCTGAAACTAGCGCGTCTACCAATTCCGCCATATCCGCCAAGCGTGCCCAATTTTACCCAAAAAAAATAAATTTGCAAGGGGAAAGTACTTGTTGATTATTGATGATGTTAATATCTGTAAATAAATACTAATAAACTATTGACCAGCTTTTATAAAATTCGCTACAATCTGAGTTAAGGATGAGAAAGATTGTCGCATTTTTAGCGATTTATTGTACGTGCTTTATTGCACCTGGTTTTGCTGTCGGTCGCGAAGCACGCTCGGGTCGACCAGCAACAGAAAACTCGACACGCACAGTAAACTCGGCCGTGGCCAAGATTTCTGCTCGCAGCGCAGTATCATCAACCAATACCAAACGAACCAACGCATCTACACGTTCATCTGTATCTGTCAGAACAGCTTCTAAACCTGTTGTTACAGCACGCGCTGCCGAAGAATCGCAAACCATTGCAACCAGAACTGGTGCGGCATATGACCAATGCAAATCTGCTTATTTTGCTTGTATGGATCAATTCTGTACAGTCAAAAATACAAACTATCAACGGTGTTCATGTTCAGACAGAATTTATGATATAACTTCTGCACAAAGCGTTATGGAAGAAGCAAATGCTCAACTGACCACTTTCACTGAATCTTTGGACAGTGTCGGATTAACCGCCGAACAAGCCGCCGCTATGAAAAAATCCAGCGAAGGTGAAGATGCGCTGACAGGTGATAAATCTTCATCTGCCGCATTACTGCAAGCAATTATGAATTCTATCAAGGGTGAAAGCACAAGTGTCGGTGGTGCTTATGAAGGATTAAATTCTATAAGTTTAAAAATGGATGATTCTTCGGGATTCGGATTTGTTGATAATGGTCAAGCAATCGCCGCATATAATGGAAAAAATCTTTATACTGCGATTTATAACAAATGTCGTGATGCAGTCAGTGATAGTTGCACAGATTCCACTTTACAACGTTCCGTAACGGCGTATTTAATGGCAATAGAACAAGATTGCAACACCGTACAAAATCAATTAAATACTACAAAAAAAACTATGACTGCCAGTGTTCGAGAAGCGGGGGCTTTGCTGGATTTAGCGCGCGTTAAAGATCGCCAAGAACGAAATTCTTATGATGCAACAGAATGCCTGCATGCTGTTGAAAATGCAGTTCTGTCAGAAGAAGTTTGTGGTACGAACTATCATAAATGTTTGGATAATGGAAAATATATTGATGTCACAACTGGCAAACCATTGGAAGGTGTTGTTGAATTTTATAAATTACAAGAAATGCTAAGCTTTGATAATAACGCCGCTTTAGCCGATCAAAAACTAGCCAAGATTCCTGATAATCGCTCTTTTGTAACTACATTTGAAACCAAGGTTAAGGAATTTGCTCAACCGGAATTGGATAAATGCGAAGAGATTGCTGACGACGTATGGTCTGATTATTTAGATAAAGCGATGCTTGCAATATATTATGCTCAACGTGAAAAAGTTGATGAAATTAAAACTGGTTGTATGGATTTTGTTTCCACATGTTATATGAATGGAAATACTTCTATAACTGCCGCTATGTCAAGCATTGTTAATGGAACCCTGGATGTAACCCCCGGTACAATCGTCTTGTTGGATGATACATGTAACAAATATGTTGCTGCATGTGATAATATGTTTGGCGATGCAAGTGGTAATGGGATTATTGCTCAGTATATTGAAACACGCAAAGATCAAGATTTAACCGATGCTTGCCGTGCAGTTGTAAAACAATGCTTTGATAATTTCGGTGGAACTTCTTATAACAATTTTTACAATCCACTTAGTGGTGTATTTTCTACAGGATATGCATTGGATTGGTTCACATTTGAAACTTATGATTATACCACTCTTACGTCTGCCTCCGTATCTAATGTATCAACATGTGCTAAAAAATTACTAGCTATTGATGCATGTAATCCTGAAGATGATCCAGACTTTGCCCGTAATATTTTTGGCGGATTTGATAGATCTGTTGTCAGCAGTAATGTTTATTATGGTTTACGAACGATAAGCAATGCAAATACTGGAAATATAGATACACAACAAATGCACAAAAGTGGTGTAGCCACAGAAATTTATAATCAAATTGTAAACAGCTTGTCGGCAGACTGCCAAAACTATGGCGGACAATTTGTACAAAAAAGATATTTAAACCTGCAATCAAGTCATTATCAATATTCAACTACTGGGGAAAAAGCATATTGTGAAGCTGCTTTTACAAACGCTATGGTAAGTACTATCGTTTCTACTTATTATGGTGTATCATCTGGGGAAAATATGTGCCCATTAAATTATTGGTATAAAGTTGATACTCCATCATGGGGTGCATGCCTTTGCTGGGAAAATGGCGGAAGACGCAGTAATGACGGAACATCACTTAAATGTGTTCCAGGGCAATATGCCTATTTACCATATGGTACCAATCCTCCTAATGGTGTAAATTGTAGTTGTGATGGTACTACTAATTGCTATTGTGATCGCAGTATTTTATTAACACCATCCGATGAAGATAATACAAATAAAATTTGCCCATTTGGAAAAACAACTTCTGGGGCAAACGAAATTTGCCAAACTACTAATTCTATAACTAACACTACTTTGTTTGATGTATCATTGGTTCCAGAAGCAATACAATAATGGCTGCTTTATATAATATTTATATTCACGTACCTTTTTGTGTAAACAAATGTAATTATTGTGCTTTTTATTCACATGCTTGCAGTGTGCCCGATTGGACAGATTATAAAAATAAAATTATTTTAAAAATTCATTATTGGCGTGAAAGTATTGGTAATATAAAAATCCCAACTATATTTTTTGGTGGTGGCACACCCAGTTTAATGCCAACTAAAATTTTTGCAGAAATTATGAATGAACTGCAAAATTCATTTTCTTTTCACCCAGATGCGGAAATCACTATAGAGGCAAATCCAGGAACATTGGACGCCGAACGTTTGTCTGAATTTATTGCCGCGGGTGTAAACAGAATTTCTATTGGGGTTCAATCTTTGTGCGATGAAGAATTAAAATTCTTGGGACGAATTCACGATGCGGCCGCCGCACGCGAATTGATAGCAAATGCCCAAAATTCAGGATTGCGAGTTTCTGCTGACTTTATTTATGGATTGCCAAATCACACGCCTGGGGACGTCAAAGAATTATGCAAAAATATAAATTCATTGGGATTGGAACATGCGTCTTTGTATGAATTATCTATTGAACCTGGAACCCAATTCGCACGACAAAATTTACAAATGCCGGATAACGAAATAATGGCGCAAATGTATGAAGCAATTGGTGAAACATTGACCCTGCCCCGATACGAAGTTTCTAATTACGGAACGCCATGCAAACACAATTTAAATATCTGGGATGGCCAACCTTATTTGGGATTGGGGGATGGTGCTGCGGGTCGAATTTTAATTGATAACCAGTGGTATGAAACTACAAATGGCGCACAAAATCCTTTATCCGATAATCAGCGGGCCGTGGAGATTTTAATGACGGGACTGCGCACGATTCGCGGTGTTTTGCTGACACCAAAAATTTTAAAAATTATTGATACAGATTTTGCAAACAGCGAACATTTTGTAATAAAAGATAACCGATTAATCGCGAAAAGTTTTTTGACTTTGGATAATTTGATAGTAAGGTTATTAAAATGAAAAATAAAATATTAAACATTGTCGGAATACTGGCGGTGATTATCGCCGCATTTTTCGCAGTGCATATTTACAAAGGAAATAAAGTTATGAAAGAACAAATTGGAAATTTTAATCTGAATGCTTTGGAAAATGCGTCAGAACGTGTAAAGCAATCTGTTGCAAAAACACGCGAAGGCGTTGAAAAAATTGTTGCAAATCCAAACAAAAATTATATGAATTTTGTTCGCGCATTAGAAGATAATAGCTATGAACTTCATGAAATAACTTATCCTATTTATCTTTTGAATGGGGTTATGCATTCTGAAGAGACAGAAAAGATTATGAATGATATTTTGCCAGTTATGTCTAATTTTTCTTCTGATATGGCGCGACACAAGGGTATTTATCAAGGCTTTTTAGAAATCAAAAAAAATGAGTATGAATCACTAAATGATGAACAAAAAAAAGTAATTGATGATTCAATCAGAGATTTTAAAATTTCTGGTATAGATTTACCACCAGAAAAACAAGAACGTTTAAAGCAAATAAATGCAGAATTATCGAAACTTTCACAAGATTTTTCTAATAATGTTATTGCTGCTAATAAAAGTTTTTCTATAAAAATAACCGATGAAAAATTGTTGGGCAATATGCCTCAATCTGACAAAGATGCAAACAAAATAAAAGAGGGATGGGAATTCTCTTTACTTGCCCCGTCTTATATTCCTTTTATGACTTATGTATCAGATCGCGAGTTACGTTCTAAAATGTATCGTGCTTATATCACACGTGCACCTGAAAATGAAAAACTTATTCCGAAAATTTTGGCCCTGCACCAGGAAACTGCAAAAATTTTGGGATATAAAAATTATGCCGAATTGGCGTTTGAAGACCGGGCAGCCCCGAGTCCAAAAGAAGCAGGGGAATTTTTACAACGCATTGCTGATGCTGCACGACCACAAGCATTAAAAGAACTTGATGAATTAAAAACACGTGCCGCAAAAGATGGAATTAAAGATTTTGCGCCTTGGGATAAATTTTACTATTCCGAAAAAATCCTGAAAGAAAAATATAGTTTAGATGAAAATGAAACCAAACCTTATTTCGAAGCAGAGGCAACAACAAAACGTGTATTCGGACTGCTTGAAGAAATGTTTGATATTAAATTGATAGAGCGCAAAGTTCCAATTTGGCATCAAACGGCGCATTATTTTGATGTTATGAAAGATGGAAAAATAATCGGTGGATTTTATGTTGATTTGCAAACGCGAAAAGAAAAACAATCTGGGGCTTGGGAAAATACTTTCTATAGCCATCATCGTAATTCAGAAAATGAATTACGTTTACCCGAAGCGGTCATAGTTGGAAATTTTTCACCAGCAATAAACAACGCGCCCGCCCTTTTATCGCTTAATAATGTTTCCACATTATTCCATGAAACTGGACATGCATTGATGGATTTGCTGTCAAAAGTGGACGAAGCGCCATTATCTGGAAATTCTGTTGATTGGGATGTTGTAGAATTCCCATCACAATTTTTAGAATATTTTTGGGATTCCCCAAAGGTTTTAAAACGTATTGCACGTCATTATAAAACTGGCGCAGAAATACCAGATGAACTGATTAAAAAAATCAATACAGCACAAAATTTTCAAAAAGGTATTTGGGTTCTGCGGCAAATTGAATTTGGCATATTTGATTTAGAAATATATCAACGTGAAAACCTGTCTGAAACAGATGTTCAAAAGATTTTGGATGAAACCCGGGCAAAAATATCTGTAATGCCGGTTGCCCCATATGACAAATTCCAAAATGGCTTTTTGCATATTTTTAGTGGTTCTTATTCTGCTGGCTATTATTCTTATATGTGGGCAGAATTGCTAGCTGCGGATGCGTTCATAGCGATGAACAAAGACCCGTTTTCCCCATTAATGAAAAAATACCGCGATGTAATCTTGGCAAATGGCGATACAAAAAAGATGAGCGTGCTATATCGCGAATTTATTGGCCGTGACCCTTTACCCGATTCTTTATTAAAAGCGTATGGGTTAAAATAATTTGCAATCTGGAAATTTTTAATCTATAATCTTCTGGCTTGCTTGGGGCGGCATCAAGCAATCATTTAACCCGCCAAGACCTCGCATCTGACGCGATGGCAAACTTTGTATGAAATTTCAATGAAAGATTTATCCAAAGAATTATTCAATCCTATTGCAAATGAAAATTTTGCAGAGATGTTTGATGCCAATTATGGCAAACAAGAAACCTTGCAGGGCTATGCAACCAAAGGTACAGTCAAAGACATTCGCAGCGACTTCGTTTTGGTCGATGTTGGTTTAAAGTCCGAGGGTCGCATTGCATTAAAAGAATTCGGTGCAAACCCACCAAAAGTCGGTGATATTATTGACGTCTTTGTTGAACGTTATGAATCCCGCGAAGGAACCGCCGTTTTATCTTATACCAAAGCACGTGCAGAAAAAGCATGGAAAGAACTGGAAAAAGCAGTTGCAGATGGTGTCGATCCAACTGGTACTATTATGGAAGCTGTTCGTGGCGGATATACCGTTGATTTGGGTGGCGTTTTCGCATTTATGCCATCATCTCAGGCAGATAGCCGTCCAATTCGCGATGCGAAATCCTTGGTCGGGGTAACTGACAAATTCCGCATTTTGAAAATGGACGCTTTGCGTACAAACGCGATTGTTTCACGTCGTGCAATTCAATCTGATTCTATTGCAGCACAGCAAAAAGAAGCTATGAAAAACATCAGCCTGGGCGCGGTTCTAGATGGTGTTGTTAAAAACATAACCGATTACGGTGTGTTTGTTGACTTGGGCGGAATTGATGGATTGTTGCACGTTACAGACTTGTCTTGGAAACGCGTTAATCATCCACGTGAACTGGTTCACACTGGTCAAAAAATCAAAGTCAAAGTTATTCAATTTGATCCAGAATCACACCGCGTATCATTGGGTATGAAACAACTGGAAGAAGATCCATGGGTAAACGCATCACGCGCATTTAATATTGGTGATACTGTAACTGGCAAAGTTTCATCTCTTACCGATTACGGTGCATTCGTTGATTTAGGCAATGGCGTCGAAGGTTTAATCCACATGTCTGAATTATCATGGACCAACAAAAACATTCACCCAAGCAAAGTTTTGCAAAACAGCCAAGAAATCAACGTTATTGTTTTGGGCATTGACCAAGATAAACGTCGTATCTCGTTGGGATATAAACAATTGCAAGGCAATCCATGGCGTCAATTTGCAGAAACCCATAATGTTGGCGATGTAGTAACTGGCCCAATCAAGAACACAACTGAATTTGGCTTGTTTGTTGCATTGACTCCTGAATTGGACGGAATGGTTCATATTTCTGACTTGTCTTGGGATAAACTGGATGAAGAAGAATTGAAGAAATTTGTTCGTGGACAAGAAGTAACCGCAAAGATTTTGGATATTAATCCAGAAAAAGAACGTATTACTTTGGGCATTAAACAAATGACTGCTGGCGGTGGAGATGGCAAAGTATCATTGAAAAAGGGTGCCGTAATTTCCGGAACAATTTCCGAAGTTACCACTGATGAACTGATTGTCGCATTGCCTGGGGATTCACGCGGTGTTATTCGTAAAACCGATTTGTCCCGTGAAAAAGAAGGTCAAAATACTTCTAAATTCAAAGTTGGCGATACTATCGAAGCATCTGTTGTTTCCGTCGAAGGAACCGATGTAAAACTGTCTGTTCGCGCTTTGCAAGTTGCTATGGAAAAGCAAGCTGTCAAAGATTACGCAAATCAAACCGACAGTGGCAGCGTTCTGGGCGACATCCTTGGTGCCGCAATAGAAAGCAGCAAAAAATAAAAAGACCGGCGAAAGCCGGTTTTTATTTTTCTATATTTTATGATAAAATATTCTCATGAAAAATATTGTAATTATTATGGGTGGACCCGGAAGCGGCAAAGGTACAATTGCCGAATTACTGTTAAAGTTACACAGGTTTAATTATATTGAAACAGGTGCTTTGTTCCGCAGTCTTTCCAGCGATTCAGATATTGCAAAAATAATGGAACGGGGCGGATTAATCCCAGATGAAAAAATATTCCCACTGATTATAGAACACACATCTGATAATACTGATGTTCTTTTTGATGGATTCCCCAGAAATATTGCCCAGGCAAAATGGATGATTGATAAATTTCAAAACAATATAATAAATGTTATTTATTTAAAGTTATCCGAGGATATCATGATCCAAAGAATCAACAAAAGATTGTCCGAAGGTTCAAGTCGCATAGACGACATGAAAAAAGAAATTATTCAGAAACGCTTGTTCACATTTGAAAGCGAGACTTTGCCAGCTATAAAGCTTTTTAATCAATCTTCTGATATTAATTTTATAGAAATTGACGGTTTAAAAACACCCGATGAAATTGCTGATGTAATAAAAGATTATTTGCCCTTATTAAAAAATCCAGCATAAATCCCATATCCAAACAAAAATACAAAAATAGCAATAAATATAACCATTGCTGTTTCATGGTATCTTGCAAATGGTAATTCCATATTCATTCCGTAATAACCAACCAAAATCGTAGGGGCAATCAAAATAATATTCCACATAGTCAACCGATTAATGTATTTATTTGAATCTATGTTAATTACGCTTTCAAACGTCGCCTTGATAGATACCAACATTTTATGATAGCTGGTTATAACCTCGATCGCCTGATTCAATTCAATTCTTGTGTCTTCCAACAATTCATCCGTATCTTCGTCACGTCTAAAAGATCGCATTTTTTCCAGTTTTTCAATAACGGTCATATTCCCTTTTAGCCCCGCCATATAAAGCGTATAACTGTTTTCAACATCCAAAAGTAGTAATAATTCTTTCTTGGTAATTTTTTGCTGTAAATTCTTTTTAGATGCGAAAACTTTCTTGTTTAATTCTTTTAATGAACGCAAATATGCATCTGCAATACGCAACATAATGTTTAATATAAATGCTTCACGTGAAGTTTTTTCGCTATCTTTCATTTTATCCAATAAATCGCACCGTTTACGACAAACAGTTAAAACATTTTTATATGAATAAATTATTGATAATGGCTCGGTATGCCAAGTCGTATCCATTTCACGATTAACAATTGGAAATCGGACGATTATGTTTTTATAATCATCTTCTATTTCTACACGTGATTGTTCATCTGGATCCAAAATGTCCATGATGGTATCTTCATCAACTTTGTACCTTAATTGCAAGTTTTCAAAATCTTCGTGATCTGGATTTGCAACATTCACCCAAGAGAACGTTTTTAATTTTTCTGTGTTAAACATTTCATTCTCCTTTGGCTGCTAAAGATTTTGTATTATATCATATTTTCTTGTTTCTTAATAATTAAGGTCACAGTTATAGCACACATATACTGTTTGTCAATGAGTAAACTAAAAATTACTTTTCTGAATGAAATTCATTCCATTTTTCTTGCAAAATTTCTTTACCTGTATCTTTGCCTATGGGGGATATTGATAAATTAGTATCAGATAATATAAGAGAATTTTTGAATTCAGATATGTCTAGTCTGTCACCCGAACAAAAGCTGACATTCAAACAAATGACATTTAATCCAAAAAACACAAAAAGAATCATAGATAAGATTATTTACCATGACAATAAAATGACCATATTTATAAATATTAATGCCCTGGAGCTATATAAAAATCTTTGTGAATCTGACTATATAAACGAGCATAATTTAAAGCCTAATTTCTATATCAGCAATGATAAAAAATATGCGGTTATTGAAACAGATGTGTATTTACACTCTCACTCATGCATAAATAATCCACATTCAGGTGGCGGAGTAAGCATTATTACAAGGGATGAAACCACAACAATTTTAATCAGGGCATTGGCATATGGTTGGCGATATAAAAGGCAAATGGCTGAAAAAACTGGGATAAATCAAATAGCAACCCTAGAAAAAAGAACCAAACGAACAATTTATAAATATATGAATCTATGCTATTTATCACCAAGAATAATTAACGATATTATGGCAGGTAAAGTGCCCAGACATATCAACCTGCAAAAGTTAATTGAAATAGCCAGCAAACACGAGAAGTTTGAAGAACAGGAAAAGATGTTTTATAATTAAGTTGATACTACTAATTATAATAATTTATAATTCCATAAAAAAAGGATTATAAATTATGAAAGAAGTATCATATATAATCATTGGTTCTCTTATAACATTCGGATTTCAATTTTTTATGGAGTATTGGAAAACTAAAAAATTAAAAAAACAAGAATTGGAAAATGAAAGGAAAAAAATTTATCAAGATTTAATCTTATTTATAAACAAAATACAAACTCACCAAGAAATAGAACCTAACTTTGCTCATGGATTAACAATTTTAATAAAATTATACGGTTCTAATAATATTTATCAAAAATATAAACTTATATATAATGCTTTAGCTACAAATAAAAAAGAACCTGTTTATGTGGGTGACATACTAAACGAAATAAGAAAAGAGATCGGTATAAAAGAAAAAATAAACGAATAAAATAACAGAAAACATACGATAAAAAATGGTGCAAGAAATGAAAAAATCTTGCACCAGTTTTTATTGCGAAAAACTATACCCAATAATATGCATTTTTACCAAATTTGTGACTTTGTAAAATCGCCAATATATAGAAAAGGCAATTATTTGCGGATGTTTTGAAATATAAAAAAGCATACCAAGTCAATCGCTAAAAAATCCCGCTGTTTAGCGGGATAAATTCAAAATAATGTAGTAAATTCAATAACTTATTTAAGTTGGTCGGGGTGACAAGAATCGAACTTGCGACCCCTTGCACCCCATGCAAGTACTCTACCAGGCTGAGCTACACCCCGACACCGCGCCAACAAAAGCGCAGATTTGATTATATTATTCAATGTCGTAAAAGCAAGTTAAAAAACTTCTTGCACGAATCGGATTTTTTTGCCTAAGCTTGCTTCATAATAAATCGGAGCTTTTATTATGATTATTGGTATTGGTTTAGACTTGGTTGAATGTGATCGTTTCTTGGATTGGTCGCCATTCAAAAAATCACGTATATTCACAAAAAAAGAATTAGAATTTGCCGAAGAAGATACCGCTAACTGCGAACGTCATTTGGCTAACTTTTGGGCCGCACGCGAGGCTTTTCTGAAAGCAATCGGTTGTGGTTTCTGTGATGAAATCAATTTTTCAGATGTATCAGTAAATCACGATGAAAACGGAAAACCAGAATTATTAATAGCTGGTGGTGCCAAAGCAAAGTTAAAAGAAGTTGCTGGTGTGGACGCCAAAATATTTGTTTCTATTACTGACCAAGGCGATTATTCCGCCGCAATGGTAGTTATCGAAAAATAAAACCGCGTTTACGCGGTTTTTTTCTTGCGTTTATGTTCCCATTTGTTTATATTTTCCAAGCTAAATCTAAGGAGAATATTTATGGCTAAATGGGTTTATACATTTGGAAATGGTGCCGCCGAAGGTACCGCAAAAGACAAAAATTTACTGGGTGGTAAGGGCGCTAACTTGGCAGAAATGAATTTAATTGGTCTGCCAGTTCCCGCAGGATTTTCCGTTACCACCGAAGTTTGCACTTACTATTACGAAAACAACAATTCTTATCCCAACGATTTGGATGATCAGGTTGCTGCTGGTATCTCTCATATTGAAAAAGTTATGGGTAAAAAATTCGCTGACAAAACTAATCCATTATTAGTATCTGTTCGCAGTGGCGCCCGCGTTTCTATGCCAGGCATGATGGACACTGTTTTAAATTTGGGATTAAATGATGATACAGTTCAAGCATTAGCCGCGGCGGCAAATGATGAACGTTTTGCTTATGATTCTTATCGCCGTTTTATCATGATGTTTTCTGATGTTGTTTTAGGCGCAGATATTAATTTGTTTGAACACGCTTTGGAACACATGAAAGAATCCAAAGGTTATAAATTTGATAACGAATTGACCGCAAGCGATTTGAAAGAATTGGTTGAAGAATTCAAAGCCATCGGTAAAAAAATTGGTAAAGAATTTCCACAAGATCCATGGACTCAATTAAAAGCTGGTATTGGTGCTGTATTTGGTTCTTGGATGTCTAAAAAAGCAATCACTTATCGTAAATTAAATAATATTCCTGGTGATTGGGGAACCGCAGTTAATGTCCAAGCGATGGTATTTGGAAATGCTGGTGATGATTGCGCAACTGGCGTTTGCTTTTCTCGCGATCCCGCGACCGGTGAAAATATTTTCTATGGAGAATACTTGATTAACGCCCAGGGCGAAGACGTTGTTGCTGGAATTCGTACACCACAACCAATGGCCAAAGATAATAGTGGACGCGTATCATTGGAAGAAGCAATGCCATCTGTATATGCTGAATTGGTCGATGTTCGTAATAAACTGGAACAACATTACAAAGACATGCAAGATATGGAATTTACAATCGAGCATGGAAAATTATGGATGTTGCAAACTCGTAACGGGAAACGTACTGCGGCCGCTGCTGTTCGTATGGCCGTTGAAATGGAAAAAGAAGGTTTGTTAAATAAAGAAGAAGCAATCTTGCGTGTTGGTGCAGATCAATTAAATCACTTGTTACATCCAATGCTTGACCCAAAGGCAGACAAAAAAGTTATCGCAACAGGACTGCCTGCGTCCCCTGGTGCGGCCGTTGGACACGCAGTTTTCAATGCTGATGATGCAGTTGAATGGGCTGAACGTGGCGAAAAAGTTATTTTGATTCGTATTGAAACTTCGCCCGAAGACATTGCTGGAATGGACGCCGCTCAGGGTGTTATCACCGCACGTGGCGGTATGACATCACACGCAGCGGTCGTTGCACGCGGAATGGGAACTCCATGCGTATCGGGAAGTTCAGACATTAAAATTGATTACGCTGCAAAAACAATGAAAACAACCAAGGGCGAAGTTATTAACGAAGGCGATTGGTTATCAATCGATGGTGCCAAGGGTGAAATTATCATGGGTCAGGTTCCAACCGTTTCTGTGGAAATGACCGGCAATTTTGGCACATTGATGAAATGGGTTGATTCAATCAAAACACTGGAAGTTCGCGCAAACGCAGAAACACCACGTGATGCAAAACAAGCACGCGAATTTGGCGCCGAAGGAATCGGTCTGGCACGTACAGAGCATATGTTCTTTGACCCTGCCAGAATTATGGATATGCGCGAAATGATTTTGGCTGAAAATACCGATGGTCGTCGTGATGCTTTGAATAAATTGCTGCCTTATCAACGTGAAGACTTTATTGAATTGTTCAAAATTATGGATGGACTGCCGGTTGTTATCCGCTTGATTGATCCGCCACTGCACGAATTTTTGCCTCATACCGAAGAAGACATAAAATTATTGGCCGATCATATTGGTAAACCTGCATCGTTTGTAAAAGAACGTGCAGCAGCATTGCATGAACAAAATCCAATGTTGGGACATCGTGGTTGCAGATTGGCAATTACTTATCCAGAAATTTGCGAAATGCAAACTCGCGCTATTTTGGGTGCTGCAATTGAATGCACAAAATCTGGAATCAAAGTTTTGCCAGAAATCGAAGTCCCATTGATTGGTTCCAAAAAAGAGCAAGATATTGTAAAGGCAATCATTGATTCAACCGCCGCCCAGATTTTTGCAGAAACTGGCGAAAAGGTTGAATACAAAGTCGGTTGCATGATTGAATTGCCACGCGCTGCATTATTGGCGAATGAAATTGCAAACAGCGCTGAATTCTTTGGATTTGGAACAAACGATTTGACCCAAACAACATTGGGTATGTCACGCGATGATACTGGCGCAATTTTGGATGAATATCGCGCACGCGGTGTTTATGTTGCCGACCCATTTGCAAGCATTGATCAGGCAGGTGTTGGACAATTGGTTGCGGGTGCCGTCAAAATGGCGCGCGAGGTCAAGGGTCATAACATCCATCTGGGTGTTTGCGGCGAACATGGTGGTGATCCAGAATCTGTGGAATTTTTCCACAAAGCTGGGTTGGACTATGTTTCATGCAGTCCATTCCGTGTTCCAATTGCAAAATTGGCCGCCGCCCAAGCAGCCGTCAAATATGGGAAAAAATAAAAATCGCCCGTATGGGCGATTTTTTATTGCGACATATGCTTTTTGTTCTATAATTAAATGATGTTTAATGGAATTACATTTTGGACGGACGATAAAATTTGGCGCGGAATTTTAACCGATCTGGGCGCCCAGTTTGATGGACGCGATATTGCTGATGTTATTTTTAAGTCCAATAAAAAATTTTCGCCCGCAGAATTAAATGCCGAAATTTTACATTTGGCAGACGTGCACGAATCTGAAACTATTAAAAAGATTTGTGGCAATGTTTCATTATCTGGCGCGCAAAAGAAGATTATTATGGCACTGCATAAATACGGGAAAAATGGCATTGACGTTTCAGCATTGCAGCAACAATTAGGTTATGCCCCAGGGGCAGCAACAAATGCCGTGGGGACCGCAATTTATCAATTACGAAAAATTTTTGGGAAAGATTTTATAAAAAACAATGGGGGCAAATATAAATTATAAGTTAATTTTTTTTGATAAACTTTCTAGCACTCAAGCATATGCTCAAAATTTAGTGCGCAGTGGCGATGCATCTGACCACACAATTGTTTTAGCAGATTCCCAAACAGCGGGGCATGGCAGATATCGCCGTACTTGGGTTTCTAAACCTGGTAATCTTTATGTCAGCTTTATTTACAAAATTGAAAATCGTGATCCCAGACTTTCATATTCTGTTGCGGTGGCAATTGCAGAAACTCTTATTTCTTTCGGCATTATTCCAACTATTAAGTGGCCCAATGATATTTTAATAGATGGGAAAAAAATTAGTGGGACTCTTATTGAATATGCCAAAGACTTTGTAATTGTTGGTATTGGTATAAATATAAAATCTAATCCAACTTTGCGTTCTTATAAAACAACCAAAGTTGCAGATTATGAGCCAAAGGTTTCCAGGGACGAATTATTATCCGCACTTGCAAAAGAAATGGATATTTGGACCACTCGAAATTTTATATCTGTTAAAAATAGATGGATGGAATTAGCCGCAAATTTAAACAAGACTATAACATATCGTGGACGTGATGCAATTTTATGTGGACTGAATGATGACGGCGCATTGGTATTACGCTCTGGTCATGAATATATTATGGCTTATGGTGATGAAATCAGTGTTTAAAAATTTTTTCTGTTGATTTTAATGTGATTTTGTGATATACTCAATTCATTGAAAAAGATTTAGCGCGCATTGGTCGCGTTTTTTATTTTCAATTTTAATTAGTGCATCATAGATGCACTTTTTTATTTGTCCGCGCATTTGCGCGGTTTTTTTATAAAAAGGATTATCTGATGCAATTAACCCTGATTAAAAATGAAAACTATGACGATACCAAAATAACTTTAATAAAGCTGGCAAAAATTATTTATGCCGAAACAAGAGCATCCAGTTTAATGTCTGTCGAGTCATTGGGGGCAATGATTGCGAATCTGTGTAAAACTCTTTGCGATCATTAAATTCTATCGCAAATGATGAATCTGTCTTTGAATGTTTAAACAAAGACTCTTCCAGACACAGCGATTTATTAATTGCAGAAACTGACTCAAAATTTCAAATGTGTTTTCGCGCTGCAAAACGAATGGCAAATGGGCAATTACCAGATTCTGTTCACGGAGCAATCCGATTCCACAGGGAAGATTGCATCCCAGAATGGTCCATTACCCGTGGCAATGTTGCCGAAGTTGATGGTTTGCTGTTTTACAAGGATTAAATATGAAAATTTCTAAACTAATATCCGGCGGATTTTATAAAGGGCAACGAACCTATATAATTTCTGGGATTGGGATTTTATCTGCTATTACCGCTTATTTAGTGGGTGATGAAAATGTTTTTAATACCATGAATTCAATTTTTACTCTTGCGGGGATATTTTTCTTGCGCAAATCAAACGAAAGGAAAAAGAATGCAAATTCCAGAAAAATTTCAAAATGATGATGGAACACTTAATACCGAAACTTTGATGAAATCGTATTCAGAGCTGGAAAAGAAAATCGGAACGATGATTTCTGTTCCAACCGATGATGCAGATAACACAACACGCGAAAAATTTATGCATGCGATTGGTGTTCCAAAAACTGCAGATGAATATCCATTAAATCCATTATTTGATGATGAAACGATTCGTGAAAAATTCTTTGATGCTGGTCTTACAACCAAACAAGTTGAAAAAATTTATTCCATAGCTGAAGAATTTTTATCACCTGCTTTGTCAGAAATATTCGGTTTAAGGCACGAATCTGAATCAATAGCAGAACTAAAGAACTTTTTCGGTGGTACAGATAAAATGAAAGATGCATTGATTGCTATTAATGCATTTGGCGAAAAGTTTTTACCATCCGAAGCATTCGAATCATTATGCTCTACGCCTCAGGGAATACAAAGCATATACAAAATGATGCAATCTATGGAGCCGGATGTTGCAACTGGTAATAGTACATCTGAAAAATTATCTGATACCGAGTTACGACGAATGATGCAAGATCCAAAATATTGGCGTGATCATGATCCGGAATATGTTCGTAAAATAGAAACTGGATTCAAAAAATTATATTCATAAAATTTTAATTTATTTTTTCTTTTCGCTTTACTAATTTTTTTGTTTCAGATAAAATACAATTAAGAACAAAAACTTTTGTTCTACAAAAACAAAAAAGGAAGGAGAGGAGAATGGCATTTTCATTCTTGAAACCAGCACCAAAAAAAGCCGCTGCTAAACCAGCTGCTAAAAAACCTGCTGCTAAAAAACCAGCTGTAAAAAAACCAGCTGCAAAGAAAGTTGTTAAAAAAGTCGCTGCTAAAAAACCAGTTGCTAAAAAAACTGTTAAAAAAGTAGTTGCTAAAAAACCAGCTGCAAAAAAGAAAGTTATGAAATTGGCTGTAAAAGCACCAGTTGCTAAGAAAGCCACTAAAAAACCAGCTGCAAAAAAGAAAGTTATGAAATTGGCTGTAAAAGCACCAGTTGCTAAGAAAGCCGTTAAAAAACCAGCTGCAAAGAAAGTTGTTAAAAAAGTTGCTGCTAAAAAACCAGTTGCTAAAAAGCCAGCTGCTAAAAAAGTAGTTGCTAAAAAACCAGCTGCTAAAAAGGTAGTAAAAAAAGCTGTTAAGAAAGTAGTTGCTAAAAAACCAGCTGTTAAAAAAACAGTTAAAAAAGTTGCTAAAAAGAAATAATGCTTTTGCATTGTTGAAATAAAAAATCCCGCGTTGCGGGATTTTTTATTTTAATATTTTTATTTTTCTAATTCGTGGATAAGCAAATGCCCCACATATTTGTTTTAATGGCACGTATACGTATAACCAAAAAACAAATTTTTACAAAGCTGGAATTCGTCCAGCTTTTTTATTTTAAACAAAGGAGAACCTATGTCTGAATCAATAGACCAGGTATTTATTAAACAATTCGAGGCCGATGTTCATCTTGCTTATCAGCAAATGGGGACAAAACTGCGAAATACAATACGCAGCAAATCCGGCGTCGTTGGTGCCAGCACTACTTTCCAAAAAGTAGGCAAAAGTACCGCTGCAACTAAATCTCGTCATGGATTGGTTCCAGTTATGAATTTGAACCACGAACCAGTTGAATGCACTTTGCAAGATTACTATGCAGGCGATTGGGTTGATGCTTTGGATGAATTGAAAATCAATATTGATGAACGCCGCGTAGTCGCAAGCGCTGGAGCATATGCGTTGGGACGTAAAACCGATGAATTAATTATTACTTCTATGAACACAACTACAACAGCTGTTGGTGATGGAACCGAAGGTTTAACCAAAGAAATAATTTTATCCGCAGTTGAAACATTAAACAGTAACGACGTCCCAGACGATGGTCGCAGATTTTGTGTTGTAGGTGTTCATCAATGGAATGAATTATTATCTATGGATGAATTCGTATCTGCAGAATATGTAGGAACCGAAAATCCATTGATTGCAGGATTCGAATTACGTAAATGGTTAGGTATAAATTGGATTATGCACAACAGTTTGCCAACTGGCACTGCTTTGCGTAAATGCTTTATGTACCATGCATCATCAATTGGTCACGCATGTGGACAAGAAGTCAAATCTGATATTTCTTGGCATGGGGAACGTGCTGCTCACTTTATCAGCAACAGCATGTCCCAAGGCAGCGCACTTATTGATAACGATGGTATCGTAAAAATTAATTGTGCCGAAGATTTGTAAAACAAACGGGGATAAAAGTTTTGCTTTTATCCCTTTTTTAAAAATATAAACGGAGTTTCCTATGTCTTTTCAAAATAAAAATCTGTCCGTCATCGCATACGCTAATGGATTTACCCTGTGGCATTATGCTGCTTCCGAAAACGTTTCTACAATAACCGCTACGGGATATTTTAACCCTGTGCGCACACTTATGAATGTTGGCGATATTTTAATAATAAATGGATCGGATAATACCGCGTTGAAAAAAATAAATATCACGTCACAAAATGTTACAACTGGAACACTTTCGTAATAAAAATTAAAAAACGGAGTTTTTATGCTTACTAAAATTGATCTATGTTCTATCGCTTTGCTGAAATTGGGCGAAAAGCCCATCCAGTCATTCACCGATGATACAGCTGCTGCCCAAGTCGCCAGAACTCTGTTTGACACGACTATTGATTCTTTGATTACATCGCATCCGTGGAAATTTGCCCAAAAAAAGTTTGATTTAATAAAAACTTTGGATGGGGATTTTTTACTGCCAACCGAAGTGTTGCGCGTTTTGGACTGCGATTGTTTATTATATCAAATCAGTGGGAATCGCATTACTGCGCCAGCTGATAAAATTTCCATAACAGCCATAGTCAGGATTGGAACAGAAAATTATCCCAGTTATTTTTCCAATGTTGCAGCATTAAATCTTGCCCGCGAATTTTGTATGCCACTGTCTGGTGATCAAAATTTGTTGCGGACAATCGCCGCATTGTTTGAATCTGAATTACGCACGGCTAAATTCATAGACAGCACCATGTCTTATTCAAATGATATTCCAGATTTTTCACTTATATCAACGAGGTTCTAATGGGAAAATTTATTCATAATCAAAACTCGTTCGCATTGGGTGAAGTTTCACCAGAATTTTTTGCGCGCGGAGATATGAGTATATCTTCACGCGGATTATCCCGCCTTGAAAATATGGACGTCTTGCCATCTGGGGCTATCTCACGCCGAAATGGAACCATACAAATTGCACCTGTAAATTCTGATTCAGTTTTAATTCCTTTTTGCATTTCTGATTCTGAAAATTATTTGATTTGTGTATCAAATGGTGTTTTAAAAATTTACGATGGCGAAAGTATGGTTCAATCTTTGGTTGCGCCATGGTCGTCCAGTTCGCTTCGCAGTCTGCAATACGCCCAGCGATTTGGAACAATGATTTTTGTTCATCAAGACTTTCAGCCAATAATTCTTAAAAAAACAGGCAGCACATTTTCTTTATCAACATTTGAATTTTCAGCCAATGATGATATGTCTCGGAATATGCCATTTATGAAATTTGATGATGCGGCCGGAATAAAAATCACTGTGACATCTAATACAAATGGTAATAATTATGCAACTTTTACCACCAATTCTGATTTTTGGACGTCCGAAAATGTAAATGGCAGATTGTATTTATTGGATAAACAATGGACAGTTACGGAATATATAAATTCAACAACCGTTGTTGCAAGTACTAATGGAACATATACCCTGCCCAGCGCGGCCGTTTCCGATTGGCGCGAGGCGGCATTTGGTACCCGTCGTGGTTGGCCATGCAGTATAACATTTCATCAAGACAGATTAGTATTTGGTGGCTCTCGGGCATGGCCATGCGGAATTTGGATGTCAAAGGTTGGTGATCACACTAACTTTGATGCTGGCACTGGATTAGATGACGAAGCAATATCATTAACATTATTATCGTCTGTTCGACAACAAATTTGCACCGTTGTATCCAGTGATAACTTACAAATTTTAACAACAGCTGGTGAATGGGCAATTACAGCAAAGCCATTAACTCCATCAAACATTGATATAAAACAGCATACTAACACGGGCAGTATTTCATCCGTATATTTACAGCCACAAACTATTGATCGCAGCACAATCTTTGTATCAAAAAGTGGGAATGAAATTAGTGAAATTGTTTTAGATGAACTGGGGGAAAATTATAATGCCATCAACCTGTGCGCATTATCTGGACATTTAATAACTGAACCTGTGGATTTAGCATATAACGATCATACCCGCAGATTATTTGTAGTAATGAAAGATGGTAGTATGGCGGTATTAAATAAAAATTCAGCTCTGGAAATATCAGCATGGGGAATTTATAAGACACTCGGCTCATTCAAATCTGTTACTGTAATGAACGGAGAAACGTTTGTCGTTGTCGAACGTGAATCTGGTACATTCATAGAAAAATTTGACAGCACCGCAACCATGGATTCCGGGCAATTTGGATTTTCACATACTGCGGCTGCAATGCCTATGTTTGCCAGTGGCCGAGCGCCAAAGAAAATTCGTGTTAATAAAATTTCCGCAAGAGTTTTAAACACTAAATCCTTATTTATAAATGGTGTTCGCGCCACATTGCCAAACGAATCACTGGCGACAGACTCGACCGGATATTCCGGTGATGTTTCTATTGGTGAAATTGGCACAACTTCTGAAACTATAAATCCACTTTGGACAATCACAGGCAGCGAGCCTTTGCCCGCAAACATTCTGGCCATCAATGTAGAAGGCTGGTATTTAATATAAACACAGGAGAAAAAAATGGGACAACTTGTATCAGATGTTACTGACGTCTTGAATCATAACCAAAGCAAAAAAGAAGCTGCATCTGCACGCAAAAAGATTCTGGAACAAATCGCAAGTGATGAAAAAGCAAAAGCAAACTTGGTCAAAAAAACATTGGCAGCCCAGCGTGCTAAATACGGCAGCGGCGGAATGACTAATAAAGGAACGACCGAAGAAGCCGTCTTGAAGCGCTTGCGTGAAGAAACCGAAGAACCATATGATGAAAAAAAGAGAACTAATTTAAATAAATTATCAAAGATATCATCAAAAAAATCCAATTTGTTGAAATCTTTTCTTTCTGATTTGGGCGATATGTTTGTTGGATAAACAAAAGGTTTTAATATGTATAAAATCTCTTATACGGGCGATGACACAATCACAAGTTTTGCATTTTCATTTCCTTTTTTTCAACCATTGGATGTTTGTGTCGCAATAAATGAAGTTATTCTTGCCGACACCGAATATAATCTGTTATCTAATGAAGATTTAACCGGTGGAACAATATCTTTTATAACTGCACCAGCAATTGGCGAACAAATTGATATTTTTAGAAAAATCAGTTTAACGCGATTTATAGATTATCAACCAACTGCAAAAATTGATCCAGAAAATTTAAATGCGGATTTTAATTTTTTGCTGGAAGCATTCAAAGATTTAAACGCCATAGATATAAATTTGACTGAATGGCAAAATATTCATGACAATGTTCTTTCACAGATAAATTTAATTAAAGATTTAATCGAAGATAAAACTGGGACAGGTGCTGTATTAGGACTGTATAATAATTTGCTGAATGTTTTATCCACAATATTGCCACGAATGATAAATGATTATGGAGATACATCAAGCGCAGCAGAAAGCATAGATGATTATGGAACTATATAAGTCTGCTGAATTATTTTTAGACCAGTGGAATAAGATACTGGGATTTGATACACCAAAACACCATAAAGCTATTTTATATTTTTTAATTGATGCTTGGCAAAACATACCTCATCGTGCTTTATTATTGGCGTTTCGACATTCTGGAAAATCTTCAGTTGTTGGCATTTTTGCTGCATGGATATTATCTGTAAATCCAAAAAATCGCATTCTTATTCTTTCTGCCGAATCTAATCTGGCATCGCGTATGGTATCTCATATCAAACATATTTTGGAAAATCATCCATACTGCAAAGAACTGTTACCAGATGTAAAAAAAGAATGGGGTGTACATAAAATTACAATTGCCAGACCCATTGGTATCCGAGAACCTTCGGTAATATGCCAAGGCATTCACGGAAATATAACCGGCATGCGCGCAGACATAATTATTTGTGATGATGTCGAGGTTCCAAATACCAGCAACACCAGACAAAAACGAGAAATTTTGCGTGAACGTTTACGTGAACTGGATTTTATTTTATCGCCAAATGGAACCATGATTTATATAGGCACGCCACATGCAGTTGATACAATTTATAAAACCGCATAATAATCCGAGGTTTTATTTTATATACTACTTACGAAAGTTCGTATTCGCGCCAGTAATTTTGTTCCTTCATCTCCAAACATAGGCAAATACGTTTCATATTCTGATAAATCAGCCTGGGCTTGGGCACGGGAACGTTCTGAAATTGGTGGGGTTAAAATTGCATACGCTTTATTCCACAAATCATAGGCACGAGCAGTTTGTGATACTTCGTTCCATCTTGATAATAAATCAGGATTATTTAATAAAGCACCATGAACACCTTTAACCCATTTTTCACCAAAAGATTGAACGATAGATAAATTTTTAATTTTATCGATATGCTCTTCATCTGGTTGAAAGTCGGTCAAAGCATTTTCCAATTCTTGCAAATCTTTGGCAGAAATTTGTACAGCCTTTATATCACTGTCCATCATTCCATTATAAGGCATCAATTCCCTGTCAATCTGGTTCATATTGGTTTTTCCAGATTTTAAATTTTTTATATGAGCCGATAATTTTGTTCCGCCAGGTAATTTTTCTAATTCGGCGAAAATCGCATCATCTGCTTCTTTAACAAAAACCTGGTTTACAGCAGACCATCCACCATTTATAACGTGCGCCTGGCGATATAAATTTAATAATCGCTGTGCTATTATAGAAGTTGATTCTCTCATTTATATTCCCCCAAAAGCAAATCATTATTCACAAATAATCTGCACAACTTTATGCAATCTATTTTTTGCATTTTTGATTTGAACTTTTTCTTCTGGATGAACCTGCATTCCAATCAAAGACCCATTCTTTTCTTCTTTTAACAAAATAACACGAGCCATAGTATGTGTATTCGGAGCCAATTTTTCATAATCTTCATCAAATAAAATTGCCAAATCTCCTGCTTTTGGAATTACACCAGGAACTGCAAACAAATATGCATTTGATGGGAACATTGGACCCATACGACCAGATGGAATCTGAACCGCATATACACCAACACCACTTTTTATTTTGGAAGGAGGTTGCAACATATTTTCATCAGATTTAGCAAAATCTATATTTTTACCATCGGGCATTCCATAAACAGGAATCAAATTTTTACGAACTGAATCATAAACATTTGCACCATAGATAGCCGCACCAATATCAGAATTAGATGCACTTTTTCCGACCTTTAATGCTTCGCGAACGCGTTCTTCGGCCTTGTTAATCTGTTTGCTTAATGCGCCAGAGTTATACAAATCTGCAATTGATTTAAACATTGTTTCGACTGTTTTGCCCATTGCTTTGGCCAAATTTTCAATTTCAGTTTCATAAACTTCACGTTGACCAGTTTCAATTTTATGATAAACACTGAGAGTCATTTTGGCGTCTTTAGCTGCCTGGGCAATGGTTTTGTTTACATTACGCCGTAAAACACGAATTCCAGATCCAAATACCTTTAATCCAGCGGTTTCATTTTCAACCAAACGGCGTTGCATTTCAGATTTCCACTTGATTGCTTTATCATCATCAGCCTTGATAAAGATATCTGACAATTTACAACTCAAAATTGTGCAAAGCTGCATTAGTTGTCCCTGTTTTAATCTGCGGACACCTTTTTCAACCTTGGACATTGCAGACAGTGACAAGCCCGATTTTTTTGCTACTTCGGTCATGCGCATACCACGCGATAGTCTGATATTTCTGATATTGTTTGGAAAACATATTTCTTCCCATGCCATAATTCCACCTCTTGCTTGACAAATATGGTAGTTTTTTTTTTAGCATAAAGCAAGAAAAAACGTTGCAAATTTAAATTCGTGTTGTATGGTTTTGAACATGGAATTTACCCCAAAGACTTTACCAACGAATTTAGAAGCAGAACAAGCCGTGCTGGCCGCCGTTTTGATGAATAATCGCGCGCTGGAAAAAATAAGCGATTTTCTGCATTCAACACATTTTACACACCCCGCACACCAGGAAATATACAAACTTGCTGAAAAACAATTCGCGGCAGGAATACCATTTGATATTATCACGGCGAAAAATTATTTAACCCAACAGGGCGTTTTGGAATCTGTTGGTGGTGTTGAATATTTATCTGAATTGGCAGGTGCTGGCGCATCAGTTGTTAATGTAGAAAGCTATGCCAAAATTGTTTATGACAATGCTATGCGTCGCGAACTTATTAATATTGGTCAGGATATTACCGATTCGGCATTTGTAGAAGATTTGGAAAACCCAGTTGATAAACAAATTGAATTGGCCGAACAAAAATTATTTGATTTGTCCGCGACTGGCTCGGCCGAGCGTGGTGCATCTACATTAAGCAACGCTTTGCGCACAGCACTAGAAGAAGCAGAAATCGCGTATAAAGCCGATGGGAAATTATCGGGATTAACAACTGGTCTTCGTGATTTGGATAAATCCATCAGCGGATTACATAAATCTGATTTGGTAATTATCGCTGGTCGTCCAGCAATGGGAAAAACAACTATTGCATTAAATATCGCATTCAATGCCGCCAACGCAATCATGGCGAATCGTGCAAATAAAAAGTATAAGGGTGCGGTTGTATTTTTCAGTTTGGAAATGTCCGCATCACAACTTGCGTCCAAGGTTTTATCATCCCAAGCAAAAATCCCGGCCAGTTCTATGCGTAACGGCAGTCTGAATGATCAAGAATTTTTGCGTTTATCACAATACTCGGACGCTTTGTCTAATGTTCCGCTTATGGTTGATGATACACCAGGTATGAGCGTTCCAATGATGCGTGCACGTGCACGTCGCATTGCCCGCAAGCATGGCGGTATCGCACTGATTGTAATTGACTATTTACAGTTAATGCAATCACCAACCCTGCGTAAAAACGACAGCCGTGTTAATGAATTATCAGAAATTACCCGCGGACTTAAAATGCTGGCCAAAGAATTAGATGCGCCAGTTATTGCATTGTCCCAGCTTTCCCGTGCGGTTGAATCGCGTGATGATAAAAGACCATTACTTTCTGACTTGCGCGAATCTGGATCTATTGAACAAGACGCGGATATTGTTATGTTCACTTATCGTGAAGAATATTATTTACAGGGTCGCGATCCGTCCGAAGCCGCAAACGATCATTCAGAAAAATTCACAATAAATAAAACTGAAAATTGGCGCAAGCGTTTAGATGCCGCACGTGGTAAAGCAGAATTAATAGTTGGAAAAAATCGTCACGGCAAACCGGAAACTATCAAATTAAAATTCAGCGGCGATTATTCTCTGTTTGATGATTTGGACGAAGGCTTTAACACTGCTGACGATAACCGATTTGCCAACACACTTGTTACACCAGCTGCCACTGCACAAAATTCACAACCAGAAATGGAAGAAGTTCCATTTTTAGATTGATTTTTTATGAAAAATTTGATATAATAATTCCATGAAAAACAGACGCGCGATGCGCGTTTTTTTATTTTTATTTTTCCATGAATGAATATGCCTTGCCTTTTTTACGCGGATACAAAGTTTTCCGTCTGCCGATAATTGATGAAAATGGTGTTCCCGCATGGCCGTCTGTTTTTCCAACAACAAAAATAGAAGAACTGCGTAACGTTGTCGGACCGCGACATTTTTCCAGTCAGATGATGTTGGAATACATCGCCGAAGATAAAGCGCGTTTGGATCCCGGCGCGCTTCATTTTTATGATGGTGAATTTGACGCGCGAACTGCAAAACTTGGAACTGATAAAAATTTTTTAATAACGGGCATATCGTGTTATTGGGATCCGTCAGGTGGATTGAATAATGCTGACGCCAGCGTTTGTGTTTTGCTTTATCGTGATGATAAAAATCGTCTGGCATTTATTCATGATGTCAGATATTTAATTGTTGATGATGATAATTTGCATCCATTGGCAACGCAATGCGAATCTGTTTTGAATTTTATGAATCAGTACAATGCGCACCTTATCGGGATAGAGGTTAATGGTCTGGGAAATGCCCTGCCCGAAATTTTGCGCGAAGTCGCAAAAAAGAAAAATCAATCCGTTGTTATTCAAAAAGTGGTTAATCACACCCGCAAAGAATCCAGAATTTTGGACACGACTGAACCATTGCTGACGACGGGTCGCCTGTATGCACACGAACGCATTCGCACAACGCCGTTGCTGTCCGAAATGTTGGGATGGTCGCCCGTGGGCAGTGCCGGACACGATGATGGACTGGACGCGATTGCGGGCGCATTGCGTATGACACCAACACCAGTCCGCGCACTGGGGCAAACCTTCCGCCCAATACGGGCAAAAACCGAATTTAAAATATAAAAAAAGGAAAAATCATGAATGCAAATATTTTGCAACTTTATAAACAAGCAACTGATATGCGCGGTCCAT
>CAZPLT010000009.1:20649-34751 GCA_964587855.1 uncultured Muribaculaceae bacterium | reverse complement strand
TAACCGGCGAAATCCATCATGTTGATTGCGGATATTCCAGCACCGGCATGATACCGAACGACTTGAAAGAGGTTTTACTGAAAGGTCTGAATGCTGAATAATAAAATTGATCTTTTTACAAAAACTGAATATGACGCATTGATTAAAAAACTGCGCGCATGGGACACGGCGTATCATCAAAATGATGCGCCGGTTGTTGATGACGCAACCTATGACGCGGCAAAACATCGCGCCCGGGATTTGGAAGCACAATTTCCAGAGCTGATTGCAAATGGTGGCGGCGCAACGCAAAGCGTCGGCGCGGCGCCCAGCAAGGAATTTAAAAATTACCCTCATATTATTCCTATGCTGTCTATCAGTGATGTGTTCAGCGAAGAAGAGGTTGCAGACTGGTTCAAAAAAAATCCAGGGCAGGTTTTTATAGAGCCCAAGGTAGATGGTCTGTCTTTTTCAGCGCGATATGAAAATGGGATTCTGGTGCGCGCGCTGACCCGTGGTAATGGCTCGGTTGGCGAAGACATTACAGAAAACATAAAAACAATTTCCGACATTCCGCAAAAAATTCCATTCGCGCGGGATATTGAAATTCGCGGCGAAGTTTATCTGTCGCGTGCAGACTTTTTCCGCCTGAATGAAGAAGCTGTCGCGGCGGGAACAAAAGTTTTTGCAAATCCGCGTAATGCGGCGGCGGGATCTTTGCGCCAACTGGATCCGTCAGTTACAGCCCGGCGGCGTTTGCGAGCGTTCGCATATACTTGGGGTGGGGCAGATGAAAAACATTGGAAGACGCAAAGTGAATTTTTCCAGTTGCTTGAAAATTGGGGCTTTCAGACTACGCGCAAGTGGTGCGCCCAGGCAAACACTTTGGATGAAATCCAGTCGCACTATAATCACATAATGGAAATCCGCACTGACATTCCATTTGACATTGATGGACTGGTCGTAAAAATAAATGATATAAAAACCCAGGAAGAATTGGGTTCAACGGCAAATTCTCCGCGTTGGGAAATTGCGTATAAGTTTCCAGCCGCGCGCGGGGTTACGACCTTGCGCGACATTACAATTCAAGTTGGACGGACGGGCGTTTTAACACCTGTGGCGGAACTGGAACCTATAAACATTGGCGGCGTTTTGGTGTCTCGCGCAACGCTTCATAACGCGGATGAAATTATTCGCAAAGATTTTCGGGTTGGGGATAAAGTAATAATTCAACGTGCAGGCGATGTCATTCCCCAAGTGGTTGAAGTTATCGAGCACGCAAAAAACAGCCAGCCATTTCAGTTTCCAACCGTATGTCCCGTATGCGGCGGCGCGGTAGTTCAAGAAGCTGACAAGGTCGCGCGTCGATGCGTAAATTCTTTATCTTGCCCCGCACAAGTTGCGAAAGAATTGGAACACTTTGTATCACGCAAAGGTTTTGATATAGAAGGCCTGGGGACAAAACAAATTGAAAAGTTTGTAGAACTGGAATGGATAAAATCACCAGCAGACATTTGGCGTCTGATAGAATTGCATGGCGATAAATTACGCGCAATGGATGGCTATGGCGAAAAATCAGTTTCTAATTTGGATGCGGCAATACGAAACAGGGCAAACATTGACCTGAACAGACTTTTGTTTGCACTGGGAATTCCAGAGGTTGGCGAAGCAACTGCGAAATTGCTGGCGAAAGAGTTTGGTTCATTAGAAGCTTTGCGTAATTCCAAATCGGAAAGACTGCAAGAAATTTCTGGCATTGGCGAAGTAATGGCAAAAGAGATAGTTGAATTTTTCAGCGATGAAAGAACGATTGCGGCGTTGGATGATTTGTTAAATTATTTGACGATAAAAAATCCGATTGTTGTGGAAAATAAGTCTTCGGCCTTGTTTGATAAGAAAATAGTTTTGACTGGGACTTTGTCGCGGCACACTCGCGATGAGGCAAGGGACATTTTGGAAAACATGGGCGCGAAAGTGCAATCCAGTGTCAGTGCTAAAACAGATATAGTTATTGCGGGGGCTGATGCCGGCAGCAAGCTAAGTGATGCCCAGCGATTGGGCGTCATGGTTTGGGATGAAGATGAATTCGAGAATGCAATCAAGAAATAAAGAAGAAAGGCCGTCAGTTTCGTGGAAATGGCGACTGCTGGCTTGGTTTTTGTGCGCGATTATTTTGGCTGTTGTTGTGATTGCATTTTATGTTTTGATTGTTTTTTTGCAGATGCCTTCATTGGATTCGATGCTGCGCGAAACGCGTGCCCCCACGATAAGTTTTATTGATAAAAATGGTTATGAGATCCGCAGTATGAATAAAATCATGGGTGCGCCGGTTTCTGTGGAAACCCTTCCCCCGCATGTGTGGCAGTCGATAATTGCGATAGAAGACAAACGATTTTTCCATCACGGCGCAGTTGATTATCGCGGTATGACGCGTGCAATGATTACGAATTTGCGTGCTGGCGGAATTGCGGCCGGTGGCAGCAGTCTGACCCAGCAGGCAGCAAAAAATATATTTCTTTCGCCTCAGCGAACTATAAAGCGCAAGGTCCAGGAATTGTTGCTTTCATACTGGCTGGAAAATAAGTTTTCCAAGCAACAGATTTTGGATTTGTATATGAACAGAGTATCATTGGTTCGTGGAATGCGCGGAATTGACGCTGCGGCGCGCGATCTGTTTCAGAAAACTGCGAACGAATTAACTCTGGCAGAATCAGTGCAAATTGCAGCAATGTTAAAGGCGCCGACGGCCTATAGTCCTGTACGGAATCCCGAAAAAAACATTGCGCGTGCGCAGTTAATCTTAAAAGAAATGGTGCGGCAAAAGTATATTTCGCTGGACGCCGCGCGCGATGCTGCTGCGCAGTTGTATGGCGTGACGCCCGCGCCTGACACAAATATATTTCGTTATTGGACAGATTTTGTTGCAGATGAAATAGCATCACGATTGGGGGAAGAAATTGACAGCGACTTGTTGGTTTATACAACACTTGATCAAGATGTGCACGAACATGCAGCAGCTGTATTGGGACGTAATGTCGGGGACGCCCAAGGCGCTGTTGTTGTAATGCAGCGTGATGGTGCAATCCGTGCAATGGTTGGCGGAACTGATTACCAAGAATCGCAGTTTAATAGGGCGCTGGCTCCGCGCCAACCCGGCAGCGCATTCAAACCAGTGGTTTATTTGGTGGCATTGGAAAACGGCATGAGCCCAGATGACATCGTGAATGATTCCAGGTTTGAGATTGGTGATTACAAGCCGAAAAATTACAATGAAAAATACTATGGCGATATAACTTTGACAACGGCTTTGGCGAAAAGCTTAAATTCTGTGCCATTAAAATTGACCGAAGAATTCGGCATTAACTCGGTGATGAAAATGGCGGGCCGCCTGGGGGTTGGTGCAAAAATGCGGCGCGAGTACTCAACGGTTCTTGGTGCGTGCGAGATGTCGCTGTTGGATTTAACTGCGATGAATGTGGTTATTTGGAATGGGGGGCTCAGTGCCAGGCCATACGCAATAGAAAAAATTATTACTCCATCGGGAAAATTGCTTTATCGGCATGATCCGTCCGAGCCAGACCAGTTATTGGATTTTAACGTTGCGGCCCAAATGCAGCAAATGCTGGGCGCGGTTTTGCAGCCTGGTGGAACGGGGACCAGGGCATCTGCGCCGGGCGTTTTAGGTGGAAAAACTGGAACCAGTAATGATAATCGGGATGCTTGGTTTGTTGGTGCAACTGATGAATATGTGATTGGCGTCTGGATTGGTAATGATGATAATTCGCCTATGGACAGCAAAATCACCGGAGGCACGATTCCAGCCGAGATTTTTAGGGATGTGGCAAAATAAAAGACTTTGTCAGGCAGTTTATTTATGATATAATTTATCTCATGAAAACGAAAATCACTCTTTGCTCTTTACTTTTTACTCTTTGCGGCGCTGCGGCGTATGCTAACTGGGAATACTCTGCCCCTGGGGGTTATTTTAGGGATGATGGCAGTCGTGCTACAATCAGTATCCGTGGCGGTGGTGCTTTTGGCTCGGCCAAAATCAGCAACGATTTAGGTACTTTGGTTCCAGAGCCCTATTGGTATGATCCGACAATCGGTGTCATGACGGAAAGCTATTGTGGCGGTGCTGCTGCGTGTGCTACGGCGGGTTATCAAAATCTGGGGCAGGTTGATATAGGTGACTTGTCAGCGAACGAAAAATTCGGAAGCTTTTCATTTGCCGGTGGTATGGGAATCGGCTTGGTTTTGCCTTATGCTCCTCAGTGGCGCGCAGAAGCGGCTTGGGATCATATTTCAAAATCGGATTATAATTCAACCCCAATGTTCAAAGGGGATCTGGTTTCTACGACAAGCGATGTATTGTCCGTAGAATCTACTGGTGTTCAATCAGATATAACGACCGAGGTTTTTTCAGTAATGTTATATCACGATTTCTTTGAGGGTGCGCGAAAACCATTGCGGGAACTTATCCCATATATTGGGTTTGGTGCGGGATATGCAGATTCTATAACTGTTTTGAATGTTACAGATGCTTTTGGTGATTTGTCTAATCAAGATTCTATGCAGGATCTGGGCGAAGATACAGGTGGTTCAACATTAAGTTTTTATACATCTGAATCTTCAAGCAGTAATATCGCTGTTCTTGGCGCATTGGGCTTTTCTTATGGATTGGACACAAATACATTTTTTGATGTAGGGGTACGTTTAATGTGGTTGCCGAAAGTTACATGGGAATTAAATAATGCAGAAAATACAGATACTACCGTAGGATTCAAATCCAGGGATATATTCAGTGCAGAAAATATGTTGTACGGAATGGTTACTGTGGGTTTAAGATTCGAGTTTTAAAAAACGCGGCAAATGCCGCGTTTTTTATTTAATTCCCAATCCAAATCTTTCCAATCTTAATTTATCTCCCCAATTCCAAATAAATAATAATGGAGAATAATAGTTATGGGAATACCATATAAACCATACTTTGCCCATTATATTATCACGTGGGACCATTCCAACGCCTGCACGGCTGTCTGCTGACCAGTCACGATCATCCCCCATCATAAAGAAATGACCGTCTGGGATTTTATATGCAGGTGTATTATCATACATGTCATTATCACTGCGTTCTATGATTTTATGATGTACACCATTTGGTAAAATTTCGGTCCATTCTGTCAGCTCATCAATACCGCCATTCATACAAATTTGAGATTGCATACATTCGTTTTGACTTTTGTATTCAATAGTATAGTTGAATTTTGCAGGGGCATTATCAAAGAATAAGCGATTCCCCTTGATAGAAATATTATCTTTGTAAAATCCAACACTACGAATTTCTTTTGGCAGATGTGCAATTATGTATCTTTGTGGATTTTCACGTTCAACCATTTTTCCATTGATATACAAGCGACCAGCAATCATCTGAATTGTATCGCCTGGGGTTCCAATCAAACGTTTAACATAATCCAAAGATTCATTGCTTGGGTTGCGGAAAACAACAATATCCCCCATTTTGGGTTCTGATGCTATAAAGCGACCATCCCACATATGCCAAGAGCCAAAAGGAAAAGAATAACGTGAATATCCATAGGCCCATTTTTTTATAAAAATATGATCACCAACTTGCAGTGTTGGAATCATACTGCCAGATGGAATATTAAATGGTTCCAGTAAAAAACTGCGGAAAATTATCGCTATAAGACCCGCCCAAAATAAAGTATTTATCCATTCACGTGTTGTACTGGTGTGTTTTTTTGCCATAATTTCCCCTTTTTTATTTGTTGGCATTTTAGACCTTGAATTAAATACGTGCAAGTTTTATTATTTGATACATGATTTCATTGAACTCTTTAATTTTTAATGGATTGGAAGCAACGCGGATAGAGGTTCAAATCCAAATGACCGCGGGTATGTCTGAACAGAATTTCTTTCTGATTGGATTGCCAGATCGTGCGGTCAAAGAATCACAGATGCGTGTAAAGAACGCTTTGGCATCTTTAAATATTTCATTACCTAATAAAAAACTGACTATAAATTTGGCTCCCAGTGATATTGAAAAATCTGGTTCTCATTTTGATTTGCCTATTTTATGTGGGATTTTGTGCACTATGGGTATATTGCCCGAAGCAGAATTATCAAAATATGTAATAATGGGCGAAATTGGTTTAAATGGGACAATTCAAAAAACAAATGGAATTTTACCAGCCAGTGTTTGGGCAAATAAAAATAGAATGGGAATAATCTGTCCGTTTGAAAACGGTGGCGAAGCCAGATGGGCAGGGCACTCGGAAATTTTGGCACCGGCGCATATTTTGGATTTAATAAATCATTTTCGTGGGACACAAATTTTGCCAGTTCCAGAAATAATTACGCCCAAACATAATACGGCATCTGTTGGAGATTTATCCGAAGTGCACGGGCAAACAGCTGCAAAACGAGCATTAGAAATTGCAGCGGCTGGTGGTCATGCAATGCTGATGGTGGGGCCGCCCGGATCTGGGAAAACCATGTTAGCATCACGATTGGCGGGAATTTTGCCAGAAATGACACCAAATGAAATTTTAGAATCATCGATGATTCATTCTGTTGCTGGGCAATTAAATGCACAAAGTCTGGTATCCACGCGTCCATTTCGTTCGGTTCATCATACGGCCAGCGCGGTTGCATTAGCGGGCGGTGGAACTGATGCAAAACCCGGTGAAATATCATTGGCTCATGCTGGTGTTTTATTTTTGGATGAATTGCCAGAATTCCAAAGGGCGACATTGGAAATTTTACGTCAGCCAATGGAGACGGGTAAAATTATGATTTCGCGGGCAAAGAAAACAACGACTTATCCAGCGCGTTTTCAATTGATTGCGGCAATGAATCCATGTCCTTGTGGACATTTGGGCAATCATTCAATGGAATGTTCGCGTGCCCCACGTTGCGCCGAAGCATATCAAAATAAAATCAGTGGGCCATTATTGGATCGCATAGATTTACATGTTGATGTTGATGCGGTAAATCCATGGGAAATGAAGATTGATGAACATAAAACAGAAACCAGTGCGGTTGTTCGTGCCCGGGTTGCCAGTGCACGTGAAAAACAAATTATACGCCAGGGCAAGATGAATGCTCATTTGGATGGCAAAGAATTGGACGCAGTGGTTGCATTGAATACAGAGCTGACAGAATTTCTAAATAACGCCGCGGAAAAAATGGGAATGTCCGCGCGTGGGTATCAACGGATTAAAAGAATCGCACGAACGATTGCGGATTTACGTGGCAGTGACAATGTTGAATTAGTTGATTTAACCGAAGCAATATCGTATCGTCCAATCAAGCGTGGAAAATATGGGGCATAAAAAATGCAAAAATTAAAATACAAATTTAACAATGAAAAATTATTTGAACTGGCAATGACGCAGAGCGGAGCGGATTCTGTAAATAATAATGAACGTTTAGAATTTGTTGGCGATCGTGTTCTGGGTCTGTCGGTTGCTATTTTGCTTTATAATATGTTTCCCAATGAGTCCGAGGGGGATCTGGCACGTCGTCATGCTGTATTGGTTTCCACAGATACTTTGGCGAATGTTGCAAAAGAATTTGGAATGGATAAAAAAATCAGACACGGACATATGACCGCGGGCAAAATGAATCATATTGCTGCAAATGCTATGGAATCTGTATTGGGCGCTATGTTTTTAGATGGTGGATTTGAAATTGCGCGCAAACAAATAGAAGAAATATGGCAGCCACTGGCGGCGAAAGATATTGTCCCACCCAAAGATGCTAAAACAGCACTGCAAGAACTGGTTCAAAAAAATGGTGCGGGTGCATTACCTGAATATGAATTTATAGACAATGGGAATAAATCACATGCTCCACTATTCAATGTTTGTGTATCGGCATTGGGACAAAGTGCGATTGGTATTGGTGAATCAAAGAAAGAAGCATCTGCGAATGCCGCTGAAAAATTATTAAAAATTTTATCTTGAAATAAATTGACTTGGGCAAACAGATTTTCCATTAATACGAACCGAGTAATGTAAATGCGGACCAGTTGAGCATCCAGTATTACCGGTTTTTGCAAACATACAGCCAGCATCTATTTTTTGCCCTACTGTTACCATAGATGTATCAGAAAGATGGCAATATAAAGTTGAAAAACCGTCAGCATGTTGAAGAAAAATCCCATTTCCACAATCATTATCATGTAAAATTTTTGTTACTGTACCATCAGCTGGAGCAAATACAGGCGTTCCAACAACAACTGAAAAATCCAAAGCAACATGATCGCGATATTTTCCAAATAAAAATCTGTTTAATTGACAAGGCGAAGAAATCCTGGGTACCCCCATTAAGGGTTCACTGCGGGGTATATCTTGTCCTGATGGTATTTTGGAACATGATACTGAACACGCGCGTTCAACAGGAGGGATATTTTCTTCGGATTCAGTTATTGGTGGATTACAAATATCGGGATTTTGCGCGCAATAAACATCTATTTTTTGTTGAACTATTTCAGTGTCATGTTCTAATCGTTTTTTTTCTGTCTCGACGGTCATTCCAGAGTATGTACATCCAGAAATACAATTACCATTTTCATCCCAAATTGTTTCATAAGGTGCGTAACCTTCGGTCAATGACGCGACACGTTCGGTAAAAGATGTATCAAATTTTGTTGTCGGAAAGCTGGAAGCAGATAATTTCATAACATCCGATGTTTGTGGAGCACTGTCTGGAAAATCAACAGCCCAGGCAGAAAAAGATAACAATATACAAAAAGATAAAACACAAAATTTCATAAACAAATTATAACATAAAAATAAAAAATTTAGAACTTAATAGCAAATTTTATATCTTCAATTGCCAGTGGCATATTTCGCATTCCTTGTCCCACCGGATAGTAAACAGGATACACACAATAATCTTTACCCTTTATTGTTTTTAATACGCATGTTTTGCGTGTTTCAGAAACTTTGATTGGTTTTTCCAAAAATATAGAACTGACTTGATTACCAAAACAAATAATTTTCTTTGGGTTTATTTCTGAAATTTCTTGGTTTAATAATTCCAGATATTCTTTGAATACGCTGTCATGTATGTGCGAAGCGTCATCTTTGGTGCATTTGCCCAGATTAGTTACAAATATGCCGTTTCCAGAAAGTTCTTGGTAAACCGAATTTGAAAAATCATAATCCCAATCATTTGGTTTCATAGATTTGATTTTATCAGCGGTTTTCTGACTGATAATTCCGATTTTTCTGAACAAAGCCCAAGTATTCTTTGTGCCAATCCATGGTGCTTTTAATCCCGTCCATTCTTTGCTGCTGGCGATATTTTTTCCAGTTGGATTCATAAAAATAAAACAAACATCGGGATTTTTAATACACCCGCAACCATAGATGCTGTCCAGTCTGGCCGAACCATGTTTTTTTCTGTAATTTATCAAATTCATGGTGCAGGTGGTGTAATTGCATAGTTTAATTTTTTTTGGTGCATAAGTATAAAATGGTGCCGGATGTCGGATTCGAACCAACGACCCTCTGATTACAAATCAGATGCTCTACCAGCTGAGCTAATCCGGCGTAGCCCTCACTTTAACCTTTTTGTTTTTGAATTTCAAGTCCATTTTACAAAATATATGTTGTGTTTGTTAAAATATCGGTTAAATTTATAAAACATGATTAAAAAACCAGAACTTTTAGCGCCAGCGGGAACGCTGGACGGATTAAAAACGGCGATTTTATACGGCGCGGACGCTGTTTATGCGGGAATCCCGGGGTTTTCAATGCGCGCGCGGGCAAAAATTACAACCGAAGAAATGAAGCAGGGGATTGAATTTGCCCATTCGCATGGTAAAAAAGTATACCTGGCATTTAATTTATTTGCCCATGATAATGATTATGCTTTATTGCCACATGTCAAAGAAACCATAGAATACTTACAGCCAGACGCTTTGATAGTATCCGATCCCGGGGTTTTAATGTGGGTGCGTGAAACATTTCCCGATATGACGATTCATATTTCAACCCAGGCAAACATCTGTTCTGCAAATACAGTTAAATTTTGGCAAAAAGCGGGCGCAAAATTATGTGTTTTGGCACGCGAAGTATCACATAATGAATTCAAAGAAATTCGTAAAAAATGCCCAGAAATGGGACTTGAAATTTTTGTTCATGGCGCAATGTGTATGAGTTATTCTGGACGTTGTCTGTTATCAAACTTTATTACTGGACGACCATCAAACCGCGGGGCGTGCGCGCAACTTTGTCGCTGGAAATATGATGTTGTGCTGCGCGAAAAAGAAAGCGGTTTAGAAATGGGATTGGACGAAGATAACCGCGGCACATACATTCTGAATTCCAAAGATTTATGCCTGATGCCTCATTTGGCGCAAATTCTGGAAAGCGGACCAGATTCGCTGAAAATAGAGGGTCGTAATCGCAGCGAATACTATGTCGGCAGTGTAGTCCGCGCATACAGAAATGCAATTGATTCTTATTTTGCCAATCCTGAAAAATTTGACCCCGCACCATTTATGGATGATTTGAATGTGCTGGAAACACGGGGGTATACAGATGCGTTCTTTCATGGCAAATTATCAGCGGATGCGCATAATTTTGAAACTACTCGTTCAAATTCTGATTACCAGGCCATTGGTGTAATAACGGGTCTGGCAGACGATAGCATAATTATGGAATTGCGTAACGAAATAAAACAGGGCGATGAAATTAAATTTATTTTGCCAAATACAAATGAAAAAGTATCAATAGTTTTGGATAAAATTATAAACACTAAAAATGATGAAGAATTGTCCAAGATGTCTGCGGGTCAAAAAAATAGTATTAAAATACCTAAAAAATCGATAGATAAAAAGTATCTTGATAAAATAGAACCATTGATTTTGGCATATAAAAAGAAAGCCTAGGTATATCTTCTTATTTTAGATTTTTCTTGATTTGTGTATTTATATATAGCACAATCAATGAGATGTGGCTTCGCCATGTCAGAACAAGCATAACGAAAGGTTAAATTATGCGTCAAGGAAAAGTAAAATGGTATAACGGTAAAAAGTGTTTTGGGTTTATTACTCCAGACACCGCAAATGAAGCCGGTAACAAAGAAGATGTGTTCGTTCATTCGTCCGCATTAAAAGCAGCAGACATTCGGTTTTTGAATGAAAATGACATTGTGGAATTTGATGAAGAAGTCAGAAATGGTAAATTATCTGTAACCACATTGAAATTGATACAACGTGATGAAGAATCGGCGAAAAAGTTCCAAGAACGTCGTTCATCATTCCGTGGTGGTGATCGTGGTGGAAACCGTGGTCCTCGCGAAGGTGGCTTTGGTGGAAACCGTGGACCACGTCGCGACGAAGGCGATAAAAAACCAGGATGGAAATTCTGGGGTGGCTCGAAATAAAAAAAATCCCGCAATTGCGGGATTTTAATTTATAAAAATTATTAAATTAAAAAAAATCCGCCAATTGGCGGATTTTTTATCAATGTGTAAATTTTATCTGCGCATCATTGGTTTTCCAGCCATATCTGGATTGCCACGCATTTCATCACGATGTGCGTTCATTTCTTCCATAGTGATGCAACCGTCGCCGTCTTTGTCAGCGGTGACGATTCTTTGTGCCATTCTGTCATTTTGTAATTTAGCAGTGTCCAAGCATCCATCTACAAACATATCTTCTGGAATTGGACGCATATCATTACGAAATCCGTGTCTTTCACACATATAATGACATGTTGCGAAACCTGCGGCGAATACCAAACCTAATATGATCAGTTTTTTAAAAAAGCTGCAATGACATGAACATCCACAGCCCATACCTGCATTGCATGCTGGAGCAGCTGCAACAGGTGCAGTTTTTGCAGCTGTAGCGGTGCGTTTAATTGTTTTTTTTGTTGCCATTTTCCGTCCTTTTGGTTTGACATATTAAGTATAGTGCAAAATAAAACCCCGCGCAAGCGGGATTTTATCCAATAGTAATACCACAACTATTAATTCAAAGCTTCTTTCAAAGCTTTACCAGCTTTAAATTTAGGCTGTGTAGATGCTGGAATTTTAATAGCAGCACCAGTTTGTGGGTTACGGCCAGTTGTAGCTTTGCGTTTTGCGGTTGTAAATGTACCGAATCCGACCAAGCGAACTTCGCCTTTCTTTTTCAAAACTTTAGTTACTGTGTTGATAAATGCATCCAAAAATTCACCAGACATAGCTTTTGTTGCGCCGGTTTCATTTGCGATTGCTTCAATCAATTCTGCTTTATTCATAAGGTTTCTCCTTTATTAGAGTTTTGGTTAAGGCAGATATTTCCTTCCTGCTTGTTCGAATCGTAGGAAATCTGCCCGTTCAGGTCAAGAGCTTTTTTTAACGTGCTGGATGTACGGCCGAGCTGTGCACTGGACGGCTGGCTGGATTGTTAGATTCACACAGTATAAAATCACCACTGACTCCGTCCAAAGCAACGTGGCGATAATGGTTTGGTGTATGCATTAAAATAGTAATTATTAATACTATCCAAAATAAAGTTTTTCCCAGAAATGTAATGTTTTGCCAGCTTTTTTCTTCAAATTTATCTTTTAATAAATTTTGATACAGTGACCATCCAATCATTGCGATCCAAAGCATAAATACAAAAAAGAAAACAACGTTTAAAGAATTGCGTAAATAAGCAAGTTGTTTTGCGATTTCATCAAACATTGATTGTGCCGCGGGACAAACGAACAAAGCTTGTTCTGCAACCGAATCGGGCAAAATATGAATTGGCGCAATGGGGAAAAGATGAATCCCAAAAGAAGATGTGGCAATAATTGCAATAATGGCAAGTACAGAAAATAAAAATCCTGAATTCATAATGAGTATTATATCAAAATAAGCGACCGCTTGCAATTGATTGCGTCATATTCTATAATTTCGCCCACATAAGGGGATAATCTAAATGACAGCGAAAGAACTAAGGCAATTTTACATAGATTTTTTTGTTAAGAACGGACACAAGCAGATTCAATCGGCATCGTTGATACCGGAAAATGACCCGTCCGTGCTTTTCACGACTGCCGGAATGCATCCTTTGGTTCCGTATTTATTAGGGGAAAAACATCCTTTGGGCGGTCGCTTGGTAAATTGTCAGAAATGTTTACGCACTGGCGATATTGATTCTGTTGGTGACGCATATCATTGCACTTTTTTCGAAATGCTGGGTAATTGGTCTTTGGGCGATTATTTCAAGAAAGAATCGATAACAATGAGCCATGAATTTTTAACCAAGGTTTTAAAGTTTTCTCAGGAAAAAATTTCTGTTACGTGTTTTGCTGGTGATGAAGATGCCCCGCGTGATGACGAGGCTGCAAATGTTTGGCGTTCGTTGGGTTATCCTGACGACAGAATTTACTTTTTACCAAAAGAAGATAATTGGTGGGGACCCGCGGGGATAACTGGTCCATGTGGTCCAGATACTGAAATATTCTATGACACAGGAAAACCAAAGTGCGGACCAGATTGCAAACCTGGCTGTCATTGCGGCAAATTCGTAGAACTTTGGAATAATGTATTTATGCAATATTTCAAAGATGAAAATGGTAAATTTATACCACTGAAACAGAAAAACGTTGATACTGGGTTTGGCTTGGAACGTAATCTGTGTATTCAAACTGGTGTGGAAAGCGTATATGACACAGAATTATTTCAACCAACAATAAAGAAGATAGAAGAATTAACAGGTAAGAAGTATAATGATGATGTAAAGGCGTTTCGTATTGTTGCGGATCATATGCGTGCGGCAACTTTTGTTTTGGGTGATGACAAAGGTGTCGCGCCAAGTAATACAGATCAGGGTTATATACTGCGTCGTTTGATTCGTCGTGCATATCGTTATTTATCTGGCTTGAACGCGCCAGAAAAATCCATGTCCCAAATAGCAGGGGTTATAATCAATCAGTATAAAGATGTTTATCCAGAACTGGAAAGAAATTCTGCATTTGTTATTAAAAATTTGGACAGGGAAGAAGAGCTGTTTGCACGAACACTAGAACAAGGAATGAAAATTGCGTCCAAAGAATTGGATTATGCACAAAACGGAAAGTTGGCAGCAGTCAAAGCTTTCAAACTTTATG
>CAZPLT010000009.1:0-20639 GCA_964587855.1 uncultured Muribaculaceae bacterium | reverse complement strand
TTAAAAATAAAGCTAAGATTATTGATGTTATCAAAAAAGAAGAAGAAAGATTCGCTAAAACTCTTGATAGAGGATACAAAATGCTTGAAGAATTTATTTCTGAAAAGAAAGATATTGATGGCGAAAGTGCTTTCAAACTTTATGATACTTATGGATTCCCATTGGAATTTACACAAGAGCTGGCGGACGAGCGCGGCATAGCAGTAGATACAGAAGGTTTTCATAAATTGTTTGCCGAACATCAAGAAAAATCCAGAGCGGGCGCAGAACAAAAGTTCAAGGGCGGACTGGCGGATCACAGCGTTGAAACAACTAAACTTCATACAGCGGCACATTTATTACAGGGTGCATTGCGTAAAGTTTTGGGAGAAGGCGTTTTTCAAAAGGGCAGCAATATAACCGCGGAAAGATTACGCTTTGATTTTTCTTTTGATAGAAAAATGACCGAAGAAGAAATTCGCGAAACTGAAAAAATCGTTAACGAAGCGATTGCAGCGGCGGTGCCAGTTGTATGCTCTGAAATGTCGGTTGCTGATGCCAAGGCTTCTGGTGCGCTGGGTGTATTTGACAGCAAGTATGGCGACAAAGTAAAGGTTTATACGATTGATGGATATTCCAAAGAAATCTGTGGTGGACCACACGCGACGAATACACGGGATTTAGGCAGTTTCAAGATTCAAAAAGAAGAATCATCGGCTGCTGGCGTCCGTCGGATCAAGGCCGTAATAGGATAATTTATAAATGGGGGCGAATTTTCGCCCCCCTTGACTTTGATACCTCTAAATGGTAAGATTGTTTTGAACCGCCAAAGGGCGAAGATTCACTACAAATAAATTCCCCCCCTTAATTTATTTATTCGCAATGAATTTTACCCTTTGGTAAATGTTTAATTAAAAAAGAGAAAAATATAAATGGTAAAACTTAAAAAAGAAAATAACACGAAAGATATGATTGGAAATTTATCTTTCTTGCAAAATGGCGATGATTATATTGATGATGATAAAGAAATCGCAATTGCTGCAACAAAAAAAACAATCAATATAAAAACAAATAAAAATAATGTTGCAACACCAACAAAAAAAACATCTGGTGGAAAACAACAAAATATACCAAAACAAAAAAATAACAATCAATCTTTAACAAATGCTGAACCTGATGACGTTATCTCATTTTTTGCAATGGGTGGTCTGGAGCATGTTGGTCAGAATATGTATGTTTACAAATACAAGGGTAAATTTCTGATTGTTGATTGTGGTATGGGATTTTTAGACCAAGATGTTGGTGGTGATGATACAAAATATTGTGACACAACTTATCTTGAAAAAAGAAAAAAAGACGTTGTTGGAATTATTTTAACCCATGGACACGAAGACCACGTTGGTGCAATGAAATACGTTTGGTCTAAATTTAATTGTCCAATTTATTGCACCAGATTTGTTGGTAAATTTTTAACTCGCACATTTAATGGAATGTCTATTGACTATAAGCCTTCGGATATTAATGTGTTTGATCATAATGGCGCCAGTTTTAATGTCGGCCCATTTGAAATTGAAACTTTCCATGTCAGTCATTCTATACCCGAGGCTCAAATGCTGGTTATAAAAACGCCAGCGGGTAAAATTTTGCATACTGGTGACTGGACATTTAATGATGCAATTCCAATTGAAAATCCAACTGATTACGCACGCTTGCGCGAAATAGGCAGTGATCCATATTTGTTGGCTTGTGTTTGCGATTCAACAGAAATTAAACGCCAAGAACCACAAACAACCGAAGAAGAAGTTGGTATAACCCTGGAAGGGATAATGAAGAAAGCCCCAGGTCGGGTATTTGTGTGTGGCTATTCTCGCAGTATTGCACGTATCAAAGAATTTGCAGATGCGGCCAAGGAAGCAGGCCGTATGCCATGTATAAAAGAACGCAGTAATCCACGTCCGGTGCCTTATGTTGGTCTACCAGAATTTCGTGAAATAGCCATGGAATGTGGTTATCTGGACAAGAATGATGTACAATTATTCAAAGACATCAGCGACTTGCCGGCAACCAAACAAGCGATTTATATGACTGGTTCCCAGGGTGAAAAATACGCAATGTTAACACGTCTGTGTCGTGGCCATGTCAAAGAATTAAAATTGATGCCAACGGATACAGTTATTTTCAGTGCAATTATTATTCCAGGTCGCGAAGCCGAAGTGTCCTTTTTATATAACAAATTGGCAAAAATGGGTATTCATACTCATACAATTTTTGACACTGAAAAATTACATGCGAACGGACATGCGGGTCGTCCAGAATACGAACGCTTTTATGACTTGGTTCATCCCCAGGTAATTATCCCAATGCATGGTGAATATGTAACCGAAATGCTAAATTCCAAAATGGCAATGGAGCGCGGCGGCGCAAAACAAATGATGCTGGTTCATAATGGTGATATAGTTCGTTTGAAAAAAGGTGATGAGCCATACGTTGCGGAAAGCTTTAAAACTGGATTTATTGTGATGGAGGGTGAAACCGAGCGTATGGGCGATGATCCAGTATTAAAAACACGTAAAAAACTTTCTACCGAAGGTGCAGTGTTTGTAACCTTGTCTGTAGATAAACGCGGTTATCAAAAAGACGTGCCCGAGGTTTCTTCGGCTGGTCTGTTTGAATCAGACAGCACGGGATATGCAAAACGTCAAATCCAAATCGAAATAACAAATATGATGAAAGACATGGGCAAGGGGGAACGAAAAAGCCCAGAAAACCTGCGTATGGCGGTTCAAAACGCTGTAAAAAAGGTTATTCGCCCAATTATGGGCGACCGCAAATCCCCATCCGTCTATGTTCATTTTGTTTATAAGTAAAAAATTCGCAATATTGCGGATTTTTTCTTGCAATTTATAATAAATACCTGTAAAATCAGCGGGCTGAGTAATCAGAACTGAATAATCGTCGGTGCTTTTTGGTCCCGTCAGAGATAAGGATTCTGTAGAACGCTTGGCACCAAAAAAACCAAATAAAAGGATAAAAAAATGGCACGTGACGGCGCAAAGCGCAGCACCAGAAAACTGAAAATATCCCGCCGCTTGGGCGTGAATTTGTGGGGTCAGGCTAAATCCCCATTTAATAAAAGAAAATATAAACCTGGACAACATGGTCCAACCAGCCGCGGTGGTAACTCATCTGATTACGCAAAACAGCACAAAGCAAAACAGATGTTAAAGGGTTACTATGGAAACATCGGCGAAAAGAAATTCCATAAATATTACGAAGAAGCATCAAATATGCGTGGTGACACTCCACAAAATATGATTGGTTTATTGGAAAGACGTTTGGACGCAGTTGTTTATCGTGCTAAATTTGCACCAACAGTATTCAGTGCACGTCAATTGGTCAGCCATGGACACATATTGGTCAATGGTAAACGCGTAAAAATCTCCAGCTATATGGTTAAACCAGGGGACGAAATAACAATCAGCGAAAAAGCCAAACAAATGCCATTGGTGGTATTGTCTTTGGAATCTGCGGAACGTCCATTTACAGAATATGTAAAAGTTGATGCGGCAAACTTTGTTGCAACATTGATTAGAATCCCAGAATTTTCCGAGGTTCCATATCCAGTGCAGATGCAACCAGAATTGGTCGTCGAATTCTATTCCAGATAATATGGAATACATTCAAAACAAAAAATCCGGCATACGCCGGATTTTTTTATTAGTTTATTTTTTTAATCTTTTAACTTCTTGGTCCATTCATTATCTGGGAAATTTGCGCGTAACATTTTGGCATAACCATTTGCTTGCTCGGGCAAACCGATTGCCGTGTATGCTTCGGTTAATCTGAACATAGCCTCGGGCGTCATAGCTGTTTCCTGGGTACTTTTTATTATGTATTGCAAACGGTTTATTGCACTGGCCCAATTTTCTTTTTGCATATCGCTTCTGGCGGAATACATTGCTTTACCAGCAATATAATTTTTCAAGATGATGATTTTATTTTTTGCATTTTCTGCATATTTAGAGTTTGGAAATCTTTCTACCAATTGTTGGAATTGATTTAATGCGTATGCAGACATTCCTGGTTCGCGGCGAACATCAGAAACCTGGCGATAGTATGTCATACCACGCAAATACATAACATAGGCAACGTCTTTATGCCCCGGATGAAAACGCATAAATCTATCGGTCGTCAGCAAAGTCCCTGCAAAATCGCCATCCATATATTGACTGTATGCGGCCATAATCAGAGCGTCTGCAGCCCATTCACTGGCGGGAAAATCCGATTCTGCTTTGATAAATTCTTCGGACGCTTTTGTATAATTTTCGTCATTTAATTCATTGTATGCGCCATTATAAATGTCGGATATAGTTGGTTCTGGTGGCGGTGTTGTTCCCCCACAGGCAGATAAGGCAATGCATGCAGCAAATAATAAATATTTTTTTTTCATTTCTTGATTTCCATTTTGTTATAAGAGTATAATGCCTTTAATGAAACTTGGCAAACATATTTTCAAAGTAGGCGGTTGGACGGCAGTATCACGAATTTTTGGATTTGTTCGTGATGTTTTAATTGCCACGGTATTAGGTGCAGGTCGTCTGTCAGATGTTTTCTTGGCCGCATTCAAGTTGCCGAATATGTTTCGTGATTTGCTGGGCGAGGGCGCGCTTTCTTCGGTATTTGTTCCAATGTTTACTGAACAAAGGAAATCAAATTCCTCGCAAGCTGTTAGTTTTTCAAATAACTTTTTTTCATGGTTAATGGCTATTTTATTGGGCATTACAATTGTTGGTCTGATTATAATGCCATTGATAATTTTGATACTGGCACCGGGATTCGCATCAGATCCAGGAAAAATGGATTTAACAATAATTATTTCCAGATGGATGTTCCTGTATCTTATTTTTATTTGTGGAACAGCATTTTTGGGCAGTGTTCTTAATGCTTTCTCTGAATTTGCATTGGTCGCATTTATGCCTGTGCTGTTTAATATTTTTTTAATAGGTGCGTTGCTATTTGCCAGATATCTTAATGCCGGGCAAAATGTTTTGTATATTTTATCAGCAGCGGTTGTGTTATCTGGTGTATTTCAAATGTTAGTTTTGTGGGGTCGTCTGCGTGCGAAAAAATTTGGATTGCGTTTAATAAGACCGCGTTGGAATGCCCAGATGAAAACGGCTTTCAAGCGATTGGGTATCGGATTATTTGGAACAGGTTTTTATCAAATAAATATAATTATTGGAACATTGATTGCATCTTATCATGCGGGCGCAGTTTCTTGGCTGTATTATTCAGACAGGATGGTGCAATTGCCATTTGCAATCATCGGCCTTTCGGCTGGAACTGTTTTACTGACCAGTATTTCAAATGCATTGGCAGAAAAAAATATGTCGCGTGTTTATGCTCAACAAAACGCTGCATTCAGACAAAGTATGATGTTAACTTTGCCATGTATGGTTGGATTGTTTGTTTTGGCAATTCCTATTATCCAGTTTTTATTTCAACATGGCGCATGGACTCACGAAAGCACTTTGGCAGTGGCACAAGCAATGATGATACAAGTATTTGTTTTGCCGGCAATGACAGCTAATCAAATTTATTCAAAAACTTTGTTTGCAGCACAAGATGTTAGAACCCCAGTGAAAAGCTCTATGATTGGTTTGGGTGTATCCAGTGTACTTTATTTGGGATTATTTTCTTTTATTGGATACCTTGCAATTCCGGTGGGCGGTGTTGTTGGTGGATATGTAAAAAATTGGTTTTTATTACGTGAATGTCGCAGACGTGATTTATTCAAAGTTTTACCAAAAACAAAACGCGCAATGGCTGGATTCATAGTTCTTTCAGTCGGATTGGGCGCGGCACTTTGGTTTGTTGAAATTACAAATATTTGGATTTTGATTATGACAATGGCTGTATTTGGAATAATTTATTTGCCATTAGCGTGGATTATTAATAAAAAAAGTTGAACGCGCGCTTTTTATGTGATAAAATGGGGAATAAGAATGGAAGGAGGAAATCCATGAAATTATATTATGTGCCATTTTTGGTTTTGCCGCTCGCATTGGCTGCATGTACAGAAACTATGATGAACAGCGACAGCGCCAGCAACTATGGCGAAATCAGCGAAGAAAATTTAACAACTGCAAATGTCGAAGATACTTCGTATTTGATGGCAGCTGCACCTGAATACAATATTGGACAACCATTTAATATAGACAGTGTTCAATATAACCCAGTAGAAAATTTGTCTTATAATGAAACTGGTATTGCTGGAATAATTCCAACAGATATGAATGGCAGCAAAACAAAAGACGGTGAATTCTATAATTCCGATCAATTGGTTGGTGCCAGCAAAGTTTTACCTTTGCCAACTATCGCCAGGGTTACTAACTTGGAAAATGGAAATACCGTTGTATTGCGTGTAAATAATCGTGGTCCATTTGTAAATACCAGAATTTTGGACGTTTCTGCAGCAGCAGCTAAAAAATTGGGTATGACCAGCCAGACCAAGGTCCAGGTTCAAGTTATGGCAGAAGAAAGCACAATTGTAAAGAATGCAACATTGGGAACTGCGACAACACCAACTAATTTGGAAGAAGCTCCAATGCAACAAGCAACAATGGCTAATAATGGTCCATACACTGTTCAGGTTGCAGCTTTCTATAGCGAAGAAAATGCAAAAACATTGGCCCAAAGAATCAGCAATATGGGTAATGTTCAAATCATTAACGAAGGCGGAATGTTCAAAGTTCGCGTATTGGGCTTGGATGCACCGGGCGCAAAGAACACTATTGATACATTGCGTAACACCGAAGGTATGGCCCCAGGTCTGTTGAAAGATGGCAAATGGGTAAATGCCAACAGCATCTAAATTGTTGTTAAGATAAAAATAAAAATCGCCCATACGGGCGATTTTTATTTAGATTTTTCTTTCATAGTATCTATTGAAAACTTTATCTTTATAGGAATATGTTCTAGTTTTATATTAAGTGCTTTTAAATTTTCTTCCATCATTTCATCTCGTTTTGCATAGCTATATTTTTCAGCATAAACAATTCTTTTAATTCCTGCAGCTATAATTGCCTTTAAACAATCATTGCATGGTTCTGCTGTGCAATAAAGAGTTGCACCATCTGTTGATATACCAGTTTTAGCAGCGAATGATATAGCATTTATTTCAGCATGTATTTCGTGCATCAATTGAAATGCATGATGTTTATCACGATCGTATTCAGCTGAATTTTTTGTTGGAAAAATTTCATCACAATTTTTACATCCTTCTGGGGTTCCGTTAATACCAGTTGTTATTTCTCTACCATTTTTTACAATTATTGCAGCCACTTTTTTACCTCTACAATGACTCATTGTTGCCATACAAAATGCTTTGAATAAATATATTTCATCCCAATTTGCTCGTGTTTGGGATATATCTTTAAATTTTGAAGCCATTTTTTCACCTATTGTATTTTTTAAATTATAATATAAAAATATTATTTGTCAATAATACTTTTTCACATATTGCATTTTGGTTTTTGTGTGGTATGCTGGGCGTCATGAAAACACACTCTGGATTTATTGCAATTATTGGCCCTACAAATGCGGGCAAAAGTACCCTGATTAACCAAATCATGGGGCGCAAGGTTTCCGCAGTCTCGCACAAGGTTCAAACAACTCGTTCGCGCTTGCGCGCTGTAAAAATGGTGGGCGATACACAATTGATTTTTGTTGATACTCCTGGGGTATTTAAACCCAGTCGTCGTTTGGACAGGGCAATGGTTGGTGCGGCTATGGATGCTTTGGGGGACTCGGATGCAATTTTGTTGATGATTGATGCAAAACATGGCATTACACAAACAATCAAGGATATAGTGACCAAGACAAAGAATGTTCCTTTGTTTGCGTTTATAAACAAGTCTGACGCGGTCAGAAAAGATACTTTGTTACCAATGATAGCGGGACTATCTGAAATGGCCCAGTTTCGTGAAATTTTCATAGGCAGCGCATTGAAAAATGATGGCATTGAACCAATGTTAAAATCATTGGCGTCTGTAATGCCGGAATCACCATATTTATTTGAACCACGTGATCAAACCGATGTTCCAGATACTTTATGGTTGGCGGAAATCACACGTGAAAAAGTTTACAAATTTGTTCATCAAGAATTGCCTTATCATATTTTTGTTGTGACGGAAAAAGTTGATACTGATGATGAAGGTGTTTTGGACATTTATCAAAAAATAGTCGTCGCAACCCAAGGGCATAAAAAGATAGTAGTAGGCAAGGGTGGTGCACAATTAAAACAAATTGGAATGGCCGCACGTCATGAAATTCAAGACGAGTGGGGCGTAAACGCCAGATTGCATATTTTCGTTAGTGTTGAATCAAATTGGGAAAACAAGCGCGAAAATTACGAAGAACAGGGGCTGGAGTTTAAAAATTAAAAACTTTTTGGGGAGAGAATGTAAAAAACCAAAAGGAAAAAAAATGTCTGGTAATGAATACATAACAAAAGAATTAAAAGAGCAAGTTCTTGCTTTAGATCCAAGTTTAAAAGGTAATAATTTTATGTGTCCTATTCTTTTAATTTTAGATTCTAATTTACAAGCAATCGTAGAGGCTGCAGCAAAAGTTTGTAAATTAAAAAACGATGATAAAAAAGCATTAGAATGCCCAGAAAAAAATTCTATTAATTGTTGGAAATGCTTTATCAAGGATATGAAAACACTAGGTAAATGAGAGTTTCAGAATTTGATTTTGAATTGCCAAATGAGTTGATTGCATCGCATCCATTGGAACGTCGCGACGCCAGTCGTATGCTGGTTGTGGATTCAAAAGTTTCCGACAAACACATTACTGATTTTGTTTCTTATCTGCGCCCGGGTGACGTTGTTGTTTTTAATAATTCACGGGTTATTCCGGCGCGTTTTGATGCAACTGCAAATGACGGAACGAAATACGAAATCACATTGCATACAAAAACAGATGATGGGTGGCTGGGCTTTGCAAAAAAATTCCAGAAATTAAAAATAGGTGAAAAATTAAAATTAGATGATGGCACTGAAATAGAAATTTTGGAAAAGTCCGATGAAAGCGGTCTGACCATAAAATTTTATGCGGATGATGTTTTTGCGGTGCTGGATTCAGTTGGTAAAATGCCGCTGCCGCCATATATGAAGCGCGAAGAAGAAATATCCGATCGCGAACGCTATCAAACAATCTATGCAAACCCACTGGGCAGCATGGCCGCCCCAACCGCGGGATTGCACTTTACAAATGAATTGTTGGATGCGGTGCGTGGGGCAGGCGCGGAAATAGTAAATATCACATTGCACGTTGGCGCGGGCACATGGGCGCCGATAAAAACCGAAGACACCGATAATCACAAAATGCACAGCGAATGGGGCGTTATTACACAGCAGCAAGCAGATATAATAAACAACGCAAAACAGCGTGGTGGCCGTGTAATTGCGGTCGGCACAACCAGTTTAAGATTACTTGAATCTGCCGCGGGCAAACCATTTTGTGGAACGACAAATATCTTTATTACGCCGGGATATAAATTTCAGATTGTTGATGTATTGCTGACTAATTTCCATTTACCAAAATCAACATTGTTTATGCTGGTATCGGCATTTGCGGGCCTGCCTGAAATAAAGGCAGCCTATGCGCACGCAGTCACGGAAAAATACAGATTCTTTAGCTATGGCGATTGCTGTTTATTATTTAGAAAGGAGGAGTAAATGGAACAGAAAAATAAAAATACAATAAAGTTAAAACAAATACAAAGAGTTTGTACCCCCGACAGTAAAACAAAAAACATTATTCGATGGGTTGTATTGCCGTTTGCTGTTCTTGCATCTTTTTTTATTTCATGGGTGGTGCTATTTAGATGGGCTCTCCGTATGTTTTATAATCAAAATTCAATAATTGATTTAGATTTAACTGTCTTTGCAATTGTTACTTTGATATCAATATTTATTCAATTTTTTGTTTCAAAGTGGATTGCTCCGAAAAGAAAAATTTTAGTAGCTTCAATAGCAACCATTTTAATTTGTATAATAATACTTTTTTATCTGATAGTTGCTTTAATATTTATATATTATTAAGGATAAATAATGTCGTTAAAATTTAATCTTATTGCAACCAATGGTGGCGCGCGGCGCGGCAGCGTGGAAACCGCACATGGAACTTTCCAAACTCCTGCGTTTATGGCGGTTGGAACGGCCGCCACGGTCAAGGCGCTGACCATGGATATGGTGCGCGATACGGGCACCGAAGTAATTTTGGGAAACACCTATCATTTGATGTTGCGCCCGGGTGGCGACTTGGTTGAACAAATGGGCGGGCTGCATAAATTTTCGGGCTGGCACGGACCAATTTTAACCGACAGCGGCGGATTCCAAGTAATGTCTTTGTCAGGCTTAACCAAGATGTCGGAAGAAGGCGTGCAATTCACATCACACATTGACGGCGGCATAAAACACTTTTTAACACCTGAAAAATCCGTTCAGATTCAGCATCAACTGGATTCCAATATCACAATGGTTCTGGACGAGTGTTTGCATCTGCCTGCGCCACGCGAAGCAGTGGAAAAAAATGTAGAAATGGTTGCCCGTTGGGCTGCCCGCAGCAAAGCGGCATTTATTGATCGCCCGGGTTATGGAATCTTCGGAATAGTGCAGGGCGCAGATTTCCCAGACTTGCGCGAACGCTCCGCCAAACAATTAACAGATATCGGCTTTGACGGATACGCAGTTGGCGGATTGGCGGTTGGCGAACCACAATCAGTAATGTTTGAAATGCTGGAAAAAACGACCCCATTGCTGCCAAATGACAAACCAAGATACCTGATGGGTGTTGGAACACCTTTGGACATTCTGGGCGCGGTTGAACGCGGAATTGACATGTTTGATTGTGTTATGCCAACGCGTGCGGGTCGCACCGCCCAGGCTTTTACCGCCAACGGCACGATAAACCTGCGCAATGCAAAGTTCCGCGATGATACAACAATTTTGGGCGATACAGGATTGACGCTGGCGTACATTCATCATCTGGTCAAGGCAAACGAGATTTTGGGGGCGATGTTGCTGACCCAGCATAATCTGAAATTTTATCAGGATTTAATGCGCGATATTCGTCTTGCAATTGAAAATGGAAATTTTGTAGAATTTAAACAGAAATTCATAGAAACTTATACAGGGGGATAAAATGCCAAAAAAATCAAACGAGTCGCGCCGTAGCGTAGCAAAGGCGGAAGAAGTAGCGGTAATTGATAACGGCGGGGCAAAGACCGTAAAACGCGAAACATCGTGGGTAAAACGTGTATGGATGATTTTTGCAATTGTTTCAGTTCTGTGGTTGCCATTTGTTGCATGGGCACCTTTTTATGTTCGCACAAATTACGGACAGCCAATTAAAAAATCAATTGTCGTTTCCATGTTCTTTGACATGCAAAGATATATACAGGAACAATATGCCCATTTGTTAAATAATGTTGCGAGCAGCATAGATATTAAAAAGCCAATCGGCGTAGCAATCGAGAAAGTAAAAATCGCTGAAAAGCCAGTGGCCAAGGTTGAAAAAGCATCAGCCAAGGCGAAACAAGCAACCAGCAAAATTTCCAACCTGTCTGGAATTGCGGGTCGCTTTGGTGTTGATACCAGTGCGGCGGATAAAGTAATTGGAAGTGCTAATAATGCAGTGGCCAAGGTTGATGATACAACCAAATTGGTAAATGACAGATTGGATAAAGTAAAATCTGAATTAGAAAAAACAGCACAAATGGAAATTGATAAAGAAATGGATAAACAGATTAAATCATTTCTGGATAAACAAAGCGGCGGTCTGGGAACAACGTTGCTGAAAGATTATGGAATCAAACACGTAATGCCCTGGAAACCCAGCACTTGGCCAATCACAACCAAGATATACAATGATTTGGAAAAATCTAATTTATCTGTGATTCAAACACTGACTAATCTTGTGGACAGATATTTTGGATATGTAATGTGGGGAATAATGATTGTTGTTTGGGCATTAGGTCTGTTGATATGGCTTAAAGTTATGAACTATGTAAAATTGATAACATCGCCATTTATTGTTTGCCCACGATGCGGACATACATTTACAAATAAAAAACGTATGGCAATGGGAATATTAAAGATATTCCAACCGTGGAAATGGTTTATGTAATATAAAATATAAATTATAAAAAATAAAAAAACGCGGCATCCACCGCGTTTTTCAATTTAAAAATATTGTCTTTGATAACATATATTGGCATTCAAAAAATATATTTCAGCATTTTTTTTCATAAAATCAAATACTCGTTTTGCCGTCCAATTGTTTTCTTTTGCATCGGCAATATCCCAACCGCTTTTTATTTTTGACATTTCTTCGGTATTAATAATAACAATTCTTTCGTTGTGTGTGGTTAATATTTTTGCGATTTCCAATGCGGCTTTTTGACCAGGTTGTAAATCCCATGGAAGTAAATCACCTTTTTTTATACCTCTTTTTGGAATATCTATTTTTGCATATTGTTTGTCTGCATCTGGAATAATTACAACTAATTTTTTATCTTTTATTTGTGCCCAATCTGTTTTTCCAACGGCATTTGTTCCACCTTGCCATGTTGATGCACATCCTTTGTTTCCAATATAAAATTGTATAGCATCGGCAGTTTTTGCACCTTCTCCGATATAAATAATTTCGTAATTTTTTAATAAATGTAAATTATACAGTGGTCTAAAATTTTGAATTGCTCCATTTATCCATTTGAATTTACCGTTCCATTCGCCCCATTTCACGGGCAATATATCTTTTTTACCATTTGGTAAATTTATTCTGCAATCATAAGTGATCGGTATACCATTTTTGTCAGTAAATGGCCATACTGCAACAGGTGTTACACAAGTGCCCTTATAGAAAATTTCGATTGGGGCAGGGGTTCCGTTCGGAGGTGTATAGTATTCCGCGGATTTAGTTTCTTTAATACGTTGTATTGGTCTAGAATCAGTTTCGGTATGAAATGGTTTATTTGCCCAATCAGATAAAAATTTTGCAGCGGTTTTAAAATCGTCATTATTTTTTTATTTAAACCTTTTGCAAGAATTACCAAACTGATAACCCCCTGACCGGATTGTCCAGCTGCAAAATCAGAAAATTTATTGGTATTTATATTATAACTGAAAGAATCACCAATATCAGAGTCATTTGGATAAAGTGATGCACGGGAGTATTCTTTGCCGTGTAACTTTCCACCAGGTAAAAAACTTTCCAAAAAATTAATTAATGTATTTCCGGTAAAGTATGAATTTATCTCATTAAAATCTATAAATTTATTATCTTCATAATTTGGTTTAATTATTTTTACTTGTGTTTTTTTCTGGTCTGATTTTTTATACAAATTTGGATTATCAAAATTAATCTTGTATTGTTCAAATAATGAAACTGATAAGTTTATAGCTTCTGGTTTAACAACCTTGTGTGGTTGAACAGCATTTTTAGGTATAGTATAGATCTGTTGAATTGTATTTGCGCCAAATAAAGGTCTATCCACAAAACTTCCATTCGGCATAAGAAATAAAGGTGCACACGAAAAGCCCTGAAAATTACACCCATATACACCAAGTCTTAATTCAAGCGCAGATTTTTCAACCTTTGTAATTTCATCAGCCAATTTTTCTGTTGGTTGTATCTCCCATTCATTGTGTAATTTATTAATTCTAGTTTCTAAATCTTTTATATCTTTAAAAAATGGTATATAGCTTGTATGAAACAAAGATTGATTCTTGTAGATATCTAATGCACCATTATTGTTAAAAAAGATTTCACCAGTTTTTCTGTCTACAGTATCTTTCCCATTTTTTAATGCAGTTATATGTCCCCGAGCCGATTTAGTATTTTCTGATGTGAATAGCGGCCTGATAAATGGAGATTGAGTGGCTTTTTGGATAACATTGAAATAGGTCTTTGCAGAATTTTCCAATATAGTCATTTTATCCCGCGAACCATTCATTTCATTACGTGCAAATTTTAAAAAATCGAAAACCACTTTTGAAAAAAGAAATTGCATGTGTGCCGAAAAGAACCCAAGTGATCTTTCTGGGGCTGCCTTGCAATTTTTAATCATTTTAGCATACTTACCCTTGGGCACGTATCCTATATCTTTCAGATGTTTTCTATAAATCTTATCAAAGTTTTCAGACCCTGAATTTGTTGTAGCGAATAATATATCAAAGATGAATTTATGTACGAATATATTAAAATGTCGTATATCAAAATCTTTTGGTGATGCCAATGCATGCATATAAAGATACTTCAATTCGTCTTCTGCAGAATTTAATATTTTACAGTTCCATTTAGATCTAACAAATCTGTTTACAAAAGTTTCAATTTCATCAATAGAAGAATCTGGTTTCATAGCAAAAAAATATTTTGCGAATAAAACGTTTAATTCATTGGTTATTTCAGATTTTTGTATTCTTGAAGAATCAATAGGAATGAACAAATCTGTATTTAAATCGTTATTAATGGAATTAAATTCTGTCGCAAGATTATTACATAATAAATATGCGCCCCATCTGGATAAATAAATACGATGATTTAAGCAAATCCTTGGGAATAGTGTGGTATCGTCAGAAACCCCAGTAAAATTTATATCTTTTTGTTCGATTTTACATGTATCTAGTAAATATTTTGTAATACCAGACAAGTCAGATGGCAATTGTATGCTTGGTTTAATTAAATCTATAATTTGATCATAAAAATAGGCTTCATGACCTTCGTAACTGACTTTTGCAGATATTAATTTTTTATGCATTTCTGAAAATATAGCATTTAACTTTTTTCGATCCGCTAAAGTCTTATAATATTCAGGTAAATTTATGGTTAAAAAATCAAAAATAGTTCCATAATCGCCACTGCGGTATAATTTTACTAATTCATTAAAATCAGTCTTGACTTGGTCCATAGGGATAAATTTAGCATAATAATGTCATTTGTCAAGAATTTAGGCTGCGTTTAATAAAATGCTTGCAAATGGGTAAAACTTGTGCCAAAATTGCCCAGCGTGCGAGCGTAGCTCAGTTGGCTAGAGCGCAACCTTGCCAAGGTTGAGGTCGAGGGTTCGAGCCCCTTTGCTCGCACCAATTTATTAAAAATCAAAGGCGGAGAGCCTTTAACTTTTTCCAAAAAATAAAATTTATTCGGGCTTTCCGTCATGAAAGTTTGAAGGGGTCTTTGATGAAAAATTTTGCTGGAATTGATTTCGGAACAACGAATACAACCGCTGTGATTGCCCCATGTGGTGGTGCGCCAAAACCTGTTTTATTGGAAAATTCACACACAGAAATACCAACCGCTATATTTATTGATGCTAAAAATCACAATCTTTCTTTTGGACGTTCGGCCATTGATAAATACCTGGATGTAGAAGATGGTCGATTGATGCGTTCGTTAAAGCGCGCGCTGGGAACCAGTTTAATATCTACTGGAACCATAATTGGACATCGCACCGAAAAATTTCAAGCAATCATTGGTGCTTTTATAGCAAATATAAAATCTAAATTGGATATTGCTGCTGGCGAAAATATAGAATCAGTTGTTATGGGGCGACCCGTTCATTTTCAAGGTGGATACGGGGGAAGTGATAGGGCTGCGGAAAACGAACTGGGCGAAATTGCACGCAATGCCGGATTTCGTAATATTTTATTTCAATACGAACCGATTGCGGCGGCATTCGCGCACGAGCAAAATTTAGCCAACGAAGTAATCGCGGCGGTAATTGATATTGGTGGCGGAACCAGCGATTTTTCAATAATACGTCTGGGTGGGAAATTAAAAAATAAATTAGACAGGCAAGATGATATTTTGGCAAATTCAGGCGTCAGGATTGGTGGAAATGATTTTGATAAACAACTTTCGCTTTCACATTTTATGCCATATTTTGGAATGGGCACAGAATATAATGCTGGCGGGAAATTTTTACCCGTTTCGAACTCGTTTTACTTTGATTTTTCAGAATGGAGTCGGATAAATAATTTGTATGATTATAAAAATATAAATATAGTAAATTCTTTGCTGTTAAGCGCGTCTCAGCCTGAAAAATTGGGTCGTTTGTCAGAGATTATGGAAAGACAATTAGGGCACAAAGTTATATCATTAATTGAAGAAACAAAAATAAAATTGTCTGAAAATGACACTGCTTTGGCGGGGTTGGGATTCTTTAGAAATCCATTTGAAATTATGGTTTCGCGGACAGAATTTGAACAGGCAATAACCGAAGAAGTCGCCAGAACAATAACAGCGTTACAAGAATGTATAAAACAATCTGGCGTTCATACGGACGATATAGGTTTGGTTATTTTAACGGGCGGTAGCACAGAAATTCCATTTGTTCGCGAAAGTTTCCAATCAATTTTCCCAAATGCCAAAATTTCCGCCAATGATAAACTGGGCAGTGTTGGTCTGGGATTGTGCTTTGACGCGCTACGCCGGTTTGGATAAAAAATTCTGGACTTTTGGGGAAATAGTTGGCATAATCCGTGGCGTGTTAAAACAGATAAAAAAATTTATCTAAATTGCGCCACGAAACAAAAATTCGCGGGCGCTTTCAGTGCCCGTTTTTAATAAAACATAAGGAATAAAAATGCCAGAACAGACGAACGCTTTATCAACAAACGAACTGGAAGTACGCCTGCAAAAAACCAATAATATTCGCGAACGCGATGGTGTCGTTTGGAAAGACCGCTTTGAACGCACCGCAACTATCGCTGAAATTCGCGGTATGAAAGACGGGACAGCGGTTCGTGTGCCGGGTCGTGTTATTGCGCTTCGTTGGTTGGGAAAATTGATGTTTGGTCGTATTTATGACATCAATGGCGAAATCCAATTTTCTATGTCGCGCGAAGAACTGGGCGAAGAACAATATAAATTTTTCAAATCTAATGTTGATATGGGCGACTTCGTTGGTATAACTGGCGAATTGTATCAAACCACAGCTGGCGAACTTACAATTAAAGTTTCAAAATATGAAATTCTGGCCAAAGCTTTGCGTCCATTACCAGAAAAATTCCATGGTTTGACCGATACCGAAACACGCTATCGCCAGCGTTATTTGGATATTATTGCAAACGAAGATACACGTCGCACAATGCTGATGCGTTTTCGCGCAATCAGATTTATTCGAGAGTTTTTAGATAAAAACGGATTTACCGAGGTTGAAACCCCAATACTAAAAGCGGTTTCTTCTGGTGCAAATGCAAAACCATTTATTACCCATCATAACGCGCTGGATACGGATTTATTTTTACGTATTGCACCGGAATTGCCGTTAAAGGAATGTATTGCGGCGGGCTTTGACCGTGTTTATGAAATTGCAAAAAACTTTCGTAACGAAGGCATGGATCCAATGCACTTGCAAGAATTTACAATGATGGAATGGTACTGTGCATATTGGGATTACAATGACAATATTGATTTTTCTTGGAAGTTTGTTCAAGCGTTAATAATGGAACTGCGTGGGACATTACAAATAGAATATCAGGGTATTAAATTGGACTTTTCCAAATATGAAAAAATGGATTATACCGCAAAGATGAGCGAAATTATCGGTACTGATGTTTTACAATTTGATGATGTAGAAAAATTAAAAGATGCAATTGTAAAACGCGGATTATTCCCAGCAGAGGAAATTGCAGGTATGAAATCATTGTTCGCGGTCATAGATTATGTGTTTAAAAATAAGATTCGTAAAAACATAGTTCAGCCAACAATAACATTTAATTATCCAACCTATACACGTCCGTTGGCGCGCAGAAATGACACTGATTCCAGACGTGTGGATAATTTTCAATTGATTGCATTTGGCGCTGAATTAATAAATGCTTATTCAGAATTGGTCGATCCAATTGAACAAAGAAAATCATTTAATGAACAAATGGCGAACAAGGCCAAAGGGGATGATGAATCAGTTGATCTGGACGAAGATTTTATGCTGGCTATGGAACATGGTATGCCACCAATTTCTGGGTTGGGCTTTGGTTTTGAACGTTGGATGGCAATGCTTGCCGATCAGCCAACTTTGCGGGATGTAATCTTATTTCCAATGATGAAGTAATTACCATGGATAAAGAAGAAAAAGTTTTATCTCAGACTGCCGATCATAATAAAAAGAATCTTAAAGAAATACAAAACGCTTTAAATTCTGGGCTTATTGATGCAGCAGCAGCGGAATATCTGACAGACTTATATTTTGATGGAATGTATTGGTTCCGCGAGGTATTTTATGTTTTAGGAAAATGTTTTGGTGCCCCTAAAACCGCTATCTTTTCTTATGATCCAGTAAATGATAAAGAATCCGAAACCCCCGTTAAAATCATAGACATAAATCCAATGTCTGCGTATGTTGTGCATCATCGTCTGGACGAAGATCCAATGAGAAATCAATTTTTTGCAATTGGCGATGGACACAAAGTAGAATTGGCAGCATCCAGTATAGTTAGTGTTCTGGTTGGCGCACAGAAAAGAATCACACGTGCTTTAAATAAAATAACTGGAAAATATTATACAGCTTATGTTGATGAAGTTTTAGAAAAAACTCGGAATATTTTAGGTAGAAATTGCGAAGATATAATTTTAAAAATTAAAAATAAATTAAATGAAAAATATGTCTCTAATACATCCGAAATTGTTTTATCCGTAATAGATAGTGATGTAAAAAACAAAATTGTTCCATTGGTGCGTGCGCTTGATGAGATTAAACCAGCACATAAAAGATTGGAAGATGTTTGGCGTGTAAAATGTTTATTTGATTTAATTCCCCAGGCACGAACTTTTATAGAACGTATGACGACAATGTTCCCAACAAGAATATTGCGTGTCAGTGATAAATTTTATGATCTTAAAAACCCCAGAAATTATCGTGATGCCAAGGTGATAATTAACATAAGTCCTGATGATAAAAAAATTATTCCATTAGAAATTATGTGCCAAATGCGTGTTTTCTTTGAGTTTGAAAAACATACACACGGCACTTATGAATATCAACGTGCTTTGTCAGATGTTAAAAAGCTAGAAGATATTGAACAAAAACAAAGAGAGTTTTTAGAATATGGGATTAGAAAATATAACAGTATGATTTGCGGATATACAGATGATTTGATGGAACGATTAGGTTGGAATATTTTATATAATCGTGGGAACCGAATTGATTCTTTGTTTGAAGGGTTTCCAAAAAAGACGTCGAATTATTATTCGGAAAAATTTATGGATGCTATTATTGAAAAATTAGATAACAGTGTAAAAAATGAAGTGTTCAAAGTTATTGACTCCCCTAGAAAGCTGGACATCAAGGAAGAAATAGAGATTTTCAGATTCTTGGCGCGTTTTATAATTGTTTCATCAATGCCATACAGAACTGAATTTTATAAAATGCCAGGAAAATCTGAAACTATAATGTTATTTAATTTTGTTATGGCTGAAATTTATAGATACAATAAAAATATTTAATTTACATACTTTCCAAACGCGCAATTCTATCCTCGGGTTTTGGATGGGTTGCGAATGCTTCACTGAAAAATTCTTTTGGCGCCATTGGATTTGCAATACAAACCGCAGCCATCGATTTGCGATTATCCAAAGCTTCTACACGACTATCGATTGAAATTTTACGCAGTGCGGACGCCAAGGCCTTTGGATTACGCGTAATAAATGCCCCAGTTGCATCGGCGGCGAATTCACGCTTGCGCGATACCGCCATACGCAACAATGGTGATATCAAGAAATTAAATACCATAAAGGCCAACCAAACCATAAATAATACAGCGGCCATGCTGCCTTTGTTTTTATCATCGTTGTCGCCGCCACCGGTGCCAGAACTGAGTGCCATACGCAAAATTATATCAGCGGCGAAAACCGTAACGCCAACGCCAGTAATCATCAACATGTCCAAACGAATATCGCGATTGCCAATATGCGCCATTTCGTGGGCTATAACACCTTCTAACTCTAATCTGTCTAATTTATTTATAATTCCACGGGTCAGCGCGACAGACGCATCATTCGGATTACGCCCAGTTGCAAATGCGTTCAAGCTGTCGTCTTCAATAATATAAACGCGTGGGGATGGCAGTCCAGCGGCCAACGCTACATTTTCAACGGCCCGGAAAATCTGACGATATTCTTTTTCGTCCGCATAGATTTCGCGCGCACCGGCAGAAGACAACATCATAGAATCGCCAAATGCCCATGAAATCATCATCCATACCATACACGCGATAAAGGTTGGAATGGCAACCATGGTGGTCGTTTCCACCGCTTGCTGCAATGGTGCAACAATCCAAACAAACAAGAAAACCAACGCGATAAAAATAATTGGAAATGCAATAACCAGTGCGGCGGTTTTCCAGTTGTTTTCTTTGATATGATCATAAACGGTTTTGTTTTTCATTCTTAAAACTCAACCTTTGGGGCGTTTTTGACAGCGGCTTTTTCAGCTTCGTCCAGTTCAAAGAATTTTTCTGTTGTGAATTTGAAAAGGTTTGCAATTACGCTGCTGGGGAATTGTTGAATTGAAGTATTTAATCCCATCACGACAGTATTATAAAATTGACGCGCAGCCTGAATCTTGGTTTCAGTATCGGTCAATTCTTGTT
>CAZPLT010000008.1:0-38818 GCA_964587855.1 uncultured Muribaculaceae bacterium | reverse complement strand
TTGTTCTTAAATAAATTTTTTAAGAGCGGGGTCTTGAAAAACCCCGCTCTTTTAACAAGAGGAGTAAAAAATGTCGTTTGTGTCCATGCCACGTCAAGATTTGCTGTTGGCTATTGAAAATTTAGCCGGGGAAAAACAGATAGATCGCGAAATTGTGTTTGAATCTTTGGAATCGGCTATCGCCAAAATTGCCAAGCAAAAATATGGTGAAGAATTTAACATAACTGCAACCATTGATCACAAAAATGGTGCTATTCGTGTTCGCAGATTATTTGATGTAATAAAGTCTCCAGAAGATGCTGGGACAGATGAATTTGGTGAATCTTTATACAATCCAGATACCATGTTGACGGTTGAACAAGCAGGCAAATATTCAAAAAATCCTCAGGTTGGTGATGTAATCGAAGATCTTTTGCCAGAACCTGAATTTGGACGTATGGCATTTCAAACAGCACGCCAAATTATGACTGCTCGCGTTCGCGATGCTGAAAAGGGTCGTCAATTTGAAGAATTCAAAGATAATATCGGTGATATTGTAAGTGGCGTTGTTAAACGTATTGAATTTGGAAATATCTTTGTTGATATAAATGGCAAAGCTGAGGGGTATATCCGTGGAACCGAATTGATTCCAGGAGAACGTCTGAACACTGGCGATCGCGTACGTGCATTAATTATGGATGTCGCACGCAGCAACAGTGGTCCGCAAATCTTTTTAACTCGTACACATCCTATGTTTATGGAAAAATTATTCGTTCAAGAAGTTCCAGAAATTTACGAAGGTGTTATTAAAATTAAATCCGTTGCCAGGGCGCCTGGATCGCATGCAAAAATTGCCGTTCAAACAGATGATCCATCTGTTGATGCAGTTGGTATGACCGTCGGTATGAAGGGTACTCGTATACAACCAGTTATCAATGAATGCCATGGTGAAAAGATAGACGTAATCCTTTACAGCGAAGATCCAGCGGTATTTATTGTAAATGCTATGCAACCAGCCAAAGTCGCAAAAATCATCGTTGATGAAGATACTCATACTGCAGCAGTTGTTGTAAACGAAGATCAACAAAGTTTGGCAATTGGTCGCCGCGGACAAAATGTTCGCTTGGCTTCACAATTGACTGGTTGGAATATTGATGTTATGAATGAAACCGAAGAACAAGAACGTCGTGCTAAAGAATTCAAAGAAAAAACCGAATTGTTTATCCGCGGTCTGGACGTTGATGAAATGATTGCACATTTGCTGATAACCGAAGGTTTCAGAACAATCGAAGAAATCGCATTTGTTGAACCACACGAACTTGAGACTATCGAAGGATTTAATCCAGAACTTGCATCAGAATTACAAACTCGCGCAAAAACTTATCTGGAAAAAGTAGAACAAGATTATCTGGACCATGGTCATAAGCTGGGTATGAAAGATGATTTGTTAAACTTTGACTTTGTTAAACGTCCGATTATAATGAAGTTGGGTGCTGCTGGTATCAAAAGTTTAGAAGATCTGGCAGATTTAGCGTCTGACGAATTGGTAGAAATTTTGGGAGAAGACAATATGTCTGAAAGACTGGCCGAGCGCATTGTTATGAAAGCTCGCGAAATTGCATATGGCATAACCCAGGACGAAGAATAAAAATAGAAAGGTAAATAATGGCCACACTTACACTTGGTAAATCAGTAACTACAGACGCAGTACAAAGCAAAAAAGGCGATGCCGTTTTTGTAGAGCGCCGTCGTCGTGTTATCACACCTGGCAGCCATGAACTGCGAGACGAGCCTAAAAATCCAAGCGTTGCTAAAAACGCTGCCGATGAAAAATTACGCGCCGTCTTGGAAGCTGCCAAAGCACGTGATGAAGAACGCCGTAAACGCGAAGCAACCGAAGCGTCTGCACGCGCCGCACGCGAGGCTGAAATTGTTCGTGATGCAGAAGAATATGAAGCGGTCAAAGAAAAGCTTTCTGCCAAAGAATCCGTTGAAGAAGAAGAAAGCAAACGTCAAAATTCAGAACTCAAAAATAATCCAAACAAAACATTTAATAATGCTCCTATAAAAGCACCACGTGAATCTGACGAAGATAATCGAAAAAATGGGTCTGGGCGCAAAAATAAAGATTTTTCCAAGGGAAAAATTTCTATTCACGACATAGTTATTGGTGGCAACGAAGATGAAGAAATTGAAATTCGTGGCGCAAATCGTCGCCGGTCCGAAGCATCATTAAAACGTTTTCGCGACAAAGCGCGTGCAATGTTCACCGCACCTCAAAAAATCGCCCGCGAAGTTGTTTTAGGTGACTCTATTGTTGTAAAAGATTTGGCTGCGGCCATGGCCGAAAAAGTTGGAAATGTTGTAAAAAAATTGATGGAAATGGGAATGATGGTATCACAAAATCAATCCATTGATGCCGATACAGCAGAACTGGTCGCCCAAGAATTTGGAGCATCTGTAAAACGCATATCTTCACAACCATTTGAGGAATTATTAAACCGCGCACCTGACACAACACACCTGAAATCTCGTGCACCAGTTGTTACGGTCGTTGGTCACGTTGACCACGGTAAAACATCTTTACTGGATGCATTTCGTAATGCGAATGTTGTTGCCGGCGAAGCAGGCGGTATTACTCAACACGTATCTGCTTACGAAGTAAAGTCTAAATCTGGGAAAATGATAACCTTTTTAGACACCCCTGGACACGAAACATTTACGGCAATGCGTGCCCGTGGTGCAAATATGGCAGACATAGTGGTTTTGGTTGTTGCTGCAAACGATTCTATTATGCCACAAACCATCGAAGCCATAAACCATATTCGTGCTGCCAAGGTTCCATTCATAGTTGCGATAAACAAAATTGACTTACCAGATGCAAATCCGCAAAAAGTTAAAACAGATTTACTGCAACAGGAAGTTCAGGTAGAAGAAATGGGCGGTGAAATTCAAGCTGTTGAAATTTCCGCAAAAAATAAAATTGGTCTGGATAAACTAGAAGAAGCTATCTTATTACAAGCAGAAATGATGGATTTAAAAGCTGATTCAGATATGCCAGCAATTGGTGTAGTAGTAGAAGCAAAAATGGAAAAGGGCCTGGGGGCTGTTGCGACAACTTTAATCCAACAAGGAACATTATCTATCGGTGATGCATTTGTTGTTGGGGAAACATTTGGTCGGGTTCGCGGCTTGATAAATTCTGCTGGGGGTCGCGTAAAATCCGTTGGCCCAAGCCAGCCGGTAATCATTCTGGGATTAGAATCAGTTCCAAACGCTGGTGATACGCTAAACGTATTAGAAAACGAAGCCCAAACACGCGAAATAGCAAATTATCGTATTACTAAAGAAAAGAATAAAGCCAGCATTATAAAACGTAGCAGTCTTGAAGAATTATTTGCGAAACGCGAAGAAAATAAAAAATTGATAGTACCAATTATTTTACGCGCAGACGTCCAAGGAAGTGTAGAAGCAATTCGCGATATGTTAAAAGGAATTGATTCTGACAAGGCCGGAATTAACTTGTTGTCCAGCGGGGTCGGTCAAATAACCGAAGGGGATATTCGTCTGGCTGCAGCCGGAAATGCAATCATTATTGTATTTAATGTCCGCGCAGATTCAGGGGTTCGTGAATTAGCACGTCAAAATGGTGTTGATATCCGCTATCATTCAATCGTTTATCGTATTACCGATGAAATAAAAGAAATACTGGCTGGTAAATTGGCGCCAGAACGTCATGAAACTTTCATTGGATACGCAGATGTTATTGCTTTGTTTACGGTCGGCAAAGGAACCAAGGTTGCAGGTTGTCGTGTTACCGAGGGCGTTATTAAAAAAGATGCTTTCGTCAGATTGTTGCGCGACAATGTTGTTGTTTATGATGGCAAAATTGGGATGCTGAAACGCGAAAAGAACGAAGCCAAAGAAGTTGGCACAGGAACAGAATTTGGTATGAGTTTCGATAAATACAACGATTTGAAAGAAGGTGATCGCGTCGAATGTTACGAAGTCGAGAACGTAAAAGCATCTTTATAAAAACCGGCAAATGCCGGTTTTTTTATTATATTATTATCCATTCTTTTAAATTCATTTTTGAACTTTTTATATGTTCTGATTCACACGTATTCCATCTGCGTGGTGCTATTACAATCTTTTTTGGATTTTTATTTAACCATGCACACCACCAAGCAAATGTACTGTTTACAATTATATGATTCTTTGCACCAGCAGAAATCATCATATCTATATTAGGTTCAGTCCTATCCATAAAAACAACATTTCCAAATCTTTCCAATTTTAAGTTTTTCTTTACCCAATCTATATCGTCTGAAAAAATAAAAAACTTTGGAGCACTCAACTTTTCTTTCATATATTTTGCTGCATTTATAAAATAATCTTTACTTAATGTATCAACGTTTTTATTTCCAACAAAATCCCCGCGACGGACATGAACAGCAACACTATTTTTTTCTTTTGCTATTGTTTTTGCAATTTCTGGTAATGGTGATTTTAAAGAAAATTCTTGTATTAATTCTTTTCTTATTTCACGGAATTCACCAAACGGATATCCGGAATAATATTTGCCAAACGCCCTGTAAAAAAGGGCCCCTAATATTGATATACGAGGTAGATTGACATTAAAATCGGCTAAATATAATTTAAGATGAGATACTTTTTTTAATTTTCTTCTCTGTTGGGCAGAACGAAAAAAATATAAATCATATAAAACTTTTTCGCCATGCAATAACTCGCGCTCGCGTGCATAGGCATATTGAAACATTTGATTACCCAATCCAGATTTAATTTTTACAATACGTGTTTTCATTGTTTTTCTCAATGCTTGGATGGAAAATTGGAGGCCTGAGTCGGATTCGAACCGGCATAAACGGATTTGCAGTCCGGTGCATAACCCTTCTGCCATCAGGCCTGAGCCACAATCATAACGGATACATTACACATTTTCAACTTAAATTTATTATGTTGAAGAATGGCCCTATTTTCTTTATTATTTCATGGATATGTTAAGTATTTTAACCCTTACTAATTTTCGTAATCATGAATCTTCCCGTATAAATACAGCGGGCAAAAAAAACATAATTATAACCGGTCCAAATGGCAGTGGCAAAACCGCAATTCTAGAGGCTGTTTCCATGTTATCTGGGAATGGTGGAATGCGTGGGGCATCAATGCCTGAACTGGCCAAAATAAACGGAGATGGGGGATTTTCTGTTCAGGTAGAAATGAACAACGAAACTACTTTGGCTATATCCTATACCGATGGCGATTCTGGTCGTAAATTTCGCATTGATAATGACAGTGCGCCACTATCTGCTGCACCAAAATCGGTCCGGGTAATTTGGCTGACCCCAAAAGAAGACAGGCTTTTCGCAGAATCTGCATCTGACAGACGATCATTTTTAGACCGTTTGGTGGCCGGCTTTGATCCCGTACATTCTGGTCGTGTGGCGCGAATGTCTAAACTTTTATCGGAACGTACATTTGCAATAAAAAGCAATGCTGATGATAATTGGTTGAACACAATTGAAAAACAGCTTTCTGAAATATCGGCTTCTGTTGCAGCGGCCCGCGTAGCGTATGTGGCACAGCTAAATCATTTCCTAGATTTAGAAACCAATGCACACATTGTTCTTTCCGGCTGGTTTGAATCCAGGTTTGCAAATGGGCAAAGTTGTATTGATATAGAAAAAGAATATCTGGATTATTTGAAATCAAACAGACAATTTATTTCTGAAAAAATGGTTATTGATGGCGCACACAAATCTGATTTTTCGATGTTTCGTAATGACCTGAACATGAACGCGGATATGTTATCAGCCGGACAACAAAAAAAGTTACTTATGCTGATGATTATTGCAAATGCAAAACTTTTAAATGCCAGAACAGATGTGCCTGTTGTAATCTTGCTGGACGAAGCTGCGTCTCATCTTGACGAGATTAGTCGCGCAGATTTATTCGACCGATTGGATTTAACCCCAGCGCAGATTTGGATAACCGGCGCAGAACTAGACATTTTCAAAAATATTAAAAATGCCTTATTTGTTTCTTGCACGAATGGCAGCGCCTGTTGTAAGGTTGAAATATGAAAGGAATAAATTATCCACAGTTACTGGAAAAAGCATTAAAAATCGTTGTCCGCGATGCTTTGCGCCATGCACAGATAAATGGGCTGGGGGATAGTGCAAATTTTTATATCACGTTTCGTACACGTGATCCGGGTGTTGTAATCCCGGATTTTTTGCGTATGCGATACCCAGAATTGATGACTATTGTTTTACAATACTCGTATTCTAATTTAAATGTTTCGGATGATGAGTTTGGAGTAACGCTTACATTTGACGGCCGTCCTTTCTATATTCGTGTACCATTTGATGCCATGCTGGAATTCAAAGATACCAGTGTTGATTTCATTTTAAATTTCCAACCCAAAGATTCCATGAATGCTGGAAATGATTTACAATTACCACTGGAAGAAAGCAATGAAACGCCTGATGATGGTCGGGTAATTTCTTTGGATGAATACCGCAGACGCCGTAAATCTTGATTTCCCATATTTTTAACATATAATCAAATCCATGATAAATTATGATGTAATTGTTATAGGCGCTGGCCATGCCGGAACCGAAGCTGCAGCCGCGGCGGCACGTTGTGGTGCAAAAACTCTTTTACTTACTAAATCAGAATCAGATTTGGGGGCATTGTCATGTAATCCCAGTATTGGCGGCCCCGGTAAATCCCAAATTGTTGCTGAAATTGACGCTTTTGGTGGAATTATTCCGATAGCAGCGGATATGGCTGGAATTCATTGGCGTCTATTAAATGCAACCCATGGTGCAGCTACCCAGGCTTTGCGGGCGCAAATTGACCGGATGATTTATCATAATGCTATTAAAAAATTACTGAATCAAAATAATCTAGAACTTGTTTTTGAGTCCGTTGAAGATTTAGATTTAGAAAATAAAATTGTAAATGGGAAATACCAGGGCAAGGCAATCGTTCTAACAACAGGAACTTTTCTGAGTGGTTTGGTTCATCGCGGCACAGAAAAAATAAAATCAGGCAGATTGCAAGATGACGGAACATATCAAGAAGCCGATAAAAATATATCAAAAGCGCTTGAAAAAGCCGGTTTTACATTACTACGTCTAAAAACTGGAACCCCAGCCAGAATATGTCGTGATTCTATTGATTTTTCTGTTTGTGAAAAACAACCCAGTGATGAAAACAACGAATGGTTTTCGTCTGGAAAAGATGGGTGCAAATCACGCGTTGATTGTTTTATCACTCATACAACAGAAGAAACCCATCAGGTTATTCGCGATAATATAAAAAATGCACCAATGTATAATGGCAGTATTACTGGCACAGGACCCCGCTATTGCCCATCGTTGGAAGATAAAGTAATGCGTTTTGCAGAACACAAATCCCATCATGTTTTTTTAGAGCCCGAGGGTTTAAACAGCGATTTAATTTACCCAAATGGAATTTCAACCAGCTTTGGTGCAGACATCCAAGAAAAATGGATACGTACTATTCCCGGCCTTGAAAACATACGTATAGCTCGTTATGGATATGCCATAGAATATGATGCGATTGACGCCAGAACATTAAAATCAACATTGGAATCCAAAGATTTGCCGGGTATATTTTTTGCTGGTCAAATAAATGGAACATCTGGATACGAAGAAGCTGCAGCCCAGGGTTTGGTCGCAGGCGCAAATGCCGCGGGCGCAAATTTACAACTGGACAGAACAAATTCAATGATTGGTGTTTTAATAGACGATATTACAACATTGGGTATAGATGAACCTTATCGTATGTTTACATCACGCGCCGAATTTCGTTTATCTTTGCGCAGTGATAATGCTATTGCACGTTTGGGGAAAATTGCCGTGGATGCCGGACTGATTACCGAATCCCAGCGCATACAAAAATATAACGAAAAAGCCGGGAAAATAGCAGAGATTGACAAACTTTATGCTGGATATATCGCCAGAAATCAACGCGAAATAGAAAGTTATAAACGCGATGCGAATCTGAAAATTCCAACTGATTTTGATTACAAATCATTGCCTGGACTAACCAATGAATTGATTCAAAAATTATCACGTACCAGACCAGAAAATATTGCAGACTTATCACGAATTCCGGGAATGACGCCCGCTGGGATTATCGTGGTCTTGCGAAAAATTAGAACTGGAAATTAAAAAAACACTATATTAAAGTGATATTCACGCCGGCCTAGCTCAGTTGGTAGAGCATCTCATTCGTAATGAGGGGGTCGCAGGTTCAAATCCTGTGGCCGGCACCAATTGCTTATTGACAAACATTATTACTGTGCTATTCTATCCCTAAAATAACAAGGGAACTATTATGTCAGAGCCTATATTATTAGAAGAACAATCCAAAGAAAACCTGGCAAAGATATGCAATTCATACAATATATCAATAAAAGAAGCCGCAAATTTAACAACATTATCTTTGGATGCGACTTTGTTTGAAGGACATATAGATTTAAAAGAATTTCGTTCAGTTGAAAATTTATATATATTCAAACCATTTAATGTAGAATCCAGAATTTTTTATGGGATAACATCTCTTGATTTGTCCAGCAATAAAGATATTAAAGAACTTTATTTTGCCCCGAAAACTGTACCGAATTTTAACATGATAACTTTAGCACATTCAAACCAAGTAAAAAACCTTTATTATAATGGGAATTTAAATGTTCTGGACGCATTTACAGATAGCAAAAAAGAAGTTTTTTGTAGAAATATGATTAATAAGATAAACATAGAACCTAATAAAGACAAAAAAGCTTTTTTAAAGATTATTTTAGACAACCATTTACATATATTAAAATTTAACCATAAAGAAGATATAAATTATCAAGAATTTTTAATGTCCCAGTTTTTAAAAAGATTTGGGCAAAATGTATTAGCATAAAGTGTTTATTTAATCATATAAAAACATAAACGGAACTTTGAAATACAAAAAGACGAACTAAAAAATCAGTCAATAAAAAACATACGTAGGATTTTAAATTCTAATGAAATAAAATCAAGCGAAATTAAAGATTTAAAATCTTTAACTATAGATCCTTTGTTACTAAAGGGACATATTGATTTAGGATGTTTTGAAGCGCTTGAAGAAATATGCATAAAATATACTTTCGCTTATACGATTATTCCAGAAAATTCTATTACATCTCTTGATTTATCAAATAATCTTGATTTTACAGTATTTTCGTGTGACATTCCTATGCCCAGACTCAGATGGATTAAACTGGCACACCCAAACCAAATTCCATTTCCAACATGTTCTGATACAAGAGTTATTTCGATTTTAAAGAATGCGTATGAAACATCATACCAACATAATTTAAACCAAATATTAAAGGAATTGCCCCTTGCTAAAAAACGTGCGCTTATGATGTTGGGACATCTTTTTTCTGCTAGACAAATTACTCTACAAAAAATAAATGTGCTTTTAAAAGAAATTTCTGACTTACATATTGAAATCGAAAACATTAATAAAAAACATAAAGACGCAGAACTAAATGTAAAAGAACTGCTCGGTTGGGACAAAATACCAAGAGAAATAACTTTAAAACCCGAGGAAACTCAATATAACATTATTAAAGATAGCCAAATATCAACACCAACCAACGCATTAGATGAAATAAGAAACAGAAATACAATACTTCTTGCCGATAAAAGAAATAAAATTGGTCGACAATAGAAATTTACTTTTTTCTGCTGGAAATTAAGAAATTCTATATGAAATTGATATTCACGTTGGTCCAGCTTAGTTGATAGAGCATATCGTTCGTAATGGGGGGAAGCGGCGCAGGTTAAGATTATGTGAACAGTATTAATTATCTGGTGATTCTGACTTGATTCACATAACTTAATATCCTACGTTTTAAAGCCTCATTAAAGTATAAATCTGGAAAACCAACCCAGCCTTCTGGCAAATATTTCATAACACAACGATTTTTAAATTTCGGTGGGCAATTAATACAATCTTCAGTTTTATTTTTTACATTTAAACCTTAATATAACAAAATAGAACTGGAAATCAAATTTTTATGGAAATTGTAAAAATCTTATATTAAAATCAAGCTTATGCAAATAAAAAACATAATTATCATATAATACTCGGCACTGCGCTTTGGCGGTTGCTGGGGCGCATACGCGCCCTTTATTATTACCAGGAGCAAGTTAATGTCATATCTAAAGACCGAACCAAAGGCAAACTTTCCAGAATTGGAACGCCAAATCATGGCTTTTTGGCGCACAGATGATACTTTTCATAAAGCACTTTCTACAAATGCGGCTAAAAAACCACGTTTAGACTTTTCTTTTTATGATGGCCCCCCAACCCCCAGCAGTAAACCACACGTTGGGCATTTGGGTGTTTCCGCTGTCAAAGACATGGTATTTCGCTATCACACTATGCGCGGGGAATATGTTACACATCAATTTGGATGGGACGTTCATGGTTTGCCTGCCGAAGTAACTGTTGAAAAGAAAACAGGTTGTAAATCTATTGATATTGTCGCCAAAGAAGGTATTGCGACTTTCTGTGATATGTGTCGCAGCGGTCTTATGCTGTATGCCGATGAATGGCGTGGATACATCAACAGAATCGGTCGTTGGGTTGATTTTGGTAATGATGGTCAAGAATATGTAACTATGGATAAAAACTTTATGGAATCTGTCATATGGGCATTAAAAAGCCTGTATGAAAAAGGTTTGTTATATGAAGATTACAAAGTAAATCCATTCTCTTGGAAACTTGGAACCGTTGTATCAAACGCCGATGCCGCCAAAGAATATACAGACGTTATAGATGATGCAATTACTGTTTGGTTTGAACTGATGGATGGTCGCCGCGTTTTGGCATGGACAACAACGCCTTGGACTTTGCCTGGAAATTCAGCATTGGCTGTCCATCCAAAAATGAAATATTTGGTTATGCGCGATGATGATGGCGCCGAATACATCATTGCCGAATCCAGATTAAAAGCGTATGAAAAACAACTTGCCAATGCCCAAAAAGTTGGGGAATTAAATGGCTCTGATTTAGTTGGATTAAAATACAAACCATTATTCAATTATTACAGCGATGAAAAATTATATTCAATAATTCCCGCTGATTACGTTTCTGATGATGATGGAACTGGAATTGTGCATATCGCGCCAGCATATGGCCAGGAAGACTTTACCGCTGCGCGCGAATTTGATAACACATTCCCTGTAATCTTAAACGTTGACGATTATGGTAATTTCATGCCAGATGTTAAAGATTGGGCGGGCGAAAACATTTTTGATGCATCTCCTAAAATTATTCAACATTTGCAAAACAATGGACACCTGGTTAAAAAAGAACAATATAAGCACAGCTATCCATTTGATGATCGTACCCATACCAAATTGATTTATCGTGCAACAAATTCTTGGTACATCAACGTACCAGCCGTGCGCGACAGATTGCTTGAAAATAATAAACAAGTAAATTGGACCAGCGCAGGAGAAAGATTTAAATCTTGGATTGAAAATGCCAGACCTTGGGCTATTACACGTAATCGTTTCTGGGGTACGCCATTACCAATTTGGAAACGTGGTGATGAAATTAAAATATTTGGTTCAATTGCCGAACTGGAAGAATTTTTCGGAGTTAAAATAGACGATTTGCATCGCCCAACATTGGATAAACTTGAAAAAGATGGATGGAAACGCATCCCAGACGTTCTGGATTGTTGGTTTGAATCTGGGGCTATGCCTTTTGCTGCATTACATTATCCATTTGAAAACAAAGACAAGTTTGATAAAACTTTCCCCGCAGATTATATTATCGAGGGAATCGACCAAACTCGCGGTTGGTTTTATACACTGATGGTTTTGGCAACGGCTTTATTTGATAAACCTGCGTTCAAAGCCGTTTCTGCAAATGGTTTAACATTGGACGAACAAAAAAGAAAAATGTCAAAATCACTGGGAAATTTCGAAGATCCCAGCAAAGTTTTTGATGATTATGGCGCGGACGCAATAAGGCTTTATTTGTTGGGAAGTAATTTCATCAAAGGCGAACCTGTCTTGATTGATAAAGCTGGCAAAGTATTTAATGAATCTATCAAAAATATACTGACGCCCCTTTGGAATGCGTATCACTTCTTTACCCTGTACGCGAACGCTGGAAAAGTAACAGCCAGCGATTCATTGTCTTCGGAAAATGTTTTAGATAAATACATATTGGCAGAACTAGATGAATTGGTTGGCGCAGCGTCTAGTGCTCTGGAAGAATACAAACCTGATATTGCGGTACGTGAATTTACAAGATTCTTGGAAATATTAAATAACTGGTATATCCGCAGATCCCGTGAACGTTTTTGGGGCGAATATCAAGATGCATTTAATACTTTGTATTTTGTTTTGACTGAATTATGTAAATTACTTGCACCCCTTGCACCATTTATCAGTGATTATATTTATAAAAACTTAACTGGCAAAGAATCTGTTCATTTAGAAGCTTTCCCAAAATATAAAAAGAACAACAATATTCGTCTTATGGATGATATGCGTCGCGTTCAGCAAATTGTTGCAACCGGAAAGATGCTGCGCGAAAATTATAAAATGCGCAATCGTTTACCATTACAAACAATGACTATATTCGGCGCAGATATGAATGAATTTTCAGATATTTTACGTGATGAACTGAATGTAAAATTCGTCGTGTTTTCGGACGATGTTTCGTCTGTTGCTGATTCGTTTGTGTATTTAATTACGCCGAAAATCGGCGCAAGATTGGGCAGTAAATTAAAAGATATTATGGCTGCCAGCAAACAACCTGGGTTTAACCCTGGCGATTGGGGCTTATTGAATGACGAATACGAAATGCGTCTGAATGTGAAAGCGAACGTTACCGGCGCCGCGTTGCCTGACAATACCGCCGTGGTTGTTTTGGATACAAATCTGACACCAGAATTATTAGCCGAAGGTTTGGCAAATGACGCGCTTCGCTTTATACAAGATACCCGTAAAACCATTGGACTGGATGTTTCTGATCGTATAGTTTTGGAATACGATGCAGATAACGAATTATCCGCCGCACTGGAAGCGCATCGTAATACAATCATGAAAGACGCATTGATAACAAATATGAAATCTGGAAGTGGAGAATATGAAACTGAAATAGATGGTCACAAACTATCTATAAAAATAACAAAGGCATAAAATATGAAATTTTATAAAACAGAAATTCCAGACGTTTTTATTATTGAACCCAAAAAGTTTGGCGATAGCCGTGGATACTTTTTTGAATCTTATAATAAAAAAGAATTCTATGACAATGGTATAAAAAATAACTTTATTCAAGATAATCAGTCTTTTTCAAGATATGGTACCTTGCGCGGATTACATTTCCAAAGGGGAAAATTTGCCCAGGCGAAACTAGTTCGTGTGATTCATGGCCAAGTATTGGATACGGCTGTTGATTTGCGCGTAAAAAGCCCAACTTTTGGAAAACATATTTCTGTTTTACTAGATGATGAAATAAATAATATGTTATTTATTCCTAGGGGCTTTGCGCATGGATTTTCAGTTCAATCAAACACTGCTATATTTGCTTATAAATGTGATAACTTTTACAATTCAATATCCGAAAGTGGTATAATTTATAATGATTCCGAATTAAATATCGATTGGAAAATACCAGCTGATAAAATTATTACTTCTGGTAAAGATTTGCTTTGGCCAACACTTGCCGAATGGAAAGCAAAAGGTTCCAGATGAAACTGACGCCGGAAATTTATTTTGAAAAAGTTCCCGCATCCTTGAATATGGAAATTCGGAGCGAGTTATATCATACCAACGAATTTACATTTGCAGTGGCTGTAATTTTATCAGCCCAAGCAACTGATAAAAAAGTTAATGAGGTTACCCCCGCATTATTTGCAATTGCTGATACACCGCAAAAGATGATTAAACTTGGCGAAGATGGTCTGAAAGAACATATCAAGGTAATTTCTTTTTTTAATAACAAAGCTAAAAGTATTATGCGCTTAAGTCGCGAATTGGGCGACTCCAATCTGCCACGCAATCGCGATGCCTTGATGAAATTACCGGGGATAGGGCAAAAGACAGCGAACGTTATTATGAATGTTTTATGGGGGGCGCCACAAATCGGCGTTGATACACATGTATTTCGTAATGCACACAGATATCGTTGGGTTAGTGAAGATGCAAATACACCTGAAAAGGTCGAAGTCCAGTTATTAAAAATTATCCCCGAAAAATATCATGCAATAGCAAATCATGTGATGGTTTTGCATGGGCGATATATTTGCACTGCGCTGCGTCCAAAATGTGCCCAGTGCCCCGTTGCCCCGTGGTGCGACGCAGCAGATAAAACGATATAAAAAAACCGGCATTCGCCGGTTTTTATTTCTTTGCAAAGCTATTCGCAGATTCCATAATTTGTAAAATCAGTTTGTTTAATTCTTCGGTGGAAAAATCCCCAGCAAACGTCAGTGAAAATGTAATATTTCGCACTGATTCTTTTGCTTTGTCATAAACATCTGTGATTTTAACATCTGCAATTTGTTTATATTCTTTTTTAATAAACGTTGCCACATCGCCAGCCGCGCGACCATAAGGCACCGCAACAGCGATATCGCGAACACTTGGAATAATTGCACTGGGGCTTTCGTATTTTGTTTTCTTGGTGACCAAATCCATTAAACCCTTGGTATCAAAACTGAAATATACTGGCAAATCGTTTTTAATATCAAATTCATTTAATAAATTTGGATGGATTTCACCAAATACACATACGCCGCGTCCAGCACAAGAAATACGACCACGACGTTTTGGATTCAGCAATGCCCATTCCGATACTTTCGAGCTTTCTGCAAAATCATCATATTCTATTTTTGCGCCCAAGGATAAATCATCAAATAGATTTTCCAATAATGTTTTCGCGGTCAGCGCGTTTGTATTTGCACCATTCATAACGCCCCATAAAATTTCAATTTCTTTATCACCTTTAAAAATCTTGCTCCATTCAAATGCACGAACTTCACGATTTTTCACGCGCAAGTTTTTACTAACCAGTTCTGTTGCTTGGACAATCGTATTATTACGCATAAAGGCATATCCGCCCTCGACCGAGTTTTCAATCGCAATATGTGCCTTGATTGGTGCGGCGGCGGCATGCTTTGGCGAATACATGCTGTCGGTTATAACCTCGTAAAATCCATTATGAACCAAATATGAATCTATTTTGGATTTACGGATTTCGGCATTTGTTTTTTTTGCGCCCAAAATAACCGGTGGCAATTTTGATGGCAGCGCATTGTATCCAATACTGCGACAGAGTTCTTCTATTAAATCTGCGGGCTCACCCTTGATATCCCACACGCGCCAAGACGGAATTTGATAACCATTTTTTGTTTTTTCAAATCCATACCGCGACAGACGTTGCTGGATTTCTTTATCAGAAATTTCTATTTCCAATTCAGCCCGCACAAAATCATCACTTAGATTTATCGGTTTTGTTTTGATTGGGATTGTATCTGGAACAATTTGATATCCGCCATCCTGTATCCATCCAATTTGTTCATATAATTTCTTTGCACGCGCAGCGCCACTGATTATTGCATCGTAATTTCCACCGCGTTCGAAAATCTGGCTGGCAATTGATGTATGCCCGATTGAGCGTGATGCTAAACGAATTGCAACCGGATTAAATAATGCAGTTTCAACCAAGATATTTTTTGTATTTTCATCTGCCTCGGCCCCGTGGCACCCAATAACCCCCGCAACACATAATATTTTTTCATCGTCTGCAATAACGCATGTTCCGGGCGGCAATTCAGTTAAGCCATCATGAAAGAGCAGGGCGGCGCGTTCCCCAGCGCGCGACTGACGAATGTGAATTTGTCCCCGAATCTTATCTGCGTCATAAACATGTGCGGGCTGACCGTGTTCCAGCATAACAACATTTGTAATATCAATAATATCCAATATAACATTAACACCACTAGCGCGCAAAATATCCAAAATATATTTATCTGATGTTTGACGAGCTTTCTGTGGTTTTGTTAATTTATAAGGGGTTAATGAATAAGCCAAACACTTATCGGTTTCAATTTTAAATAAATCTTTTGATTTCTTCGATGTGTCCAATGGTGCGGTCATTTTTGCCATATCATATTTTATTTTTGTGGATGTGCGTCCATATATCTCCCTGATCAGACCCATATAACAATAATGATCGCCACGATTCGCCAGCAATTCTAAATTCATAATGTCGCCATCTATTGATTTAATTTCCAAGCCGACATCTTCCATTAAATCTTGCCAATCTTTTGGCAAATCAATAAATGTTTCTAAGATTTTTTTACTGAACTTCATCTTTTATTCGCCCTTTAATTTTTTAAATACTCTTAAATCCATTCCATATAATTCACGCATATTTGCGCCGGCAAATTCGCCGGCCAAACGTGATGTGCCAAATCCAAACGCCAATCCACTGACGCGCGCCGGGTCAAATCCAAAGTTGCGCAAAACCTGGGGTGACACCATTCCCGCACCAACAATTGTAACCCAGCCGCGGGATGTTAAAATGTCTGCACCTATACTGGGTTCTGTATATGGATAAAACTTTGGCTTAAAGCGAATCTTTATATCGTCGCCATAAATTTCTTTCAGGATAAATTCTATGGTTCCCTTTAAATGGGATATTTTTATTCCATGACCAACCATTAAACCTTCGAACTGATGGAACGCTGCCAGATGCATCGCGTCCAATGCTTCATTACGATAAACACGACCCGGGGACACAATACAAATTGGCAATTTTGATTCATCGCCTTTTAATTTAATCATTTCGCGTGCCTGAACGGTCGTTGTATGGCTTCGCAATAATTTTTTGTCTTTTTCAATCCAGAAAGTATCCTGCATATCGCGCGCAGGATGATGCTCGGGTATATCTAACAGATCAAAGTTATATTTTGGCTCTTCTATTTCTGGGCCCGTTGCAACAACAAAACCCAAGCGGCGCATTGCATTTACGCATTTTTCTTCTATCACGCTGACCGGATGAAGCGCGCCAGATTCCGTTCCAACACCGGGCAAGGTCATATCAAAATTATCATTTACCAATTTTTCATTAACCAGCTTGTTCGCAAGTTCTGTTTTTGCATCCTCGATTGCGTTTTCGTATTGAACCCGCAAAGCATTTATCCTGGCGCCCGCTGCTGCGCGCTGATCCACAGGCAAATCACGCAGGCCGTCCATTTGCGCCTTGATATCGCTTTTTTTACCCAACCATTTGGATTTTATATTATCCAAATCCTGGGGTGTTTTTGCATTTTTTAATTCTTTAATAAGTTCATTCATTTTTATCACCAATAAAAAACCCATCTTTCGATGGGTTTATTGTTGCATAAAGCACAAAATATCGCCACCGAAATTTTACTTGTCGGTTTTGATAAATCGTTTTGCAGCTTCAATCAATTTTTCAAAGCCAGCATCGGCATTGTATGCCATTTCTGCCAAAACTTTTCTGTCCAATTCAATACCGGCCTTTTTAAGACCATTCATGAATTTAGAATAAGTCAGTCCATGTGAACGAACAGCTGCGTTAATACGAACAATCCACAAAGAACGAAAGTCACGTTTGCGAACTTTGCGATCACGATATGCGTATTGTCCTGCTTTTTCGGTTTTTTCATGTGCTATTCTGTATGCAGAGCCATGACGACCCAAGAAGCCCTTGGCGCGTGCTAGAATTTTATTATGTTTTTGTTTTTTGGTTGTACCACGTTTTACTCTTGCCATTTTTTAGCCCCCTTATATTATTTCAAACCATAAGGAGACAAGATTTTCGCTTGGCCCATCATGTTATCGTTTAAATACTGCGCCTTGGATCCCGCGTTATTCGCGCGTTTTGATTTGTGTCGTAGCAATTTTTTGTGGCTGTTTCTGGCAACACGGATTTTACCGGTCGCGGTCATGCTTGCCCGTTTTTTCAGGTAAGACTTGGTTTTCATTTTAGGCATTTTTTACTCCATTTTTAATCCTGGCGGCAATGCCTTGCCGTTTCAGATGTGCCTATTTTGGCATAAAAATACGAAAAATCAAGAAAATTGTAGAAAAATAAAATCTTGGTGCTAAACTTAGGAACGTGGATATAAAAGCAACATCTTCTAAAATAGCAAAAAAAGTTCAGGCTGGCATTGCTGCCTGTCTTTTACCGGTGTTTTTCTTATATATTTTATTAGACAAGCCTGATTATAAAATTATGAATGCTATGGCTGGATTTGTTGTGCCAGCTGCGCATGTCGTTGGTGATGGTATTACATGGCCCGTTCGCGTTATAAAAAAAATTAACGATAATATGTTAGTACGTCACGGAATTCGCAGTGAAAACCGCGAACTTCGTAGAAAGCTGGACGAATTAACACTTAAACAGACCAGTTGTATTCCTCTCGCTGCAGAAAATCAAAGACTGGAACAAACACTGGATATCGTTCGTTCCCAACCAAAACGAGCCGTTTTATCACGAATTGTTTATGAAAATTCTTCTTTTTCCAGCAATACATTTACTTTGGACAAGGGCGAAAATGCCGGCATTAAAACAAACAATACTGTATTGTCTAAAAATGGTTTTCTTTTGGGAACCATAACTGATGTTGGACCAAACTGGTCAAATGTCCGTGGCATTCGTGATACTGGCGCAAGCACGCCTGTGCGCGTCAGCGGCACTGATGTTTTGGGGTTTTTGCGTGGTCGCGGCGAAGCACAACCCGTATTTGAATTATTCAGTGATCAAGAATTTTCCCCAACCAAAGGTATTATACTGATATCGGTCAGTGCTGGTGGAAATTTACCAGACGGAATCCCAATTGGGAAAATTGCAAATGCTGGTAATGGTAAATCTGCACCAGTATCTTTGGGCGCAAAAACAATGTCCGAGGCAATAGTGCTTATACAGAAATGAAAAAAATAATCAAAGTTTTATTTCCTTTCTTTGCTACATTATTTTTGTGGCGGCTATCTTCAAACATTATCAACCCTAACGGAATTTTGGCATTAATTCCGATTTTTTATTATTCAATTGTAAAAGAACACAACGAGTTTGTACCAATGGCTCTGATTGGTTGTTTCTTGCTGGATAAAAATTTTGATATTGTATTGTTTTGGTCAATATTATTTTGTTTCCTTTATGCGGCCGCTGGTTTGCAAAACATGATAAATTTTGCTGACCGTCGTTTACGCAGTATTGATATATTTATGATTTTCATAGGCACAGGAATATCTATTTTGGGTATTTGGTCAGCGTTTTTAACAGCATCTTTAATTCCAGTACTAACTGCAATATGGATGTTTATAGTTTCTACAGCGTTATACGCTCCACTTACTTATATGTTTGAGAGGATAGAATGCTGGACAAAGAGATAGCAAACACTTTTGATCGGCGCAGCGCTCTGTTCTTAACAGGCGGGGCGGTTTTAACCAGCGTTTTGATTTTGCGTATGTTGCAATTGCAATTGTTTGAATACAAAAAATATAAACAATTATCTTTGAACAACTCTTCTCGTATAATAATAGATCCGTCCGAACGTGGAAAAATTTTAAGCTCTGATGGGGTGTCTTTAGCCAAGGATGAGGCTGTCTATCGCGCCTTTATAATTCCAGATGAATGCGATGACGTGCCGACATTATTAAAAACTATTTCTGGGAAATTAAAATTAACCGCGAAAGAAATAGAAAAAATTCTTAAAAAAATTGAAACTCAAAGACGCTTTCAACCAATCATTGTTCGTGAAAATATAAAATGGGCTCAACTGGCTACTTTGAAATCTTTGAATTTACCAGGATTACATCTGGAACCAGGATACTGTCGTAAATATCCAGGTGGCGGTCTGGCCGCGCACGTTGTTGGATATGTTGGAACATTGGATGATTCGCGAACAAATCAAAGGGTTGCCGCAACTTCACCATTTTTAATGACCGGGCTGTCTGGACTAGAAAAAGTTTTCGAGGCCAGTTTATCAGGCAGACCAGGACAAATTATAACTCATACGGATGCTGTCGGAAGAATAATCGAGGGCGATTCTGAAAGCCGCGTTAATGCAGTTCCTGGAAAAGATTTACAAACAACCATTCGTCAAAATGTTCAGAAAAAAATGGAAGACGCATTGGCTGTACACGGATCTGGTTGCGGTGTTGCGTTGGAGTGCGAAACTGGAAAGATTATTGCTATGGCATCAACTCCAAAATTTGATGCAAATATATTCCGCAGTATTGATGGTGCAGATTATATAGATCAATTACGTAATAATAAATTAAAACCATTTATGAATAAAGCGATCGAAGGTATGTATCCCCCAGGATCTACTTTCAAAATTGTTGTTGCACTGGCAGCATTAGAATCTGGGGCAATTACCAAGGATGAAAAAATATTTTGCGATGGTGATTGGGAATACGGGAAACATATTTACCATTGTTGGGAGAAAAAAGGGCACGGTTGGATGAATATGGAATCTGCTTTAGCGCATTCTTGCGATATTTATTTTTATCAGGTTGCTTTACGTATTGGCATAAACCCAATCAAATCAATGGCCGAAAAACTGGGTCTTGGACAAAAGCTTTTGGATTTATTACCACGAGAAATGATTGGTGTTATCCCAGATCGCGAATGGAAACAAAAAAACATTCATGCAGGATGGATGCATGGAGACACCATTATTTCCGGTATTGGGCAGGGATATATTTTAAGTAATTGTCTACAACTGGCGATTATGGGTGCCCGTGCGGCCACAAATAGAAAAATTATGCCTTATCTTATAGATGGTACGAACAAAGAACATGATTTTAAGAAATTAGATTTAAATCCTGAAAATATAAAAATTGTCATGAATGGCTTGGCTCGCGTTACACAAGAAGGCGGAACTGCTGCTGGTGTTAGTTGGGTTATAAAAAATATGGGGGGTAAAACTGGAACTTCCCAGGTTCGCCAAATCAGTTTAGCAGAACGTCAAAGAGGGGTTAAAACAAACGAAGAATTAAATTGGGAGCAAAGAAACCATGGTCTTTTTGTTGGTCTTGCGCCCATAGAAAAACCTAAATATTCAATTGCAATTATTACTGAACACAGCGGAACTTCTGGTCCTGCCGCACAAGCTGCTGCACAAACAATGAAAGAGGCGTTAAAAGATGGCTAGAACAACTCGTATCTCTCGTGCAGAGAACATCAGTTTTAATGAAAAATTACATCGTTTTAATTGGACATTATTTGCCTTGATGTGTTTAGTTTTAATTTTATCTATAATTTCTTTATATTCTGCAGGAACCCCAGTATGTGTTCCGGATGCTGGTCCATGCGAAGGATTTGGCGGTTGGCGTCCTTATGCTTTATCACAAGCCGCTAAAATATGTTTTGGATTTGTTTTGTTTTTTGTCGCAGCATTTACAAATATAAAAACCTGGATTAAAAATTCTTATTTGATTTATTTTGTTGGTTTGGCCCTTGTTGTTATGGTCACTTTTGTTGGACATACTGGAATGGGCGCGCAAAGATGGTTAAACCTGGGTTTTTTCCATATTCAACCTTCGGAATTTATAAAAATAGCCCTTGTTGTGGCATTGGCCAGATATTTTGCGTGGCAGAATTCTATTGATCTTTCTAAATTTAGAAATTATTTAATTCCTGTCGCTATGCTTGTTCTGCCTTTGGGCCTAATAGTTATGCAACCAGATTTAGGAACTGCGGTTTCTTTGGGCCTTATTACTATTGGTTTTTTCTGGATTGTAGGAGCTCATAAAAAATGGTTTATTATTGCCAGTATTCTTGCCGTTTTGGCTGCCCCTGCAATATGGTTTGGTGGACTGCACGATTATCAACGAGAACGAGTAATAACTTTTATAGATCCAGATCGTGATCCATCGGGCGCTGGTTATCAAATAAATCAATCCAAGATAGCATTTGGATCTGGCGGAATAGTGGGCAAGGGTTATCTGGCAGGTACACAATCTCATTTGTCTTTTTTACCAGAAAATCAAACCGACTTTATTTTTGCAATGTTTGGTGAAGAACTTGGATTTATTGGTACTTTCGTGCTACTTTTAATATATTCTATTATTATTGGAATGTTATTTTGGTTTGCAAAAACATCTAAAAACAGATTTGGGCAATTACTCTGTTTTGGATTTATGTTGAACTTTTTCGTTTATTACTTTATAAATATTGCCATGGTTTTGGGATTAATGCCAACAGTTGGTGTTCCACTGCCACTGATGTCTTTCGGCGGAAGCTCGCTTTTGTCACTGATGTTCGGTTTTGGTTTGGTGCAAAACGCGCATATCAATAAAGACCAACAATTATCTGCAAAGGGCTCTTGATTATGAAATTACTTATCGTTGAATCTCCGGCAAAAGCAAAAACTATTGAAAAATATCTGGGCTCTGGTTGGCACGTTGTGGCATCTGTTGGACATGTGCGAGATTTGGTTCCCGAAGACGGATCTGTTGATACTGAAAATGATTTTGCCATGAAATGGCAAATTATGCCAGGCAAAGAAAAACAAATTAAATTAATTTTAGACGAAGTTAAAAAAGCAGATTCTGTTTATCTGGCCAGCGATCCTGATCGCGAAGGAGAAGCCATTTCATGGCATTTGCTGGACATTTTAAATTCTCGTGGGGCATTAAAAAACAAACAAATCTTCCGCGTGGTATTTAATGAAATTACAAAGAAAGCCATTTTAGAGGCAATTGAAAAACCTCGTGAAATTGATCAAAACCTAGTTGATGCCTATCTGGTTCGCCGCGCACTGGATTATTTAATTGGATTTAAATTATCGCCAGTTTTGTGGCGCAAAAATATGGGGCGCAGTGCGGGGCGCGTTCAATCCGTGGCGGTTGCATTGGTTGTTGATCGTGAACGCGAAATAGAAGCGTTTAAGCCAGTTGAATACTGGTCATTAAAGGCAGAATGTAATAAAGACAAAAGCAACTTTGTTTCAAGCCTTATAAAATTTAATAATAAAAAAATTGATAAGATGTCTGTTGAGAATAAAAATTCAATGGACGAAATTTTATCAAAAATCGGTTCTCCTATAATTTCTGCAAAAGTATCAGAAATTGAAAAAAAGAAAACATCCCGAAAACCTGCCGCGCCATTTACCACCAGCACATTGCAACAAGAAGCTGCGCGTAAATTATATTTTTCTGCGAAACGCACCAGTGTTGCTGCGCAAAAATTGTATGAAGCGGGGCTTATTACATATATCCGTACTGATTCTACCAATTTATCTATAGATGCCGTTCAGTCAATTCGCGAATATATTAGCAGTGAATATGGTGATACCTTTTTACCAAAGTCAGCGAATATTTATGTAACAAAATCCAAGAACGCCCAAGAAGCACACGAAGCAATTCGCCCAACAACTGCGGACCTCGCCAGCGCCGATATTGGCGGGGACGAAGATAAACTTTATGATTTAATTTGGAAACGCACAATTGCATGTCAGATGACCAATGCTGAATTTGATTCTGTTATTGTTGATATTGAAACAGATAACAAAGTCGCTGTATTTCATGCTGTTGGAACAACGCGGACTTTTGATGGATTTTTAAAAGTTTATGTCGAAGGCAAAGACGATTCTGACGACGATGACGAAGAAACAAAATTACCACAATTATCAGTTGGCGACAAAATTGAAATTGTAAAATTATTACCAGAACAACATTTTACACAACCCCCCGCCAGATATTCCGAAGCGTCCCTGATTAAAAAGCTGGAAGAATTGGGTATCGGTCGTCCATCAACTTATTCAAGCATCATGAGCACAATTGTTGATCGTGAATATGTGAAAAATGAAAAACACAGATTTTTCCCAACCCCATCGGGATGGTTGCTTACCGCATTTTTAACAAAATATTTCACTGACATTGTTGATGTGAACTTTACTGCAAAAACCGAAGATTCTCTGGACGATGTTTCAAATGGTGCGTTGGCACGCGGGAAAGCTTTGAATGAATTTTGGGGTGCATTTTCTCCACTTGTTAAAACTGCCCAGGGGGTTTCAAATCCAGATGTTATGACGGCTGTAAACAATGCTTTGCAAAAACATTTGTTTCCTGACGGAAATACAAAATGCCCGGAATGTAAGAATGGCGAGCTGTCATTAAAGGTATCAAAATACGGCGCATTTTTGGCATGCAGCAATTATCCGACATGCAAATATACACTCGACCTATCCAAAGAAGTTATCGGTGCAGACGGAGAAACAAAAACATCAAACAATGGGCCATTGGAATTGGGTGACGGGATAACATTCAAAATTGGAAAATTTGGCGCGTATGTATCGGATGGCACAAAAAACGCATCTGCAAAAAAATATAATTCAGATACAATAACTTTGGAAATCGCCAAAGAATTGTTGGAAAACGCCGGTAAAAAGGCCGAAGGCATCGATATCGGAACAAATCCAAAAACCGGAAAGCCCATTTTATATTTTGCAACCGGCAGATACGGCGCATATATTTCCAGTAACAAGGTTAATGTCAGTGTCAAAGAAGAACCAGATTTGGAAACCGCAGCTGATTTGATAAACAACAAAAAGCCCAGCACTAAAAAAGCATGGGGAAGAAAAAAATAATTGGCGAATTATGATAACAATTTTAACGATGAACTGCGTCAGCGATTATCAATCGTTGATGTTGTTGGTCGTCGTGTTCCGCTGATTAAAAAGGGTCAAAATTACTGGGGATGCTGTCCATTTCATAATGAAAAAACAGCTTCGTTTTCTGTGAACGAGCAAAAGGGTTTTTATCATTGTTTTGGCTGTGGGGAACATGGCGATATTATTTCGTTCGTTATGAAATCCCAAAATATGGGATACATTGATGCAATCAAAGAACTGGCGACCCAGGCCGGCCTAAAATTACCAGATTATAAACCAAAATCGCCCGAACAACAGGCACGCGAAATTTCATACTTTGAAATTATGGAATTGGCCGCGAAAACTTTTTCTGAAAAATTATATGATGAATCTGGGCGCGCCGCGCTGGAATACATCCGCGGGCGGGGCTTTACAGACGAAGTGATTAAAAAGTATCGCATTGGGTATGCACCGAAAAACAATTTATTGTCTGCAAAATTTGGTAATCAAAAAGAATCAAACGTTATCGCAACCGGTCTGGTGCGCCGCGGGGATTATGGTCTGCATGATTTTTTTCGCGACAGGTTAATGTTTCCAATTTTTAACGTTCATGGTCAAATTGTTGCGTTCAGCGGGCGTTCAATGGACGGGTCAGAACCAAAATATATAAATACATCGGATACAGAATTTTTCCACAAACGACAAACTATATTCGGATTAAATTTTGCGCGCGATGCGATTTACAAGGCTAATCGTAGTATTGTGGTCGAGGGTCAAATAGACGCAATTCAAATGCAAACACACGGTTTTGCCGAGACTGTCGCGCCACTGGGCACTGCGCTGACCGAAGATCATTTGCAAATTTTATGCAAATCAAATCGTAATATAACTTTTTGTTTTGATGGGGACACCGCTGGACAAAAAGCCGCAGCGCGTGCCTCGGGTTTAATCATGCCATTTTTGCGTGATAATTCTGATGTTCGTTTTGCATTTGTTACGGGCGGCAAAGATCCGGATGAAATATTAAAAAAACCAGAAGGCACGGCACAGATGAAAAATATTATTGAGTCTGCCCAACCGCTGGTTGATTTTTTGTGGGATATTGCTAATAAGAACTTTTTGATTTCAACCCCCGGGGGTCGAACACGCGCAGAAAAGTTTTTATCAGCAGAAACAAAGAAGATTACAGACACAGCTTTGCGTTCAGAATTTGAACAAGAATACAATCAAAGAAAATTCAACCAGTGGCACAAGTGGTCGCGTGACGCGAAACGCGTGACGCGTGACGCGGCACAAATTCCAAACGTTGATTCTTTGGTTCAAAAAACCTTATCTGAAATTGCGGCGACTTATCCAGAATTGATTGAAAAACACTCTGAATTTTTATTAAAAATTGGTGCAACTTTTGATGATTCAAAAAGCGCTGTATGTGCATTGAATCAAGAAGATGCAGAAAAATTTATAGTATCTATAAAACTAAAAAAATATATAAATAATTTACAAACAGATCGTATATCTGCATTAAAAGAAATAACCCCAGAATCATTAAAGCGCGTCAAAGCTCTGGACTCTGAAATTGAATCTGCCACAGATAAATTAAATAAACTTGCTGAAATTTAATTATTAAATAAAAAATGACAAATGTCGCCGGGCTGCATAATATAATCACGACCGACCAATCGCATTTTTCCGGCTTCTTTTACCGCGACTTCGCCGCCGAATTTCAACCAATCATCGGGCTGGATTATTTCTGCGCGGATAAAGCCCTTTTCAAAATCAGTATGAATTTTTCCCGCAGCCTGAGGTGCGGTCATACCAACAGAAATTGTCCAAGCGTGTGCTTCTTTTGGTCCAACCGTATAAAATGTTTGCAACCCGAGTGTTTTGTATCCTGTTTTTATAACCTGATCCAGGCCTGATTCTGACAATCCCAGATCTGACAAGAATATTTGTCTTTCTGACTGGTCCGCAATTTGGGCAATCTCCATTTCTATTTTTGATGAAATTACCAATACTGGTGATTCTCCACCTACTTTATTAATGACTGCTTTCGAGAATTCATTTCCGGTTGCAGCAGATACTTCTTCAACATTACAAACATAAATGATTGGTTTTGCTGTTAGCAGTTGAAAACCAGAAAAGGCCGCATCTGATTTACGAGCAGGAACCCCTTTTACCAGGTCTGCTTTAATTTTTTCCGCAGATTCCAGTTGTTTTATGGCCTCTTTATCTTGACCGCGCGCTTTTTTGGTTAAATTTACAATTTGTTTTTCCACACTTTCTAAGTCCGCTAACATCAACTCGGTCTCGATTGTAGAAATATCGTCCAGCGGATCTATTTTCCCATTTACATGAACAATATCGTTGTCTTCGAAACAACGAATCACATGGATTATTGCATCAACCGCCTGAATATGCCCCAAGAATTTATTACCCAAACCCTCGCCGGCGCTTGCTCCCTTGACCAAACCGGCAATGTCTACTATTTCCAATTGTGTTGGTATTATTTTCTGAGACTTTGCAGAAATTGCCAATTTTTCCAGCATTTCGTCTGGAACAATAACCTTGCCAGTATTCGGTTCAATCGTGCAAAAGGGGTAATTTTGCGCTGCAGCTGCCTGGGTAGCAGTCAAAGCATTAAACAATGTAGACTTTCCAACATTTGGTAGCCCTACAATTCCACAATTGAAACCCATAATAAAATCCTTTATAATTCAAGTAATATGAACTACTTGTGGGAAGAATTCAACATAAAAACATTTCCTGCGGAAACAATTGTTTTTCGCAATGGTGTTTATCAGCCCGAATTATCAACACTACCAAACAATTCAAAACTAGAAAAAAGTTATGATCTGCCAATTCATATTATTTATGTCGGGGAAATTTCTGGAAAAAAAGATATAATTTTTGAATTATCCGTACCAAATCAACAGGTGTTTTTTACAGCAAAAACAACAAATAAAACACCGGCTTTTTTGAATATTTTTATTAAAAACACCGGTAAAAATTCTGATTTTCGTAGCAAAATTTTAGCGCAAAACTTCGATGTTCTTTCTATTAAAGAGACCGCGCAACACTTTTCTAAAAACACTGGTATCTTTTTGGAAAATAAAATTGTTGCCCATTCAGGAACAGAAACTAAATTATTTGGAATCGCAGAAATAGAACCTGGGTGTGATATGTGCGGATCCGACATCAGTTTTGCTGCTTTGGCTGCTACAGATGCAAAAATACAATTCTCGCCAGAACAACACATTTCTGCTATACCAGATACCGCTGGACACTCTGCCTTTATTTGGCGTGCTTCGCCACCACAGATCCAGTTTTTACAGTCTGCTGGGTTATCTGCCCAAGAAATTAAAAAAGTTTTAGAGGAAGCCTTTACAAACGATACTTTTTAATCTATAATTTGCGGGCAAAATAATAAAAGGTTAACATTATGAAGTTTTTAAGCTCCCTTAAAGGATGGAAAAAACGTGGCAATATTAAACAAATTCGCCGCGGAAAACAAATTATCTTGATTGATCCAGATAAACCTAAATTTAAAGCTAAACAAGGTTTTAAAAGATAAAATACAAAACATATAATTTATAAGATTCCTGCTATATGCAGGAATTTTTTTAATAAATAATAATATATTTATATTTATTGTTTCTTTTATTGTGTGTGTTAAAACTGTTAAAAGTAATTTTTAACTTTCTTTCAACAACTTTTCAACATAAAAAAGCCTGTTTTGTGTAACTTTATATAAATTTGTTGAAAGAAAGAAGTTATAATAAACAAATAATAAAAAGATAGTTTTTTCAATAAATTAACATTTTTTTAAGTTTTAATTTTGTGCTTGTTGAAAACCCCTGTTTTTTGTTAAAATTAGGGAAGAGAGAATAATGAAACAAGAAGTATTAAAATCCTTGGCTAATCCAGCGCGCATATTTTATGTGCCTTATAATTTGGCTATATTAAATTTTGTTATGCAATTTCTGATTTTTATAATTGTTTCTGTAACGGGTATGATATCAACGTCTTCTTTTGAGATGCCAATAGATCCTTTGTTTTTCTTGTTGTCGGTAATACTGGTTCATTTTATTTTGATGATTTATTCAAAAAAAGAACCGCAGTTGTTACAAATAATTTTAGCAAAAATAAGATTGTTTGGAAAGTTTATACCAAAAAGTTTAAAGGTTTAAAAAGTGAATAACTTTTTTAGTTTTTTTGTATCAGATATTTCTTCGCCGGTTGTACTGGTAATGTTTGGCGCAATTTTATTATTTGTATTAATTATTTATTTATATTCCGGGGTTTTATCAAAAATAGTTCTGCCCAGATTTGGATACAGAAAATATTCTGATTATTTACCTTTTGCTTCTATTTATTCAGATAATGCAACAATTGGCTTGCTGGATGGGTCTGTTGTTCGTGCATATGAAATTGCCGGAATTCAAACGTCAATGCACGATGATATCACCAAGAAGAAATTTTTAGAATTGCGTGCTCAATTATTAAATCAAATAAAAGATCCAGATACTACAATACGATTTTTTACAATACGAGACTCTGTTAAAAAAAATACAAATTATGAATTTGATCAACCAGTATTACAAAAAATTAGCGACAAATGGAATGCTCAGGGATTAAAAATATTTAAAAACAGCCATTATGCTGTAATTAGTATTCGTGGTGGGGCTCATGATAAATTATTACAAACATCAAATTATTTTGAGTCGATAATGGCTGCATATAAACCAACATTATTAAAACATAATTCTAATAAAAACTTTGCATCGTTATATGCCAGAATTTTATCGCCAGTATCAAAACCAAGCATTTTAAGAACAGACGCAAACATGTCCAATTTAATGACTGCTGACGAAATTGAATTTAATAGAAATGGCACAATACTTGCTTCACACGGAACGGATAAAAAATATTTAGCTGTTGCATCATTTAAAACGTCGCCGGATTTTATGGATGAAGAGTTTTTTGATACAGTTGGAACTATACAAACAGAATTAATATGTATGAGTGGTTTTAATGTTTTGGGTTCAGCAAAAACAGAAACGGTTATTCGTCAAAAAATGGCCAGCAGCGATTCTAATAAAAACGAAAGCGAAGATGTTGCCGCCCAACAAATCGGCGAAGCATTATATTCTATGGATGAAAACGTAACAGGAAATCAAAGCCTGATGGATTATTATCCTTTGTTTGTTTTATCTGGCGATACCGCCGAAGAATTAGCAGAACATGTAGACGAGTTTAATAAAATTTGTGCTGGGTTTGGCGTATCACCTGTTTTTGAAAAATTTGCTGCGAAGCCGTCTTGGTTCTCGCTGATGCCTGGATTTGATGTATTTCCACGGTCTTTTAAGTTGTTGTCGATGACTGCTGCAACCAGTTTTCCATTATCCAGTTCTCCTGTTGGAGTTGCAAATTGTGATTGGGGCCCTGGGCCATTGGTTGTGTTCCCAACCAGCAGTGGAACGCCATATCAATTTCAATTTCATGTTTCTGAATCATCGGCTGCGGTGGCACATACTTTGACTATTGGCCCAACTGGTGGCGGTAAAACAACATTGTTCTCGTTCTTGATTGCAATGTCTATGCGGCATCCAAAATTAAAAGCATTCTTTTTTGATAGAAATCGTGGTGCCGAAATATTTACGCTTGCGACCGGCGGAAAGTATTTAACCTTCAAAGCCAAAACAAAATCCAAAGACAGGATAGAGGCTGGATTTGAAACACAATTAAATCCATTTAAGATGGACGATACAGACGCAAATCGTACCTTTTTGCGCCGTTGGCTAATGATACTTTCTGGGCAATCAGATCCACAATCTATGGATGAAATTGCGCGCGCAGTATCGGTAAATTTTGATTATTTGGATGAAAACCAAAGAAAATTGAAAAACTTGTGGGTGTCTAATTTTGCATCTGATGGTAAAATGAGACCTGCATTAAAACAATGGGTTGATGATTTACAATACGGCAGTGTATTTAATGAAAATGCTGATACTTTGGATTTGTTCTCGCGCTTAACCACATTTGATTTTACTGATGTTTTGGCTGACGAAACGCTTGCTCCTGCTGTAATCTCTTATATTTTACATAGAATAAATACCGAAACTGTGGCCAGGGGAAATCCAGCATTGATTATGATAGACGAAACGGCGCCTATGTTGGAAAACAAAATGTTCCGTGATAATTTTGTTGTTGGTCTACAAGAAGGCAGAAAAAATAGACAGGCCTATATGGCGGCATTTCAGCGGGCAAACGTTTTGGATAAATTGGGTATAGGCGATGTGGTACGTGGTCAAGCACAAACTGTTTTGTTCTTCCGAAATCCTGCGGCAGACGCGTCTGATTACGAACACTGGAATTTAAATCCTTTGGAGATGGCATTTATCCAGGGTAAAGCATATCCGAATTTAAAACGTGCAGTATTGCTATCGCGGCCAGTGAACAACGAATCTGTGATTTTGAATACAGAGCTTGGTGGGCTTGGTAATATGTTAAGGTTGTTTGAATCTGGGCGTTCGTCAGTTTTGTTGGCCGAGGATTTATATAAACAATTTGGTAATCAATTCGTAGAAGAATACTTGAAAAAAACAACACAAGAGTAAATTATTTTTGATAAATAATAATGAAAAGATTCGTAATAACTTTTTCGCTTTTTAGCATTTTTTCTTTCTCGCTAATAGCGGATGATTGTCTACAATATAAAGCGTCACCAACAGTTAAAATTAAAAAGAACGAATGGACACAAAAAGTTGTCCAGCCAGAATTTCCAATGGATTCTTTGCATGGTACAGTCGTCGCCAGCTTTGACGAAGAATATGATTTGCAGGTTTCTGCAACACCGTCTGGATCGGGTTATTGTGTGGTATTAAATGGACTAAATGCAGCTTTGGGTTATACAGGATTTCAAATAAATATAGACAGATCACATATACCAAATTCTTGCGAATACAAGATGACATTAGAGCACGAAAAAGAACATGTGTCTGCTTATTTAAAAGTGTTTGATGGCGAAGCAGATAATATGAAAAAATCAATAAAATTGGCCGCAGACAGCATAATGCCAATTTTTGTCGCCAGCCTTGACGGCGTCAATGACGCGCTGGATAAAATGCAGAAAGAATTGCAATCTCACCCAGATATTGTTTTGATGAAGCAAAAATTAGACGCACAACAAGAAATTTTGAATAAAAAAGTTGATGAGCGTGACGACGGCAAACGAATCAACTTGTGTAAATAAAAAGCTATAATATAAATATGACAGACCTGACAATAATAGATGGGCATAATTATTTATTCCGTGCCTTTTACGGGGTTCCTGATGTTGCACAAACAAAATCAGGAATTCAGGTTAATGCGGTCTATGGCTTTTTTGCTTTTTTGCGCCAAATCGCAAACGCGTATCCAAATAATAAAATCTTTATAGTATTTGATTCTGAAACGGGAACCCAAGATAAACTGAGGCAAAGACAAGACTATAAAGCGGGGCGTAATATAAACACCGACATATTTAAACAGCTGCCATATATCAAGCAAATTTTGGATTTAATGAATATAAAATGGTTAGAGCATAAAAAGTTTGAAGCAGATGATATTATTGCAAGTCTGGCAAAAAGTTGGATAAAAGATAATGGCAGCGTTTATATATCATCAAATGATTTTGATTTTACCCAATTGGTATCAGATAAAATAAACCTTATACGAAGCACCCAAGGTAAGTTAATAAAATGTGATTATTGTTTTATAAAAACAAAATTCGGTGTGTTGCCGTGTCAGTATGTTGACTATCTATCATTGGTTGGGGACAAAACAGATAACATAGCGGGCGTTATGGGAGTTGGTCAAAAAACAGCAGCAATGCTTTTAAATGAGTATACAAACATAAAAAGTATATTTGAAAATCTGGATAAGATTTCAAACAAAACCATGGAAAAATTAAAAAACAATAAAGATCATATAAATTCTAACCAAAAATTTATAAAGATGAATACAGATATTCCTATTATTGAACTTTTGCAGAATGATTTACCAAATACACAAAACAATATAATACAGCAAAGAATAGGAATATATATTAATGATATAGGATTATAAAAACGAATCAATTTGTGTAAATAAAAAACTGCCATTTCGGCAGTTTTTTATTTCAGGTAAAAGCTTATTGTAGAAACTACACGAATCTTTTTATAAATAGATTGCTTTTCGTCATTATTAAATCCAGCAACGGGGTCGCGCGGTTCTATGCTGAAAACGCCTTGGGTTGCATTTTGTATTGGCCCCAGTTTTGCACCAGCATCCTTTGCAAATTGTTGTGCGGCTTCACCTGCGTTTTTTGTGGCCTGTTCAATCATCGAAATTTTTATATCATTTAATCCATTAAACACATAGACAGGACCAGTATAGTCTTCTTTAATAGTAATACCTTGGCGGACCAGCTCACCCATTCTTCTGGATGTATTATCAACCATATTTACATTGTTTGATCGAACCATAACGCCCGCTTCTATAACATAGCGACTTTGGTTTTTCTCAGAAGACATATTTTCTTTTAATGCAATAGGATCGTATCCGGCAAAATTATCACGAACTTGAACCCGAGTATTTTGAATATCGGAATCTGAAAAACCAGAATCTATCAAAAACTTTTTTATTTTTAAAATATCAGAATCAACCTTTGCCTGTAATACAGCAAGATCACCACCGACATTAGATATATTAATATTCCAAACGGCCATATCTGCGACGGCGTCACGCTCGGACAAACCCTTTACAGAAACGATGCGTTTATTGCCAGCATTATAAACACCATTTCCGATAAAGAAACCGCCAAGGACCAATCCTATTGATAAAACAGCAGCGGCCGGTAATAAATATTTTTTCAAATTTTCGTCTTTCATAAAATTCCTCTCTCTTTTTATAAACATTATATCAGAAATTTATTTTTATAAATAAAAAAACAGCCGCACAATGCGACCGGTTTTTTTTGTTAAATCTGGTTGCGGAGTTTGGATTTGAACCAAAGACCTTCAGTTAATGGGACAGGTGTTTAATGTCGCTTAATAAAATTAAATAATCCTTGATATTCTGCACTATACAGCATATAATGAACTTAATCAAGATTAATAAAAATTGGTAGCAAACGGTAGCAAAAACTGCTTCCGGTAGCAAATAGGTAGCAAAATGAATAAAAAAATAGAGTTTGAAAAAGAGTTGGATGATGTAAGAGAGGAATTCAAAAAAATGGATTCCTACAGAGAGGCTGTAGTTTATTGCAATAAGATTATAGAAAAGTCAGATATGGTTGTAGAAAGAATAAATAAAACCATTGAGGCAAATGTGTTTATTATAATTCGTTATACACTTTTTTTTAGGATGATAGTAGAGCTTAGGAAAATTTTTGAAAAGTCTAATGGTGACAAGAAATCCAATATAGACAGTATGGTAAAATTTATAGATTCTCATAGGGATGAGTTAGTCCTGTATCATTATGAACGCGCGTATAATATAAAAAGAGATCTAGAGGAATCTTTAAGAAAAGAGATTGCAGAGAAATCTGAAAAACAATGTCGTGCTCTAATAGAAGAGTTGATTAAAGAATGGGAGATGTTTTTCACAGAGGAGAATCTAAGTGTTTTAAGGAATAATAGGGATTTTCGTGTTCATAGCTTTAGTTCAACGTATGTTGTTAAAAAAGATTTTACCTTGGAGGATTTTGCTAAATATCTAGATGCGGCCCAAAAGTTCATTTCTAAAATATATTTAATTATTGATAGGTCGAATTACTCTTATGAGGCGGAAGAATCTGAATGGCTAGATGCTGCAGATAAATTTTGGTCTCGTATTTCTTAAATGATTAATAAAAATGGCAATTATGAACAATAAATTCAATTTTACTGAACGTGCGCTGGAAAATTTGCCAATACCAACCGATAAACAGGCTGTGTATTATGATGTTGGCAGTCGTGATGGCCTTTGTGTAATTGTAACCTATGGTGGGGCCAAGACTTATTATGCCTATATGAAATTTAATGGCAGCCCAAAGCGGATAAAAATAGGGCGGGCCGGTCAGATTAAACTTATCAAGGCTCGCGAGATTGCGCATACATTAAAAGAGCAGGCGACACTTGGCCAAGACCCCAGCGCAAAACGTAAAGAAGACTTAAAAGATATAACGCTAAGACAGTTTTACGAAACGGTTTACAAGCCGGAATATTCGGATATTTATAAACGCGAAAGCTCGGTCGGGAATGACAACAGTATCTTTGAACATAGGTTGGCAGATTTCCATAACAGAAAGATGTTAAGCATAAAGCCAGAAGAAATTGAAAAATTACATCAAAAGACCAAGAAAGAGCTCAGCCCTTATACTGCAAACAGAATGCTGTCACTGATAAAGCATATGTATTCTATTGCCATAAAACAGGGCCATATACAAAGCCGTGAAAATCCCGCCGAGTTTGTGCGAAAATTCCCCGAGCAAAGCCGTGACAGGTTCTTGCAATCTGATGAGATAAAGCGGTTCTTCGAGGCTTTGGAAAACGAAGACAACCAGGTTTTCAAAAACTATGTGCTTTTATCGCTATTTACTGGTCAGCGGCGTAATAGTGTGCTTTCTATGCGCTGGGATAATGTAGACTTGAAAAATGGCTTGATTTACATTCCAGATACCAAGAATGGCGAGCCTATGCAGATCCCTATGACAACCCAGACAAAAGAGTTGTTGGAAAGTATGAAGGCGGATTCAGAGAGCGAATGGGTTATTCCAAGTAATAAGTCTGCCAGCGGACACCTGGAAGATCCAAAACGGCCGTGGCAAGATTTATTAAAACGGGCGAACATAAAAAACCTGCGTCTGCATGATTTGCGCCGCACGCAGGGGAGCTACCAGGCTATTACAGGCGCAAGCACGAATATCATAGGCAAATCTCTGGGTCATAAGTCCCAAAGCGCAACAATGGTCTATGCTCGCTTATCTGCCGACCCAGTCCGCGAAGCTATGCAAAAGTCTACAGATAAAATGATGGAGTTTTATAAATAATTATTTATGTTTTAGCTGGTATAAATTAGTATCTTTTATTATATTTATATAAACCTTTGCCGGAGAGTAAACGTGTTAATTATAGATGAAGAAATAAATTTTATAGAAAAAGAAGACTTGCTTGGCGGCAAACATTATGTAGATGCTTTGGTGCATGCAATTTGCCATGTTCCGACAGGGAAAACATTTACTATAGGGCTTTTTGGAGAATGGGGCAGTGGTAAATCATCAATAATAAAGACAGCTAGAAAACAAATCGAAAAAGAAGATAAAAATGATGAAATAGGTTTTATATATTGTGATGCTTGGCAATATTCCGGAGACAGCTTTAAACGTAGATTTATATCTAGAGTGGTAGATAAATTAGAAATTCCATGTCAAAATTTATATGAAAAATTTTACGAAATTTCGACAGAAAAAACTTTTAATGATTATGGCAAGAAAGCAATAATAGGTTTATTAATTGTTCTAATAATGGCAGCAATTTGGTTTAAAGAAGATATTATACAATTTTCCATTTTAGGTTTTGCAACGTATATTATGACGTTGTTTATTAATATAACAAATATATTAGCTAATACTCGTACAGTTCCATTAACTTTCGCCGCAGAACAATTTCATAGATGTTTTTCAGAGATAATTTATAGCAATTTATCTGGGAATGAAGAATGTGTTAAAGAGCCGTTTGAATGGATAAAATTGAAAAAAGATTGTAAAAAGTTATCTAAATTAATAATAATAATAGATAATTTAGATAGAAACAACGCGCCAGAAGAAATCTTGTATGATATTAAAAATTTTATGAGCAAATACAATAATTTAGTATTTGTAATACCTATTGATCATTATGAACTATGTTCTAGACGTGGTCAATATGCAAGACAGTCGGAAAAATTAAGAAAAATATTTAATTTAGAGATTAGGATTAAACCATTAGAAGATGGGGAAATAATTAAATTCGCTGAGCATTTAAACAAAAAGCATTCTTTGGGATTTAATGGGGAGGTTTTAGCAATCGTGTCAGATAGGTATGCAACAAACCCACGTCGAATAATTCATTTCTTTAATAATCTTTCGGAAGAGTTAGAGGTATTAAGGAGTAGAATGACATCCATTGAAATAGAAAAGTATCAAGATTTAATTTGCAAAGCATTAATTATAAGAGAAGAGTGGGGAGAATATTATAAAAATATTGTTAAAGACCCAAATCTATTAATAGCGAGTGATGCAAAAAAAGACGCTTTTATAGGAACACCAGATGAATTAAAAAAATTAAATAGCTTTTTAAATTATACTCAAAAATTAAGTTCTGGTGCTGATGATGAAACTTTACAAAAAATCGTTTCTAATAGAAAAGAGTATGATGGTATTCCATCTGAAGCAATAGAGGCGATTAAACAAGGGGATTTATCAGCCTTAGTAAAGTATTTAGAAAAAGATAGAGAACTAATAGTTGATAAAATAATACGGATGTTAAGATCTAGCTTCTATGGAGGCGCTATAAAATTATCTGTTAATTTATTTGAACTTATTACCGAAATAAATAATAAAGATAAATTGTTTACTAAACACCAGATGAATTTAATTCAAGATATTTATGATGATAAATTTGATAGTGTGCTATCATATTTTAATCATGATAAATATGATTCTCTAGCAATCTTTGTAAACCATGCTCAATCGATCGGTATAGCTAGTTTTTCAAAAGCATGTAAAAGTTTAATTAAGACAGCAGCGTCCAGCCATATACCTAATGATGAGAGAGACGAAAGTTTCTCAGCGGCTAAAGAATTGTTTAAAAATATTATATTAACACAATATTCGTCTAAAATATTAGAAAATGCAGAAGAAGTCTTTATAGGATATTACCGGGAAATTAATCCACGTATTGACTTCTCAAAAATAATAAACATTAGTGCGTTTTATACAGATTCTTTGGCGGAACAATGTTATCAAGAAATCCATAGAAATGGCCTAGACAGTATTTACATAAAAAATTTTGTAGAACTTATGATTTATAACCAAGTTGCAGATCGCTTTGTTGAACAGTTTTTTAGGAAGTTAAATGAGTTCATCAATATAAGAAAGCCAGAAGAAGTAGCGGAGTTATTAAAAATATTACTACCTATTGTTAGCCATAAACATATTAAAACAAACAATGCCTTTGTAGAGCTTATTAGAAAGGTATTTGCCCCACAAAATCAAGGGATATTTGCGTACAAATTAAATGATAGCAATATGGAGGCAGTTGTGGAATTTTTAATTCGCGCAAATAAATTTTTGAATAATAATATCGATATATCAGGCAGTTATACGGCAGTTAGCGATTTGTCGGAAGAAAGGTTCATAGATATTATTACTAAAATATACAACTCTGGATTCTCTATAAATAAATATTGGGACACTCTTAAACGGTTTCTTGGTCTAAGCGAGCAATATATTTTATTAATAGATATTATAAGCAGTGAACAAAAAGATGGCATTTTCCTAGTCCAAGATCAAGATCTTTTGGATTTTGTAAATAGGATCAAATTAAAATATAATAATAAGGAAATTGATGAAGCTTTTGGATCTATATCAAAAGATAGTCGCTTATATAAATTAATGTTTGTCTCTTAAAAAACACCAAAAACACATTGTAAAAGCAATAATATTTAATCAAATCGCCTTGATTATATTTATTAATTTCGGTACATTAGAAGGCAAATAGGGGTTTGTATAAAGATGGGTGCAATTAAACAAATAGTTTCTAAAAAACGAGTGGCAGATCACGGAGAGGTTTATACCGCCGAACGCGAAGTTAATGCCATGATTGATCTGGTTTCTCAAGAGGCTGAAAGGATAGATAGTCGCTTTTTAGAACCAGCCTGTGGAACGGGTAATTTTCTGACCGAAATCCTGAAAAGAAAGCTTAATATTGTAAAAGATAGATATTCAAAATCCCAGATAGAATACGATAGATATTCTGTTTTGGCCATATCAAGTATTTATGGGATAGATATTTTACAAGATAATACGGAAAAATGCCGTGAGCGCTTATTTGAGGTTTTTAACGATTGTTATAAAAGTATATATAAAAAAGAATGTTCTATAGA
>CAZPLT010000007.1:0-44847 GCA_964587855.1 uncultured Muribaculaceae bacterium | reverse complement strand
ATCGGTGAAAATCAGCATAATCTTTGCATTTCAAGGTAATTGTATTATAAAAAGCCTGACTTTTCAAGTCTAAAGACACGGCAAGTACTGCCACGCCTAAAAAGGCCATTGTATGGAATATAGTATAAAAACGGGGATAAACGAATTGTATATCCTATACCCTGGCAAAACATGAAAAATCAAACAAAAAATCCCGCACAACTGCGGGGTAATTTCGGATACTGGTTTTTACTAAAAAATGTAGTAAAAACAAGGAGTTAAATGGCGGACAGAGAGGGATTCGAACCCCCGGTGGACTTGCGCCCACAACGGTTTTCAAGACCGTCTCATTAAACCACTCTGACATCTGTCCATATATTTTGACTTTGCTAGTTTATATTATTTCTTTTTAATTGCAACTGCAAAAACTATTACTCCTGCAATTATCATTGCGGCACTTAATACCATTCCCATTGTCAGCCAATTGCCCATCAAAAAGCCCAATTGCGCGTCTGGTTGTCTGAATTGTTCTGCAAAAATTCTGAAAAAACCATACAAAATCGCAAATATTCCAGACAATGCACCAGTCTTGTTTTTCAGTTTAGTCCAATGCCACAGCGACAACATTATTACAAACAGCAATATACCTTCCAGCGCAGCCTCGTACAGAGGGCTGGGGTGACGTGGCAGTGTATCCGGGCTGCCTGCGAACACAATTCCCCATGGTTTGGATGTCACACGTCCCATTACTTCCATATTTATAAAGTTTGCTATACGCCCCAAAAATAAACCCATTGGTGCAATCACTGCCAATTTATCCATTATTGAAAATGCTTTAATTTTATACTTTCTAGCAAAAATAAAGATCGCGGTCATTATACCCAGCAGACCGCCGTGAAAACTCATACCGCCATGCCAAACCGCAAATATTTCCAAAGGATGCGCTAAGAAAAAAGAAAAATTATAAAACAGTACATAACCCAATCGTCCGCCCAGTATCACACCCAAAATTACATAAGTAAATAAATCATCTAATGCTTTTTTCGATAATTCGTCCCCTGTCCGTTTATTAAATCTTTTAAACATCCACAGCCCGATTAAAAAGGCCGCAACATAAGCCAGCGCATACCAACGAATAACAACGGGTCCTATTGAAAAGGCTATTGGTGAAATTGGTTCAATCATTATCATTTTTCTTTCCCTTGATTTTTAATACTATAATAATTATATTGTCTTGGCAAATAAAGGAGAAAATTATGGCAAAAAATACTCCCGCTGTCCGCGAAGGTGGAATCGGGTTATATCTGAAACGTATTTTTACATTGATGTTTGGAGCAGTCGCTCTGACAGCAATCGCATCTTATATTACAATTTATGCCGAAGGAATTTCTTTATTAATTAATCCAGGCGGCTTGTCCGGATTGTATTATATTATTCTATTCGGTGGTTTTGGTTTATCTATCTGGGCACAGGCACGCGCTTTTCGTATGTCACCAACAGCGGGCGCAATAAGTTTGGTCGTTTATTCTGTTCTGATGGGATTTGTAATTACTCCATTAGTATGGGATGCATTGAACGTTAACCCTGCGTCCATTCTACAAGCATTTGTTATTGCATCTGTAATGTTTGGATGTATGGCTATGTTTGGTTATAAAACTGTCAAAAACCTGTCATTTTTGGGCATATTCTTGTTCATGGGAATGATTGGTTTAATCTTGGTAGGAATTATCGGCATGATTTGGCCACTGGGGGGTGTATTTGCAACAATTGTCAGCGCAATTGGAGTATTAATATTTGCCCTGTTTACTGCATACGATATGCAAAAGCTGAAACATGCATATAATGTAATAAGAGATGACACCCAGCGTAATCAGTTGGCTGTATTGGGTGCTTTGCATCTGTATATCTCTTTTATCGCTATGTTCCAATATATTTTATCTTTGTTAAATATGAGAAGATAATTAAAGAAACTTTAAACTAAAAAAATTAAGGGGTAAAAAATGGCTTATAAAATAGACCCAAATAAATGCGTTGGTTGTAAAACTTGTATGGGGGCTTGCCCTGTTGCAGCAATTTCGCCCAAAGACGGGAAATGCTATATTGAACCAACTAAATGTATGAGCTGTGGTGCATGCGCAAGTGTTTGCCCAGCACACGCAATCGCGGTTGATATGCCAAAAGCATAATTAAATGTAAAACTTACATTAAAATCGCGTCAAATGACGCGATTTTTTTAATACATTTTGGTATATTCCAGGAACATTTTTCCATTGCGCTGAATAATATTTGATGGTATTCTAAGCTTGTCTAATAAAATGAAGAAAATTATGAAACTTTTTTATTTATGTGGTGCGCTTTCATTATTTTGCGCACCAGCTATTGCCGCCGATAATCCATTTTTTGGCGAAAAACAAAATCAGTTTAGCCTGACTATTGGCCAAGGATTTGACTCTGGGGAATTAATAGCACTAAAGCATTTGAAGTATATTGCACCTTATTATATGTTTAATTTGCAATATTCTCAACCAACTACTTTTTTCAGACTGCCGGCCAGACAATCCATCAACTTGATAAAAACCGTCGGTTTGCACGAAAAAGATTATAATAATAAATGTCGTTATGACGGGTATTGCGACTGGCCGGAATATAGCGCGGAAATATTTATGTTGTCCCAGGATGTTTCACTTTACAACAGCAGCAGATGGTATGTTGGGACTGGCATGGGTGTTGCAATCCAAGGGAAACAAAACGAACGATTGAATACCAAATTTTTATTGGGATTCCGACTGTTTGCTGGATATAGAATGACTGAAAGTTGGAATTTAGAATTAGTTATGCAGCACTTTTCAAACGGCGATACCGGTGAAGAAAATAATGTTTATGATTTCTGGGGACTTTCCGCAGCATATAGTTTTTAGGTTATGTATAAGGAATTAAGATGGTAACTGTTAATGATATTATTGCTCTTTGCAAAAGACGCGGTTTTATTTTTACCGGCAGCGAGATTTATGGTGGGCTGGCCGGAACTTATGATTATGGTCCATACGGTGTAGAGCTGATGAAGAACATCAAAACCGCATGGTGGAACGCAATGATTTATCAGCGCGATGATATCGAGGGTTTAGATGCTTCGCTGATTTCCAACCGTTTACTGTGGAAATATTCGGGTCATGAATCCAGTTTTTCAGATCCATTGGTTGAGTGCAAAAAATGTGGCGCCCGTATGCGCCAAGATAAAATGAAAGATCCAAAAAAGTGTGATAATTGCGGGTCGGCTGATTTAATGCCTCCGCGGGAATATCAATTGATGATGGGACTTTCGGTTGGTGCGGTTGCTGGTGGCGAAATCAATGCTTATTTGCGTCCTGAAACCGCAACAACGACATTTATAAATTTCAAAAATGTTTTGGATTCTGTTCCACATAAATTGCCATTTGGTATCGCTCAAATTGGTAAAGCTTTTCGAAATGAAATTTCACCACGTGGGTTTGTTTTTCGTATGCGCGAATTCGAACAGGCCGAAATGCAATATTTTGTAAAGCCTGGTACTGATATAGATTGGTGGGAACAATGGAAAAAAATCCGTATGGATTGGTGGATTAATGTATTGGGAATTCCCGCAGAAAAATTGCGCTTTACCCCACATGAAAAATTGGCACATTATGCCAAAGCCGCTGGTGACATTGAATACGAATTTCCAGATGGCTTTGACGAGGTTGAAGGTATTCACAATCGCCAAGATTTTGATTTGGGTTCCCATACAAAATCTCAAAAAGAATTTAATCTGGCAGCAAAAACTTTGAACAATACCGACAGCACAACCAAGCTTTCGTACAGCGATCCACAAACTGGGGAAAATTTTGTTCCTTATGTTGTTGAAACTGCAATGGGTGTAAATCGTGCCATGCTGACGGTTATGTTAAATGCCTATACCGATGAAGACTTGGGCGATGGAAAATCCCGCATAGTATTGAAATTAAAACCTTCACTGGCACCGGTCAAAGCCGCGGTTATCCCATTGGCACGCAATGTACCTGAATTAACTTCTCGGGCTGAAAACCTGGCGACCGAATTACGCATGTTGGGACTGGGACGTATTGAAATGGAAAATAGTGGAAACATTGGTAAAAATTATCGTCGTCATGATGAAATAGGAACCCCCGTCTGCATCACTATTGATCACCAAAGTTTGGAAGATGGGATGGCAACAATTCGTCACCGCGACACCATGGAACAAGAGCGCATCAAAATTACAGATGTGCCAAATAAAATTAAAAAAATTATAATGTAAAAAATCCCCCATTTACAGGGGGATTATTTTTATCCATTACGAATATTTTGCTGACGCATCATTACTGGATATGCATAATTTATCGGTGTCAATTGAACACCCAATAATTTTTCCAACAATAATATTTTCAATTCATTATCCGAAAGAGTTTTTAAATAATTTTCATCAGCAATGTTTTCACTTATTGCGCGCTGTAATAATTTGACACGTGGCATCTGTTTTATTTGTTCGACCTGGGCTGTCAATTTTTCCACCAAAATTTCACTGGTATGACCTATGAAAACATTACCTGTTTTTCCGTTTGAAAAAACTATCTGGCGAACCATTTCATTGTTAAAGCCAATTGTGCAAAATTCACCATGTTCATCAGCAACAAACTTTTTATTTACTATACGGCCGCGCCCCAAAAACATCTCGGTATGTCCATAGGTGCTGAAAATCGCGCCCGGTTTTATATCATCTGCCGCAATATTTTTATGGTCAAACAGCGCCAGATAGGTCATGCGCTTTTTGTAAATTTCATCTTTGCTGAACGCATGCTTGGACGAATTAAGCCACGCGGCTATATGACGATCGGCAAATTTTTCACGAGCCGCGGAATATGCTTTGCGGTTTTCCCAAATTATCCCATAAAATGAACTTTCTGGATTTTGCTGGCGAATAGTGTTTATTAAATTAGAGCAAGCGTCAGTTTCAGGGATTGGGCTGATATCCAGATTCAGCGCGGATGCCGCTGCTTCGAACGATTTTCTTTCGCCCCATACGCAATGGGCGTGTCTTCCGCGATAAACCGGTGCCGGCGCGCCAAATCTTTGTTTCAATGCCCGCATATATCCGGACTTGCCCTTTTTCCCAGATAAATCCGCCACTCTGTTTTTAACAGTATCAATATAATCGGCCACGGCCTTGTTCGCGCGCGCATCTATCAAATATGAAAAATCCATGTTATCAACATCCATCGACATGTTCGCCGCAGGCATATTCATACTGGCAACTTGATTCTTTTCATAATTTACATTTTGCGCAAGTAACCGATCATCTTTGGACATCAGTAAAGTCATTAAAGCAAAAACACTCACCGTCAGTGATTTTTTCCCTATATAAAGATTTCTCATTTCCATCAGCGTTCTCCATTGTATATACAAAGGCGGACGTGCATAAAGGCATGCACCAGTCGACCATCTGCGTTAAAATAGGTTGGTTTGCGCGTTTAAAAATCAACGCTACATACATTCAGCATCTTGCGATGCCCGACTTGCACCATTGCAGTCTGCCCCACGGGGAACCAGCTTATGTGAACAAATATAGATAAATATAAAAAAATGTCAAGCGGGCGATAAAAAAAAATCTGCGTAAAACGCAGATTTTACATAGGAATAAATAAGTTTGGATTATGAACTAGTGCATCTGAGGCCTTGTCAACCTTGCTCTTAAAGTCCAAGAACTTGGCCTTTTGCGTAGCGGTCAAATCATCAATTCGCGGGAATGTAACCGTCATCGGATTTACATGTACCCCATTTTTAATAATTTCATAGTGCAAATGCGGCCCCGTAGAAAGCCCCGTAGAACCAACATAGCCAATAATCTGACCCTGGGCAACGGATGTTCCAACATTTACACCCTTTTGAAATCTGGACATATGTCCATAAAGCGTTTGAAATCCATTAGCATGTCTAAGTTTTATAAAATTTCCATGCCCTTTATTATAACCACGTGCCACTACCTTTCCGGCACCGGCTGCTGGGATCTTTGTTCCGGTTGATGCACGAAAATCAACCCCCTTGTGTGCACGGGTAAAGCCCAATACCGGATGTTTTCTGTGTCTGCTAAATTCACTGGAAACACTGGCACCATCAATTGGTGTACGTTTTAATGATTTTATGGCGCCTTTGCCTTCGTCATCATAATATCCGAATTTTCCATTATTTTTTTCAAATCTGTACATTTTTAATTTACCGCGTCTGTCCAGATGAGTATCAAAAGATACTTCGACTATGCGACCACCATCAATAACCTGACCATCCAGCAAATTTTCTTCGTACAAAACAACAAATTCCTGACCTGGCTGAATATCACGTTCAAAGTCGATTTCAAATGCCAACAGATTAATAACTTCGTAAACTGTTCCGATTGGGATTCCAGCCTCGACCCCGGCTTGGCTAAAAACACCACCGCTGGGGATTCTGCCAGATTTGCGAACCAATCTGGTATCTTTTTTAACACTTATTAAATCCGCCGCCCATTTACCGTCCGTATCACAAGATAATTCAACGCGTTTCCATGGGCCACTTGAAAGAGTTATTTTATCAACTGGGGCGTCCTGGTTTCTCTTTTTTATAACCAAAACATCTGAATTAGCACGCAGCCCCTGCACGCCGCAGTCTTTTTTTAACAATGTCGCAATGGTATTTATATCCCCTCCGGATACACCATGTTCAGATAATATCTTGGATAAAGTGTCCCCAGCATTAACCTGGACGTGTCTTTCCACAGGGATATTGATTAAAATTTCCCTGGTTGGTTTTATAACATACAACAAAATAGCGGAGACCATCAAAAGACCCGCCAATATCAATAAAACTTTTGTTATCTTCTGTAGATTGAATTTTTTCATGAAAAGGATTATACTGATTTTATGACTTTGAATCAAGCATTCATAATTTTACAAAAAGCGGGCAATGCGCACGCGGCTAAAATCATACTGAAAAAAATTAGAGAAAATAAAACCAAAAATGATGATAAATTAAATTTATTGGAAATGTTTATGGTTTTTATAGCTGCACGAAAATTAAAGCATGACGTACCAGTGGCAAAAATTATCCATGAAAAATGGTTTTATGGATTGCCGTTTTATACAAATAAAAATACGCTGGACCCCAGACCAGATTCTGAAACGCTTGTCGAAGCAGTTTTAAAAAAAGCCGATGACAAAGCAAAAATTCTGGATTTGGGAACCGGCACGGGATGTCTGATTTGTGCAATTATAAAAAATTTAGATGGGGCAACGGGAATCGGCATTGAAAAATCCAGTGGAGCTTTGCGTGTCGCACTCAAAAATGTAAAAAATCTGAAACTGGATAATAAAATTAAAATTTTACGTGGGGATTTTATTTCTAACCGTAACCCCATAAATTCAAAATTTGATATTATAATCAGCAATCCACCATACATTGCAAATAACGATGAACGGGTTGATGCAGGCGCACGGCATGACCCAAAAATAGCACTGTATTCCGGAACAAACGGATTGGATGCATATCGAGCAATTGCAAAAAATGCGAAAGATTTTCTGGTGCAAAATGGACGTCTATTTTTAGAAATTGGCAAGGGGCAAAAAAATAGTGTTACTAAAATATTTAATGAAAACGGTTGGAAATTAATCTCGGGCTATAAAGATCTAGGCGGCGTTGAACGCGTATTGGAATTTATTTGACTTGCCTTTCCCCAACGATTAAACTGGCACCCATGGGCATATGGCGGAACTGGCAGACGCGCTGGATTTAGGTTCCAGTGGAGAAATCCGTGGAGGTTCGACCCCTCTTATGCCCACCAAAATAATTAAAAACCGCCAAATTGGCGGTTTTTAATATTAAAAATGGCGCAGATGCGCCATTATAATTAATTTTTAGAATCCAAATACCATGCGTTGTTTAGATTGACGTTTCTTTTCGTTACGAACCGCTTCTTCTTTCAAACGCTTGCGCATTGTGGTGGGCTTTTCGAAACGTTGACGTTCTTTCATTTCGCGGTATAATCCTTCTTTCTGGGATTTACGTTTGGATACACGCAGAGCCTGCTCTACATTATTATCGCGAACTAAAACTTTGACCATTTAAATCACCCCCTTTACGAATTTTGGTGGAGCCAATCAGACTCGAACTGACGACCCCCTGCTTGCAAAGCAGGTGCTCTACCAACTGAGCTATGACCCCAAATGCCTGCCCATTTTATAGTCTTAAATAATAAAAGTCAAACGAAAATAATACTTGACAATTAATATATATTGTCTATTATATTATATAACATATGATAGAATATAAATAATGAAAAGAAGTTTAATACCTTTTGATTTTGAAAAAGAATTGCCTGAAATGAAGCAAAACCATTATGAATGGAGTTTAGATTATAAATCAAAAACAAAAACAGGCACTATGGGACATATAACGTTTTATGAATCCAGCCCACAATCCCATGGGAATTTGATTTTATTACCTGGATTGGCCAGCAATACTTCTATAGAACCATTAATGAAGGCTGTAATGTATTGGTCTTTGAAAAGCAATTTTAACGTTTACTGTATAGATACATTTCTTGGTGATTTTGTTGAAAAAGTTACAAAGAAAACCGCGAAAAGAAACACATACAAAAACTTTGCAAAACTTTTGGACACTGGCCTTGAACTTGTTGAACAACAATGTTCGGGGAAATGGAGCTGCCTTATATCTCACTCTCTTTCGTGTTCAGGCATTACAGATATATTTAACGAAAGAATCAAAAACAATCAAAAATTAAGATTTTCTGCCGCAATTATGTTTGCCCCTTATGTATCAAAAGAGTGGCACGAATATCTATTACAATTTTTTATAAAACGATACAATTTAGAACATTTGAGCGAGGAAGAAACCTTAAATCATGCTGTTGGAATAATGAGCCCGCATACTTTTTCAATGCATTCAAAACCACATTACATCCCAATATTAATAAATTTCTTTAAAACACTAGATGATATAGAATTAAACACAGATTTAATGAATCAATGGAATATACCTGTAACTTTGGTAACTGGTGGGAAAGACAAAAAATCCCCACCTGAAACAATATATAATTTATATAAAGATTTAAATAATAATAATTTCAAAATAGTTGAATTTACAGGAAGCAAACATTCTTTTATAGACCAACACAAAGATTATTCTGCTATAATAAAACTTATAAAAACACAAAGAATAAAGCAAAAACATATAAAATAATATTAGACATTCAAGTTTTATATCCCTATAATACTGCCGCTATGTTGAAAAAAATAAAAAACTTTATTCTGGACTTGTTTCAGCCCAAAGATGCCGATTCTAAAATCAAATGGTCATTATATGGTCGTGTTTGGTGCGAAGTCGGAAAACCCCAATGGAAATGGTTGCTAACTGGTATTATTTGCACCATTGCTGCTGCCAGTGCCGAAGGTTTCACTATTACGCTGGTAAAACAGGTTATTGATAGTGCTTTTATTGAAAAAAGCATGTCTTCTCTGTATTTATTCGGTTTACAGATTGTTGCGGCATTCGGTGCCAAGGGTATCTTTAATTATTCCAAAGACTTGATTATGACCAAGGCTGGACTGCTGACCAGTGCTAGATTGCAAAATCGTATTTATTCACACATGATGAAAATGGATATTTCAAAATTCTATGGCGGTGGAATTGGCAAACATTTAAACTATTTCGGAGTCCAAGGAAACGCCGTCCAGGGATTGGTAACTGGAACTATTATTCAGGTAGTGCAAAATATTGCTACGCTTTCTATAACTATTGGTATCATGGTTTATTATGCACCACAAATGTGCGCCACACTTTTATTCTTGGTGCCTGCCATAGTAATTCCAATTACATTTATAACACGTAAAAAACGCCGTTTGTCCCGCCAATCTTTTGGTATTGCAAATAATGTTGCCCAGCATTTAAATCAAACTTTGCAGGGCATAAAAACAATCCAAGCATTCAGTAACGAAGATCGCGAATCTAAAAAATTCGCCGAAGCTATTCGTGTTGCACAACGCAATTCTTATCGCAGCGTCCAGGCTTCCGCCCTGCAGTCGCCATTATTGGAAATAATGATTTCTATTGGTCTTTGTATCTCATTGATTGCGGGGGGACATTTTATAACCAGTGGCGTATTAACTATTGGTGATTTTACTGCTTTCTTGCTGGCATTAACCGCCGCATACAAACCTGCAAAATCCATTACTGGATTAAATGGTGGCATTCAACACGGATTGCTGGCGGCCGAAGTTTTGTTTGATTATTTAGACAGCAAACCTGAAATAAAAGATGCGCCAGATGCTGCACAATTAAAAAAGGGCAATTTATCCGTAGCCTTTGAAAATGTTTCTTTTTCTTATATCCCTGGTGAACAAGTTTTAAAAAACGTCAGTATCATCGCGCCTGCCGGATCTGTATGCGCTTTGGTTGGACCATCGGGCGGCGGGAAAACAACTTTGTTTAATTTACTGGAAAGATTTTATGAACCACAAAAAGGTAAAATTTTAATAAACGGCAAAGACATTAAAAAATATACCCTGAGTTCTTTGCGTGAAAATATTGCAGAGGTTTCCCAAGATGTATTCTTATTCAATGGAACAATCGCCGACAATATAAAATATGGATCACCAAAGGCCACCAAAGAACAGGTCGAGTCCGCCGCACGCGCAGCCAACGCACACGACTTTATTATGGGATTTCCAAAAAAATACGAAACCTCTGTTGGCGAACGCGGGCAATTATTATCTGGTGGACAAAAGCAACGTATTGCCATCGCACGCGCGATACTAAAAGATGCGCCAATTTTATTGTTGGACGAAGCAACCAGCGCGTTGGATACACAAAGCGAAAAATTAATCCAAGCCGCATTGAAAAAATTGATGGTTGGACGCACTACTTTTGTAATCGCACACAGATTATCAACAATTCTGGACGCGGAACAAATCTGCGTTGTGTATGGTGGAAAAATCGTGGAACGCGGGACAGATGCCGAATTGGTCGCAATAAACGGCGAATATAAAAAATTGCGTGATATTCAATTTAAAAAAGCAAAGTAAATGAAAGACGTACAAGAAAATATTTCCGGACAACAATTAAGCGAAGCGTTGGGCGAACGCTATTTGGCGTATGCCGTATCAACTATTGTTGCGCGCGCCCTGCCCGATGTTCGTGACGGGTTAAAACCTGTTCATCGTCGTATTTTATATTCTATGTTGCGTAATAAATTGACGCCTGCGGCCGCTTTTCGTAAATGTGCCAAGGTTGTTGGTGATGTTTTGGGTTCATTCCATCCACATGGCGATACTTCGGTTTATGATGCTTTGGTTCGTCTAGCGCAAGATTTTTCAGTACGTTATCCTTTGATTGATGGTCAGGGTAATTTTGGAAATATTGATGGTGACCCCCAGGCTGCTTATCGATACACCGAATCAAAAATGACCAATGCATCCATGTTGATTATGGAAGGGTTGGACGAAAACAGTGTTGATATGATGCCTAACTTTGACGGCACCACACCCGAGCCAACCGTTATGCCAGGTGCATTTCCAAACTTGCTGGCGAATGGTTCAATGGGGATTGCCGTTGGTATGGCGACAAATATTCCAACTCATAACGTTTCTGAAATTTGTGATGCGTTGAATCTGATGATTGATAAACCAGAAAGCACAACAACGCAAATTATGAAAAAGCTGATTGGACCTGATTTCCCAACTGGTGGAATTTTAATTGATGATTTTGAAACGATTGTAAAAAATTATGATACTGGTCGTGGCGCATTTCGTATTCGTGCAAAATGGGAATTCGAAGATTTGGGTCGTGGGGCTTATCAAATCGTTATCACAGAAATTCCATATGGTCTGGAAAAACAAAAACTGGTGGAACAAATTGCTACATTGATAGATGCAAAAAAATTACCATTGGTTGATGATATTATGGATGAATCAACAACAGATATACGTGTTGTTATTACACCAAAGAATCGCAGTGTTCCGGCCGAAAAAGTAATGGCGCATTTATTTGCAATCACGCCATTGGAAACCCGCTTTAATATGAATTTCAATGTTATTGACAGCATGGGCGCACCACGTGTTATGAAAATTGGCGAAGTTTTAAGCGAATTTTTGGCGCATCAAAAAAATGTTTTAATCCGCAGAACAAATTGGCGTTTAGGAAATATTGAAAAACGTTTGGAAATTCTGGCTGGGCTGTTGATTGTTTATTTGAATCTGGATCGTGTAATTGAAATCATCCGCACTGAAGACGACGCCAAAGCTGTTTTAATGCAAGAATTTGAATTAAACGAAATTCAGGTAGAGGCTATTTTAAATACTCGTTTGCGTTCTTTGCGCAAACTGGAAGAAATGGAAATTCGCAAAGAAGATAAAGCGCTGCGCGCAGAACAAAACCAATTAAATGCTTTATTAGCATCTGATGAAATGCAAAATGAACAATTAAAGGCTTGGTTCGCAGACATTAAAAAACAATATGATAAAAAGAGTGCCTTGGGTCGCCGCCGCACAATTTGGGCCGCCGCTGGCGAAGAAGATGTTGTAAACCCAGATGAATTTATTGAAAAAGAACCACTGACAATTATTTTATCCACAATGGGTTGGATTCGCGCCGCCAAGGGTCATCTGGCATTGGACGCATTAGATGCTAAATTCAAAGAAGGGGATGAACTGGCGTTCGCTTTTCATGCACAAAGTACTGATAAAATCAATTTATTCGTATCAAACGGAAAAATGTTTTCTATTCCTGCAAACACATTGCCATCCGCGCGCGGATTTGGTGAATCTATTCGTATGATGGCGGACATTGGCGCCGATGAAGAAATTTTAAACGCCTTTGTTTTAGATACAGATTCAAAATATTTATTAGTCACACGACGTGGAACTGGCTTTATCGTATCTGGTGAAAACTGTTTGGCGCAGACACGCGGTGGAAAGCAAGTTATGAATACAGACGCTAAAAATCCAGCCATTATGTGCATACAAAAAAATAATGGTGAAATGTTGGCAATAGTCGGCAGTAATGACAAATTATTGATTTTCCCATCGTCTGAAATCCCAGAAATGGCACGTGGCAAGGGTGTAATTTTACAAAAATATAATGCCGAACGAACCTATGTTATGGATGCAATGTTCTTTACAAATGCCGAAGGATTTGGTTGGACAACCGGACGCGGTCGTACCGCCTTGGATGATTGGAATTTATGGATTGGAAAACGCGGAACACAGGGACACACTATTCCTCTTGGGTTCCCACGCAGTGGAAAATTCAATAAATAAAAGTTAAAGGGAAAAATAGAGGGCACGTAAAAACTTACGTTGAGCGAGAAATGGCAAAAAAATTTATACCTGAAAAATTCCCACTTGAATGTGGTTTAATTAATAATCCACGTTCTTTATTTGGATACTTGCGAAAAAACTTTTGGAAATTTTTTGGTTGGTCTTTTATATTTTATACTTTGTTTTTTATAATAAAACAAACTGGATTCAGATTATTTCCAGCAATCGAATTGCAAATGTTGACCAATCTTTTAAGCACCCAACATACTAATTTTTGGAAATCTGCTCTAATTGTTTTGGGAATAATTTTATCTGCAAATTTATTTTTTAATATTTGTGCTGTTATACAAGAAATAATATGGCAACGTTTGCGCCCAAAATCACGCGCCATAATATCACTGGATTTAATTAATTATCTGCATTGCCAATCTATTGGATTTATAAATGAAAAAATGCTGGGCAAAATGAGCCAGCAAGCAAATAATATTGCTATAAATTCTTTGGATGTCATAAATACTTTATTTGCCCATATGGGAACGGATTTAATCGCATTTCTGGTATCAATCGCATTAATAGTTCGTATGCATTGGTCAATTGCTTTGATTTTAAGTTGTATGGCGTTGATACGATTAATATGGTTTTTTGTAAATTTTAAAAATATCATCACCACCCATAGAACTGATGCCAAAGCAATCAGTCAAATTCACGGATCTGTAACAGATACAATTGGCGGCAGCATGAATGTGCGTGCTTTTTCAGGGCGTAAAAAAGAGTTAGGGATTTTATCGCATGTGCTGGCAAGATATAACAAAACATACCAAACCCATATGCTGGCAAATCGTATACATTGGGCACCATTGGCATTTATAGAAGAATTTGTATTTATATCTGTAATGTTTTTATGTGTTCTTTATTTTCATAACGAAACCATGAATCTGGGCGAAGTCGCTTTTGTAATTGGTGCATATATGTCCATTAATTTATCAATCAGAAATTTTATAGAACAATTGTCTGACGTGTTAGAAAGCGGAACCGAAACTTATCAAAACTATTCTGAATTAAATGGTCGTATAACTATAAAAGATAAATCAGATGCACCAGAATTAAAGGTAAAAAGTGGCGAAATCGATTTTTCTGATGTAAATTTTAAATATGACCGCAAATCTCCCATGGTATTACGTAATTTTTCTATACATATCAAAGGTGGTGAACACGTTGGAATTGTTGGGATATCTGGTGGTGGAAAAACAACCATTATAAAATTATTGATGCGACTTTATGATGTTAATGGCGGAGAAATAAAAATAGATGGTCAAAATATATCAAAAGTTTCTTTGAATTCTTTACGTAAAAACATTGCATTTATTCCCCAAGATACTTCTCTATTTAATCGCACAATTTTAGAAAATTTACGCTATGCAAGGGATAATGCAACAAAATCAGAGATCTATCGCGCTGCTAAATTTGCCGGGGCACATAAATTTATCATGGAACAATCAGATGGATACGACACTGTCGTTGGCGACCGTGGTGTAAAATTAAGCGGCGGGCAACGTCAACGCATTGCTATCGCACGTGCATTTTTACAAAAGGCCCCTATTCTTCTAGTGGACGAAGCAACCAGCGCGCTGGACAGTGAGACCGAAGAAATTATTCAAAACAGTTTGACCAAGATTTCAAAAGGAAAAACAACGCTTGTGATTGCTCATCGCCTCAGTACTCTTAGTCGAATGGATAGGATAATTGTTTTGGACAAGGGTAGAATTATTGAAACTGGAACTCATAAACAATTACTGCGTAAACGCGGAAAATACGCACAAATGTGGAACGATCAAACCAATGGTTTTGTAAAGGAATAATTATGGGAATATTTAAGAAAATAAAATCTTTGTTTATAAAAAAATGTTTGGACGAAGAAGCATTAAATGCCATGCACGATGCATTGATAACAGCAGACATTGCGCCAAATATTGCATCGGACGCCATTAAAAGATTGCGCGCGAAATTCAAACCCGAAGATAATACCACAGACACAGAAATAAAAAATGCTTTGATGGAAATCCTGCGTCCGTATGTTGAAAAGTTATCACAAAAATCCATATCTAATTTTAATTTAAAATCCCCCATGGTAATTTTAGTAATAGGTGTAAATGGTGCTGGCAAAACAACAACTATCGGGAAAATAGCAAAAAAATGGATTGATGACGGCAAACAGGTTGTCATTGGTGCTTGCGATACTTTTCGCGCTGCTGCTGGTGAGCAATTAGAAGTTTGGGCACAGCGTGCTGGTGCGAAACTGGTTTGTGGAAAATCAAATGATCCAGCTGCAACCGCATACGCCGCAATTGAAACTGGAATTAACGAAGAAACAGATGTTGTAATTTTGGATACTGCGGGCAGATTACATAATCGTACTGATTTAATGGATGAACTGGGTAAAATAAATCGTGTTATTAAAAAGTTGGACGCGGATGCACCACATGAAACTTGGCTGGTTTTGGATGCGATGACCGGACAAAATGCAACCACCCAAATTTCTCATTTCAATAAAGATTCTAATTTGACCGGTTTAATAATTACTAAAATGGATTCCACCAGCAAAGGCGGCTTTCTTATTTCATACGCTGCAAACGAAAAAAATCCATTACCAATTTATGCAATTGGATATGGCGAAAAAATATCCGACCTGCGCGAATTTAATACAGATGAATATTTGAAAAAGCTTTTGGATTTATAAACTTGGGTTAGATACCAATTTTACAGACCAAAGTTTGCTTTCTTTGGTGTCCGATCGGCTGGTTAAAATTACAGGTGATAAATTTTCATTTCCAACTATAAAACCCGCCACCATAAAACCACCAAAGATAGTCATACTTTTATACAATGAATTACCCTGGTCTATATTATCACAAATTAAAATATCCGGGCGCAATGCACCATCTATATTTTTTAATTTTGCAGAATCAGAAAAACACACATCCAAAGCATTATGAGTTGTACGAATATCTGGGAAATTATCTGCTACAAATTTTTCCAGCTCTTCGGCATCCAATGATGATTTTATCTTTTTATCTATTTTGGACGAAGGTGTTAAAAAATTCACAATTGGATTTGTCGACAACCCAATGCGCCGAGCCAACATAATCGAATTTTTTGTAATGCCTTGCTTGTCCTGCAGGGTTGGTGCAATATTCAATGCCGCATCCGTTATTATTATCGGGGAAAAGTTATCACGCTTAAAAACACCACAGTGAGAAATAAATCCCCCACCCAAACTTTTATTTATCTCTAAAATACGACGCATAAAATCACTGGTTTCTATTAAACCCTTCATAACTATACAATCATTAAAATCATTCCGTGTTTGGAACTGGGCCAGTGTTAAATTTTCAACCGTGGTTATACCAAAATCAGCCACATCTGATTGGTTTATATGAACATCCCCATTACTAATAATTAATAATTTTTTCATATTCCTCTCTCTTTGCATAATAAAGGGGCGAATATAATTCGCCCCCTTTGATTAAAGCGTTATGATATTATTTCAACGCTTGTTGAATTTGTGCTGCTGGGATTGCACCTGGGAATGCTTGGTCGCCAACAATCAAGAACGGGGTTCCATTAACACCAAACTGTCTTGCCAATTCTCCGACCTGTGCCAACTCATCTGATACAACGTCGCCGTACATATCCTTTTCCAAACGTTTTATATCACATTTGGCATCCTTAGCTGCTGCCATAACATTTTTCTTGATGGCTTTTTCCAATTTTTCTTGGGATTGACCTTTCAAGTCTGCTGGCCAATAATTCTTTTTCATCAGCAAGCTGTTTAATATTGCTGGGCTACATCCCCCACTCCATTGCATTTTTGCAGCAATCATTGCGCGTGCCGGTGAATCTGATAATACGCCATGTATTGAAAAGTTCTTTATAACAACGCGAACATCTTTGTTTTCTTTCAAAACTTTTTGCAATTCGCCATCTACGCGGCGGCAATATGGGCAAGAATAATCTGTGAATAAAAAGATTGTTTTCTTGGCTTCGGAATTACCCAAAATTGGGGCATGACGACTCATTTCATCACCATGTTTTCTGATGTATTTTTTAATCCCAACATTAGTAGTTTCTTTTTCTTGGGCTTGCATACCTGCAACCATTTCACGCAAAATGCCTGGATTGGTTTTTGTCAGATAGTATGGTGTCCAAAGACGTGCAACACCGACGATCATCAATACAATAGCAATCAATTTGATTGATTTGTTTGCAATCATCTGAGGCATTGTTTTTTGTTTTTTAGGGTCATGTTTAATCAACATAGGACCAAACATGTAGGCGGCAACTGCAATTAACAGCACCAATATTGTCCAAGTCATTTTTTCTCCTTTTTATGACAGGGTTAAGAATAGCAATTTATTAGGGATGATTGCAAGCGTTTTTTTATGCGGCTTTTTTAATGCCAACTTTGGCTTCGCGCAACAATTTACGTAATGAATCTATGGATACCAAATTGCCATCTCGACGCTGAGCAGACCAATAATCCCAGCCATTAAAACTGACCGCATGCTGCAATTTTGCGGCCATAACATGTATTGAACATTTACCATGCAAAGCATGTGATAATTGGCCCTCTTTTGTGATTATTACTCGATCGCCCTTGGGTCCAATAAGGGTCTGGCCTGCATATAACATTCCAGCATCTAATAATTCTTTGAATGCGACTTTGACTTCTTCTCGTTTTGCGGTAACCTCTATTTCTGATAAATCTACGGGTTTTACCTCAGAAATTCTGTTCTGGGCGGCGGCAATATATTCCGATTCTTGCTCTATACCTATCCAATTACGTCCCAATTCTTTGGCCACAGCGCCTGTTGTTCCGCTGCCGAAAAATGGGTCCAAAATTATATCCCCTGCCCTGGTACTGGAAAGAATTATTCTGCGTAATAAATCCGATGGTTTTTGGGTGGTATGAAGGCTTTTCCCGTCTTCATCTTTTAATCTTTCTGCGCCCAAACAAATATCCATCCCCCAATCACTGCGCATTTGTTTACCACCATTATACTTTTTCATAGTATCATAATTAAAAGTATATTTTCCCGTCTTTCTGGGGGTTGCCCAAATCAAGGTTTCATGCGCATTTGTAAATCTGGTTCCACGAAAATTAGGCATAGGATTCGTTTTTACCCAAATAACATCATTTAAAATCCAAAAACCCAAATCCTGCAAAATTGTACCAACCCGAAATATATTATGATAACTACCAATAACCCAAAATGAACCATCTGGTTTTAAGACCCGTTGTACTTCGCCCAACCATTCACGTGTAAATTTATCATACTGGGCCACAGATTCAAACGAATCCCATTCATCACGAACCGCCCGGGCAGCAGTTTGGTCTTCGGGACGGTACAGAGTTTTATTGCCTAATTGTAAATTATAAGGGGGATCTGCAAATACTGCATCGACACACCCGTCGGGCAATTCCTTCATCCGGGCAATGCAATCGCCTTGCAAAATTTTGTTTTTCCATTCTCTCACATTGCATTGTACCATAAAAACGCAATATCAGTTAGCCATTAGTATTGGGTTTTTGTAAAATAATTTGCTTGATTTTTTTGTTTTTTTCAATTTTACTTGAAATCGATGAAAACTATTATATCTCTTACATCGTATCCGCCACGGATTGATATAGTGTCACAAACAATTCAATCCTTACTGAATCAAGAGCCCTCGGCAGATTTAGTTGTTTTATATTTGGCAGAAAGTGAGTTTCCAAATAAGAAAATCCCAAAAGAACTGTCTGACATAGCTAAAAATAATAAACCTTTTCAGATTCGTTGGACAACAGATACGCGATCTTATAAAAAGTTAATACCTGCCCTGCAAGAATTTCCTAACGATATAATTATTATTGCCGATGATGATACTATTTATCCACAAGAATGGTTGGCGCGATTACTTGCTGCCCATAAAAAATACCCAAAAACTGTTATTGGGCACTATGTTTATCGCATGAACTTGAACAAACCATATAGAAGATGGCGCAAAATACAGAATAAATTTTGGCGTAAATGGTTTTTTGGACGCCCAAGCTTCAAAAATAATGCGACTGGTGTTGGTGGCGTCTTGTATCCGCCGCATTCTTTGCACCCAGACGTTTTTAATGAAAAATTATTTAAAAAAATTGCACCTACAAATGATGATCTTTGGTTTTGGGCAATGACCGTATTAAATGGAGTAAAAATAGCAATTGTTCCAGATGCTATGAAAAGTTTGCCTTTGATTGCTGATTCTCAGAAAGTTAGTTTATGGGATGAAAACAAAGCTAATCAAACAGACAATAAAAACAATGCATCTTTACGCGCTATTATCAATCATTATCCAAGATTAAAAAAATTAATATAAGGTTCTAGGGAAAGTATTCATGAAGATTCTTGTAGCTTTACATATTTTTTATCAAGAGCAAGCTGATTATTTTGCTGCTCAATTTGCAAATCTGGATAACGTTGATTGTGATTTTATCATAACAACCAATGATGATAATTTGGAATTACAAAAGAAATTTGCACGTTTTAATCCCAAAATATTAAAAGTCTTGAACCAAGGTTTAGATGTTGGGCCATTTTTTTACGCTTTGGAAAATACTGATCTTTCTAAATATGATTTTATAATAAAACTTCATGCGAAGCGAACAAGTCTTCGTGGATATAAAAGAAATCCCGCAGGATGGTTTGCATCTGGGAAATGGTGGCGAAATCTTTTAGTAGAATCTTTAATAGGTAGTCCAAAAATAATTAAAGATAATTTAAAAAAATTTGCAAGCAACCATGATGTTAATATGTTGGCCAGTCCATATTTTATAATTAAAATTAGATCTTTGGAAAAGAATCTAGAAAAACATTTAAAAATATCCAAAGATTTCAAACTTAATCCAAAATTATCTGTTGGGGATCTTTATGTAGAAGGGACAATGTTTATGGCGCGAGCGAAAATATTTCCGCCGTTACTTTCAAAAATTCACTTTTCTGATTTCAAAAATTCTAATGTTTATAATAAGCATTCTGATGAGTTACCATATTTCATGGAACGTTATTTCGGCACAATGGGCGCGAAAATAATGCCGGGGGCATCAAATATAAAATTTGAAAGACTATCCAAATTTTTTGGGCTACGCAGAATTTTCTTTCAAAGTTTCCAAACCAATTCTGGCAAGCACATTATTCGTATTATAGGACTTCCGGTGTGGTGGAAGAAAATTAAAATATAAAAATTTTATTTTTCAAATTTTGATTTCTTTGGAAAAAGCTTCTTTATTTCTTTAACATTTTGAGCAAACACTTTGCCATTATTTACACAAAACATTTTTGGTTTTATTTTGGAAATCTTTTTTAAATCCTTTACATCATAAAAATCATATTTTACAGGTAAAATGGTTTCTACAATTTTACGAATAAATGTTTTTATCAATGGTTCATTAGCATGTAAAACCAAACGCTTTTTACCAAATCGCCATGGCAATACAATTGTATTTTTTTCCAAAGCATTATTATAAAGAGTCATATAAGTCCGTTGTATATTTGTCATTTCACGGAATGGTGTCAAAGTCGTTTTTTCAAGTATCGGCCAGAATTTTTTTATAGTTTCATCAAATTGTGTTTTTCTGTACGGATCAAACGAGTGCGTAAGCATAAGATTATATTTTTTGCCCATAGTATCAAATATTAACTTTTTACCATTAGAAACCATTGTTCCCATCAGTGAATGATTTCTTCTTTTTCTACTTTCTTTCATCATTAAAATTGGCAATCCTTTGTCATCAAAAAAGAAATCAGTGGTTACAGGAGCAGATAAAATCATATCATCATTTGCAAAAATAAAATACTCGGATAGGCCGGGTATTTTTGATAAAAAAACCTCTATTTCACAAGCATTAAAAACCGGTAAATATTTTTTTGGAATAATCTTTGTATGGTCAATTATTGAAATTTTTGGATTTTTTGTATTTAACCATTTTGGGGTTTGATTATCTGTAACGATATAAATATGATTTATCCATGGCATAAATTTTTCAACCGAACGCAGGGAAAATAACATCTCGTCATTGTCATCAAATCGCCCCCCCAAAGCAGACTTGTTAACGGGTCTGCCCAATGCTTGCAGCGTTTTATTCTTTTTTTCTGCCCATTTTGGATCACTGCCGTCAACCCACATATAAACCAAATCTATTTTTACCATAATTTACCCCATTGATTACTTTTTATTCTAGACAATCATTCGTTTTTTTACTAGTATTTTCTTTTATGAGATGCCCTTATTGCAATAGCTCGGACTCGCAAGTCAAAGATTCCCGCCCTAATGAAGAAGACGGGACCATTCGTCGCAGACGCGTCTGTAACGAATGTGGTGCAAAATTTACCACAATTGAACGGGTTCAATTGCGGGATATAATGGTACGCAAGACTGGTGGATCGTTGCAGCCGTTTGATCGTGAAAAGTTGGCCAGATCCATCCGAATCGCATGTCGTAAACGTGATGTATCCGAAGAACAAATAGAAAAGTTCGTTACCAGTATTCATCGTCGACTGGAGGCTGAAAATGATGATTCTGTATCCAGCGAACAAATTGGGGAAATGGTATCTGAATCTTTATTAAATCTGGACCCTATTGCATTCGTTCGGTTTGCTTCTGTTTATAAAAAATTCAGTAAGGTATCGGATTTTAAGAAAATTATTAACCAGATACAGGAAAGCGAAGAAAACGAAAAAACATCTGAATCACAAAAAAAATATAAGAATTCTTTATTCTAATGAAAAAATTTATTTCCGCATTTTTAATTATCTTTTCTGTGTCATTTGTAATGACTGGTGCAGTGGCTGATGACGAATTACCACAAATTCTATCTGAATCTGATGCAACCATTTACAAAGAAATTTTTAGATTACAAGCCGCCGAAAAAATATCCGCAGCAATGGAAATTGAAAAATCATTAAAAGACCAGATTTTACAATGCGAAGTATTATACCAAAGATATACTTCTAAAACATACAGAACCAAAGGCAAGGAACTTGCCGCATGGATGCAAAAATGCTATAACAAACCCGGCGCAGATCGCATTGCAAAAATAGCCAAAATCAAGAAAGCTTCTGTACGCTCGCCTAAATTACCAATCCCAGCGGTTATTTTAGGCGAGGACGTCGCAAGATCTGAATCATGGACTGCGAATACGTATTCCAGTGGAACAGCCGAAAAAATTAAAAATTTTAAAAAATTTCTTGCTCGGGGCAGCACTAGGAACGCACGAGAACTGCTGGAAGACAAATCTTTTAAAAAGGCTTTGTACAATTCTGATTATGGCAGATTAGCCGGCAGATTGGCCTTTATTTATTATACAAATGGTGAATTAGAGCTGGCGAAAAAGTTCGGGGAAAAATCTGTTGCAGAAAAATCTGAATATGGTTTATGGACCATGGGATTATTATTATATAAAGAAGGCGATTTTGAAAATTCAGAATCTAAATTCAAAGAAATGACCCAGCTTTCGAATATAAATGATGCCCGAAAGGTAGAGGCTTCATTCTGGGCAGGCCGCGCAGCACAAATGGCAGGCAAAGAAAAAAAAGCTGAAAAATATTGGGAAGCTGGTGCAAAAAAACCACAATTATTTTATGGGGCCTTGTCCGCGGCTATGCTGGGGGAAACACCAAAATATGAATTTTTTGACAAGGGTATTTCTGATGACGATTTAGAACAAATAACAAAAACCGAATATGGCAAAGCCGCATTAGCATTATTACAAGTCGGTGAAAAAACTCGTGCAGAAAGATACTTAATTTTACTGGTTACAAAAAAAGCTTCGGATAAATTATTACACGCTTTATATTCTTTGGTTTCTACACAAAAACTTCCGCGTACTTCAATGCAGATGGCGAACCTGGTTCGGGATCGCGGAATTATGGAAATTGACCAAGACGTTATTTTTGGCGCACAATACCCATTGCCTGATTGGGAACCAATGGGCGGATGGAGTATCGATCGCGCCTTATTGTTTGCAATAACCAGACAAGAATCCGGATTTAAAACTTCGGCAAAATCTTGTAAAGGGGCGTCCGGCGTTATGCAAATGATGCCCGGGACCGCAAAATTAGTTGCCAGACGAAATAATGTTCAGATGTCTGATTTGGATATTTCCAAACCCGAACATAATATGTTTTTAGGACAACAATACATTGTGGATTTATTAGATTTACCAATCATTGATAAAAATATTATAAAGATGCTTGCTGCTTATAATTCTGGCGAAGGGTCAATAATGAAATTTGAAAAAAGATTTAAAACAGACGACCCATTATTATACATTGAAAGTTTCCCTTATTCTGAAACCAGAAATTATATTAAACGTGTAATGGCAAATTTATGGCTGTATCGTGCAAGATTAGATCAACCATTAACCAGCCTGGAAGATTTAGCAGAAGAAAAATGGCCGATGTATTCTAACGAAGACGAATTTGTTAAAAGCCAAATTGAACATAAAACTATATAATAAATATCTTTATAATATATGAAAGCTGTTCCAAATTTTGATATCGAACTTGAAATAAATACAGCATTTATTGCCGGGGTGGACGAAGCCGGACGTGGCCCACTGTGTGGCCCCGTGGTTGCAGCAGCGGTTATCTTTAAATCTATGACTGGTGAAATGCCACTTATTACTGATTCTAAACAAATGACCCATACAAAGCGTCAAATCGCTTTTGATTGGATTAACAAAAATTGCTTGGTCGGTATTGGTCAATGCAGCCCAAAAGAAATTGATGAATTAAATATTTTACATGCCAGTATGTTGGCTATGAAGCGGGCTATTGCTGCCCTGCCCCAGACTCCGAATTTTGTTCTGGTTGATGGCAACAGATTACCGCCGGATGTTATTGGACGCGCCGTGGTTAAGGGGGACGCTAAATCTATGTCTATCGCGGCAGCCAGCATAATCGCCAAAGAAACCCGCGACAAAATTATGTGCGATCTTTCAATTAAATACCCAAATTATTGTTGGGATAAAAATTCTGGATATCCAACGCCGGCACACTTGCGCGCTATCAAAGAATTTGGTATTAATGAACAATACAGAAAAAGTTTTAAACCAGTAAAGGATTTGTTATGAATATTCATACTATAAAAGAGCTTGGTGATATTCGCGGAAAATTTGTTTTATTGCGTGATGATTTTAATGTTCAAATTCAAGATGGTAAAATTATGGATGCATTCCGCATAAACCAATCTATGCCAACTATAAATTGGTTGCGCACTGCTGGTGCAAAGGTTGCAATTTGCGCACATCTTGGGCGTCCAGGGGGGGAAATAGACCCAAAACTTACATTAAAACCAATTGCTGATTATTTAAAAATCCCACTTATCCCAGATTGCCTGGATAAATCTTTTATGAACAGTATGAAAGATGGTGATATGGTTATATTAGAAAACGTTCGTTTTTATGCTGGCGAAGAAGAAAATGACCTAGAATTTGCAAAAAAATTAGCGAATGGATTTGATATTTTTATAAACGACGCTTTTGCAGTATCACATCGCGCACATGCCAGCACCACAGGCGTTACTAAATTTTTACCTTCTTATGCTGGAGAATTGCTGACAACAGAAATCAAAGAATTATCGCTAATTATGGAAAACCCATCTAAACCATTGATTGGTATTATTGGGGGTTCAAAATTGGATACTAAAATCAATGTTCTTGAATCTTTGGTAATGCGTTGCGATACTTTAATAATTGGCGGGGGATTGGGAACTTCTTTTGCACTAGCAAGTGGGAAATATACTTGGACTGATCCTTTATATAAAACTGAATATAAACCAACCATTGATAAAATTTTTGAAACAGCAAAATCTAAAAATTGCAAAATATTAATACCGATTGATAAAGGTGTTGGTCCAGAATTTTCAGCAACTGCCGTACGTACAGATAAATTATTGTCCGATATTTCTTTAAATGACATTTGCATGGATGATGGACCGCAATCGGTGGCAGAATATAAAAAAGCCATTGATGACGCAAAAACACTTTTATGGAATGGAACACTGGGGATGGCGGAATGGAGCGATGTATGGGGACGCAGCACATTTGAAATTATCAGATACATAGCAAAAAAAACAAAGGAAGGAAAATTAATTTCTATTATGGGTGGCGGTGATTCCGTTACAGCAACCGAAGCAACAAATACAAAACAAGATATGACTTATATCAGCACCGGTGGTGGCGCTTTTTTGGAATTTATAGAGGGTAAAAGTCTGCCCGGTATTGCAGCTTTATCTAAATAAATTATTAAAAAAAACCGCGCACCAGCGCGGTTTTTTTATTCAAAGGTTATTATGGGGTTACTCCGCAACTATATGTTGTGGTGCCCTCTATTATATCCTGACCAGAAATTGTACATTCACATACACCCAAATCATAATTCCATGTAGAATTTGCAGGGCAATTACATGTTTTGGTCGCAGGACTCCAATTAGTTGTTTCTGGGCATGTACATGTTTCAGTACCAATTGTCCACGCATTGCTGATTCCAGGAGTTCCATTATCAGCTGTATAACATGCTATTTCATGTATCAATTCTGCAGCAGTACCAGTCGATGATGCAGCACCCGCACAAGTACTTGCTATTATCTTGCAAGCGTTATACATAGAATTTGAAACATACCCAACATTCAAACCCGTATCACCGATAATTGCATTATTGCTGACCAAACAAGATTGAACATCTGATTTACAACTTGAAACATATTCTTCTACCAAAAGATCTTGTCTATTTTTAATTTGTGTTAATGCCTGGTACATAAATTCACGAACAACAGAATTCTTTGAATTATAAGTTTTTCCCGTTTCAGTAAATGTATAATTTTGGCATTTTTTAAGAACGTTTGCACACATACCAGATTCTAGACCATCATCATCAATATTCCCAATCTTAGTTTCCAAAAATCCAACTATATTACCAGTATCAAAATTTCCCAAGTTATTGCTGATGAAAGTAGGCAAGCCAATATCTTCCCATGCATTGGCCCCTGTATCACCCCATGACCCATTAATCCCAGCTAATATATCATCAGATGTTGAATTAGAAACAATATTACCATCAACTATGTACTTGCCCGTTGGATCCAAACATTTATCATAATCTGTACCGCAAACATAATCACTTTGCATACAGGTATCCAATGCACTTATGCAACCGCGCATATCATAAGTATTCTTGTTTCTTGCAACTGCTAATCTAGCTTTCTGTAAAACTGATTTAGCGTTCATAACTGTACGTTTCATTTGAGTATTTGAATCGTCCAAAGCCTTTTCATAAACGATACATTGTTTATCAATTTCCAAATCATAACCATTTGACACTATCGTTGTATCAACGCCTTGCTTTTTACAACTGTCTAAAACAGCTGTTTTGCATCTGGCCGATGCCGTTTTATAAAGTTCTGCACCACGTTGATTGGAAATTGCGCTGGTTGTACCGAATAAAGAAGATAAATCTAAACCACTATCCAACGAGAAATCAAAATTAGAAAAATCAAAATCAAACGCATTGTCTGTTGATGTACTGCTGCTTGGTTTTATATCAATAATAAGTTTTTGTATTTTATCCAAATCATTCTTTAGGGCTGTTGTATCTGTATTATCAGACATAACTTCTTCGGCCTCGGTTTCCGAGAACAAAGCAATAACTTCGTCTTTGGTCAAACCCAAATATTGAATTTGCAATGCAACATTTTGTAATTCTTCGGTTGCTGATTTCAAAGCATCTTCAATTTTTTGATAACTTTTGATATTTGCAGAACAACTGCATCGACCCTGATTATCATCCAAAGTATCACAGAAATTATCCATACATGAAAAATATTGCGCTTTACAGAAATCGGTTAATTGCGCAAGTTCTTCCATATCAGTGCCACTGCTGGTCGAAGAAGATGTTGTAGAGGTAGAAGTTGTAGCAGCCCTGATAGTATTAGAAATAGAAGAACCAATAGCGCTGGTACGAACCGCGACCCTGGCAGTAACTGGGGTATATAACGCTGTATTTACTGTATCTGATTGTGTTAATGCAGTACGTGCTTCATTTACATTAGAATTTGATGACTGACGAGAAGAGACTGTTCCACCGTTCGGATTTGCCATTGAACGAATGCTGAGTGCAGAATTACGCGATGCAACCGCACGACTGGGGGCGGAACGTGTTGATGTTGTTCCCTTTACAGATGATACTGCACGTGTAGCCGTGCGCGCAGCTGTTGCGCGTTGACTTACTGTAGATGGCGCAATTACTGATTGACTTACTTTTTGAACTGGCGTTTCTTGATCCGATTGAGCCGCAACATCATCAGTAATTTGGCTTTCTTCTTCTGTGGGTTGATCCCAATAACCGGCGGGCACAACCTCTGCATATGCGGGCAGACAAAGCAATCCAATCAATACAGCTGTAAATCTTTTCATATAAAACTCTCTTTTCCTTATTTAATCATATCATTTTTTCTTTAGATACTCAATCGTTTTTTTATATTCTGGGTTTACAATATATTTAGATTTTCCGGTCTTGAAAAATTGTACTATTTCTTTCATAGCCATAATGTCAGTATTTAGCAAAGCATCGGATGTTCTGGCGGCGATATGAGGGCTGACAACAAATTTTTCATCTGAAAACTTTAAAAATTTTTCACGAATTGGTGTATCATACAAACCATCAAATGCTGCTGCTGATAATTTGCCCGAATTCAACGCTGCAATCAAAGCATTTGGCTCCACCAAGTTAGGACGTGCAGGATTTATTAAAATCGCACCTTTTTTCATCTTCTTAATTTTGGCAGCATCAATGAAATTGCGGGTTGCTGGGATCTCTGTAATGGCAATAATTACTATATCGCTTGTTTTTAAAATTGTATCCAACGGAGTACTTTTTTTATCCATATAATCCCAATATTTTACATCAACATTAAAACCGTTTACCAATATTTTTTCTATACGACTGTTGATATTTCCATGCCCAATTAGTCCTATTTTTAATGAGCCCAGTTCGTTCGTAATTAAAATTTTCTTTTTCCCAGCTTTCATATTGCTGTTGTAAAAAGTAAATTTGCGTACCGAATCCAAAACCATACCAACTGCGAATTCCGCCACGCTTTGCGCATTTGCCCCCGGCGTATTTAATACAGCAATCCCATGTTTGGTCGCCGCAGATGTATCAATGTATTGTTGATACCCAGTTCCACCAAAAACAACCAGTTTTAAATCTTTGTTATTTTTTAAAACTTCGTCAGAATAAAAATCATCGGTTCTGACATAAACCGCATTCATACCGCGCAGATTGGCATGGCGCTCTGCAGCGTTCTTTTTTTCACGTTTTGCACGAACTGTTTGAAATCCAGCCTTTGGTAAAATACTAATTGCTTTTTTATCGATATTTCCCAAATAATCCAACAAAAGTTTTATTTTTGCCATTTTTCTCCCCTGGTTTAATGAGTATATTATACCACAAAAAACGGCGCCTTTCGCGCCGTTTTTTTAATATGATTTTGCAACAAATACATAATCTGGATCATTATCATCCAAACAACGTCTGGAAATTTTGTATTCATCCACTAATGCATCAAATTTTGCATTTTGTGTTTCCGCGTAAGGCAAACGAACAAATCCAATTTTTCCAGCTTTCAAATGTTTTTCTAAATCGCCAAGATTTTTAACATCTGTTATCATTTCTTTATTCCTGGATTTAGAAACTTCTAACATATCTTTTTGAATTTGTTCCAAAAGTTTTGGCGCAGTTTTAACTAATTCAGAAATACTTAATGTTTGCTTGGAATCTTTTCCAATATCGCGTCGCGTGATTGTTGCAGTGTTTTCTGTTGCTTCGCGTGCACCGATTTCAATGCGGAGTGGCACACCACGTTTTATCCATTTCCACATCTTATCTGGGCTGCGCGCATCAGAATTATCAACCAAAACACGAACTCCCGCTGCTTGCAATTTTTCAGCAACTTGTTTTGCAAATTCATTTTGCTGTTCCATGATTGGAATAATTACAATTTGATAAGGCGCAATCGCTGGTGGCAAAACCAAACCATCATCATCAGAATGAGTCATTATCAAACTTCCAATCATACGAGTTGTTGTTCCCCAACTGGTGGTCCATGCGTTTTGTAATTTCCCATCTTCCCCAAGATATTTTATATCAAAAGATTTTGCAAAATGTTGTCCCAAATCGTGCGATGTTCCAGCCTGCAGTGCTTTGCCATCTTGCATAATATGTTCCAGTGTATATGTATGATCTGCACCAGCAAATCTTTCTTCGGTGGTTTTTTCACCCAATATGCTGGAAATTGCCAATATGTTACGCATAAATTCATCATAAACATTATGCATTTTTCTGGCATCTTTATTAGCTTCGTCAGATGTTGCAAAAACATTATGACCTTCTTGCCAATTAAATTCGCTGGTACGCAAAAATAATCTTGGGCGCATTTCCCAGCGCATTACATTCACCCATTGATTTAACTTTAATGGTAAATCACGATAAGAATGGATCCAGCGCGCCATCGCATCACCAATAATAGTTTCCGACGTTGGACGAATTATATATGGTTCGGTCAATTTAGAATCTGGGTCAGGTTGCAAAGAGCCATCTATCATCTTTAATCTGTGATGAGTTACAACCGCGCATTCTTTTGCAAATCCCGCTACATGCTCGGCTTCTTTATTAAAAAATTCAATCGGTATCAGTAATGGAAAGTTAGCATTTTGAACGCCGTTTGCTTTTATACGCTTATCCATTTCATCGCGCATTAATTCCCATATTGCCCAACCATAAGGCTTTATAGTCATACAACCCCGAACAGGTGAATTTTCCGCCAAATCTGCAGCGATTATTACGTTCTGATACCACTGACTAAAATCTTCTGCCCTGGTCGGTGTTATTGCTGTTTTTGCCATTTTTACTATCCCTTCAATTCATAAAATTTATCTGAAATTATTTTATGCAGCGTTGCTGCTATTTCTTTTCTGTCCATACCAACCAAAGATACTGGTGGTAATAAATTCAATTGTACCAATAATCCACCACGTTTCATTATATGAAAGACGTGTTCAAAAGAACCGCGTTCTTTTATAGGGACTATTTCTGATTTTCCAAAATCTTCATTATATTTTTCTATTTTGGCATTCGCAGGACATGAATAATTATCAGCCATATTTCTGTCATCAGAAATTTTATCACCATTACGTAGATTATAAGTCATTACCACTGGTTGTATTGTTAAACCTGGGATTCTATCAACAATATCAAACATACTGCTTTTGAATGGATAAATGAAACAACCATTGTTTGTTGTGCCTTCTGGGAATATGGTCATTGGATATCCAGCCTTGTTCATAGCATCATTTATTTTCTTTGTTGTTTCAATCGCTGTACGTGGATTTCGGCTGATAAAAACTACCCCAAATTTTTTTGCAATCCATCCAACAATCGGATATTTTTCTACATCATCTTTGCCAAAAAAACTGGTTCCCAATGCCATTGGGAAAACAGCCATTTCAAAAACAGAAATATGATTTGATACCAATAATAATGGTCTTGCTTTTGACAGTTTACCATTCGCTTTGACCCTGACCCCGGTTATATACATAAGAATTCCATAAAAAATTCTGGAATATGCTACAGACAACCGACCCTGTGGAATCAGGATTAAAATTGGAAGTTGAACAATAACAAACAACCAAAACATGGTCATTTTTATACAGGCTATAATTGTACGATAAAAATTTTTCATTTTTATTCCTGTTCTGAACTTTCTTCAACAATTTCAGCATCTTCAGCATCACCTGGCAAAAAGAATTGAGCTGCAGCTTTGAATAAAGCAAAAGATCCAGTAAATGGCAACAACATAACTTTACCAAACTTTTTCATTGCCCCATCACTTGCAACCAAATGATCAAATGCATTTTCATTTCCAGTAAAATGTTTTTGATACGCACGATTCATATTTTTTGTTTGTAAAATTACGAATACATCAAAAGTATTAAATGGTTTATCAATAAATACGCCCTTGCCAAATTGTGCGCCCAAACGCAAATAACCCTTTATCAATGGGGTCATCTGAGTCTTTGCAGTTGTTTCATCAACAAAATCTTTTGGTAAAATGTTCATACGCGTCAGTTTTGGGTTAACCCCTTCGGCTAACTTATCCATTTCTACAACTGCACGCAAAGATAATGGCGCAAGATGATTATAATAAAGATATGATATTGCCTGGGCAAACTTTGCAGGTTGAGTTCCAACCCATGATGCAACACCAAACATTAAAACTATTTTGCGCTTTAAAATATAGTCTGTCATACCCATCCAAAGCATTCTCATAACCAGACCGCCGTCGCGATAACTTTCTTCTACACAAGCGCGAGACATTTCTGCAATATTTCCACGAACCTTTTTAATTTTTTTCAAATCAAATTCTGTTTCCGTGTAAAAACCATCCATTTTTTCCGCAGCATCGCGATCTATTATTCGATAAGTTCCAACAACTTTGTCATTGTGAAATACCGCCATATATTCAGCAAAACGATCATAGCTGTCATATTCTTCGTGCAGATTTTTTTGTTCTTCGGTTGCGCTTGCGCCTTCTTCTTCTACGAATACCCTGTATCTAAGCTGACGAACTTGTTTTCTTTCTTCTTTATTACGCGTCAGTCTGACTTCGAAATCGCGCACTTTAATAGCCATGTTTTGCTCCTTGTATCCAAAAATTATAATAAAGAATAAGAATAGAATCAAGAGCAAAGGAAGCTAGGCAAAAGCAAGACGTTATTTCAATTTTTCCGACAATAATGCGACAGCCATTGCATACGAATTTGAGTTATTCCATCTTTTAATAACATAAAAATTTGGGTATGTTAAATACGCCTTATGCGCCACAGCATCTGCTTCGGATGGAATATCCAAAGGATCACATAATAGTCCAGCAATTATATTTGAATCTGGCGCATATAAAACACCCAATTCCGACCATTGATACAAAGGCTTTTTTATTTTCCCATCACATAAATTAGTATCAAAATTTTCCGGCAAGGTAACTTCTAGAATTATTTTTTCTTCCGGGTTCCAACCCATTTTATGCAAGTAATTTCCAGCACTGGCCATAGCATCACCAATACTGTGAATTATATCTATTTTACCATCTTTATTTCCATCTGCACCATAACTTGCAAGTGTTGATGGCATAAATTGAAAATGCCCCATACCACCATCATACGACCCACGAATTTCATTCATTTTTAATTTATTTTTTGACGCTATTTTCATTAAATCTATCAATTGTTCAGTAAAAAATTTCTGGCGTCTTCCTTCATAAATCAGTGTTAAAAACGAGTCTGATATTTTATGTTTTCCTTTGAAATTACCATAATTGCTTTCCATACCCCAAAACGCTAGTAACACTTCTGCCGGGATACCATATTTTTTTGATGTTTTGCGCAAAAGCGTTTTATAGTTTTTTGCTTTACTTAGACCCTTTGCTATTCTTTCTTCACTGACCCTGGATTCTGTATATTCCTGCATAGACATTTTAAAGTGGGGTTGATTCTGATCCCGCCATACAATTTTTGGAATAAATGCTGCATCTTGGATTGTATCGTTAATAACCTGGTCATCAATATTTTCCGCAACTGCGCGATCTTGGATTTGATTTAAAATATTATTCCATCGATCAAAATCAAATTGACCCGTTTCAGCCACTGCCGAAGATATGTAAATTAAAGAAACTATAAATAATATAAATATTTTTTTCATATCAGATTGAAGTATAATCTAAAAGAATTACTTTTCACAATCTAAATTTATTATTATAAAAAAACTGCTTAAATAGCGGTTTTTTAAAATGTATATTTTACACCTAGATGCAAACTGAATGATTGCCACTCGGCATATTTAAGTGAATCTTTGATCTTAACAGTTTCTGCTTCGTATTCTACCACAACTGGATAACAATTTGTTGGAGAGTTAGGATTGCAAGGGGTTCCGCCATATACGCCACCTTCGGTAAATACATATTGACCTTCGTCATTCATTAAATAATCCGAGTATGCAGCAACGTATAATTCACCACCTATTTTTCCAACATGATATAAATTCATATCTGCTTTTAATGCCAATTGTAATCTATCGGATAATTGATAGTTATATTCCATTTCAGCCTGGTATGAATATGCCCCCGTGCTTCCTTTATCAATAAAGCTGGGGCTTTGCTGCCAATCTGTTCTGTTTGGCCATATACCTTCGGATGAATAATTTGGCATTCCAGCCTGGAAATAAAAACGCAACTTATCCTTATATGTCATTTGTTTTTCAAGTTCTAAACCAAAGAAAACCCCACTCCACGTAGTATTATAAATATGAGTTGTACCTTCTACTAATATTGGACCATCACCACCAATAATAACACACTGTCCGGGTAAAACGCCCCAAGGTTCATAAGGATTTAAAAGATCCTGGGCATATGAGACACCTGTTGTCAAAGTTCCATCTAAATTCCCATACCCCAACATAATATCTTCGGGGGATAAACAAACCTGGTACCAACCATTATCTATCGCATCTTGTTGATCAGATTGTGCAACATTATAAAAATTCCCCTCATCATCACCAAAGATATATTCACCATCAGGTGTCAAAAGTGGCAAATACACACCATTATTTGGATAATATTGATCATGCATTTCCAAATTATGTTGGAAAATTTCATATCCTATGCTGGGGGATAATTTCCACCCACCAAGATCCCAAATATGTTTTGCACCAAATGCAAATTTCATATTTTTGGTATCCCCAGTTTCTTTACCAACGGAAATCGTAAATATACCAACGTCTTTTTCTGTAGGGTCATATGGTTCCAAGTCATAATCCATTGAAAAACCACCATTAGCCATACTGCCCATACTGTATTCACCATAAGCAAACAAGTCATAATTTTTTACATTGAAATTTGAATCCACACGGACACCAATTTCATTAAAAACCATATCATCCCATTTTAAAACGGAATTAACGCCCGTTTTAAATTCAAAATTTGAAAATCTACGTCCATAATCCAAAGACAGAACCCAAGGAGGCAAATCGCCAGTTGATATCCCCGCAGGTGTCATCTTGCCATTAAAATCTGATGCTGATTGTTGGCGTGGAACCTGGTAAGTATAACTGCGCTGATTGATTGTTTGAACTTGCTTTTGATTACCCACATACTTTGGAGTTTGTGTTTGGTAATAAACAGGGGTTCCTTCACGCGAAGCGGCATTCGCCCCAAAAACGCAGAAAACAGCCACACTAATAATATAAAAGGTAGATTTTATTTTCATAACTATAATTATATCATAAAAATAATAGTTGTGGAAAGCGAAAAAGTTTCTCTTGCAAAATCCCTTTATTTAGCTAAAATACTCAACCGAACAATAAAGGAAAATAAAAATGGCAGTTCCAAAGAAGAAAACCAGCGCATCCCGTTCAAAACAACGTCGCGCACACGATGCATTACCAGTAATGCCATCATCAGTTTGCAAAAAATGTGGGGAAAAGAAACGTCCACATCATGTTTGCGCTGCATGCGGAACTAAATAATTCCGCAAATGAGCACCAAAAAAATCATAGCTATTGATGCAATGGGGGGCGACAGCGCCCCACGCTCTGTTTTAGGGGGTATGAATCAATTTCTTTTTCAAAACAATGAAACGGAAATTTTCTTTCGTATCTTTGGTGATAAAAAGCGTTTAGAACAAATGCTGAAAAAATATCCCAGGGTTGTACGCAACAGCGAAATAATTCATGCACCAGATGTAATCAAGGGGACTGACAAAGTTGCCGAAGTTATCAGACACGCCAGCGACACCAGTATGTATATGGCAATCAAAGATGTCCGTGCTGGGAATTCATGCGCTATTGTTTCTGCTGGTAATACAGGTGTTTTAATGGCCTTGTCTAAACTGGCATTAAAAACTATTGATGGAATTTCCAGACCAGCAATAACAACTATGTTGCCCAGTGGTGGTGGTGATAAACGTGCGGTTATTTTGGATTTGGGTGCGAATGTTGTTTGTGACGAAGAAAACTTGTTTGACTTTGCTTTGATGGGTTGTATTTATGCAGAAACCATCGGTAAAATGCCAAGACCAAAATTGGGTATTTTAAACATTGGTGAAGAAGAGACCAAGGGCAACAAAATTTTACAAAATTTAAACAAAATATTGTCAGAAAATAAACATTCCTTGCCTTATGATTATATAGGCTTTGTAGAAGCAACCGATATCAGTGCCGGTCAAGTCCAAGTGGTTGTTACCGATGGCTGGACTGGAAATGTAGTATTAAAAACTATTGAAGGTACCGCAAAACTTATCAAACGCGTTTTAATGGACTCTATCAAAAAATCATGGATTGCGATTGCAGCATCATTTTTATTGATTCACGTATTCAAGCGATTGAAAAATAAAATAGATCCTCGTTCTTATGCTGGTGCTGTATTTTTGGGATTAAATGGATTTTCTGTAAAGACTCATGGAAACAGCGATGCTTTGGCATTTGCAAACGCTATAAAATATGCTGCTGATTTAGTTGAAGATGATTTCAACGATAAAATCCGCGCTGAAATAACAAAATTAGCACCAATAAAAGAAGCATTGAAAAACGCAGACTAAAAAAAACTGGCTTTTTTTCTTTTATTGCTTTTCATCTTTTTATATGTAATGCTTACCAAGCACTAAAAAGGGGTAAAATATGGGAAATAGACTTATCGGCTATGGTTCTTATTTGCCAGAAAAAATTATTACTAATGCAGATTTTACTAAGATTCTTGATACTTCTGAAGAATGGATTTTAACACGTACAGGTATCAAACAACGTCATATTGCACGTGATGACGAAACTGTCGGAGATATGGCAACTGCTGCGGCACGCGCAGCTTTGGAAAATGCTGGATTACAACCAAATGATATTGATTTAATTATTGTTGCAACAACTTCTGCGGAACATGCTTTCCCATCTGTTGCCACTATGATTTCACGTGATTTGGGAATGACCAATAATGCGCCAAGTTTTGATGTTCGCGGCGCATGCACTGGTTATATTTATGCTTTGCATTGTGCGCGTGCCTTCTTTAATGCAGGTATGCATCAACGTATCATGGTAATTGGTGCAGAAAAAATGACCCGCTTTATTGATTGGACTGATCGCAGTACAGCCGTACTATTTGGTGACGGTGCAGGCGCAATGATTTTTGAACAATCTTCTTCTAATTACAGCGGTATAATTGATACTGTTGTTTATTCTGATGGTCGTGGATATGGAATGCTGCACGAAAAGCCCGGTCCACATGTTGAAATGAATGGTCCAGAAACTTATAAAAATGCGGTACAATTGATGCCTGATGCAGCAACATTTATTATGGAACATGCTGGTATCCAATCTGAAAACATTGACTGGATTATTCCACACCAGGCTAACCTGCGTATTATCGAAAGTGGCGCACAGCGTTTGGGATTCCCAATTGAAAAAATCATTATCACTGTCGATCAACATGCTAATACCAGTGGTGCATCCGGCGTACTTGCATTTGCAGATGGAATGAATACTGGAAAAATTAAACATGGACAATTGGTAATGTATCCTGCTTTTGGGTCTGGACTGACCTGGGGCGCAGCAATGATAAGGGTATAAAAATGTCAACTATTACCAGAAATGATTTTGCAGAAAGTTTAAGCAAATCTAGCGGACTGACCATGTCCCAGGCTTATAAGCTGGTTGATTTAATATTTTCTGAAATCGCAGAATCTTTGGTTCGTGGCGAGGAAGTCAAGGTTGCGGGTCTGGGCAGTTTCAAAATTTTGGAAAAGAATGCACGCATGGGAAGAAATCCAAAAACAGGCGCGCCAGCGGTAATAACCGCCCGTCGCGTGGTATCGTTCAAGCCATCTGCTGAACTTAAATCTAAAGCAAGAAAATAAAAAAAATCGCCGCGGTTGCGGCGATTTTTATTTTACATCTTTCTGTTCAAACAATTCTTCGGGTTTGACGCTTTTTTCTTTCGTCTTGACCTGTTCCAACATTGCATCCAATGCCTTTTGTTCAAACAACATTCCACGCATCATTGCCAAAGCGTTTGGATTTTTATTATAAAAATCAAACACCATATTTGGATCTGGATAGCGCGCGGCTTCGGCCCAAATAGCACGTTGCAAATCTTCGTTTGTAATTGCAACTTTATTTTGAGTGCCCCATTCCGCTAATATCAAGCCCAATTTTACACGACGCTGTGCTTCTTTTTCTTCTTTCTTTTCATCAAATTTTTCATCTTTACCAGTATGATCATGGCCCGCATGTGCGTGTTCATATTCTTTCTTTGCCATATCAATTTCTTGGACTACCAAAGTTTCTGGCAAATCCAATTTAACTTTGTCCGCCAATATATCCAGCAATTCATTACGCATTTCACGTTTTGAAGCCTCAACATATTGTTCATCCAAAATTTTATGAACATGTTCTTTTAACGATGCGACTGATTCTTGACCGACTTCTTTGGCCAATTCATCATTTAATTCAGGCAAGATATGATGACGCAATTCATGAATTTTGATTTCAAATTTTGCTTCTTTACCAGCTAAATTTTCGCTGTGGTATTCTTTTGGGAATTTAACCTTGATATCAAATTCTTCACCAACTTTATGCCCGATAATTTTTTCTTCGAACCCTGGAATAAAAGAATTGCTGCCCAAAATCAAGTGATGTTTTTTTGCTTCGCCGCCTTTGAATGCAGTGTCACCGACAAAGCCCTTGAAATCAATGACCGCGATGTCACCATCGGCTGCCTTGTAATCATCGCCTTGCTTTTCAGCCTGGGCACGTGATTTACGTAAATTTTCCAATGCTTTGGTAACTTCGTCTGCTGGTACGGTTGCAACTTTCTTGGTCAATGTAAATTTTTCTAAATCAATTGCTGGTAAAAATGGCAAAACATCAAATTCCAAAGTGTATTCTACATCTTCACCGTCTTTGAATTTTGCAACATCTGCCTTTGGCGCGCCAGCCAAACGAATTTTTTTATCCGCTGTAAATTTTTCTAAATCTGAATTCATTAATTTATCAATTGCTTCGGCCTTGGCAGATGCACCATATTTTTGGCGCAAAACATTCAAAGGAATATGGCCCGCACGAAAGCCCGGCATTTTTGCATTCTTGCCGTGTTCAGTCAAAATTTCATCTGCTGCTTTATTGATTTCAGCATCAGTAATTAAACCTGTTAATGAATAATGTAAATCTTTAATTTTTTCTTTTTTAATCATGAGAAAACTCCAAATCCAAGCGGGGGTGCAAAATCGCACCCCCGTATAAAATCAGCGTATTAACGTTTACTGAACTGGGTTGAACGACGTGCTTTATGGAATCCATAATGCTTACGTTCAACAACACGACTATCGCGTGTCAAGAATCCAGCAGCTTTTAATGCTGGACGCAGATCAGGTTCACGTGTGTTTAATGCCTTGGAAATTCCGTGTTTTACGGCACCGGCCTGACCAGACAAACCACCACCCATACACATTGCAACAACGTCATATTGTCCATCACGTTTTGTAACACCAAATGGTTGGGCAATAATCATTTGCAAAACTGGGCGGCGGAAATATTCAGCAATTGGTTTGCCATTGATAACAATGTTACCCTTGCCCGGAATCATATAAACACGAGCAATGCTGTCTTTGCGTTTGCCGGTTGCATATGTTGCACCATTTAATTTTGCAACTGCAACTTCGGCTTTTTTAACCGCGTTTGCTTTTGGCGCTGTTTTTGGAGCTGCCTTGGTTGCTGTTTCTTTTTTCACAGGGGCTGCTTTTTTTGCGGCCGTTGCTGTTTTTTTAACTTCTGCCATTATTCGCCCCTTTTATTTTTTCTGTTCATGTTTGCAAAATCTATTACTTTTGGATTTTGAGCGGCATGTTTATGTTCAGCACCCGCATAGACGTGTAATTTTGTCAGACGTTTATCCGCCAAAGCAACCGCTGTGCGACGTCCCATCATACGTTTTACGGCATTAAATACGAATTGTTCTGGTTTTTCCGCACGCATTTGACCCAGTGTGCGTTCTTTGATTCCGCCGGTCCAAGTTGTATGCCAATAAAATTTTTCACCAGCAGCTTTATTACCAGACAAAGCGACTTTGTCAGCGTTGATAATGATAACATGATCGCCACAATCCATATTTGGGGTCCATGTTGGTTTGTTTTTTCCGCGCAAAAGCGTTGCGACATATGCCGCCAAGCGTCCAAGCGTGACATTTGTGGCATCAATCAGATACCAGTCTGCTTGCAACTCGCTCGCTTTCAGCGATTTAGTTGATTTTGTTAATTGCATTTTTCTAACCTTTTATTAAAAAGCGGGACAATTATGCCCCGCAAGTCCCAAAAAGTCAAGAAAAATCATAGTGGTATTATAATACCATCATTCAAAATAATTCAACCCCATGGCTTTTTTAACGCGCGCCGTGGTTGCCGCTGCAACCGCCCGGGCCCGGATTGTTCCGGTGCGTAACATTTCCATTACCGCTGCGGGGTCTTTTGCGAATTCTTCGCGTCGCGCACGAATTGGTGCCAATGTCGTTTGCAAAACATCATTCAGGAATTTTTTAACCCGAACATCGCCCAAACCGCCACGTTCATAATGCGCCGCCAATTCAGCATAGTTTTTATATTCTGGCAAAAACTCCTCAAAGTGTTCAGGATTTGCAAATACAGACAGATAAGTAAAGACAGGATTGTTTTTTGTATGCCCTGGGTCTTCTACCCTTAAATGTTTTGGGTCGGTGAACATGGTTTTAACCTTGGCCGCGATTTCATCCGCGCTGTCTTTTAAATGAATAGCATTATTCAGCGATTTTCCCATTTTTGAATTGCCATCAATTCCTGGCAACCGCGCAGCAGCGGCCAAATCTGGGACTAAACCTTTTGGCATTGTCAGTGTTTCACCATACAAAGAATTAAATTTTTGCACGATTTCTTGGGTCTGTTCTATTACTGGTAATTGGTCTTCCCCAACTGGAACAACACTTGCATTAAATGCCGTAATGTCTGCAGCCTGGGAAATTGGATATGTTAAAAATCCAACAGGTACTGATGTGCCAAATTTTTCACGATTATTTACAATTTCCGTTTTAACGGTTGGATTGCGTTGCAAACGTGCCAGCGTTACCAAGTTCATATAATAGAAAGTCAGCTCGGTCAATTCAGCAATTTCGGATTGAATGAATATAGTCGATTTGGTTGGATCCAATCCAACCGCCAAATAATCCAGCGCAACCTGTAAAACATTTTCATGAACTTTCTGTGGATTGTCGGCGTTGTCGGTCAAGGCCTGGGCATCGGCAATCATTATAAAAATTTCGTATTTTCCACTGTTTTGTAATTCTACACGGCGACGCAAAGAGCCCACATAGTGGCCTATGTGTAAATTTCCCGTTGGTCGGTCGCCGGTCAAGATAATATCTTTGGACATTGTTATAACTCCATTTTAACAAATGTTAGATTAATTGATTGAAAAATAAAAGCGCAAATTTATAGCGCAATAAGGAAAGTTAGGCGCGGGAGCGCCATGAAAAAGCGGAAAAAATGAAGTTCATCGTTTTCATACCCATGCATTCTGCCACACTATTTCTGTAAAATCAAGTTTTCCATTGCCACGGTATTAAAATTTTTAGTAGGCTTTTATTTAACGATGTTAAGTATATTTACAAAATTTGCGGATTTATGTATTTCTTGGTTGGGGCTATCCTTGGACTCTGCCCTGGGGGCGGCCGTACATTTTTTTATCGAAGATTCCACAAAGATATTCGCTTTGATTTATATTCTGATATTTGTAATTTCTTTATTCCGTTCTCAACTATCACCTGAAAAAGTTCGCGATTATTTATCCGAAAAAACAAAATGGTATGGTTATATTATTGCTGTATTTTTGGGAATGATTACTCCATTTTGTTCTTGTTCTTCTATACCGCTGTTCATGGGATTTTTGGCGGCTGGCGTGCCATTCGGCGTTGCAGCTGCGTTTTTGGTTGCGTCACCACTTATCAGTGAAATCGCAACAATTATGCTGATTGGTATGCCCGGGGCGGGTTTATATGTTGCATCAATTTATGTTTTAACTGGTGCGATAATTGCCGTTATCGCCGGATGGCTGGCGGATAAATTTAATCTGGCACGATTTTTATCAATCAAAATTGACATTAAAAAACCTGATGTTTGCAAATGCAAATCTGTCCGTGATAAAGCAACAATACTAATAAAATACGCAAATAATTTTGCACTGCAAACGATAAAATCTCTTTGGATTTATATTATTCTGGGATTGATAATTGGTTCGTTCATGCATGGTTTTGTTCCCCAGGAATTTTTTATTCGCTATCTGGGTGCAGGAAATGCTTGGGCGGTTCCATTTGCATCCGTTATCGGGATACCATTATATGCCAGTCACGCGGGAGTTGTCCCAATTATTCAAGTTTTGTTAATGAAGGGGGTTCCCATTGGTACAGCATTGGTTATGCTGATGAGTTTGACCGCAATCTCGTTACCAGAAATGATAATGTTGAAAAAGGTATTCAGTTATAAATTGCTGGGGGTATTTATCGCATTCTTGCTGACCGCATTTATTATCACGGGATACATTTTAAACGCATTATAAAAAAAGGATAAATTATGAAACAAGTTATTGTACTGGGGACAGGATGTCCTAATTGCAAAAAAACATTTGAATTAATTAACAATATAGTTAAAACGAATGAATTTGATGCGAACGTTACAAAAAACGAAGATATTTCTGAGTTACTTAAATATGGGGTTATGACAACACCAGCGGTTGTTATTGATGATAAAATAGTATTCGTTGGTGGCGTCCCATCTGAAAAAGAAATTATTGAATGGTTTTTTGAACATACTTCTTTTAATTGTTCTTGTTGTTGTAAATAATTTATTTCAAGTATATAAAAAGCGCCGTTTGGGGCGCTTTATTTTTTCAAAATAACTGTAAACCCGTTTCCAACCTTGTCATCTGGATCTTGGGATTCTATTACTTTAAATTTGCATTTTTTCATCAGGGCCAAGAAAGTTTCATGATTCCAAACCGTCCAATGGATATGTTTTATTATCCCTTTATTGTGGACAACGTCGTGGCAATATGCTGGCTATCAGTTGGGACGATGTGGATTTTGACCACAAGGTTATTTATATAGCTGATACAAAAAATAACGAACCTCAAACTGTACCTCTGGCTGATCAGGCAATTGAACTATTAGAAGAAATGAGAGCTATCTACTAGAACTCAACTTTTGCAAGATATAAAACATATTTTTGCCGGGCGTGAATTTAGAACCTAAACAAGTATACAAATATGGTATAAATAATCCAAGTGTTATGGAATCTATTGTTTATAAAATAGCATCTAATGCAGTGAATGGTAATATTCAGGCAGCAAGATTATTTATGGAAATGGTTGGAGAAAGCCCATTACAAACAAGATTTACGGAGCATGGTATACTAACTAAACAAGAAATCAGTGTTAAATATCGTGCATCAAAACAGGAGTTTGGAAAAAAATAAGGGAGAACTTATTTTTAAACATAATAGTAAAGATACATTAAAATAACTTTATTCCTTAATAATGCATTCCACCGGTTTTATCTTTATATTTTTCCCAATCATTATTAGATACACCTGAAGCCTTATTTAACTTATCCATGTCAATAGTAGAAGTCGACTCCTCATCTTTATTAATCATTTTTTTCTGTATGTCACTCCAATACCAACATCCAGTAAAAAGGTTATAGTTTGTTTCAATTCCTTCATGTTGTTTTTTACATTCAACCTTTCTATTATCATATGAGCCGCCCAAAAACCAATATAAGCAATATACAATTCCTAAAACAACCATGATCCAGCCCAAAGATTCATCTAAAAATTCAGTTATTTTCATCTTCTATCCTTTATTGTTTTTGTTATTTATCAAGCTCAACATACCAGTCACGAATCTTCTTAATTGGAAATACAATTAAGTAAGGAAAAAAGAACCAAAATATAACCCACAAGTAATTTACAAAGTTAAGTTCCGCATTCTTTTGAAATACTATTTGATATTTATTGGATTTGTAATTCTCACAAACTTTTTCTGCATTTTTCTCTGTGAATATTTTACTTGCTCCCGAACATTTATGAAAATCAAATTTTTTATTTATCTCTTTTTGGTATTTTATATTACAAAAACAATCTATATCATTTTTTAATGAATAAGAATAATCCGCAATAAAACCATCGGCCGTATCAAACCCATACCCCAAAAGAGCAGCAACGGCTTTTCGTGTAATCATTTCATTTTTATCGGTTTGCGGATCCCCATAGTTACCATATTTACCAGCGTCTCTACCATAGTAATAATCTTGTAATGTAATTGATTCGCTTGGTTGATAATTTACAGCTATTGATATTGTAACCCAAACCACGCTTATTCCTGCAAACACAGAACAGATTGAAATCATCAAAAATCGATTGGCTTTTCGTTTATATATTGAAAAAAGTTTATTAAATATATTTTTCATTTTTTATCCTTTTTATCTTTTTTATAACCATCAATTATGAATTTTATTGGTAAGACAATAATAAATGGTAAGTAAAACCAAAACACAACCCACAACAAATTCCAGATCTGAAAATAATAAGTATCCAATTCATTAAATAAACTTATCCCTCCAAACAAACATCCTAAAATCAATAACAATCTAATATTTCCTATATTTTTGAATACATTAAAATATATTTTTTGTAAAAAGTTCGTTTTTGTTTTTGTAACAGATTTACTGGCACTTAATTTCTTAACGTTTGGCACTTCGCCAAATCTATTTTTATATGGGTCAGATGCTCTGAATACAACCCATAAATTAATTGAAAATGCGATCATACCGAGTAATAAAAACCATAGAACCCATCCTCCATCAAAATTAGCAGCTCCAATTTCACGGACTACTGGTAATATTATAAAAATAGCCATCGAAATAACTGGTGATATATTTACATCTTTGAATCGTCTTACATGTAAAGATAGTTTTGGTAATAAAAGTATTAACCAAAAAAATACTGAAACATTATAATTTATTATAGAAATTATATATAATGGTAAACTTATACATAATACAATCCACCAATATTCTGACATTGATGCTCTTGTTTTATAATCAAAGGTTTTCAGGAAAAATTTATAAACAGCTTCTGTTAAAGATACTTCTTGTTGAAATAAACCAAGTTTTTTAAGAGCTGTTGCTGTTTTATATCTGCAACTTTTTTCATACTTATAAATCAAGTAAAAAAGTCCTACAATAATAATTAGCATAAAAGCCAATATCCCTATTTCCCATATTTGCATGTCTTATCCTTTTTTCTGTACACAAAAAAGCACCTGTGTTCTGTGGCAGTTAGAAC
>CAZPLT010000006.1:424-49371 GCA_964587855.1 uncultured Muribaculaceae bacterium | reverse complement strand
GGACAAGATGTCCCAGAAGTCCTGTTGTCCGGTCATCACGGCAATATAAAAAGATGGCGGGAAACCAAATCGGATGACATAACAAAAGAACGTCGTCCGGATCTAGTAAAGGAAAAATAGAAATGAACATAATTAAAAAAATTGAAAAAAAACAAATTGAAAAATTAGCAGCTAACAAAAATATACCTAACTTTAAATCTGGTGATACTTTGAAAGTATATGTTAAAATTAAAGATGGTGATAAATTCCGTACTCAGGTATTCGAAGGTGTAGTAATTGCTCGCGATGGCAATGCATCTTTTACAGTTCGTAAAGAATCTTATGGTGTTGGTGTTGAACGTAAATTCCCACTGTATTCACCAGCTATTGAAAAAATAGAAAAAGTTCGTATTGGTAAAGTGCATCGTGCAAAATTATTCTTCTTACGTAACTTATCTGGAAAGAAAGCTCGTATCGTTGAAGATTTAGCTGCGACAGCTGCTGAAAAAAGCGAAAAATAATTTTAAAAGTGATGAATAGCAAACAAATGAAAAAAACAAATAAATATTTTATGAAAATAAATGCGTTATTGTTTGCTGTTCATTGCGGATTGTTTTTATCAATAAATTCATTCGCTGATGATAATGCAACGGATGAATTTGTAAATAAAGATACCGCGATTGTACGTGTTATGAATAAAGCAGCGGGCAAAGCACAAACTATATCTTTGCCAGTTGGTAAAATATCACTGATTGAAAAATTATCTGTTCGTGTTCGTGCTTGTAAACAAACTGCACCTTATACTGCTGAAAATTTTTATATGTTTGCGGAAATTGAAAAAACTGGGGAACGTGTTTTTAGTGGATGGATGGATAGAAATGAACCAGGTGATAATCCATTACAAGATGCTGACTATGATTTATGGTTATTGCGTTGTGAATAAAGGGATAAAAAATGAAAATTATAAAATCTAATTTAAAATTAGTTGTTGGGATTTTAGCACTGGTGTTATCAGCATCGGTATTTTTTATTGCTATGAAATCGCAAAGTAACCTGGAAGAAGGAAATTTGCGGGCATGGTTATCCGCATCTGATACACGCCGTTCTGCAGCGGTTGAAATTCTTACTGGGACCAAAGAAAATACAGATATGATGGTTGCATGTATAACCAAAATGGCATCAATGTCGGACTCTGGCAATGTAAAAGTTGTTGATGCAGCATCATTGTGTTCAGTTGGCATAGAGCTTCGCAGTAATAATAATGAAGAATAAAGAATTACTTTGTCTGGGCATTGAATCATCTTGTGATGAAACCAGTGCGGCAATTGTCAGCACTGAACGTGAAATTTTATCTCATATAATTTATTCTCAAATCCCCGAACATCAAAAATATGGCGGTGTTGTGCCAGAATTGGCGGCGCGCGCACATATTTTGGCGATTGATGAAGTTGTTCAAAAAACTTTATCTGATGCTGGGAAAACAATTTATGATATTGATATTATTGCTGCAACGGCTGGCCCCGGTCTTATAGGTGGTGTTTTAATTGGTTGGGAATTTGCAACTGGTTTGGCACAAGCAACGGGCAAACCATTGGTTGCGGTAAATCATCTAGAAGGGCATGCACTGGTGCCGCGCCTTACGAATAATGTTCCTTTCCCTTATTTATTAATGTTGGCATCTGGCGGGCATTCACAAATTTTGTTGGCACGCGGTGTTGGCGATTATGAAATAATCGGACAAACATTGGACGACAGCGCAGGCGAAGCATTTGATAAAGTATCAAAAATGTTGGGGCTGGGTTATCCAGGCGGCCCAATTGTTGATGAACGTGCAAAACTAGGAAATAAAAATGCATTTAAGTTTCCACGGCCTTTGTGTGATAAGCCTGGGTGTGATTTTTCTTTCAGTGGTATAAAAACATCCGTCAGAACACAAATAACAAATGCCAAAGAATTAAATGAAGAATTTATAAATAATGTTTGTGCTTCGTTCCAAGCAGCGGTGGTGGATTGCATTATAAACAGATTGCAAAATGCTTTGAATGATTCAAGGGTTATCGCTGTCGCGCCAAAAACAATTGTTGTTGCAGGTGGTGTTGCAAAAAATTTGGCAATACGTGCCGCGATTGAAAAATTAGCCCATAATGCAGATATGGAATTTGCCGCGCCACCATTAAATTTATGCACAGATAACGGCGCAATGATTGCATGGGCCGGAATTGAAAATTATTTAGACGGTCGCATAGTTTCCAAACCAATTGCGCCCCGCCCCCGCTGGCCATTGACCGAACTTTGATATTTGACAGATTATTTTAATATGTTAAAATGGTAAATTATGCTTCCCGAAAAAGAAAAATTTTATGAAGCCGCTACAAAAAAATTAATCAAACAAATTGATGGCTTTAATTTGGAAAAGTTGGCACGTGTAAAGGCAAAGAATTTTGTTCTTTTGTTTCGTGATAGTTTTAAACTTCCAGAAGTTAAACATGCGGTATTTTATCCGGATTTAGGCGAAGATATGAAAGCTCTTACCTATGATTCCGATGCTTTTTGTAAAATTTCTTATGCATATGAAAAGCTTATGCCAGATTGCAAATTTGATTTGTATTATATTAATGATATATGGACTTTTGGTCCCCATCATTATTTAGTTCATAAGCCGACAAAGCTTGTTTTTGATTTAACATTTGACCAATATAAACATGTTGGTATAGATATTCCGTATGATATGGGAACTAAAGTAATAGAAAATCCGAAAGATTATGAAATTGCGTATCGTTTCGCTGATGCCATAGGAATAAAAATAGATAGATAAATATGCAAAAGCCAGAGCCTCTTGTTCAGCCAGATATGATTTTTAGCGTGTCTGACGCGTCCGCTTTATTAAAAGGCGTTGTGGAAACCGCTTTTTCACAAATTCGTATTCGTGGTGAGTTGTCCCAAATTACCCGGGCATCCAGCGGACATGTTTATATGACCGTCAAAGATGCCGGTGCCGCAATAAACGCGATTATTTGGCGTGGAACGCCCCTGCCTTTTCAATTGGCTGATGGGTTAGAGGTCATCGTAACTGGCAAATTTACAACCTATCCCGCGCGCAGCAATTATCAAATTATTGTTTCTGAAATAGAAATGGCGGGCGTGGGCGCAATTTTGAAAATGCTGGAAGAGCGCAAACAAAAATTAGCGGCCCAGGGATTATTTGACGCATCGCGTAAAAAGACTTTGCCCCGGTTCCCATCGGTAATTGGAATTGTGACCAGTCCAACTGGCGCCGCATTTCAAGATATTTGTAATCGCCTGCGCGAGCGTTTCCCTGTGAAAGTTTTATTGTACCCCGCAACGGTTCAGGGCACGACCGCCGCGACCGAAGTTGCAGCCGGAGTAAAATACTTTAACGATAAAAATAATGTTGATGTAATAATCGTTGCGCGTGGTGGTGGATCACTAGAAGATTTATTGCCTTTTTCCGAAGAAATTGTTGTTCGTGCAGTTGCAGAATCTAAAATCCCTGTCGTATCTGGTGTGGGGCATGAACCAGATTGGATGCTGATTGATTTTGCCGCTGATGTCCGTGCGCCGACCCCCACGGGTGCGGCAGAAATAGTTGTTCCGACCAAAATTTCATTAATTCAAGAAATAGAAACAATTTGGCACAGATTGCATTCTAATTTTTCATCAAAATTATTAAATGCACGTGCTCGTATAGAATCAATCGTAATAAAAAGTCCGCGGCAATTAATTATGGAACAGCAACAGCGTCTGGATGATACTTCTCGCACTTTGGGAATATTGTATGTGAATAAAATTTCTAAAATGCATCAATCTGTTTCTCATTTTGAACAAATGTTAAATTCGCTCAGTTATAAAAACGTTTTAAACCGCGGATTTGCAATGGTTCGCAGTGGAGATAAAATTATTGGTCGTGCATCTGATTTCAAGCGTCCCGCGAAAATAGAATTTAGTGATGGTGTTGTAGAAGTTTAATTTTTTATCAAAGTTTTTGCAGTAGCAATTGATTCTGATGTAATTTTATCGCCACTTATAATTCTTGCAATTTCATTTATACGTTTATCGTCTTCTATTTTTGAAACATTAGTAGTAGTGGTGTCTTTTGTTGAATTTTTTTGTATTAAATAGTGTGAGTCAGCAAATCCGGCAACTTGGGCGGAATGAGTAATTACCAAAGCTTGGTTATTTTTTGCGAGTCTAGATAGTCTTGCCCCAACCGCGCTGGCGGTTGCACCGCTGATACCTGTATCTACTTCATCAAATACAAAAATCTTTGCGCCAAATTTATTTATTAATACTACACGCAACGCTAACATTAATCGTGCCAATTCACCACCACTTGCAATTTTATTCAATGGTGCAAATGGGGTGCCTGGATTTGTTTTTATCATAAAGATAACTTCGTCACTACCATTTGATGATGGTGTTGTTGGTGTAATTTCAACTTTGAAATCAGCATGAGCTAATTTTAAGTCTGGAAACTCATTTACGATAGCATTGCTCAATTTCACGGATGCGGCAATCCGTTCCTTGGTAATTGTAGATGCAACCTTTTCGTACTCATATTTGCGCTGTTTTGCAATAGTTTCAGCTTTTTTAAGCTCGGCATCAGAATTATCAATAGCATTTAATTGCTCGGTCATTTCGCGCAATTTTTCTGGTAACTCATCTGCCATAATTTTATGTTTTCTGGCGACTGCACGGATAGCAAAAAGACGTGCTTCGATGTTTTCCAATGATTCTGTATCGGTTTCTATTGGTGATATTTTACTTTCAACATCCGCAGCAATTTCTGCAATATTATAAAGCGCATCAATTTGACCAGAATAAGGATTTGGATCAGTTTTGATTCGTTCCAGAATATGCGCGACATTAAATATTTTTTCGTCCAATCCACGAACAGCAGCATTTGCATCACTTAAAATCGCAGAATTTTTTTCAGCATCCATTAATTGGGCACGTCTGGTTGCCAGTTCTTCCTCTTCACCAGGTAATGGATTTAGTGCGAATAATTCTTTGACGTTATGTTCTAAAAATTCGCGTTCTGATGCACTGCGTGCTAATAATTTTTGCAATTCTTTTAATTGGTTTTCCGCAGAATGCATAGCGGTATAGGCACTTTTTAATTGTGATAAATCGTATCCGCCGAATTCATCTAATGCAATTATGTGTGTTGTTGGATCCAGCAAAGAATGGTTCTCGAATTGGCCATGAATTTCACAAAGCTCATCGCCAATTTGTTTTAGTATCTTGATACTGACGGGAACATCATTAACCCATGCGCGGCTTTTACCATCTGAACCAAGTGCACGACGTAAAATTATTGTTCCGTCATTTTCTATGCCCTGCTCGGTTAAAATTTCCAAATTATTTGGGCAATTAAACTCTGCAATTACTTGTGCATTTTCGCATCCGTGACGAACCAAGCCTGTATCACTGCGTGCGCCCAGTGATAATGCCAGCGCGTCCAGTAAAATAGATTTACCTGCACCGGTTTCACCAGTTAAAACGTTTAATCCATGACTGAATTCTATATTCAGTTTATCAATTAAAACGATATTAGAAATATGTAGGTTTGTAAGCATGTGGATATTATAAAATAAATAACCCTTATGATTCAACGACTTTTTCCAAGTCCCAGTTGTTAAGCCACAGGATAAATCCAGTAACTTTATGTTTTGGAAATGCAGCGTGCAACAGCATGGTATAAATTTTCATAGTTTTTTCGTATTCATCACGTCTGGCTCGGTTTGTATCAGTTTTATAATCTAGAAATAGGATTTCATCGTTTATAATGATTAATCTATCTATCCGTTTGCTGTAAAACTTGCCATTTATTGTTCCGGCAATTGGAGCTTCGGCGCGACTGCCCTGACCCCAAAATTTTGCCAATTTTGGATTAGATTTTATTTTCTTTGCAATTTCATTATCATCTTCAAGTTTTAAAAATTGCAGATGACGATGAATATCTGTGCCGCGATCAGTTGCAATTTTTTCGCGCGATTTTTCTGCTAAAAATTCAGCCATAGTTTTATTCATTTGAGACCAATATTTTTTCATTATTAATAACTGCGCCCGGCATGGATTGCATAATTTCCCAAAGTTTATTATGCCATGAATTTTCTGGCGGATTTTTATGAGTATCAAATCCATAAATATATAAATTATCGCGCGCACGTGTCATTGCAACATAAAGTAATCGCCAATATTCCGCCATTTTTTTATCCATATCAGCATTTACAGCAATTTCCCATTTTTTTGAATTATTGCTGCGAGGTGACCAAAGCCAGCAATTATTTTCAATTGAAATAACTTTATCATGTTTATCATCTGGTGTTCTAATAGTATCAATTAAAAATACTGTTGGTGCTTCTAAACCCTTGCTACTGTGAACAGTTGCGATACGAACGCCATCATTCGCGTTTAGTTCGCGTTTAATTTCGCTGCCACCATCAATAAACCATTTCAAGAAGTGTTTTAATGTACCGCTTTGTGTTCTTTCATAAGATAGACAGATTGTTAAGAACTCTTCCAATGGTTCTATAATTTGATTACCCAATGCAGCTATTATTTTTTCACGATTGGTATTTAAAATCTTCATAAAGAATGAATATGGAGCCAATGTTTGTGCCCAATCGCACATTTGTTCTAATACGGCATAAATTTCTGGGTATTTTGTTTGTAACATTTCGTAAACACTGACATCTTTACCACGATTATTGCATACAGAATACAAATCATTTTCTGAAAAACGGAATAATGGACTTTTTAGTGTGCAAGCAAGCGCATAATTATCTGATGTGTCAATGCACCAGCGTGTTAAATTCATAAGGTCTATTATTGCTGGAAACTGCGGCAAGATAATTCTGTCGCTACCAGCAACCGAAATGCTTCGTTTTTTTAATTCATTAATCAAAGGTGCAGCAAATGGTGCACGACGTTGCACCAAAACCATAATATCACTGGGTATAGCACCATTTTTAATTAAAAATTCAATTTTATTGGCAATTGTTTTTATATATTCCCGACGTGCAATAGTATTTGTTTCATCGGATTTTACAAGAGCTTTTAATTCCAATCGACCACGTGCTGTGTCACGAAAAACTTTGTGATTATTATTTGCAAATCCATCCAAGTTATTAAAGAAATAATCAACAGAATTTAATATTGGTGCGGAACTTCGGAAACTTTGTGCCAATGGGATTTCTTGGATTGTTCTTAAATTATTTTTTATCTGTGCATCAATTTCTGCCCTGGACGTGGAAAAAGCATTTGGATCTGCGCCTTGGAATCCATATATAGATTGCTTGGTATCGCCGACAACGAATAAAGAATGCGGATTTTCTTTGTCCCCATCAGTAAAAAAGTCGGTGCTTAACGCTTTTAATATGTCCCATTGTTGGGGCGCTGTATCTTGGGCTTCGTCCACCAAAATATGATGTAAGGATAAGTCAAGTTGAGATAATACCCACCCCATATTAGATGGATTAGCAAACAACCGTTTGGTATAAAGAATTAAATCATCAAAATCCATCAGATTTCTGGTATTTTTTAATTCTTTATAAGTATTTGCAAATGCAAAGGATAAATCAAATAAGGCAACAGTATCTTGGTATATTTGTTGGTTAATATCACGTTGTGCCAGTTCATAAACCCTGTCCTGTTCGGCAATCAGATAGTCTTTCTTGGATATATGGACAATTTTGGTATTTTCAGCTGTTAAATATGCTTTTTTATAATCTTCAAATTTTATAGATTTATCAATATATTGTTTTGTTAAATTAACAATATTAATCAAGTATTTTACCAGCTTTTTCGATGCATTTACTTCGTTTTCCGTAATTTCGACTATTTTTTGTAGGTTTTGTGGCAAGATTTCGGTTTGGATAGCATTATCTAATTCTAAATATTTTTTAGTTGTATCAATGAATTGTTGTCTATACTTATCAATGTTTTCAACTTCGAAAAACTGTTTATATTGGCTGGTCAGAATATCCATCAGTTCATCCAAAGAATGTTCGGATACACGCCCCACTATATGACCAAAGGCGGCCAAAACGGTCCCAGATGCGCGGGAATTTACTAGTTTTTCAAATGCATCATGCAATAAACGTCGTTGATCTGCGTCAGATACCAGTTTCCAAGCCGGGGATATCCCCGCCTCTATCGGGAATCTGCGTAATATTTCCTCGCAAAAGCCATGTATAGTTTTTATTTTCAAAATATCTGGATTGTCTATGTAAGTGTAAAAGATTTTACGGGCATGTTTTATGTCTTTATCGGTTGGTTTTGAATTGTATGAAACGCCAATCAATATTTCACGAAGTGTTTCATCATCTGCCATTGCCCATTCGCGCAAAGCCCCCAAAATTCTGTTACGCATTTCAGATGCCCCAGCATTAGTATAGGTTAAGCAAAGTATGCCGCCAGATAAATCAGAATCACGAAATAAAATACGCAATAATCGTTGAACCAGAACACTGGTTTTCCCCGTTCCTGCATTGGCCTGGACCCATACGTTCAGGCTTGGGTCGGATGCCGTTTTTTGTTCTGGGGATAATTCTTGTTTTTTCGCCATTTTTATATTGCTTTGATTACTTTGATTGTAGTATAAATTTATCAGGAATTCAAGGAGTCTAATCATGTCAGAAAAACCACGTGTTACCCGTGCCGGAATGGGCATTATGGTAATGGACAAAGATGGCCGAGTATTGTTGGGACTACGTAATGATGATGCAGCAAAAGCCAGCAGTGAATTACATGGCGAAGGAACATGGACAATGCCAGGTGGAAAATTTGAATTTGGTGATGATTTATTATCTGGTGCTGCACGTGAATTAAAAGAAGAAACAGATTTAGATTTAATTGATGCAAAAATAGCCTCTATCACTAATGATAAATATGGGGATTCAGCACATTTTATAACTTTGGGATTTTTAGCAACAAAGTGGGATGGCGAAGTAAAAACAATGGAACCCGAAGAAATTGTTCGGTGGGAATGGTTTTCTTTAGATAAATTGCCGGCAAAAATTTTTGCGCCATCGCGTAAAGTAATTGAAAACTATCGCGCAAACAGATTAACCGGAGATTTATAAGAAAACTTTATATTATTTAACTAGACTTGGGTTTGGAAATTTTACTATGCTTACAAAGCGATAATTGGGGAGAAAAAAGTGGAAAGTTCAAATATTATTTTTATCGGTGCGGGAATTGCGGGGGCTTTAGCTATTATTGTTGCTATTGCTTTGTTTTTTGTATCGCGCAAATCACAAAAAGCAATGGAATCAATGCTGTTGTTTTTGACCAAGCCTGAACGGGCAAAGATTCAGGATGCCGCCCGTGTTTTGCACATAGTAATGGCGGATGAAGTTGCAAAGATAGAATCTTCGTTCAAATCAATCCAAGATACTTTGTCCAACCAAATTTCCAAGGCAGCCGAATTGGAAAAAGAATTAGGTCAAAGAAATTCAGCGTTAGTGGAATTGTCAGAGGATGCAGTTAAAAAGATAGCCCAAATGTCGGGACGTCTTGAAAATACAGCCGAGGGATTTCAGCAAATTGTAACCTCTCGCGAATGGGCCGAGGTTGATTCTGTATGTGAAAAGTTTCAAAGCCGTATCAACGAGTTATTAAACAGAGTTGATTCTGTTTCTAATGAAGCAACCGAACACGCTCGCGTTTTACAGGGACATATAGAAAACTGGATAGAATCTGGAAAAACACTGTCGAACCAACTGGTGTCAGATATCGAAAATAATACCAGCCATATGAACTCTATGGTTGTGGAATCTGAGGCAATGCAAAAGAAATTATCCGAGTTATCAAGTTCAGTTGCCACAGGTTTTGCAGATGTTAAAAAAGAAGTGGCAGATTATGAAGACTTGATGACGAATAATGATAAATTGCTGGGTAAACAATTAGAAAAAATGGACGCATTTACAAATCAGTCTAAGAAGTTGTTAGCATCTCAGTTGAACAATTTAACTGGTACAGCAAACGCGGTCGGCAGTCAAATCCGTTTGGCCGAGGCATCTATTGAAAAGCAAGAAAAAGGTTTGGCATCTGCGGCCGAGAATTTAATGGAAACGTCCCGCGCGACCGAAGGCTTTATAAAAACCATAGCCAATGAAGTTGCGGGGCTGTCTGGAAAATTCCAAATAGAAATTCGCGATTTTGCAACTGGAATAGTTGGCGAATTAACCACGGTCCATGGTGTTGCAACAACTACTTTGGCGGATACCAAAACTGCGGCTGGTGCATTTTCAGATTCTGTTCGTGCAATGACCGAAGGTGTACGTCAAACACTGATAGAGATGAATGCGGCACATTCTCAATTAACCGGTCAATCCCAAGAATTGGTCAGGGTATCAACCGAAACGGCGGAACAATTGCGACCATTATCAGAACTGATAGAAAAGTATTATACATCCCTGCCCGATTTAACCCGTGGCTCGGCGGAAATGACTGCTCAATTATCTGGTGAAATTGCATCATTGGATGAAAAAATGCGGGAATTGGCAAAAGAAGTTGAAAACTCAATTACAGGGATTGCGGATTCTTCGTTAAAGTTGGAACACTTATCGGGGCAATCACGTCAGCAGATGATAGATTTGTTATCCGATTATGCCAAAGCAACTGATACTATGCAGACATTAAATCGTCAAATGGTTGAAACACGTGCGTCAACGCCAATGGCAGCAGTTTCCAGAACCCCAGAACAAACAGCGGGCAGCAAAGCAAAGATAGTCAGCAGCGATTTTATAAAATATTCCGAAGGCATAATGGAAAAATTACATGAATTGTCTGTGGACTTAACCCGTGCAGCAGGTGCGGAAATTCCAGCAGCGGTATGGAATAAATATCAAGCTGGTGATAAAACTATATTTTCCAAGTGGTTTGCAAAAATGCTGGGTGCAGCGGACAAGCGTAGAATTAAAGCATTGTTCAAAAATGATGCTGTATTCCGCAGTCAAGCAACTCAATTTGTTCGAGGCTTTGCCAAGATGATGGCGGGCGCAGAACAAACAGATAACAAGGATATGGTTTCCGCAACTTTGCTAAAAACCGATTTGGGGCAAATGTATTTAGCATTAAAGGCTAATTTATGACCCGGTTTTTTATCCCAGAATTTTTAACAATTGATGGTGGTACGCCTGTTTCTGGTCAGGTTCATATTTCCGGTGCAAAGAACGAAGTTCTGGGTGCTATGGCGGCTGCAGTTTTAACCGATCAATTGGTTGTTTTAGAAAATGTGCCACATATTTCTGATGTTCTTGATATGGGTAAAATTTTATTAGAATTGGGCGTTGATGTTCGTTTTAATCCAGAATCTGGTCGTATGGAAATTCATGCGAAAAAAATAACATCAAATATTTTATCACAAGAAGCGTATAAATTTCGCGCCAGTTATTATTTATGGGGCGCCCTGCTCGCGCGGTTTTCAATAACAAAAGAATTTGATTCTTTATATGTGAAACTTCCAGACGGATGTTCTTTTGGTAATCGTAAATTTAATTTTCAACTGGAATTGATAGAAAATATTTTTGATGCGAAAATCAAAGAAGAAATTGATGAATTAGAATTTATTCTGCCAGAAAAACAATCTGATGAACTGCTTCCAATATTTTCAACTTCGTTAATTTCTCATGGCGCTACTCTCAGTTGGTTATTAAGTTCAGCAACGTGGCACCAAGAAAAATTTATTTACAATGCTGCCCAAGAATATGAAATTATTCATTTGTTGAAAATATTAAATAAAATGGGCGCCAGATTTCGTGGTACTGGCTGTACGGCAATCATGTCGCGCGGGGTTGGTAAACTTTTGAATGGTGGAACTTTTCAAATAATGCCCGATAGAATGGAAACGGGTTCCTATGCTTTGTTGGCATTTGCAACGCGCGGCAAGATTAAATTAACAGGAACTGATGCAAAAATTTGTACGCCTTGGTTAAATTCTGTGTTGGAAATCGCCGGTCAAAAACGAGTGGTTATAAATCCAGACAGCATGGAATTTGATTTTACAGATTTAAAAGATTTTAATGGGCAATCGTTTATTGCTTCGCCTGTTCCGGGCAAAGAAACTGATATGTTTCAAATATGGTCACCTGTTTTTGCCACTGCGGCCACCAATTCTCGGATGATAGATCCAATATGGCCAGACCGAGACGCGCATTTCCCAGAAATGGAAAAATTTGGGCTGCGCTGTAAATGGACCCAAGTAAAAATGAAATATTTTATGGAACGTGCATTGGATGCGCGTATAGCGCCGTCAGAAATTCATTCTGCCGAAGCGGCTGGTATGGATTTGCGCGGGACATTTGGATTGGTTATGTGTGCGGCCATGGCAAATGGGCACAGCGTTATCAGAACCCCAACTTATGCCCTGCGTGGGTATCCAGAAATGGTTAAAAAATTGCAAAATATAGGGGTTCATATTTCAGAATCTGATGAAGGTCAGGAACTGCCACCACTGCCAATGATTTAATTTGCTTTTTCCACTTGAAAAATCAGTAAAAATGAATTATATTCAGCAAGCTAAATAAAAAAGGTTTTCCATGAATTATCCGTATATGCCAAAATCAACCGCTTTGTGGTTAATAGAAAATACTGCTTTATCATTCGAACAAATTGCAGATTTTTGTGGTTTACATGAATTAGAAGTAAAAACAATTGCCGATGCCGAACGCAGCAAGGTTCAGGGTTTGAACCCCATATTACAGGGTCAATTAACACGTGAAGATATTGAACAATGTGAGGCAGATCCATCTGCTCGCTTAACATTGCGCCAACATATTGTAGAAGCTCAAAAGAAACAGAATAAAAAGGGTGTTGGCTATACTCCACAAATTCACCGTCAAAATCGTTCTGGTGGGATTTTATGGATTTTGAAAAATTATCCAGAATTAACCGATGGTCAGGTTGCACGTTTAATGCGCAGCACAAACCCAACTGTTGCGTCAATTCGTAATAAAACTCATAAAAGCTATTCTGCTATTCAAATACAAAGTCCAATTGTTTTGGGTTTGGTATCTGAAAGCGCTTTGCGAGAAGCAGTTGAAAAAGCAGAAAAAGCGAAGAAAAATTAACACAATTTATAATCATTATAACCACTTAAACAGGTGGTTGTTTTAATTACAAATTGTAATAATACAACCGAAGGTTTCTTAATGCCAAAACCAATAGACCAAGCAACTAAATTTCTGATTGAATCGTTACCGGAAAATTTGCGAAAATTGGCAGAGTCTTCAGCTGCAGCAGGTTTTTTATCAAAGGTAGATTTTGATACTGCTGTTAATGCAGATGAAATTGAAGATACAGAAAAAGATGAATTATTATCTTTTTTTCAGCAGGATTTGGCGCTAGACGTTTTAGAATCGTCCGTATTTTTGGATAATGATGGTAACTATGAAGACACCGAAGAAGATTCTGGTCCGCGTGATAAATCAAGGGATTTATTAAATGCTGACACTGAACAAGTTTATGCTGGCGATGAAGATTACGAACATTACGCAAAACAATTAGAACGCAGTACTACTGGCGGGCTTACTCTGGGGGTTCAGGATTCAGTTCAATCATATCTGAAATCTATCGGAACAGTTCAACTGTTGACCGCACCAGGTGAAGTTGCTATTGCCCAACGTATCGAGGCCGCATCCAGATTAATGGTTTATGGTTTATGCGAAAGTCCAATGACAATTAGTGCTATGTTGGATTGGTACCAACAATTATTGAATGATGAAATTAAACTTCGTTATATTGTGAATTTAGAAGTAATGTATTCATCTGATGCAGAACAAAAAAAATTGGCCGAATTATCTGATGCTTTGAAAAGCAAAGGTATTGAAAATATCGAAGAATTAGAAGATGACGATTTGGATGATACTCTGGGCGATTCCGAAGAAGAAGATGAAGAAGAAAATCCAGATCAACCAGCCAAAGATGAATCTTCGCGCAGCAGCTCGGGCGTTCCTATTCCAATGATGGAAGAATCTTTGATGCCAATGTTGGTGGAAGTATTTGCCAAAATTAAACGTATATTTAGTAATCTAGAAAAATTGCAAAAACAACGTATGGAAAATTTAGTTAAATCTGCAAAACCAGACGAAGCGTTGGAAAAGAAATACGCAAAAGCAAGATTGGATTTGTTTGAATATGTCAGCAAGATTAGATTGAACGATGATCGTATTGCAGAAATTTTGGAAAAATTGACATCTCGTACTGCTTTACTAATGGGACTCGAAGGCAAATTAATGCGTTTAGCAGTCGGTGCAAAAATCAAACGTGAAGATTTCTTGGAAGAATATGCGGGTAATGAATTAAACAAAAATTGGGCAAAAAAATTGATGAAAAGCAAATTGCCCGCCTGGCAAAAATTTGCAACCAAACATGAAAAAGATATTTTGAAAATTCAAGAAGAAATTCTGAAAGTCGCAATTGAAACAGGTCAACCAACATCGGAATATAAAAAAGTTGTTGATTTGGTTCGTCGTGGTCAACAAGAAGCCGCACGTGCAAAGCACGAAATGATCGAGGCTAACTTGCGTTTGGTAATCAAGTTTGCAAAACGTTCTTCTCCACGTGGTTTGGGATTGGATTTTTCTGACTTGGTTCAAGATGGAAATATCGGCTTGATGAAAGCAGTTGATAAATTTGATTATCGTTTGGGAAATAAATTTTCAACTTATGCTACTAATTGGATTCAACAGGGTATTTCACGCAGTATTGCTGACCAAGCACGTACTATACGTATCCCTGTACATATGATTGATAATATCCATAAAATACAAAAGGCCAGCCGCCAATTTATGCATAAAAATGGGCGTCAACCAACAGCAGAAGAATTATCAAAAATTATTTATCTGCCAGTTGAAAAGATACATAAAGCATTAAAGGTTAACTTGCGCCCTGTTTCATTAGAGGCGCCAGTAGGCAGCGAAGACGACAGCAGCCGTATTGAAATCATTCCAGATGAAACCGCCAAGAATCCATTTACTTCGGCGGCGCAAAAGAATTTGCGTAAAATTGTTACCCAGATTTTATCTGAACTGGATCCCAAAGAAGAAACGGTTCTGCGTCAAAGATTCGGTATGAGCACGAATAAAACCAGCACACTGGAAGAAGTCGGTGAATATATCGGTGTTACACGCGAACGCATACGTCAGATTGAACAGAAAGCGTTGAACAAGTTAAAGCACCCAACACGTGCCCGCAAACTGCGTAGCTTCTTGGAAGAGTAAATGAATTATACACCATCATTACATTACCTTTCTAATGGTATGGCGGTTATTCTGGATCCGATGGATATAGCCACCACTTCTATGGCTTTGGCTATACAAACTGGCGGTCGGGATGAGTCCGAATCCGAGTTGGGAATAACCCATTTTATGGAACATATTTTTATGAAGGGAACACCAAAGCATCCATCCCCAAAAGAAATCAAAGATTATATTGAAAGTAAAGGTGGCAAGATAAATGCCAGTACTGGTAACCTTAGTATGCAAATTTATGGCAGAATTCTTTCTGAAAATTTATATGTTTTGGCTGAATTAATATCAGATTTATTTAAAAATTCTTTATTTGATGAAAAAGTAATAGAAAATGAAAAGTCAGTCATTTTAGACGAGCTTCGCCGTTCTTTAGATGATAAAGAAAGAAACTTTTTTTATTTCAAGGTTCAAAATATATTTGCCGGTTCTGGTTATGAACACAGGACCCTGGGGATAGTGGAAAATATACAATCATTTACACGTGAACAATTACTGGATTATAAAAATAAAAGAATTTCTGCAAAAAATACAGCAATAGGAATATCTGGAAAAATTGAAAATATAGATGCTTTATTAGCACAACTAGAAGAATTATTTGCCTGGTTGCCATCATTTGATGTATCCAGTAATTCGGATGCAAAAATTATTCCATCTATTGCACATAATTTGAAACCAGAGCAAAAACAAGTTATGATGAATATTTGTTTTGAAGATATTTGGCCACAAGTGCTAGAAAATAGATTTAAACAAAAATGTGTTGGCAGATTTGAGGGTGCTTTATCGCGCAGATTGCATGACGAAGTTCGAAATAAAAATGGTCTGGTTTATGGCATAAATATTGGAAATTTTGGTAATGAAAAAATATCAGTTAACAATATAAATTGCAGCAGCGCGCCAGAAAATTTGGAAAAAATAGTCTCAATTTGTGCTCGTGTTTCAGCAGAAATTTTAAATAAAAGACAAATAACTAAAGAAGAATTTGAAATCGGAGCAGTCCAATCAAAATTAAGCGATGCAGATTGGTTAGAATCCGCGGGTGCAAGACGAGATAGACTTTTGGGGTTTTATCGTCAATATGGTGTTTTATATGATTTTTATGCGAATGCCAAAGAAAGAGATAGTTTGACCATTCCAGATGTTATAGAAAATACACAGGACTTTTTTGTAAAACCAATATCTATTTTGACCCAGGGACCAGAATTTTCCGCAGATTTAAAACAAGTATGGATGGATAATTTCAAAATATAAAACCGCCCGAGATGGGCGGTTTTTTTATTTTACTTTTTGACGATTTTCATTCCTTCTTTAGAATCCTGAATCAGCCAACCCATATCTTCGACCTGGGCGCGAATCTTATCCGCCAATACCCAATCTTTCGCTGCCTTGGCCGCGATGCGGTCGTCCGCCAGTTTTTGAACTTCGGCTGGAATTGGCGCGGCTTCTTCCGTTAATAATTTTTTTGCGCGATCGATAAATTGCAGCCCCAGCAAGTCATCGGCAAACTGGATAACAACCATCTTTTCCCCGGCGGTCAGAGTATCATCTTTTAACATTTCTTGGAAGTCTACGATAGCAGTTGCGGTTTTCAGGTTATCAGATACATCCTCCAGCATTTTATCGCGCCAAACATCACTTGCGTTTGTTTTAGATACTTGCTCATTCGCATCGGTAATAACCCCAGCAACCTTTTTAATAATGTTTTTATAGCTAGTTGCTGCTGCATCTAATGCATCCCAAGAAAATTCCAATGGACTGCGATAGTGTCCCAACAACATCATATAGCGAAAAGCCATTGGATCATAACCTTTGGATTTAATATATGGCACGGTCAGGGCATCACCAGCAGATTTAGACAATTTGGCATCTGCACTTGCCATCAGCCAACCAAAATGCACCCAATAATTTACCCATGGCTTTCCAGTGACGGGTTCGCTTTGCGCAATTTCATTGGTGTGGTGAATATTTATATGTTCTTGGGCTGCGGTGTGTATGTCAAAATGATTTCCTAACAATTTCATACTCATTGCGCTGCATTCAATATGCCAGCCTGGGAAACCCCTGCCCCATGGGCTGTCCCAAATCATTTCGTTTTTAGCATTATCTGGTAAAAACGCCCATAAAACAAAGTCTGCAGGATTATGCTTACCTTCGTCAGAAATCCTGTTACCGCCACGTTGATTAGATGTTTTTTGACCAGATAATTCGCCATAATCGGCGAATTTTGCAGTGTCGTAATAAACACCCTTGCCCGGAATTACATAAGCATAGCCCAAATCTTGTAATTTTTTAATCAAATCTATTTGTTCGGCTATGTAATCAGTTGCACGCGGGGTATAAGTAGGTTGGATAATATTTAAATCATTCATATCTGATACAACAGAATTTATATATCTTTTTGCAATGTCCCATACAGACTTATTTTCGCGGACCGCAGCTTTTTGCATCTTGTCTGTACCTTTATCTTTCTTGCCTTCTCCGCCGTCTTCGTCTTCGTCACCAACCAAGTGTCCAACATCGGTAAAATTCATTACGTGTGTAACCTTGAACCCATTTGCCATAAACATACGTTTAATTAAATCATTGCTGATAAATGTTCGCATATTGCCCAAATGCTGATCCCAATAAACCGTTGGGCCGCATGAGTAAAAGCTGACCTGGCCCGGAACCAATGGTTTGAATTCTTCTATTTTTCTGGTCATTGTATTATAAAGTTTAATTTGCATGTCTTTATGCCTTTTGTAAATATGTGTGAAATAATTGTGTTAAGAAAAGTATAGTAAATTAGCAGCCCAAAGGGCAACAAATAAAAGCAGCAAAATTTAAAACTTTGAAATTCATAATTCAATTATAGATTGTTTTATCAAAAAAATCAAATTATAATAATTATATGAATAATGAACTGGTTGATTTTCTAAATACCGACCTGCAATTTATCAAGGGTATAGGGCCCGTCTTGGCGGCCCGGCTGGAGGAATTATTGGGTGGGCGTCGGGTATTAGACTTTTTATTACATACACCACGATATATTCGTCCGCGTGCTGTATCTGAATCCGTAATTGGGGCAAAGCCTGATGAAATAATCACAATTCCTGTACGCATAGAATCCCATAAAAAGGGCGGTATGTTTCGTAATGGCAGACGCAGCCCAACAGGGGTTGTTTGTCGTGATAAATTGGGTGGAGTTTTGACTTTGCAATTTTTTGGCAGCAGTTTTTTAGATGCTTGGCTGGAAAAATTACCAATTGGCGAATGGCGAATAATAAGTGGAAAACTGGAATTTAACGATAGAAGTGGCGCAACAATAAATCATCCAGACTTTATAGAAAAACCAGAAAATCAATTTAAGATTCCAGAATTCCAGGCGATTTACCCAATCAGTGCGGGATTGACCCAGCGAGTAATGGCAAATGCTCGCGATACTATTTTTGCAAAACTGGATACAATTCAAAAAACAGGAACACGTGAATTTTTTGACGCACTGCATGCAATTCATTTTGCAAAATCTAATGATGATTTATTACCAACAAATAAAAATGTTGCTGTTGCAGCGTATGCGGAATTATTGGCGCACCAGGTTGCAATTGGATTGACACGTGCACGTCGTAAACGTGGTATAGTTGGACGCAGTATTGTGGGCGATGGAAAATTACGTGCGAAACTTTATGCGTCACTGCCATTTAAATTGACTGATGCGCAAAACAAAGCAATTGAAGAAATAGAATCAGATATGGCACGCCCAGAACCGATGATGAGATTGGTTCAGGGGGATGTTGGCAGTGGAAAAACTATCGTTGCATTGGCGGCGGCATTGAATGCGGCAGAATGCAAATTACAAACGGCATTTATGGCACCAACTGATACATTGGCACAGCAACACTTTTCAAAAATAAAACCAATTTGTGATGAATTGGGAATCGTTTGCGATATTTTAACTGGTCGTGATAAAGGTGCTGCGCAGAAAGAAAAATTGATTTCAATTCGCTCTGGTCGGACAAAGATTATCATTGGCACGCATGCGCTGTTCCAAGAAGCCGTAGAATACAAAGATTTGGCACTGGTAATCATAGACGAACAACATCGCTTTGGTGTGGCACAACGCACCGCATTATCTGCCAAGGGACATAATCCAGATTTATTGGCATTATCTGCAACACCAATTCCGCGAACTCTGTCGATGACGATTTATGGCGATATGGATATTTCTGTTATCGCGCAAAAGCCAGTTGGTCGTTTACCTATAAAAACATCTGCCCTGCCCGTTAATCGAATTCCCGCATTGGTGCAACGCTTGCGCGCGCAAATTAACGAAGGCGCAAAAGTATTTTGGGTTTGCCCATTGGTTGTTGAATCCGAAGAATCCGATTTTGCGGCGGCTGAAACGCGGTACGAATTTTTAAAACAAACTTTTGGTGATGCAGTTGGCTTGGTTCATGGTCAAATGGATAAAAAGCAGCGCGATAAAGTTATGGCAGAATTTGCAAATCCAAAAGGCGCAATAAAATTACTGGTCGCAACAAGTGTGATTGAGGTTGGAATAGACGTCCCATCAGCAACGATTATGATAATTGAAAATGCAGAAAAGTTTGGCTTGTCTGCACTGCATCAATTACGCGGACGCGTTGGACGCGGCAGCGCACAATCATATTGCATTTTATTGCATGCGGATTATTTAACCGAAAATGGAACAAAAAGACTGGATGTTTTGACCGAAACCGAAGATGGATTTTTAATAGCCGAACAAGATTTGATGATGCGCGGTGCGGGTGAATTGCTGGGGCAAAAGCAATCTGGCTGGATACCTTATCATTTTGTGGATTATCGTGAACATCGTGACTTATTCAAACTGGCCCAAAGAAAAGCATTGGAATTGCTGGAATCTGACCCAAAACTGGAATCTGCCGCTGGCCGTGATGCCCGTGATTTAATGAAAATATTTGATACTTTGTCCCCACTGGCAGGATAAATTAGAAAACGGCAAAAATGCCGTTTAAATTTTTTTGGTGGCTGGGGACGGAATCGAACCGCCGACACAGGGATTTTCAGTCCCTTGCTCTACCAACTGAGCTACCCAGCCAAGCGGCACTTAATATATAATACTCTGATTTTAAAATCAAGCAGAAATTCTGATTTGTTACTTTGTTTATAAAAATTCCACTTTGTTATTATTCATTTATCTGATACAATTCAATTACAAAAAAAAGGAGAATAATATGGCTTCATTAAAAGGTTCCAAGACCGAAAAAAATATAATGACGGCGTTTGCTGGTGAATCCCAGGCACGTAATCGCTATACTTTTTTTGCGTCCAAGGCGAAAAAAGAAGGATTTGAGGCAATTGCACGTATTTTTGAAGAAACTGCTAATCAAGAAAAAGAACATGCAAGTTGCTTGTTCAATATGCTAGAAGGCGGCGAGTTGGAAATTACTGCGGCTTTCCCAGCTGGTAAAGTTGGCACAACATTGGAAAATTTGCAATCTGCAGCTTTTGGCGAACATTTTGAAAATACAGAAATGTATCCAGAATTCGCACAAATTGCCGTCGAAGAAGGATTTGATGGTATTGCCGAAACTCTGCGTCATATTGGTATGGCCGAACGTTATCACGAAGCACGTTATCGTGCTTTGATAGATGCACTTGAAAACGATACTTTGTTCAAACAAGATAAAACTATTATGTGGCGTTGCACAAATTGTGGTAATTGGCATATTGGCAATGAAGCCCCAGAAATCTGTCCGGCTTGTTTGCACCCCAAGGGGAATTTTATAGCGGAAAGTGCATTAAATAAATGCGATACATCCGAAGGTTTCTGTGAATATATAGAAATGTAAAAAATCCCCCTTTAATATGGGGATTTTTTTTGATATAATTTATGACGTGAAAGTATCTAGAAGAACCATTTTAAAAGTAACGGGCATTGGCGCGTTGGCAATAACATTTATACCACGCATTGCTTTTGCATCTAAAAATTCTTTGCGTTCTTTGCGCACTGGGGTTCAGCCAGGTGGGAAAACCAGACTGGTCATAGAAACTGACAATCGTCCCAGTTACAACCTTGATTTTTTATCATCCCCAGATCGGATCGCCGTAAATATATCTAATACTGCTGGTGATACCAGTATTAAACCCATACTGGCATCGGGCACTTTGGTTAAAAATATTCGGCAAAATCAATTAGGAGATAGATTACAGGTTGTTGCAGATTTAAATAAATCTGTTACCAGTATTCCAAAAAATCAAATTATGATTTTAGAACCAAATGGTGATAGTGGATATCGCTTGGTATTGGATTTTACCGCTGATACAGATACAAAAAGTGAAACCACAGAATCAGATTCTAAAACTGAAAAGAAATCACATGCCCCGGTCATAGTTATTGATGCTGGTCATGGTGGCCGTGATCCAGGCTGCATTGGAAAATCCGGTATAAAAGAAAAAAATATTGTTTTATCTGTTGCGAAAAAACTACAAAAAAAGCTTAATGGTAATGGATATAAAGTTTTGTTGACTCGGGATCGTGATATTTTCTTGAATTTGGATACCAGGGCTGGAATTGCTGAAAAACATCATGCCGATTTATTTATATCTTTGCATGCAAATGCAAACCCCAGCAGAAAAGTAAAGGGTTATTCGGTTTATACCCTGTCAAAAAAAGCATCTGACGAAGAGGCTCAAAAATTAGCCGAGGCTGAAAATGCCGCAGACAAGATAGAGGTTGACGGGTTTGCTAAATTTGAACCAGATATAAGAAATGCTCTTTCAGCTTTGCAGCAACATGCTGTATCTGAAATGTCCGTGGAATTTGCGGACGGCGTCTCAAGAAAATTTAAACAGGGTGGTATAACCCAGATGCCGGGTGCATCAATGCGCCAGGCACCATTTGCTGTTTTGCGTTCTACAATTCCCGGTGCACTGGTGGAATTGGGACATCTTTCCAATATAGTTGAAGAAAAATTATTAAATACCGGTTTCCACCAGGATAAATTAGTATCGGCAATCGCAAGTGCGATTAGCAAATATGATTTTGATGTTTAATTTCTGCTTGATTTTGTGACAAGTCTGAGTAATAATGAGCCCCGCCGGAGCGTTGGCAGAGTGGTAATGCAGCAGATTGCTAATCTGTGACCGTGTTTAGCGGTCCATAGGTTCGAGTCCTATACGCTCCGCCAGTTTTTGCTGCATTTATGCTGCATTTTTATTTTTACGCAGTTTAACCAAGTATTTCCCAGTTTCATATTTCACGTCCAAAATCATATCACGCACTGATGGGTGATCAATATATGTTGGAAATTCCGCACGGATAAGCCCCCTTCCCAGTATTGGATTACCAATGCCCGTAATAAAAACCAGATTACGTTGCCCTGCTTTATACGAATTTTCAATAGTGCCCAGCACATGATTAAATGCCTGCATAGTTGTAAAACCATGCAGGTCTATTTTTACATCATAAATAAAATCTTTATTTTTGTTCTTCAAGTTCGTCCAAAACATTATCCAGTTTTCGTAAACTGCTGTTTGCACAACCGCGTCCACGCCAAGACATCAATTCTTCGCCAGTTTTTTGATCGGCAATTGATACGTTAAAGTTCCACCACCAAAACCCATTAAACGGACACCAGAACCATCCAAAGAATTCACGACGTTCAGATACCTTTACAACATATCTGGCATTCATAATATCGCTGATATCCATATTTATATTTTGGGTGTCGTTATTTATTACACGATTATTTGTTGCCTTGCCCACTACTACTTTATATCCGCGTTCTTCCATCTTTTCTTTGATACTGCGTTGCATTGCGTATCCACCACGATCAGCAAAGAAAGTCTGGCTTTTATCCAGCGTAGCACCTGGTTTGATGTAAATGCTGTTGCACGCGGTCAGTGCCAGCGCGATAAAGATAAGACCCAATTTTTTCATGTGAATCTCTATCGGTTATTACTGGATAAATCCTAGCAACACAATATTCAGATTGCAAATGGTTATTATTTACTTTTTGTATTTTTAGTTTTGCTAGTAATATTAGGCTTATCACATATGGCCCAAATTAAACTTGAAACAGCGAGAATTATGCCGAGGGGTAAAAACATAGCACAGAATGCTAACCAACTTATACCTTCTTTATGCTTCTTGTCATAATTAAAAGCTATGAACATGGGGATAAAACCAATTATTAAAGCAACACCCAAAAATAGTATAAAATAATAAAAAGGTGGCGTTATATATTGTGACGACTTTCCTATAAGTTGAAGATATGCGATAAACCCACCTAAAAGTCCACCTATAATAAATCTTATGATTGGAAAGTTTATATTAGTTTTTTGTTTTTTCATTTTATTTTCCTTTATATTTTTTTTCAAAATATTCTAAACCTTTATCTTCTACTTCTCCATAACAAATAGGTATAAATATATTAACCATTTGAATTTTTAAATCTAAAGGCATGTTTATTAAATTTTCTATACCATTTTCTATATCTTCTTTTAATTCTTTATCGGAAATAGTTTTTATAAAAGATTTTTTATTTTCATCAACAACGCATTTACAAGTATAATCACTCTTAATTATTTCTGATAATGATACTGTTTGGCCAGGTTTTATTAATTCATTATGACACCAATCATAAACTTGTTCATCACTAATAAAGACGTCATAATAAAGGTTTTTTATAAAGGTTTCTTTTTTTTGTTTAGGTTTATAAAAAGTGGAGTAATAAAAAAATCCAATACTAAATATACTAACAAATAATAAAATTATAATCCAAAGTTTATTAATTTTTTTGCTCATTTTTAATCCTTTTTGTATTTTTTAATAAGTGAAATAAAATAAATCAAAGTAATAATATTTATTACCGACCAAATTCCTTTATCAAAATGTATTCTGAAAATTGGGTTATATGCAATAGCTGTAATAATAAGTCCAATAGATAAATTTTCAGTTTTATTATAATCACTTACTAATAACCAAATGGATAATCCACAAATCCCCAATCTTAAAAATTGATAATACCCATAAGGCAAAGGAAGTAATGCAATACCAAGTAATATACAGGCAATTATAAGAAAGTTTTGTTTGTTCATTCGTTGCTGTCCAATTTTTTAATTTTTTCAATAATTGTTGCCCCGATTCCGCCTATAATTGCAAGGACTAGTGGGAAGCAAAAGAATAAAATAGATGCAAATATATTCCAGTCCCAAGAATTTACTGAATGATAAATTCCAGCGATCGTTCCTATTATTGGTATCCACCCAAGAATAAAACTTATAAGTATCGCTATAAAGGTACTCCCAATCCAATCTGATAATCCGCCAATCATAGCAACAAATTGAACAATCCCAACGATTATATAAGCAATAATAGCAATTCCCATAAGTGCGTTATTTTCTTTTTTCATTTTTTACTCCCTTCCTATTAATAAAATTATAGAACAAATATTATCTTTGTTTCAATAGGTATTATTTAGTAATTAAATTGATTTTTGGGAAAGTTCGTTTATAATTGATGGATATTGCACCCATGGCTTAACTGGATAGAGCATCGCCCTCCGAAGGCGGAGATTGCAGGTTCGAATCCTGCTGGGTGCACCAAAAAATCAAATGACCCATCGGGTAATTTTATTTTTTGCATGTGACCCACGGATGAGAACCAAGGTTCGACAAGAAGTAGATTTGGAAAGCTTTGCGAATACAAATCGTTACGATTGCCGCACAGCGGATACAAAGTATCCAGCGAGCGACTCCTGCTGGGTGCACCAAGTTTATATTATGAAAAATAGAAGTTTTTTTACTTTACGTTTAGCAAACTTTAATAACCAAATGATATTGGCTTTTATGATTGCTCAATATGATTCACTCAAATTTTATGAGTGTGCGCTTATTATTTCTTATATTCTTTTAGATGCTTATAACCCACAAAGGCGATAGGTAATATTACTTTTGCAACATTGCCAGCATAAAGTCATCCAGGTCACCGTCCAGAACGGCGTTGGGGTTTGTGTTTTCCAGTCCAGTTCGTAAATCTTTGACCAACTGATACGGTTGCAGGACGTAACTGCGGATTTGGCTGCCCCACTCTATTTTCTTTTGCGCGGCTTTTGCTGCATCCGCTTCGGCGGCTTTTTTCTGCATTTCTAATTCGTATAATTTCGAGCGTAACATTTTCATTGCGAATTCTTTATTCTGCAATTGACTGCGTTCATTCTGGCACTGCACAACTGTATTTGTTGGTAAATGGGTAATACGAACCGCGCTGTCAGTTTTATTAACATGTTGACCACCCGCACCCTGGGCACGAAAAGTATCAATTCGCAAGTCTTTATCATTGATTTCTATTTCGACTGAATCATCAATATCTGGCCAGACATCCACGCTGGCAAAACTGGTGTGGCGGCGCGCATTGCTGTCAAATGGGGAAATGCGAACCAGTCTGTGCACACCTATTTCATTACGTAACCAGCCGTAAACTCGATCACCACTGATGCGATAAGTTATATTTTTCAGACCCGCTGTATCGCCCAAATGCTCTTCCATTATATCCAATTTAAAACCATGTCTTTCCGCCCAACGTGCATACATTCGCGCCAGCATTGACGCCCAATCTTGGGCTTCGGTTCCACCAGCCCCCGCCTGGATAAACAAAAATGCACCTGCCCCGTCGGCTGGTTCATTAAACAAAGTTATAAATTTTGCACGATGTGATTTATCCGCTAATTTTTCAGCCGCAGCTGCAACTTCGGCATCTTCGGGTTCCAAATCATTTAATTCTGCCAAAGTTTCATATTCAGATTCCAATTCCAGAAAGTCATTCAGAGTTTTTTCCAACCCTGCTTTTTTCTGCATAACTTCGCGTGCATTATCTGGGTTGTCCCATAAATTTGGATTATTTGCTGTTTCGGAAATTTCAGATATTTCGGTCTTTAACCTGTCAGGGTCAAAGATACCCCCTGACGGCGTTAATGTCGTCATTAATTTGTGATAAAAGGTCATTCGTATTTATCATAAATAAAATGTTACAATAGATGCTTGCGAAAATCAAATAATTTTGTTAAAATTAGATAAAAGAGAGAATGGATATGAAAAAAGTTTTTGGGATTCTTACCGGTTTATGTCTATTAAGTGGCGCTGCGGGGGCTGTTTCTGTGATGACATCGTCTGGAACAACCAGTGTTGATACTGCTCGCACGACAACTGCTCAAACTAATGACAGCAATCGTGGAAATTCTGGATTGGCTGATGCTTATCGCACAAATCAACGGAATACATACTATTTGGTAACTAAACCTGACGTAGATACCGCTTGTCGTAATAAAATTTATGAATGTTTGTCTAATTATTGTGGTGATACAACTGTTGTTCCTGGACAACGCGGAAATAATTGTGATTATGCAACTGAAAGCGAACTTTATAATGCGGCTTTGCTGTGTTTACAAAAAGATACAGATGCTTTGTTATCCAGTTTTTCAACCAGCTACAATGCCGGTGGCAAGGGTATGAATACTGCGGCTCGGTTATGTCCCAGTTATGTCCAACAAGAATTAATGTCTTATTTATCCATGATGAATATGGCAACCCAATTAAATAAATCTAATTCCAGTTTATGTGTACAAAGACGTCAAGAATTAGAGGCAGCAACATCTTGCCATTCAATCGCATTGTCTTATGGGAATGAAACAAACAATCGTTTAACCACCGAATTGACTGATTTCTGTGGTCCTGGGGTATCGGGTGGATCTGCTGAAATGGTGACCAAATTTTCAAATGCTGGAAACATTGGTGCAAATATTTGGGGTTGGGCAAATAAAATGGTATCACTGGACTTATCAAAGAAAGGCGATGGTTGGCAAAGCGCGGTTGATTCCGTTTTGGCGGGTTATATAAATAAAATGAATTTGGCTTGTGGTGATAATATGCAAATGGAAACTGCAACACATACTATTTCTGGGGACACACCAACTAATTTACAAGTAGCGGCCAGTTTGGCGGTTGGAATGGCATTCCCAAAGCAAGATGATGGTTCAACCAAAGAAGAACCTGTCGGCAATTTATGGATGGATGTTCAATCTATGACTGATGTTTATGATTATGCAACTGCCAAGCAAGTTGTCCAGGCTGGATTATCTAATTCCCCAACAACTCAGAATGCTTTTTTCACCAGTGCCCAAATGAGCAACATGCAAAAGGCATATAAAGACGGAATAAAGGTTTTTGTTCTGCGTGATTCATCTAGATGCTGGACAATACCAGTTCAAACATTAAGTAATACCGAACAGGCGTTAATAGCGCAACAACTTGCAAGTTGCACAGCGAAATAAAAAAATGCCCATTTGGGCGTTTTTTTATTTTAATAATTTTTCTACTACTGCAAATAATTTAGAGCCATAGTGGCTACCCTTTATCAAAACAACATCGCCATCATTCAATAATTCATTCAGTAGAAAGTTTTCCAGACCATCTGTATTTTCAAAATAATATTGTTTTATGCTTTCTGGCAATTGATTTAAAATATCTTTTGTTTCTGAACAAACGCCAACCACCAAATCAATATTGGTTTTCGCAATCAATTGGCCAATTTCACGATGCATTTGTTCTGATTGGTCGCCTATTTCAGCCATTTTGCCGATAACCGCAACCTTTCGTTTTGCCTGCATTCTATCCAGGTTTTTAATTGCCAGTTTTAATGATTCTGGTTGGGCAGAATAGCTTTCGTCTATCAGTGTCCATTTGCCCCCATTGGGCAAAGATAAATGATGGACTTTACCGCGTCCAGGCAAAGCACTAAATTCTGCCAATGCTGCTGCTGCTATTTCTGTATCAAACCCAAGACTATTTACCGCAGACAAAACGCATAAAGCATTATAAACATTATGATTACCAATCATTGGCAAAGTAAATTCTATTTCTTTGCTATCTATGTTCGCAACTACATTTGTTTGATTTTCCAATTCAGAAACATTAATTAAATCTTTTTCGCCATACAATATTGTATTGCTGGGTGCGGCAGAAATCAAAACATCTGCGCAATCAGTATCTGCATTTATTATTGCCGTTCCGCCCTGCTTTAATCCAGCAAAAATTTCAGCCTTGGCATTTGCAATCCCAGAAATATCTGCAAAATTTTCCAAATGCATAGGGTAGATATTTGTAACTATTGCAACGTCTGGTCGGACATGGGGAACTATGTTCGCGATTTCCCCAGTATGACTCATACCGATTTCAACAATTGCAATTTGTGCATCGCTTGGGATTTCACACAAAGTTTTTGCAACACCGATGTCATTATTAAAATTAGCATGAGTGGCATAAACATTTGCAAATTTTGATAATACATGTTTCAGCATTTCTTTGGTTGTGGTTTTTCCCGCACTGCCCGTTAATGCGATAACTTTTAATTCTGATAATTTATTCCGCATATATTCGCCAATTTCCAAATATGCTTTTTTAGTATCTGGCACAATAATTTGTTTATCGGTCGGCACATTATCAATTGGTTTTGATACAATCGCAAATTCAGCGCCACGTGCAATTACATCGGCAACAAAGTTATGCCCATCAAATTTTTCCCCAACGATTGCGATGAATAAATCGCCCTGACCCGCTGTTCTGCTGTCGGTGGAAATTGTTTTGATTTTTGATAAAATTTCGGCTATATTTTTCATCTAAGGATATTCTAATGAAAAAATACACAAATGCAACCGATAATTCACGCGAAGTTCTGCCAGGCGGGCTGTTTATTTCTATGCCTGCGGATAACGCTCAGAATTATTTAAATGATGCAAAAGAACATGGCGCAGCGGCGGTTATAATACCATCTGATTCAACCCTTGCTGTGCCCAAAGATATTGTTGTTATAAAGTCGGATGATATTGCGGCAGATTCTGCAAAAATTGCCGCGGAATATTATCCTGATGCGCCGAAACATATTTGCGCCATTACGGGGACCAAGGGCAAAACCAGCATAGTTTCATTTATTGTTCAGATTTTAAAAATGTTGGGGAAAAATGCTGCATCAATTGGAACTTTGGGAATTATCAGTGAAAAATGGATTGAGTCTGGAACGAACACTACCCCATTCGTAATTAAATTACGGCAATGGATGTCAAAACTGGCGAATAATGGTGTTGAATATTTGGCGGTAGAGGCTTCGTCCCATGGAATAGAACAAAAGCGTTTGGAATATATTAATTTTGATGCGGTTGGTTTTTCTAATTTATCGCGCGATCATTTGGATTATCACAAAACTATGGAAAATTATTTTAATGCCAAGGCGCGACTTTTTTCTGACTTTAATTATAAAACCGCAGTAATAAATTATGATGATGAGTTTTCATCACAAATAAAAAAACATAATAATGCTAGATTAATTTCAGTTGGATTTAATGGTTTGGAAATAAAAATATTGGCGGCGCGTGTTTTGCCAGATGGCCAGGAAATAGAATTAAATTATTTTGGCAAAATCATTCAAATAAAAGCCACATTGATAGGCGAATTTCAAATTTATAATGCATTAATGGCAATTGGTCTGGTAATTGGAATGGGAATTAACAAAGATGATTTACCCATAGAGCGCATTTTTGAAAACTTACGTGCACCGGCGGGTCGGGCTGAATTTGTTGGTAAAACGAAAACTGGGGGCGCAGTATTTATTGATTATGCACATACCCCAGAATCGCTGGAACAAATCATAGAATCTTTGCGAAAACATACCAGCAATCGTTTGCATATTTTATTTGGGTGTGGCGGAAATCGCGATACGGGCAAGCGACCAATGATGGGTGAAATTGCTGCAGCCAAGGCTGATGTTATTTATATTACAGATGATAATCCACGTATGGAAGATGCGGGGGAAATTCGCAAACAAATTATTGCGGCATGCAAAAATGGAATTGAAATTGCAAATCGCGCTGATGCAATCCGCACAGCGGTAAATGGATTGTCTGATGGTGATATTTTAATTATTGCCGGCAAGGGTCACGAAGATTATCAAATTATTGGTAAAGAGAAAACTCATTTTTCCGACCGCGAAGAAGTTCTAAAATATTTATAAAAAAACCGCAATTGCGGTTTTCTTTTATCCTTTTACGCGTGTTAATACATCTTTTTTAATTTTTTCAAGTTGTGGCGTCCAGCATTTAGTAGAAAATTGATATTCTGTTTCGCATGCATCATCATGTCCACGATTTTTTGAACTTAAAGAATATGCGGGACATTTATTATTTTTAAGAATTTTTATAAATTTATTCTTTTCATCTTCGGTCATCCGATTCCCATATCTGTCCATAAATCCCAATACACAAAATCCAGCTTTGAATTTTTCCATTTCTTGATCTATTAAGCTTTTTAAGTCCAAGGCATCTTTGGTCCAACAGCCGGCGCAAATACATTTACCCGCACCAAATCCGCTGTCAGTATTAAAATTTGGGCAAATTCTTTTAGCAAAATCTTCAATAGTTTTTCCATTATAAACAAATCTGTTTATAATATGTTGGGGCAAAGAAAGATAATATTCATATAAGCAATCATTTTTTTCTGGCATAAATTTAACCTTTGATTTTTAATTTATAAACTTTTTTTCTACGGTGGATATCAATTCAGTTATTCCCAAACGACCAGCGGCGGACATTGAAATTATTTCAGACTTTTTACCACGTTTGAATTTCTTCATTCTATCTGCCCAATCATCTGGTTCAACAGCGTCCATTTTATTTATAACTATTATTTCAGGTTTATCAGTTAATCCACCACCATAAGAATCCATTTCGTGGCGGATTGCTTTATAGCGTTCATTCCAATCTTCTTCGGTGCCATCAATAATATGCAAAATCATTTTAGTACGTTCTGCATGACCCAAAAATTTATCCCCCAGACCAACGCCCATGTGCGCACCCTGGATGAGTCCAGGCAAGTCTACAAGAACGAATTCACGATTATGTGCATACATAACACCCAATTGAGGATTCAGCGTTGTAAATGGATAATTTGCGATTTTTGGACGTGCTGCTGTTACGGCCGCCAACAAAGTTGATTTGCCCGCATTTGGAAATCCAACCAATCCAATATCTGCAATCAGCTTTAATTGTAAAATAACATTACGTTCTTCCCCCAGCAGACCATCGTTAGCTTGCTTGGGTGCGCGATTAGTCGGGCTTTTAAAATGTAAATTTCCCCAACCCCCATTACCCCCACGTACCGCGCGATATTCCATACCATCAGCATTTAAATCGGCATATTCAATTTCTTCGTTTTCAGAAAGTATAACGGTCCCCGTCGGTACTGGCAAAATCAAAGTATCCCCAGATTTGCCCGTCTCCATACGTCCACGACCATTTTCACCACGGCTTGCAGCAAATTTTGTTTTATAACGATAATCAATTAGAGTATTTACATTTGGCACTGAACGAAAAATTATATCGCCACCACGTCCCCCATCACCGCCATTTGGACCACCAAATTCAATGTATTTTTCACGGCGAAACGAAGCGCTGCCGTTGCCGCCATCGCCTGCTTTTAAATTAATTTTTGCTCGATCTAGAAATTTCATAGTTTTTATGATACCTGAAAATGTTAGGTTTGCAATAAAAATCAAAAATATTTATGAAGTTCGGCACCATTTTTGCTCAGCCATAACTTTGCACGTCCAACGCCTTCGCCATGTAATTTAGAAACTTGTGCCCAGAAAGCTGGTGAATGATCCATATATTTGCGATGTGATAATTCATGCATTATTACATAACGCATAACCTCTGGTGGGGCAAATGCTAACCGCCAAGAAAGGGATATAGTCCCCGTGCTGGAGCAACTGCCCCAACGACTGCATGTATCACGAACAGATATTTTAGTTGGACGGAATTCTGATGGAACTTCGCGAATAATAGCCTTGGCGCGCACCAAAAACATTTCTTTAATTTTATCACGCAAACGGCGTTCAAAAAATTCTGGTTTGCCCCCTAACCTTTCTTGGCTGACAACAACTTCTTGACCAAAGACGATAATAATATCGCCATCTTGAATTTTAATTTTTTGTGGTGCACGCATAAATATCTTTTCAATCCACTTGCGCTTTTGTTCCAGAAAAATTAAAGCCTGAGCAATCGGTGTCCAACGCGGTAATGAAATATGAATTTCTCGTTTTGGTGTGATTTTTGGGCGCAGGGTTATATTACGTAATCCCCGCTTGCTCTCGAATAGCAGCGGAATTTCTTCACCATCTGAAAGAACGAAAGTTTGCGGAATCATTAAAAATTCTTCATTATTTCCTGTGCTATTGTATCCGCATCAAAACCGAAGTATTTATAGACTTCTGAACCATTTCCAGACGCCCCAAAAGTATCTATACCGACAACCGCGCTGGCAAATTCGTACCAACTGGATGTTGCCCCTGCTTCTAATGCAATTACTTGTCCGTTAAGGATTTTATTTTTATATTCCGTGTCTTGCAAGCGAAATTTTTCAACACATGGCATACTGATAACCCTTGCGTTAATCTTATTTGCAACTTCTATTGCCAGCGGAACCTCTGACCCGGTTGCAATCAAAGTAATTTTTGCTTTTTCGTTTTCATGAATTACGTATGCCCCACGTGAAATCTCTGCATTTACAGGTGGTTCAATTTGATTGAATTTTTGCCGTGATAAAACAATGCATGATGGACGCGCAGTTTCTGCCAAAGCAATCCCCCAGCTGGCTGCAACCTCGGCCGCGTTACATGGGCGAAATACATTCATATTCGGCATTAAACGTAGTGAAGCCAATTGTTCTATTGGTTGATGGGTTGGACCATCTTCCCCCAATGCAATACTGTCATGGGTTAAAACATAAATAACCGGTAATCCCATCAAAGCGGACAATCGCATTGCTGGACGCATATAATCACTGAATACTAAGAAAGTTCCACCATACGGGCGCAGTCCCCCTAGGGCCAAACCATTCATTATCGCGGCCATTGAATGTTCGCGAACGCCAAAATGAATAAAATTCCCATTGAAGTCTGTAGCGGTTATTTCTTGTGAGCCCGGAACCATTGTTTTTGTGCTTTCGGATAAATCCGCACTGCCCCCGATTAAATTGGGTTCTATGGGTAACAGCTTTTCCAAATATTTTCCGGATAATTCACGAGTACTTATGACTTGGGCATCACTATAATTATGAATTACATCTTTATAAAGACATTCTTTGGTTGCTGTATTTTCATAAATTCTTGGAAATTTTGCCCACAGGTTTTCACCAATTGGACTTTTCAGTTTATTTTCCAACGCTGCTAATTTTTCTTGGTCTAAATCTAAACCATGTGCAGCAGATGTGCCCTGTAATTCACAGCCCAACCCTATTTTAGTTTTGCATTGAATAAAGGTAGGCTTGGCTGATTTTTTTGCCCATTCAATTGCAGCATCAATTTCCGAGAATTTTTGACCATCAACTTTTAATACTTCCCACCCAGCGCTGCGCATACGCATTGGAATGTCCAAATCTGTCAAAGCCGTACCATCTATGCTGATTCCATTGTCATCCCAAAACATAATTAAATTATTTAATTTATATATCCCAGCAACAGCCACAGATTCTTCGGCAACACCCTCCATCAAATCGCCATCGCTGCATAAACAGTATACAAAACTGGATTGATTTTTTATTTTTCCTGCGAATGCTAAACCAACGGCATTTCCAACGCCCTGACCCAATGGGCCAGTTGTTGCTGCAACACCTGGGATTCCATATTCTGGATGCCCCGGCAAACCACCAAATGTGCGAAAAGATTCCAATGGTGGTAAATTATAGCCACGTAATTTTAATACCGAGTACAACAATGCACTGCCATGACCAGCAGACAGAACAAATTTATCATCTGGAATATTTAAATGATTTGCATAAATAGTTGTTAAAATATCTGCCGCATCCAATGCAATGCCCAAGTGTCCGCTGTTTGCAATACGCATAGCATGCACCGCACCGCATCGCGCTGCGTTTGACATTTGTATAAGTTCTTCATTTGTGAATTTCATTCTCTTGTGGTATTATAGAAGAAAAGAAAACGGCAAATCAATGATAAAAATATGGACTGATGGAAGTTGTTTGGGAAACCCCGGACCCGGGGGTTGGGCTTTTGTTGCAACCGATGGAAAAAATACAGCTGAACGCGCTGGCGGGGAACAAAATACCACAAATAATAAAATGGAATTGACCGCCGTTATTCGTGCATTAAGTGCAACGCAAAAAAATCATGATACAGTTGAAATTCATACAGACAGCCAATATGTTAAAAATGGTATGCAGTTGTGGATAAAAAACTGGAAGAAAAATGGTTGGAAAACTGCTGATAAAAAGCCTGTAAAAAATAAAGAATTATGGCAAGAATTAGATGAACTGGCAACCAAAGTAAAAATTCATTGGCACTGGGTTCGTGGACATAACGGTGAAGAAATGAATGAACGTTGTGATGAATTGGCCCGTGGCGCCGCCGAAAAAATATGTGCTTAATTTTTAAACCCCAGTCCCACAATAAACATTTCAACGCTGTCTTTGCGGCTGGACGGTGGTTTTATATGATGTACGCTGTCAAAAGACTTTTTAATATCGTGTAATAATTCATCAGTTGTTCCGCCGGTAAAACTTTTTGCAACAAATACCCCACCCGGTTTTAATGTTTGTTTTGCAAAATCCCAAGCATATTCCAGTAAAGTCATTTGACGCAAATGATCGGTTTTTTGATGTCCTGTGGTATTTGGTGCCATATCAGACAGAACAATGTCTACATTATGCTTTTCTGTTTTTGATTCCAGCCATTGTAATGCTTCGTCTGTTGTAAAATCGCCCTCGTAAAATTCTACCCCTGGGATTGGTTTTATAGGCAATAAATCCATAGCAATAACATGTGATTTTGGAAAAGTCATAGCAATGTATTGCGACCAAGATCCCGGTGCAGCGCCCAAATCAACAACAACCTGACCATTTTTTAGAAATTTAAACTTGTCATTTATTTCTGTCAGTTTATAAACTGCACGGGCGCGCCAGCCCTCTTTCTGGGCAAGCGCCACATATGGATCATTCGCCTGGCGTTGCAACCATGCGGCACTTGATTTTTTCGCAGCAATTTTTTTATTTAGTATTTTCATTTTGTTTTGTTGTTTAACTCTTCACGATAATAATCTGCAAAGTTTTGCGCAATTGTTTTATCTTCTATTGTTTTACAATATGGTTCGCCTATATCAAATGTTACAACTATTTTATACACTTGTAACTTTTCATCATAAGTTGGACCAGAAACATTTATAATCTTCTTATTCATTTTATTGTGGCATGTTTTTCAGTTGTTCCATCAATTGCTGGGGCGAGCCAAGTTTAGAGATAGCACGCATTTGCGTCCGCATTTTTTCATAATTTTTCAACAATGCTTCTGCATCACGAACACTGGTTCCACTGCCCCGTGCAATGCGTTCTTTCCTTGCGGCAAATATTACTTCTGGTTTTAAACGCTCTGCATTTGTCATTGATTGTAAAATTGCCAGTTGTTTATTTATCGCTTCGTCAGTTGCTTTGTCCTTTAACATACCAGCCATCTGAGACATCCCAGGAATCAATTTTAGTAATCCACCAATACTGCCCATTTTTTTAATTTGTTTGATTTGCTTCATCATATCATTCAAATCAAAATCACCACTGAACATTTTAGTCATCATATTTTCAGCGTCTTTTTCGCTGATATGTTCACTGGCTTTTTCAACCAATGATACAACATCGCCCATTCCCAAAATTTGCGATGCAACACGATCCGCATGAAACTGCGACAAAGCGTCCATTTTTTCGCCAGTTCCAACCCATAAAACTGGCGCGCCAGTTTCAACTTTCATTGATAACACAGAACCACCACGCGCATCACCATCTGCGCGGGTCATAACCAATCCAGTAATACCAATGCGTTCATTAAAAGTGCGTGCAACGTTTAAAGATTCTTGACCCGCCATGGCATCCACAGTCAGTAATATTTCAGTTGGGCTTAGAATTTTTTTAAGCTGTACCAGTTCATCCATTAATGCTTCATCGATTTGCAAACGACCCGCGGTATCAATTATCAAAACATCATTTTTATTTTCACGCAAAGCGCGTTTTGCAATTTCGATTGGTTTTTCTTTTTCAATGATAGATACAGAATCTACATCAACCTGATTCGCCAACATTTCCAATTGTTCACGCGCTGATGGACGATAAATATCCGTAGATGCCAACAGAACTGATTTGCCCTGCTTTTTATAATGCAATGCCAGTTTGCCTGCAGTGGTTGTTTTCCCAGTCCCCTGTAAACCAACCATCATTATTATTTGTGGAAAAGCTTTTTCTGCTGTATCAGACGATAAAATCTCAACCAATTCATCATAAACTATTTTTGCAATTGTTTCGGCTGGGCGTGTACCATCAACTATCTTTTCCCCAATGGATTTTTCACTGACATCTGCCATAATCTTTTTTACAACTGGCAAAGCCACGTCTGCTTCCAACAATGCCACACGGATTTCTACCAAAGCATCATTTAGCATTTCGGGCGTTAACTTTGTACGTCCTGTTAATTTTGCAAAAGTCGTAGATAATCTGCGTGTTAAAGTATCAAACATATAATATCCTTTGCGCCTATTTTACAAAGAAAACAAAGAAAATCAATAATTAAAACCGAGTGCTGAAACCAATATAAGCACCACCATCTGTTGGCATTGCGGTCACATTAACATCTTCGGGAAGATATTTTGATGTAAATAGCAAATTAAATCCAATACCGAGTGCTGCCGCTGTTGAAACATCCAGCCAGTTATGAGCCTTGACCCGAACACGTGAATAAGCAACAAATGCAGCAGCTGCATACATTGGTGCGCCAATATACCAACCATATCTCATTTGCCAATATGCCGCACCAGAAAAAGCAAAACTGGTGTGACCAGATGGGAATGTCCTGCCACTCATATCATCAGGTTGTGATGGACGTTCTTCGTTTGTTGCTATTTTTAATGCTTCTGTAGTTACCCAAGTGGAACCGACTGCCTTGGCCCATTGCATATCACCCTCATAATCGCCAATTGCCGTTGAATAAGCCAATCCAGACAAAGGAATTAATAATTGTAACCAATCACCAACGTTTCCCATAAATGCTTCGGAACTGCTTATTTCATAACCACGCGCCGTTGTAAGATTATAATAATCATTAAAGAAAGCTTGAGCTGGAACGCTTTGCAGACCAAAACTCAACGCCAGTCCAAATATAACCGATTTTTTCATTGTCTTGCCTTTATAAAACTTATTTAAGGTAGCGCTTTAAATATTTGCCTGTCAATGAATCTTTATTTTTTGCGACTTGTTCTGGTGTTCCAGCGGCAACAATATTTCCACCAGCATCACCACCCCCTGGGCCCAAATCAATTACCCAGTCTGCTGTCTTTATTACTTCCAGATTATGTTCAATAACAACAACCGTATTACCCTGGTCTACCAATTCTTGCAAAACATTTAACAACATTTTTATATCTTCAAAGTGTAAACCTGTTGTTGGTTCATCCAAGATATACAATGTATGTCCAGTGCTGCGTGCTGATAATTCTTTGGATAATTTTATTCGTTGCGCTTCGCCGCCTGATAATTCCAAACTGCTTTGCCCCAATTTTATATAATCCAAACCAACCCGTTTTAATAATTCCAATTTATTTTTAATTGATGGGACATTGATAAAGAATCTGTATGCTTCTTCTACACTCATATTCAAAACATCTGCGATTGATTTACCCTTGTACTTTACCGCCAGTGTTTCTTCGTTATATCTTTGACCACGACATTTATCACATTCAACATAAACGTCCGCAAGAAAATTCATTTCTATTTTTATAGAGCCATCACCCTGGCACGCTTCGCATCGACCGCCCTTTACATTAAAAGAAAATCGTCCTGGGCCATAACCACGTGTTTTTGATTCAGGAAGCTGGGCAAAAAATTCGCGAATATTCGTAAATACCCCCGTATAAGTTGCCGGATTACTGCGCGGAGTTCTGCCAATTGGGGATTGATCAATATCAACAACTTTATCAATATGTTCCATACCCTTGATAATATCGTGTGCGCCAGATTCCAATTTAGAATTATACAATGCGCGCATTAATGACGGATATAAAGTATCAATCAGCAATGTGGATTTTCCGCTGCCCGATACACCAGTTAATGCGACAAATTTACCCAATGGAATTTCCACATTTATATTTTTAAGATTATTTTCGCGTGCACCTTTTATTTTTATAACATCACCTGAGCCATCGCGACGTTCAGTGGGCACTGCTATTTTTTTCTTGCCAGATAAATATTCACCAGTCAGTGAATTTTTATTTTTTATAACCTGATCTGGTGTTCCAGCTGCAACAATATTTCCACCATGTTCGCCCGCATTACGACCAATATCCACCAAATAATCCGCTGTGCGCATTGCATCTTCGTCGTGTTCAACAACAATAACCGTGTTATCTTTATCGCGCAGCATTTTCAAAGTCTCCAACAATTTATCATTGTCGGATTGATGCAATCCAATTGATGGTTCATCTAATACATATAATACGCCTGATAAGCCACTGCCGATTTGCGAAGCCAAACGAATTCTTTGTGCTTCGCCACCCGAAAGAGTTCCCGCTTTGCGATTCAAAGTTAAATAACCCAATCCAACATTTTGCAAAAATTCCAAACGTGAAATAATTTCGCGTAAAATAACACGTGCAATATCATTTTCTTTCTGAGTCAGTTTTTTTGGTAATTCACGAAACCATTCCAAAGCATTCACAACCGACAATTCTGTTGCATCGGCAATATCATAGCCTGCAATTTTTATACTTAATGCCTGAATATTTAAACGTTTACCATGACAAATTGGACATGGTTTTTCGGTCAGATATTTTCCAAGTTCATCTTTGACATAGTTTGATTCAGATTCGCGCCAACGTCTTGTGATATTTGGAATTACACCCTCGTATGGCTTATCGTATTGAAAACCATTCCAATTTATATGAATATCTTTATCGCCATTTCCATATAAAATTAAATTTTTTTGTTCTTCGGTTAATGTATGCCAAGGTTTTGATAATGGAATTTTATAAGCACGTGATATCGCCTCTAATAAATGATCATACTGCGACAGCATTCCACCACGTGACCATGGGGAAATTGCACCATCACGAATACTTTTTGATGGGTCTGGAACGACCAAATCAGGAGACATTGACATCTGTACCCCCAATCCATCACATTCCGTACATGCGCCAATTGGTGCATTAAATGAAAATAATCGTGGTTCTATTTTTGGAACAGTAAATCCACTGACTGGACAAGCATAATTTTGAGAATATAAAATATCTTCGTTTGTATCCAATCTACGAACCAGAACGCTGCCCGGAACCAATTGCAACGATGATTCGAATGAAGAATACAATCTGGAACTGATTTCTTCATCGTTTTTAATTGCCAATCTATCAACAATTACAAAGATATTATGTTTTTTATTTTTATCCAATGTGGGGGCGTTTTGTAATTCATAAACTTCGCCGTCAATAATTGCACGCTGGTAACCCTGCTTTATCAAAAAAGCGATTTCCTTTTTGTATTCTCCCTTACGCTCGCGAACCAATGGTGCCATAACAAAAATCTTGGTCGCGGCTGGGATACGCATTGTCCATTCAACCATTTCAGAAATAGTTTGCGATTGAATTGGTAATCCCGTGACGGGACTGTGTGGAATACCAACGCGCGCCCATAACAATCTAAAGTAATCGTAAATCTCTGTAACAGTTCCAACAGTTGAACGTGGATTTTTAGAAGTGGTTTTTTGTTCTATTGATATTGCTGGTGATAAACCTTCTATAAAATCAACATCTGGCTTTTTCTGCATATCCAAAAACTGACGAGCATAAGAAGACAAAGATTCAACATAACGACGTTGCCCTTCGGCGTAAATAGTATTAAAAGCCAATGACGATTTCCCGCTGCCGGAAACACCGGTAAAGACCACCAATTTGTTCTTTGGTATGTCCAGATCTATATTTTTAAGATTATTTTCGCGTGCACCACGAATTTTAATGGTATCCATAGCCACAGAAATATAGTGCTAAAATATGAAAATACAAGTAATAAAATAATCGCGCCAAATGGCGCGATTATTTATAAATTAGATTTGTGGCATCAATGTTTCCGGCGTCATAACTACGCCAACTTTTCTGCTATGTGGCGCACCCAACTGAGGGGCCAAAGAGCCATTTACCCAAATATCAATTCCACCAGCATTACCAAATGTGCCCTTTACATTACCAGATGGGACATAATAAACTTCGCCAGGAACCAATACACGTGAAAACATTGTTTCCCCTTGAGCATCTTCTATTTTTATCCATGATTCTTGTGTAGCCTGCAAAGCAACATTCGCAGTTGCTTTATTTTCTGTGCCAAATTCTTCTTTAACCGGCAAATTGAATTTTGGCGAATATAATGCAACTTGTTCTACTTCAGTTTTATCATTATGATGAGCAATGAATTTTGATACGCCCCATATCGCAAGCAAAATAATAATTACTGAAACAATTATTGTGGATATCCATTTCCAATTTTTGCGCATAAAAACACGGATTTTTTCATAAACTTCTGAACTACACATTTTTTTATTTAAAACTTCTTCCTCGATTTCTTTTTCAAGTTTGTTTTCTTCGCTTACTATGCCTATTTCTTCTTTAATTTTATTAACAATTTCTTCGGGGTCCAGTTCCAATTCTATCGCATAATTTCTGGCAAAACCCAAAGTATAAATCAATTCTGGGATTTTTTTATAATTACCTGTTTCCAAAGCATCTAAAAATTCTTCTTTGATACATAATTGTTTTGCGATTGTTGCCAGTTCACGTTTGCGGCGACCATTTGTACGTGCGTGTTTCAACATTTCACCAGCTGTTAAAGTTTTAATATTTTCTGTCATGTAATACCTTTTTTTATCGCGAGTATTATAAACCTATATTAAACTCTTGCAACATAATTTTTTTAATGCTAGCATTTTTAACATGAAAAAATTATTTCTGCTTATTCCTTTATTTTTATATGGTTGTGCTGCAGGAGTAGAGGCTGGTTTAGACCAAGCCCGCAATTCATATATGCTAAATAATTATGCCGAAGTAACCAGCACAAGTGAATTATCTAGCCAGGATAATCTGGAATTACTTATGACGGCAGATTCTCAATTTCACATGAATAATTTTGATGCAAGTGATAAAGCATACGAAGAATTTAACCAAAGAAATATTGATCTGACTGGGTTAGATGTTGGTCGTGAAGCTGGTGCATTACTTGGTGGTAATCTTGCCAACAGTTATCGCCCTTATATGATGGATTCTTTATTTGTTTCTTATTATCAATTATGGTGCGCATTGGCCCAGGGACGTTTTGATAATGCACGTGTAATCATAAATCAATCCTATGACAGACAACAAAAGATGAGCGAGGAATACGCAAAACTGATTGAGTCAAATAAAGAAGCTCAAGCTCAAGATACATCAACAACAGAATTAATGAAAAAACTTAATGATGAAAATTCTGGATGGGCAGCTTTCAGTAATATTATGAATCCAGCTTTAATGTATTTATCTGGTTTGGTCTTTTTGAATACTGGAAAATTTGCAGATGCAAAACTTTACTTGAAACGTGCAAATGGAATGATGCCAAATAATAACAATATAAAAACTGATTTAGCTTTGGCACAATCTGGTTCGATCCCGACTAATACTGCATGGGTATTTATTGAAACTGGATTCGCACCAAAATTACACGAAGAAAGAATGGATATTCCATGGATTGCTGGAAACGGTATAGAAGTTATATCACTTGCTGTTTCTGAACCAATATTCTTTACTGATAATACAAAAATTGATAATGCTCAATTATTAGCAAATGTAGACGCTTTATTTATGACAGAATATTCAGAATACAGAATTAATGAAGCATTACGTTCATGGGCATCAGCTGTATCCAAAGCAGCATTGCAGGCAAGTATGTATAACTCTGGCAGTGATTATGCTGGACTGATGGGAATGGCAGCGACTATTTATTCTATTGCCAGCACCAGTGCAGAGGTTCGCTCGTGGGCTATTTTACCGCAAAGAATTTGGACTATGCGGATTAATAAAAACTCAAATTCAATTGCTATTAAATCAAATGGTAATGTTATCGCCAAAATAGATGTTCCAAAATCAGGTAATCATTTAATTTATGTCCGATTGAATCAAATCGCGAATGATACTAAACTAATAAAAATTAGATAAAACAAAAAGGGAGAAAACAAAATGAAAAAAATAGCAAGTCTTACGCTTATCTTGGCTTTGTGCGCTTGCGGCGGCACAAAAGTTATAGATACTGAAAATTCTGAAGAAGTTGCATCAATGTCAAACACTATGCAATTGGAATATCGTGATTGGGAAAAAACTGCGGACAGCATGACCAAATCCATGATTTCCAGTGGCGCTTTTGCAGATATAAAAAAACCTGTAATTGCCATAGGCAGTGTTGAAAATGATACAATGCAACGCTTTGATACAGATATTTTAATAAAAAAAATCCGCACTACTCTTATTAACTCGGGACGTGCACAAATAACAACCAGCATACAAAACAAGAAAACAACCGCCAAAGGATATATTCCTGTATCAGCAGAAATGCAATCTGTAAACGTATCCCCAATCAGTGCATCTGCAACAGGTGCAAAAACAACTGGTTATGCCGAAGTTGAATATGAAAAAAATGTTGCCGAAGATGAAACAACACATCAAGTTCGTGCAAATCGTAACAATGATGAATATGATCAAAAAACTGTCGCTGGTAAAGGAACCTTGGTTGCACCAAATATGTCACTTACCGGGAAAATGTTGCAAAGAAACATCAAGACAGATTCTTGTATGTTCTGCGCAAACGATGAACGTGTAGAATATTATTTGCAATTGACATTAACCGATGTCAAAACTGGTTTGTCTGTTTGGGAAGATGAAAAACCTATCTTGAAAGAAGGCAAACATGCTCCAACATGGTAAAAATTAATTTTTTCATAAAAAATCCGCCAAATGGCGGATTTTTTATAACCCCATAATATTGGCGCTTTTTGGATACTTTTTAATCAATATTTTATTAATTGAATCAGTCATTTGTTGATATCCCAACATTGCCTTGGTTATTGTTATTATTTCTTTTGACGTTTTGTTATTCATTATTATATTTATTATTTTCTCTCTATTTTTTTCAGATAAATATTCTTTTAAATCTATCTCCTTTTCACCAAAATATACAACATACATATCATCTATGATTTTTTGGGTGCTATATTTTAATTGATCTTTATATTTCAAAGTGTCTTCTTCAATATCAACAGAAAAACGTAAAGCACTTAACAAAAAATCTTCTTTATATTCATAATACGGGTCAAGTACCTCATAAAATTCTCTTAGTAATTGTTGTTTTAATGAAAATTTTAAATCTGCTGGCGTTTCTGCATTTCTTAATACACGAGAAATTATCTCGTTCAAAACAGCTATAATATAAGCTTCTTCAACTGTTTTTCGTTTTAAGTAAGCACCAAATAAATAATTTTTATAATGATTCCATTCATGTCTGTAACTTTTTTCCGTTTCAGAATCAAAATCATATGTCACTAGATAAATTGCCAATTCATTCAAAACAAAATACGAGTATGAAAATTTGCGGGTTCGGGTTATCCCATTCTCTTCACAATATTTAGCATCCCTTTTAATATACGTAGAATCTTTGGCGCTTGGTTTTAAAATTTTTGTTTCCAGTTTACGGGTTTCTGTTACTTTAATTTTTGAAGAATTTACAGAATTATCAGATGTTTGGGCATTTGAATAACCAGATGAAACCATAGCCAAAAACAATATCAGAAAATATTTTTTAAAATTTATATTTCGATGTTTCATTTTTTAATTATTAAAAAATTCTTTTATTACTATAACCATTTCTTTTGCATTTGTAATCTGATTTACTCGCATTCTGAACGATGTCGAATCTTTCATACCATTTGAATACCACGCGGCATGTTTGCGAAACATTGGTACGCCTGCTTTTTCGCCATAATATTCAACTATCAAATTAAAATGTTCCATTATTAAATCGGCTTTATTTTTTTCAGATTGATTTTTATTATCTGATAATTCTCCCAGCAACCATGGATTTCCAAGCAAAGCACGACCAACCATAACCCCAGATGCGCCCAATTTTTCAACTACTGTAACATCTGCAGATGTTTTTATGTCTCCATTAAAAATTATTGGTAATTTAACGATTCTTGCAAATTCAGATATTTTATTCCAATCGGCATTACCAGCATAACCCTGTGCCCTGGTGCGGCCGTGAACGGCTGCAAATTTAATTCCAGAATTCGCCGCTATTTTTAATAACTCTGCACTATCTAAATGAGCGGCATCCCACCCCAGTCTGGTTTTGATTGAAACAGGTATTTTAACGGCACTTATAACAGCATTAATTATCTGTTCCGCCAATTTATGGTCACGCATTAAAAAAGCCCCTGCGCCTGCCCTGGTGGCAACCTTGGGCACAGGACAACCCATATTAATATCTATCCAAGATGCGCCTTGGTCTTCTAGAATTTTAGCTGCTTCGGCCATCAGTTTTGGTTCAGCACCGAAAATTTGTGCCCCAACAAAGCCCTCATCATCATATCGGTCAAAATTTCTTTTACAATTTTTTGCAGCCGCAACCAAAGAATGGCAAGAAATCATTTCTGTTACCAATGCTGCGTTTGGCGCACATTTACGCAAAATCAAACGATATGGACGATCTGTAATTCCCGCCAATGGGGCTGAAAAAATTTGGTTTGGTTTAAACATTTTATGATATAATAGTCGGCATGAAAGAGAAAATCAAAGAATTATTGCAATTTCTGGTTGCTGGCTGGCGTGGTGGATTACGTGGCAAAATCGGTGTATTGTGTATAATTTTTGCCAGTGTTATGTTTGTACGCTTATTCTGGGGCGATGTCAGTATTCAACGCTTTATTATAAACATTTGGAAACTGAATACTGATCAATCTCAACTGGTGACCGAACAGAAAAAATTAACCCAGACACAACATCAAATAAAGCTTTTACATGAATATTCTCCAGATTATATTGAAGAATTATCACAAAAATACTTGAATATGGGTTCCCCTGACTTAAGGATACTTAAATAATTTGATTTTTAATAAATAAGTGTTATAATGCTCGCTATCGGGGCGTAGCTCAGTCTGGTAGAGTGCTTGCTTTGGGAGCAAGATGTCGCGTGTTCGAATCATGTCGCCCCGACCAGAATAAGTCATTGTTTTTACTTAATTTTTTAACAGAAAATAAATAAAAAATCTCAATCGAAAGATTGGGATTTTTTAGTGCTTTTTAAACCTATTTTCAGGGGCAAAATTTGCGTTTTGTGGTGGTATAATTTTCAGTGGCAATAGATTATATTTTTTTGATAACATGCTATGACAAGGCGAAGGTGTTGGAATTTTGGCTCATTTACAGTCGACCAGAATAAGTCATTGTTTTTATTTAATTTTTTAATAAAAAACAAATAAAAAATCTCAATTGAAAGATTGGGATTTTTTAGTGCTTTTTAAACCGATTTTCAGGGGCAAAATTTGCGTTTTGTGGGGGTGAAATTTTCAGTGGCGATAGATTATATTTTTTTGATAACATGCCATGACAAGGCGAAGGTGTTGGAATTGTGGTTCATTTATAGTCGACCATGATTTATAAGTAATTGAAATTACTTTATTTTTATCAAATTATCCCGCAGTTCTGCGGGATTTTTTATTATCTTTGACCACGGCAAGCCCGCGGATTGCGTGGACTTGCGACAAATCCCGGCATTCCATACATTCGCCGATTTCCGATGGTCAAAAAGCGTTGAATTCCTTAGCGAATTTATTTATAATATTGATATATTAAAAGGATTTAAAATGAAAAAATTCAAAGGTGTATTATTGTTCCTTGGTGGGATGGTGACAATGCTCGTTATCTTACTAATAATTGGAATCTTTGCTGGAACATCAAACAATGGCATTACATGGCTGGAAGAAAAAGGTGAATGCATTACCAAAAGCTCTATTGAGGTTTTTCAGGTTTTGGAACCAGGTATGGCGCTGGCTAATACTAAAAGCGAATATGGATATATGGGAAAAGTTGTTTTGATTGTTAACAATGATGGAAAAGCATATTATGATGAACAGATAATAAGTGCTCCGAAAAATGGTTGTATAAGACAATTTGGAACTTATGAATACCAAACCAGAAAAGATAAATTTTGGAAAACGGTTCCTGTTGTCATGGTCGACAAGTCTTAAAAAACTCCCGTTCCTGATCCGCAAATTTTTCATACTTACTGGCGATGTTCATTAATGTGACCAGATTTATATGCGGTGGAATTTTTCCCGTCATTATGTCGTTAATAATGCGCGGTGATAGATAACACAGGTTCAGGTATTTGTAAATCGTACGTATGTCACGTCGTTCATCCACCGCGATTTGTTTTATACCTATGCCACCGTCAATTTGTCGTTTATATCGCCAACCATAGCTGAGTGCACGAATTAAAATCGTGGCGTTTTCATCCCTTGTTATAATACTGACCCCACCGCCGGCGTGTCGATTATTTATGCACGACCGCGAATGCAGGTACACATCGGTTTCAATTACAGCGTGCCGCGCATCGGTGCTGATATAAAAATTAGGCGCGGCATTCGTGTCATTCATATATTCAGGATCCACAAATTCCCGTAAATTTTCCATATTATTAACCCCGATAAATATCGTCATTTTATGATCGTGATATATGATTTTATCAATTATTTTGCGCAGGATTTCGGGCCTGAATTTAATCTGTTTGAACATCAATCGAATATCCGGCGACAATGCCAACATATCGGAATTCAAAAATGCACGCACATTGTCCGCCGCCAATTTATCAATATCGCCCATTGGCAACGACACGCCGTTCGCGCGATAGTATCGGTATTTTCTGGTTTCGCGATTTCCCTTTTTATTTTTAAATACTGCGCCGTCTGCGGTCATGATTTTGTTATGTAAAACCGCCGTGCCCGTCATATATGATGACCCAGGGTGATTATTGTTATCGGCAATTTTATCCCGAACCCGATTAAATAAATCACGATCAATTATTGGCTTATGCAGACCATCGAATACTTCACCTGTCGATTTATTTGGTAATTTCCCCAGATAAATTTCCGATTTTAATGTTCGTTCAACTACATTTGGTGTTAATTCACGCCCGCCGCGCACAACGCCGTGACGGGTTGTCCATTGCTTTTGCCGAATGCCCATATCTATCAGTTTATGACAACAATCATTAAACCCGCGCGATGATAAATAAGTCTCGAAAATCGTGTGAACAATCGGCAATTCGTTCTGGTTCGGGACCAGTTTACCAAATTCTATATCATATCCCAACGGTGGTACGCCACCGATCCACATACCCTTGGCCTTGGTTGCCCGCATTTTATCACGGACACGTTCGGACGCAACCTCGCGTTCAAATTCCGCAAAACTCAATAACATATTCAGCGTCAGTTTACCCATGGCCGACGAAGTATCAAAACTTTGCGTTATACTGACCAGATCGCAATTGTGTTTTTCAAATTCTTTCATCATGGTCTTAAAGTCGTAAATACTGCGCGACAGGCGGTCTATTTTATAAACCAGAACGCATCCAATGCGCCCGGCGCGGATATCGGTCAACAATTCTTGTAATGCGGGTCGTGCCATCGTGCCGCCAGAAATTGCGGCATCGCTGTATGTTTTGGCAAATTGCCAGCCTTGGAACGCCTGGGATGCGACGTATGCCCGGCATGCTTGTTCCTGGTTGTCCAGGGAATTGAATTGTTGATCCAGTCCCCGATCCGTAGATTTTCGCACATATATCGCACAATTTATTGGTTGCATGATTTACCCCTTTGGTTGTCCCAGTAATGATTATGTTCGAGACGAAGTCAAGTCATTAAAAGACTTGATTTACTTGGCATTCAGAGCATTAGTGTATATGTAACCAAAAGGGCAAAATATGAATAATCGAGCAAAAATATATAAATCAGAATGTGAAAAATCGGGATGTAAAATAGACCCAAAATATATCGCAAAATTAAACCTGTATTCGCAAAATCCAGCCAAATATATCGAACGCGCAAATCGGACAAAATATCAGATAAAATCGGGCACGCAATTGCTTAAAAATTACAAAGGGCGCGATTACCTGGTAATTGTTCAATCGGACGATTGTTATATCTATGACGGGGCGGAATATAAGACGCTGTCTGCGGCCGCCCGCGCCATCTGTGGTATCAAAGTCAGCGGCAACGATTTCTTTGGTTTGGATAATAAAAAGGCAAATTAACGAACCATGCACAAAATAAATCAAAAATGGAATTTATCTTTAATATATGGTAACATGTGGGCATCAAAAGGGACATAAAATGGCAATCAAGAAATCACAGCTATATAGTGCAATATGGAAAGCTTGCGACGAACTCCGTGGCAGCATGGATGCTAGTCAGTATAAAGACTATGTGCTGACCATGCTATTCGTGCGGTATGTATCTGATAAATATGCTGGCAAGCCGGGCGCCATTGTTGAAATCCCGGT
>CAZPLT010000006.1:0-414 GCA_964587855.1 uncultured Muribaculaceae bacterium | reverse complement strand
TGGGCGGAAGCTTTGCAGATATGATTGCATTGAAGGGGAAGCCAAATATTGGTGAGGGTATTGATACGATTTTATCCAAATTGGCAGAAAGCAATGAATTAAAAGGCGTGATTGATAACGTTAGCTTTAATGATGAAAATAAACTTGGTAAAGGCAAGGAAATGATTGATCGTCTAACCAATCTTATATCAATCTTTGAAAACCCAGAACTAGATTTTTCCAAAAATAAAGCTGATGGTGATGATTTGCTGGGGGATGCATACGAATATCTTATCGGTCATTTTGCAGTTGAATCTGGCAAGAGCAAGGGTAATTTCTATACCCCCGCCGAAGTGTCGCGAATAATGGCAAAGGTTATTGGTGCGGATAAATCTACAAAACCCACCGATACTGTGTATGACCCAACGTGCGGCA
>CAZPLT010000005.1:0-52596 GCA_964587855.1 uncultured Muribaculaceae bacterium | reverse complement strand
CACAAAGTATCACCGGTAATTGTTTCTTTCATACCGACCAGGGTGATGATGTCGCCCGCTTCGGCTTCTTTGATTTCTTCACGAGTGTTCGCATGCATCAACAACATACGTCCAACGCGTTCACGTTTATCACGTGTAGAATTGTAAATATATGAACCCGAAGATAATTTTCCGGAATAAATACGAATAAACATCAAGTTTCCAACAAACGGATCGTTTGCAACCTTGAACGCCAAAGCGCTGAATGGTTCATTTATATCAGGATGACGAGCATCATCGGTTTCGCCGTCCATTTTATGACCAGTAATGGCCGGAATGTCCAATGGGGATGGCAAATAATCTACAATCGCATCCAGCAATGGCTGAACACCTTTATTCTTGAATGCAGTTCCACACAGAATTGGATTGAAAGCCTGAGTAATAGTGCCTTTGCGAATAAGCTTTTTGATAGTAGCTACATCTGGTTTTTTGCCTTCCATATAAGCTTCCATAACTTCGTCATCCAAAGTTACGACTTCTTCAATCAATTTTTCGTGCAGTTCTTGTGCTTTTGCTTTTAATTCTTCAGGAATTTCAACAACAATGGGATCTTTACCCATATCATCTTCCCAAATAATTCCTTTCATTTCCACAACATCAACAACGCCAAGGAAATCATTTTCTTCACCAATCGGGAAATTAACGACCAATGGGTTAGAACCCAAACGCTCGCGTATCATATCAACGCAGCGGAAGAAGTTTCCACCAACGCGATCCATTTTATTGATAAAGCAAATACGTGGAACATTGTATCTGTCAGCCTGACGCCATACTGTTTCAGTTTGTGGCTGCACACCAGAAACAGATTCAAACACAGCGACTGCGCCGTCCAAAACACGCAACGAGCGTTCAACTTCCATTGTAAAGTCAACGTGCCCAGGGGTGTCAATCAAATTGATGCGATGTTCGCGCCAAAAACAAGTCGTTGCGGCTGAAGTAATTGTAATACCGCGCTCTTGCTCTTGGGCCATCCAGTCCATAGTTGCGCCGCCATCATGCACTTCGCCAATTTTATATGTCTTGCCGGTGTAAAAAAGTATACGTTCAGAAGTGGTAGTTTTGCCAGCATCGATATGAGCCATAATACCGATGTTTCTGTACATGTCCAAAGTTACATATTTTCCAACAGACATAATTTTTACCTTGTTTCTCTAATTTTTTTATCTTACCAACGGAAATGAGCAAATGCTTTATTAGCTTCTGCCATCTTGTGGGTGTCAATCTTTTTCTTGAACGCGGCACCCTGCCCGTTCAAAGCGTCACGCATTTCTGCAAACAAACGATCTTCCATTAAACGTTCGCTGCGCTTGCGCGAAAATCCAACTAACCAACGCAATGCCAATGTTTGCTGACGATCTTTGCGAACTTCGACTGGAACTTGATAAGTCGCACCACCAACGCGGCGACCCTTTACTTCAACAGCCGGCTTCAAGGCATCAATAACTTCCAAGAATGCAGTCAGCTCGTTTTGGTCTTTGGCGATTTTTTTCAATTTTGCCAGTGCGCCATAAACGATGTTTTCAGCAACTTCTTTTTTGCCATCCCACATAACGATATTGATGGCCTTGGCCACAACCAAATTATTGTATTTGGAATCTGGCAGAATTTCACGTTTTGTTGCTCTATTACGTCTTGACATCTATTTTTCCTTTTTTCTTCACCCCTTTTCAGGGATTACTCATAAAGTCCAATGACCTTATGCTTTCTTTGTTTTTGCACCATACAATGAACGACTTTGTTTTCTTGCATTAACACCCTGGGTATCCAAAACACCACGTATAATGTGGTATTTCACACCTGGCAAGTCTTTTACACGACCACCACGAATCATAACAACGCTGTGTTCTTGTAAATTATGACCTTCGCCTGGGATATACGCTGTAACTTCGCGTCCGTTTGCCAACTTAACACGAGCAACCTTACGTTGAGCCGAGTTAGGCTTTTTAGGAGTAGTAGTATAAACACGAGTACAAACGCCGCGTTTTTGCGGACATTCTTTCATATCTGGCGACTTGGAGCGATTCGCGAGTTTCGCGCGTGGCTTCCGAATCAGTTGATTGATAGTAGGCATCAATAAATCTCTTTGTTTTTCCAACACTTTTTGCATACAAAATCCACCGTTCAGACTTATTTCAACGTAATTTTACGTGATTATAAATCTGTCAAAAACCGCAGATCTCTGTACTTTTTTGCTTATCCTTGTTTACACGGAAAGCGCATACACTATAAAGGCTATCATACCCATTGTCAAGAGAAATCTGGGGAAAATTGATTTTTTTGGTTGGGGCAGCTGGATTGTAATTCCCACTGCGTGGGCCCCTTTCGTTTCGTATGCTTCAAACTTCGTCTTTAACCAGACTCGTTTTCAGCAACTAGCAACTCCGAACCAATGGTTCTGTCTTCCACAAAGCCCACGGCCAATTATTAAATTACCCCGCGGGGGTAATTTAATAATTGGTTGGGGCAGCTGGATTCGAACCAACATGGACGGAATCAGAATCCGGTATCCTACCATTAGATGATGCCCCAAATTGTGCGATGATTATAAACCTTGAAAAAATTTTTGCAATAAAAAACCCAAAGATTAAACTTTGGGCTTGTTTTATATTTTTCTATATTTAGAACATATATCTTGCGCCCAGCAAAAATGATAACGCTGGCGTATCAAATTCTAACTGGGTATGTTCGTCCCATGCCAAATCTTGCATTGTATACTTTGCACCCAGATCCATTACAACATTTGGACTGACCGCGTATGTAATACCCGTTGATACCGAGTATGCCATTCCAACAACATTTTCGCTTATGGAATTTTGACTAAGTTCCCCAAAAGAATACCCAACACCCAATCCAACATAGGGTTTTACAATCCATGCCTCATCACCGAAATCGGCATAGGCATTCGCCATAACTGTGCTATACGATACTTTAAATGGATCAGTAACATATGAATTTTCTTCTGTATCCGCATAAGTATATTCCAATTCGCCGCGCATACCAACCATAGTTGAAACATCAAAAGATGCGCCGCCAGCAATTGATCCGGTATAACCGTCCAGTCTTGATATTTCAGCAATTTCCGTGCCATAAGCCTTGACATCTATTTTATTAATGTTGGCATACCCCAGTTTCAAAGATGCGTATGGCGTAACCGCTGCGCTTGCGGCGCTTACTGCAAACATTGCCATTAACGAAGTTAATGCTATTTTTTTCATATTATTCCCTTTTGGTTTATGATTTTTTGGCCTGTTGGCATACTATGCATTTTACTACTTAAACTCTTTTAAAACAAGGAAACAAAAAAACCGCGTTATATACCGCGGTTTTTTTAATCTAAAATTAATTATTAAAAATCAATTCCGAATTTTACGCCCCAATTATATCTGTCATCATTAGATTCAGCATTCAGTTGTCTTTCAGCGTATAAACCAATGAACTTGGTCGAATCAAAGTTATAGTTTACACCAAAAGTTCCAACAATTGGATTATCATCATTATAATCTTCGTATACTAGATAACGAACACCAGCTGTAAGGTTCCAATTATTATCCATTGAATATTGACCATCTAAACCAAATATCCAGTCATGATTCTTATCAAATTCATCTTCATCACCCCAGTTGAATGCTTCGGTATTGAAATAATTATATTCTGCCATAGCTGACAAAGTCCAGTCGCCCGATACATAACCACCACGGGTTCCAACCTTCCATATATAGATATTTAAATCTTCATCATACCAATCCCAACCAATAACATCCAATCCACCATAAACATCCATCTTCCAATTAGCGTCATCAATACCACGGAAACTTAATTCACCACCAAAAACTGACCAATCGGTTGAATCTGACATTTCTTTTGGCCTATAAACATCAACAGATGTGTTCATACTAAATGCCAATCTATCCGTAATTCCATATCCAAGTTTTGTTCCGAATGTCCAATCACGGAAATCATCTTCTACGCCGGTCCATGTTGTTGCATCTGTAATGCTATAAAAATGACCAGCTGTTGGACGATATAATGGATTATTACTGATTACATTTGCAGCCTGAACACTGGAAACAGCGAACATTGCGAACAAAGAAGTTAATACTAGTTTTTTCATATTCCTTCCTTTTGGTTTATGATTGTTTAAACCTTTCGGTTTATGCTTTATATTCTCCTACTATGCGACAAAAAAGTCAAGAAAAATCAGCAATAAAATTATAGGAACAGAATCATTAAAAATAACAAATTTTAACAAAATATTATTTTGCTTTTTTAATTTCGCGCCACAATTCGCGATAAGCCTTGTGTCCAGCATAACTTTCGGAAAAATTATGTCCGCCCTGGCCGTCTGCCACAAAAAATAAATAACTTGTATCCGCAGGATTTAATACGGCGGTAATTGCTTCGCGTCCTGGATTTGCAATTGGGCTGGGTGGCAGACCATAATTTCTGTAAGTATTAAATGGGCTTTTTATTTGCAAGTGTCCCGACAACAATGGCGCACCGTTCATATCACCCAGTTGTTTTGTAATGGCATAAACAACCGTTGGATCCGCCTGTAATTTCATACGTTTATTTAATCTGTTTAAATAAACACTGGCAACAATTGGCATTTCATCTGTTTTTGGTGTTTCTTTTTGAACTATGCTGGCCAAAGTAATAACTTCGTTCCAAGATTTTAATGGCCGTGGTGCATGATGACCGGAAACTTCCCAACCACGTTGAATTTCCGCCATCTTTTTTTGCATCATTTCAATTACAACCGCACGTTTGGTTCCTTTGGACACACGATAAGTATCTGGGAATAATTCGCCTTCGGCTGGGCAAGTGGTTGCGCATGCTGGACCAGTTAAAAATTCATTTTGATTTATAATTGAAATTATTTGTTTTGTCGTCAGCCCTTCGGGAATAACAACTGTTGTGCTGGCAATATCCCCCTTGGCCATCATTTTTGCAATACGCCAAACACTGGTTTTTGCTGGAATATCATAAACCCCAGTTTGAATTTCACCACCAAAACTGATTATCATAATTTTAAAAACATTAACCGAATCAATCCACCCACGTTCTTTTAAGTCGGTTGCAACACCACCAACGGTCGAGCCATCTGTAACCTGAAATGATTCTGTCTGAATCATTGGGCTGCTGATACCAATAATCCAAAAGACAGATAAAAAAGCAATTAAAAATAAAATAATACCAGACAAAACAAAACGATGCCGGGCATAAAAGCTTGGCTTTTTCTTTTTATAAACTGATTTTTTAGATTTTCTTTTTTTCATAGCAAGAAAAGATAGCATTTGCTTAATAAAAAGCAAAGCGAAAGTTGGCATGTTGTCAGTTAAAAATTATCTATAAAATTTATTGACAAAATACTTATACGAAATATAATAAGAATATCTAAAAAAACAGGGATACTAATTATGAAAAACAAAGTTATTACGAGGCCCAACAGAAAATGTTCACTGAAAAATATTGAAACAAGTGTTCGTGAAATATTACAACATAAAGAATGCGTCAGAATGGTATTAGATGATATAGCAAAACTCCCTTTGCCTGATGAAAAAATAACTATGGCAATGGTTCAATGTGTTGTCAGCGCAAATAAAAATATTTGTGATAAATGTAAAAGTAAAATAGAAGAATATTATTGGCCTGGACAAGGCAGCGCAACTTGCGAAGATTGTAAAAAATATTGTCCCAGCAGTTATGAACTGTGTATTTCAAATGGAAAACTTATACAGTCAATTTTACAGAAAGGTAAATAAAAAAAATTACAATTAAAAAAGGTCGGTTTTGTCCGACCTTTATTTTTTATATTTTCTTTAATACTACGCTTGCGTTGGTGCCGCCAAAGCCGAACGAGTTGCTTAATACGAAATCAATCTTGCGTTTTTTGGCAGTGTTTGGAACAAGATCAAAATCACCAACTATATCTTCGGGATCGTTCAAATTGATAGTTGCTGGTGCAATCTGGTCGCGAATTGCCAAGACCGAGAAAATCGCCTCGACCGCGCCGGCCGCACCCAACAAGTGTCCTGTCATGGATTTCGTGCTGGACATTGATACCGGTGCATTGCCAAATAAAATTTTTACAGCTGTCAATTCGCCAACGTCGCCCAATCCTGTGCTGGTTCCGTGCGCATTGATATAATCAACCGATTCGGGTTTAATGCCCGCATCATTTAATGCCGCACGCATTGCACGCAGACCACCCTCACCACCTGGGGCTGGGGCAGTAACGTGATACGCATCGCCACTTAATCCGTATCCAACAACTTCGGCATAAATTTTTGCACCGCGCGCTTTAGCATGTTCGTATTCTTCCAAAACCAAAACACCAGCGCCTTCGCCGATTATAAATCCATCACGAGTCTTATCCCAAGGGCGCGAAGCCCCAGCTGGGTCGTCATTACGCGTTGATAATGCACGCATTGCACAAAATCCAGCAATACCGATTCGGCAAACTGCTGCCTCGGTTCCGCCACAAAGCATAACATCCGCGTCGCCATGTTGAATTAAACGTGTGCCTTCACCAATAGAATGGGTTCCAGTTGCGCAAGCCGTCACGATTGAAATGTTTGGACCCTTGAATCCATGTTTAATAGAAACCTGACCAGCGGCCATATTTATCAAAACCTTTGGAATAAAAAATGGACTGACGTGTCTGGGACCATTTTTCTCAAGTTCCACAGAAACTTCATACATATTTTGCAAACCACCAATACCACCACCAATACAAACACCAACGCGTTCAGGGTCGCCCAAATCGCCAGCATCTTTGACCGCTTGGTCTGCAGCAACCATTGCAAACATTGTTGATTTGTCTAATTTACGTTGATCTTTTGGTTCAGCAATTAAATCAAAATCGCATTCGCCGTCGCCCTTGCCCAAAACTGGCATACCAGCAATTTGCGAAGACATATCAGAAACATCAAATTCAGTAATTTTTTTTACGCCAGATTTTCCAGCGATAATATTTTTCCAAGCGAACTCAACGCCTGTACCAACAGGGGACACTATGCCCATACCGGTAATGACTACTCTTCGTGTCATAAGAAATCCTTTCTTTTTTATAAACTACACACCGATTCTACATAATTAAGAGAAAATTTCAAGAAACTTATACCTTTTACAATGTTATAAAAAAAGAACCCACAAATTGTGGGTTCTTTTCCTACATAACAGTATATTTATTATTTTGCTGCTGGTTTAGCATTAGCATCAATATATTTAACTGCATCGCCAACTGTTTGCATTTTAGCAGCTGCATCATCTGGAATTGTAATATTGAATTCTTTTTCAACTTCCATAACGAATTCAACAACGTCCAAACTATCTGCGCCTAGATCGGCAACAAATTTTGCGTCCATAACAACTTTTTCTTTGGCTACACCCAACTTTTCAACAATTATTGCTTGAACTTTATCAAAAGTGCTCATTTTTTATCCTTAGTTTAAGTTAAACTTTTTGTGCCCTTTTTTTGTGTTTTGTTATGGGCGACTTTGTATAAGATACCACCCTATTACACCCCATGTCAAGTTTTATAACAAATTATAACACAGATATATTTGTCAACACTTTATTCATATTTTCACGCAATTGTTCCCTGTCAGATGTCCAATTTAAATGTCTGAACATATATTTATATATATCATTCATTTGAACATTTGGCATACCAATTGACGTTATCATCTTTTTCCAAGCTGTGCGCGGATCGGTCAAATGTCGTCCATGTGATGGAAAAACCCAAGCACCACTTTGTGGAATATTACGCAACAAAACAACCGCTGGATCAGAAAGAGGACGTTTCATCCAAGTATCATTATTAAAATCCAAATCCCGCCAGCGCATAGCAAAAATTTCAGATTTACGTGCAAACCCAAAAACCAACATTAAGAAAGCGCAACGCAAAACAGGATTTTTTTCTTTTTTTATAGCAGACAATACACGTGCAAATTCCCGTGCACCAAATTTCGATTTTTTAGTAATTTTTTGAAACTTTTTTATTTCTTTAACTGGATTTTCACGAATATGACCATTTTCGCAAGCAAACTTGAATATACTGTTAAGTATTTCCAACATTCTGTTTGCAGTTGCAATCCCCGCATTTGTACGAATGTTTTCATGTATCTTTTCTAAATCTTTTGTAGTAATTGATAAAACCTTAGATTGCATCAATGGGGCCCAATGTCTGGCAGCCGCCCTTTCTAATTTTTTAAATCCATCAGCTGAACGTCTTATTTTTTGATTCATATAAACTTGAACCAATTTATCAAACATTATTCCATTACGACGAATCGGTACAGGAGTAGATGCAGCCGATATTTTTTTCAAAACTTCTGCACGTGCATCTTCTATGGAAATATTTGGCCAACGTCCAATAATTATCCGCTCATCTTTCCCATGAACGCGCTTACGTGTAAAAAAGGTTTTTATTCCGCGTGCAGTAATATATAAACGAAGTCTGGGTTCCAAAACGTCTTGAACAACATCAAACCCAACCTGGGGCGCAGGCAAGTTATCCAAAATATTCGGTGAAAAGAAAAATTGATGACTCAATTTTAATCCCCTACCTTTAATGCATTGATAAATGCGGTTTGGGGGATTTCAACATTTCCGAATGAACGAAGACGCTTTTTACCCTCTTTCTGTTTTTCCAATAACTTACGTTTACGCGAAATATCCCCACCATAACATTTTGCTGTAACGTCTTTACGAAATGCCGCAATTGTTTCGCGTGCAATTATTTTTCCCCCAAGTGCCGCCTGGATTGGAATTTTGAATTGATGTCTGGGAATTAAGTCTTTTAATTTTTCCACAATTTGCCGACCGCGCTTTTCCGCAAACGAACGATGACACATAAATGATAATGGTTCTACTGGTTCTTCATTTACCAGAACAGAAACCTTTACTAAATCTGAAACTTCGTATCCCGCCAACGCATAGTCAAAACTGGCATAACCCTGGCTGGCCGATTTTATACGATCATAAAAATCAAAAACTATTTCTGCCAATGGCAATTTATAAATTAAAACTGCCCTGCCCCCGACATAGCTGATATTTTCCTGGATACCGCGACGTTCTATACACAACGACATCATCGCCCCCAGATATTTATCTGGTGCCATTATTGTTGCACGAACCCATGGCTCTTCTATGCTTTCAATCATAACTGGATCTGGCATATCAGCTGGATTTTCCAAATCAACTGTTTCACCATTACGTAAATGTAATTTATAAAGCACTGATGGAATTGTGTTTATCAGATTCAGATTAAATTCACGGGTCAAGCGCTCGGAAATAATTTCCATATGCAACAATCCCAAAAATCCGCAACGCAAACCAAACCCAAGCGCCGAAGATTTTTCAACTTGGAATACAAAACTGGCGTCATTCAATGCCAATTTTTCCGCACCATCACGTAAATTTGGATAATCATCAGCCTCGACCGGAAAGAACGAAGAAAACACAACCGGTATTGATGGTTTGAATCCAGCTAATGCTTTTACATCCAATTCTTTTGCATCTGTAATAGTATCGCCAACCTTGCAATCACGAATCGTTTTCATACCAGTAATAATAAATCCAACTTCGCCGGCATTTAATTCTTCAACGTTTACCATTTTTGGTGTGAAATACCCAATTTTATCAATAACGTATTCCGCGCCAGTCGCCATAAACTTTATTTTTTGACCACGGGATAATTTCCCATCCATTACGCGCACCAAAACAACCACGCCCAGATAAGAATCATACCAAGAATCCACCAATAATGCGCGCGTCACGGCATTTGCATCGCCACGTGGTGCGGGTAGTTTTTGCACAATAGTTTCCAGTAATTCTGAAACCCCAGCGCCGGTTTTGCCTGATACGCATAATGCGTCATTTGCATCCAATCCGATTACATCAGCAATCTGTTCACGTGCACCAGCAACATCGCTGGAAGGTAAATCAATTTTGTTTAATACGGGTAAAATTTCCAAATCATTATCAATTGCCAGATAGGCATTTGCCAGGGTTTGCGCCTGGACGCCCTGGGTTGCATCAACCAGTAAAATCGCACCCTCGCACGCGGCTAATGAACGAGAAACTTCGTAAGTGAAATCCACATGCCCCGGGGTATCCATTAAATTCAGTTGGTATTCTTGCCCGTCTTTTGCTTTGTAATTCAGCCGAACGGTTTGGGACTTTATTGTAATTCCACGCTCGCGTTCAATATCCATACTGTCCAAGACTTGCGCCTTCATTTCGCGGGATTGTAAACCACCAGTGTATTCAATAATTCGGTCGGACAGAGTTGATTTCCCGTGGTCAATATGTGCAACAATAGCAAAGTTTCTGATATTTTTTTGATTCATAATGCGGCAATGATATATCAGTATTAAAAATTTTGCAATTACATTTATAAATTATTTAATAGTTTTTCAATCCTTTCTGACTTTTCAAGTGTATCGTCATAAACGAATCGTATATCTGGTGTATATTTTTGATTCATACGAATCGCCAATTCATGACGAACCATTGATTTAATATCATCTAATCTTTTTTGAAAGTTTTTATCACCTTGGTAATATAGCCGCACAAATTGTAGCCCACCATGAGATTCCGCGCCCGTCAGTGTAATATTTATTTCTGCGTATTTATCACGCAAAATTTCCGCAACCAGTGATTGAACCTTGGCCGCGATGCGATCCCCACGTGAAAAACTTTTATTGTTTTGTTTTTTCATTTTTTATTTTTTCTTTGCTATATTTATGTAAACACTTTACAATGTACCCCATGAAACTTCAAGAATATTTATTAAAGAAGGCTGACAGCGTTGGTGCATTATGGCTGGTATTTTTTGGAACTTTGTGTGATTCAGTGTTTTTATTTATCCCACCCGAAGTTTATATGACTCCACCCATCGTTGCTAATAAAAAGCGCGCTGTACCGGCTGTTGTTATGGCATCTATTGGATCGCTGGTTGGAACGGTTATTGCATATATGATTGGTATGTGGCTGTATGATTCGGTTGGACATTGGATAATCAATAATTTCAGCAGTCCCCAGCAATTTGAAATTGCACGCGGAATGTTTGTTCGTCATGGAATGTTAATTATTTTAATTGCAACATTTACACCTATGCCGTTCAAGATTCTAACAATTTGCGCGGGATTTATTGGATTTTCTCCACTTATGTATTTTGGATTTACAACGATAACCCGAACATTAAGATTTATGATAATTGGTTGGCTATTGTGGAAATTCCAGGAAAAATCCAATCAGATTATAAGAAAATATTTCTGGCCATTGGTTTTTGGTGCCATAGTATTTACTTCGCTTGGTTTAATTATAATGTTTATGATGTAATAAATTTTATTGCCCGAAAACATTTTTATTTCTATACTGGAAAACATGGAAACAGGAACAGCAATATCTTTTGCAAATGTAGCCGCTCGTTACGAAGGTGGTCGCGAAGTTTTATCTGATGTTTCATTTAATATCAGCAGCGGATCTTTTTATTTCTTATCGGGTGCATCGGGGGCGGGTAAAACCACCCTGCTGCGGTTGATTTATATGTTACACCCTGCATCACGTGGTCAAATTAAATTATTTGGAAAAAATACTATTGGTATTTCCCGTGATGAAATAAATCAATTGCGCAATAAAATGGCAATTGTGTTCCAAGAATATTCTTTGATCTCTAATTTATCCGTATTTGATAACATTGCTCTGCCCCTACGTGTTCGAGGTTCAGATGAAAAATATATAAAAAAGATCGTAACTAAAACTTTGGAATGGGTTGGTTTGGCGCAATATGCAAATCAAAAGCCATTAAATTTATCCGGTGGTCAACAGCAAAGGGTTTCGGTTGCACGTGCAATTATTACCCAGCCTGAAATCTTACTGGCGGACGAACCAACTGGAAATCTGGATGACGATTCGGCTTCGCGCCTGATGGAATTATTCCTACAAATGAATAAAAACTTTGGTACGGCGATAATTTTGGCAACACACAGTCAAAAATTAATGGATACATACAAATTTCCAAAAATTTTTGTAGAAGATCATCATATTCGTTTTCAATCTGATACAAAACATATCATACAACCTATAACTGAAAAAATGTCACCAAAGAAAAGCGAAAATTATTTTACAGAATTATCCAATAAACTGGAATTGCAATTTTCTAAATTGGCGGGGGATAAATAATGCGCAGACAACCCCTGGTATTTTCTTTTGTAAAAGAGCAAGCTATCTTTCTGACGGCATTGATTGCCCTGTTATCATTTCTGGCAATATTATCGCTGGGAATTACAATTGGTATTGGTGCGGGCGTTAACAGTTGGAATTCAAAATGGAATACATTTGCAACAATCCAGGTTTTACCGGGCGGCGATTTTGAGGCGGCTCAAAAATTAACAATGTCCGCGAAAAATGCAAACATTATCCCGGATCAAGAAGTTGCAAAAATGCTGAAACCTTGGTTGGGTGGCAGTAACACATTACAACAATACTTGCCCAAAATGATAGAGGTGGAAGTTTCAAAGAAATCTGATTTAACTGCATTGGAACAACAAACGGCCAATATGCCAAATGTTCGTTTTATAACCCATGCAAATGGCGCAAAAAACATTACCAAGGCTGGCTGGCAAATTATGATTATTTCAATCATTGTTATGTTGATGGTTTTATCTGCGATCAGTTTGTGCATTTCTTATATTACACGAAACATTACATTAATACATAAACGCGAATTGGAAATACTGACACAAATCGGGGCCAGTGATTTATTCGTTGCCAAACAAATGCAGACCATTATTACAAAGATAAGCGCTTTGGCGGCGGCGATTGGACTGGCTGTCGCAGTACCTATGATTTTATTAATTATATCTATGGCATCTGGTACACGCATAGGTTTAATGGCACAAATGCACATACCAACAGCCGGATGGATAATAATCGTATTATTACCAATTGCTATTATTGTTTCAACTGCCTGGTTGGCACGAAAAACAACATTAAAAATCCTAAGCCAATAATATAATAATGAGTCTTTTAAAATCTTCTTTATTACCCCTTGTTTTAATTGCTGGTGGCGCAATCATTTTTAAAGAGGCAACTCCAAATAAATGTGAATTTATTCGTGATGATGATACTTTGTTTGTTTTAACTGGTGATTCACGCAGAATTCCATATGCTATGAAATTATTGGAAAATCATCCAGGGCGACAACTAGAAATCGTTGGTGTTGGTGGTCATGAATATTCTGCATTTATTCCCGAAGAAGTAAAAGCCCAAGTTGAACTGGAAACCGTATCAAAATCTACATATGAAAATGCAAAAGCAGTACGCAATATAACATTAAAGAAAGGTTTACTTAGAATAGTAATCATTACAACCGAAGATCATATAAACCGTTCCATGCTACTTGTAAAACGACAACTTCCGAATACATCTGTTATACCATGTCCTGTTAAATTACAGAATATGCCACCCAAAGAAAGATTAATACGGTGGAGCAAAGAATATTTAAAATATATTGCAACATTATTCGGCCTGGAAAACCGCGCATAAATAAAAATCATTCTAATTATCATCAAATCCGCAATTTTTATTGCGGATTTTTTTCAATACAAAAATCCACACAAAAGTACTTACACCTGTACATACTGACGACATCACAAATGTATTGACAATTGTAAATACACTGGTATAGTTCTTTGTATCTACGGCAGTATGCACGTTTGTGTTTGCAAATATATTGATATTTATTCAGGGGGTAAAGATGCCTAATGTAATGCAACAATTGTTCGTAATGAACATAGAATCTTTATTAAAAGAGTATGCGGCTTATCGTGCTTTCAATAAATCTAATTGCGTTATCAATATGCGAATCCCCGAAGAAATCTTGACACGTATAAAAAAACTGGCTGATGAACAACATGTGCCCTATCAATCATTGATATCATCCGTTTTATTTTCTTTGGCAAATATAGATGAAACAAAAAAATAATGCCGCAGATGTGGTTTTTTATTTTGATTTTATTCTTGTTTTTAATAATATGCCTTTATGAAAAAAATTCTGTTTATCTTTATTTTTATATTATTAATACCCTGGACCAGTTTTGCTGATGAAACAGCCCCGGTTTATGCAACAACTGGATATATTTTTGATGGGGATACCTTTGCGGCCATGGTTAAACTAGAAAACGGCGTTATGGTTTCTGTCCGCGTAAGAATTTTGGGAATTGATGCCCCAGAAATTCATGGGGACTGTGATTCTGAAATCCAGATAGCACTGAAAGCACGTGATAAACTGGAAAAATTATTACCAAATGGATCATCGGTTGAATTGTCGGATATCAAAGACGACAAATATTTGGGACGCATAGATGCCAATGTTACATTGTCTGATGGTCGTAATGTTGGAACAATAATGTTAAACGAAAAGCTGGCTCGAAAATATACAGGTGGCAAACGACAAAAATGGTGTGATTAACCAGATGTGTCGCTTGCACTCTTTGTTTCGCTATGTTAAAATCCGCGAACGGAAAAGGAAATTATTTATGCTGAAAAGAATATTCGCTGTTTGCACCCTATTATTTGTCTTTATTGGTTCAGCATTTGCTGAATTACGCGTAGATATTGTTGCTGGAAATATTGCTCCAACACCAATTGCTATTCAAAAATTCGAAGCCAAAGAAACAAAACTGGCAACAACTTTGCGCGAAATTGTTGAAAATGATTTAAAATCAACGGGGTTATTCAGAATTATAAAACAAGCTGCTCATCCACAAATGGTAAAAATTGGCGAAATGCCCGAGTTCCAAGATTGGGCCGCAATCAAAGCCCAGGTAATGGTCCAAAGCAAATTAACCAAAACAGAAGACGGAAAATATCGTCTGCAATTTTATGTTTGGGATATCAATGGCAAAGAACAAATAGAAGCCCAAGTTTTAATCGCACAAAAAAAGTCTGTACGTCGTCTTGCACACATAATGGCCGATGCTATTTATGAAAGATTGACTGGTGAATCTGGTTATTTTGATACCCAGATAGTTATGACCACGGAAACTGGTGATATGAGCGACAGAAACAAACGTCTGGCAATTATGGACAGCGATGGATTTGGATTTCGTTATATTTCTGATGGAAAAACAATGGTGATGTCGCCTCATTTTTCACCAAATATGCAAACAATTGTATTTTTATCTTATCGTGATAATGATCCTATGGTTTGGACTTTGGATTTAAATACCGGTGCTCAAAGAAAATTGGGACAATTTGGAGGAATGACCTTTGCCCCCAGATTTTCACCCGATGGTTCACGTGTCGCATTAAGTTTGGTAAAAAGAAATACTACTAATCTTTACGAATTCAATTTACAAACAAATAAACTTCGGCAATTAACTTTTGGCGATTCTATCGATACTTCGCCCAGTTATTCGCCTGATGGTAAATTATTGGCATTTAATTCCAACCGATCTGGTAGCCAACAAATTCATATATTGGATCTGGGGGATCTTTCTGAAAAAAGAATTACTTTTGGTGTTGGCAGATATGCAACCCCCGCTTGGTCACCAGACGGAAACTATATCGCATTTACAAAAATAGCTGACGATACCTTTTATGTTGGAATAATGTCACCCAAAGGCAGAAATGAAAAAATCTTGGCTGGGGGTTGGTTTATGGAAGCACCAAGTTGGGCACCTGGATCCCGCCGGATAATTTATTATGAAACAGAAAAAATCAATGATACCGAACGCGAAAGCCATATCCGAAGCATTGATACAACCGGGCAAACCTCTTATAATATTGATTTGCCAGATGACGTTAACGGCCTTGAACCAACTTGGAGTCCAAAATTACCATGATAAAAACAATTCTATTTAAAATCTCTTTATTCACTTGGTTTACTCTTTGGGTACCATTTATGTTTATTGCTTTACCATCGCGCAAACTGACGCGTTGGATGATTGCCAAAAATTCTGCTGGGGTACTTTGGCTGGCACGTATAATTGCCGGAATAAAATATAATGTTCATTACCCTGCCGTTTCCCAGGATGGTATTCCTTTCGCCCCTTGTAATTTTTTACGTGCAGACGGCAAGGCAATTATTGCCTCTAAACATATGTCTATTCTAGAAATTTCAATTCTTATGAAAGAATTACCAAATTCGTTTTTTATAATGAAACGTGAATTAATGTGGATCCCATTTTATGGTTGGTCTTTTTGGCGCGCCGGTATGCAACCTGTAAATCGCACTAGGGGAACAACAAATATGCAAAATTTAACAAATGCAGTTGCTGAAAAAATAAAAGATGGAATGATATTAATCATTTTCCCCGAAGGAACTCGTGCAAAACCAGGTGCAGGCGTAAAATTAAAACGTGGTCTGCTTTTTATTGCTGAAAACTTAAAATTACCAATAGTCCCCGTTGGAACAGATTCTGGATTATATTGGCCCAAGAAAGGGAAAATGCACAGCGGTACAGCAAATCTTTGGTTCGAAGATTTACTGCCCAGCACAGCTTCTTTAGATCAAATAGCAAAAGCGATTGGAAAACATAGCGCATAAAAAAAGCGGGCATAAAGTCCGCTTTTTTTAATTTAATACCTTTTCTAACTTGGTACGTAATTTTTTCATATCTTCATATTTAGTTAATTTGCCATGATCAGCAATTGATATGTCCCCTGTCTCTTCGGAAACGACCAAAACAACCATATCAGAAACTTCAGATAATCCAATTGCTGCACGATGTCTGGTTCCATATTTCCAATTCAAATCTGATTTTTTTGTTAATGGTAATATTGCACCCGCATATAAAATACGCCCATTACTAATTATCATTGCACCATCATGCAAAGGTGTTTTATTAAAGAATATGGTCAGTATTAACTCGCTTGAAATTTCAGCATTTATTTTCGTTCCTAAATTTTCTATAGATCCATCAAAATCACTATGTAAAACTATTAATGCACCAGTATGTTTATGAGACATATACTCTACTGATTTCATTATCTCGTCTATCATATAATTAAGTTTGCTTTTATTTTCTGCTTCTTTCAGAGCATGCTGCGAAAACAAAACATTCATTAAACGTATATGCCCCATCATAGCAAAAAACTTACGTAATTCTGGTTGGAAAACAACAACTACTCCGATAGAAAGAAAAATTGCAGCAAGTCTGGTAAATTCCCCCAACAAACTTAAATCCAGCCACATAAACAACCAACTGGATAACCATATAGCGGCTAATCCAATAAGACCACGAACCATTCTTTCTGAAGTTGTATTCTTTATAAACCGTTTATAAAACAACGCAATTCCCAAACCTACGGCAACAATTTGCAAAACATCTACTAAAACTTGAAATTTAATATTCATTTTTTATACCTTTACTTTATAACTTCTCTGGTCAGTTCTTCTAATGAACGATTCATAAATGCTGGATCACTGCCTTTTATTGTTACACCTTTATTTAAAGCAGTTTCACAAGGATGTTCATCAGATAACCAATTGTTTAATAAATCACCTGCTAAAAATCCAGCACCAGCACCAACAGCAATACTGAGCCCCCCCGTAAAAGGTGCCAAAACCAACATACCAATTCCGGCCGTGGTTGCTGTACGACTTATTATTTCTTTATTATTCAGTTTAATATCTGGTTCGGCTAAATTACCACTAAATTCTATTGCACTCAATATATTTCCAGAAAGACTTAATCTGATACCACGTATTGGTGTAGATGCCACAGAAAGGTGCAAAGTTTCTTTACCCAAATCAACAAAACCTACTGCGCGCATATTTACATCTCGCATTTGCAGGGCTATTCCATTATCGGTTTCTGCCTTGCCATCTCGTAATTTCAGATTAACAACCGCACACGAGATTGCAACCTTGTCATATTTTTTATCTGCCAGTACTATGTCTTGAACACTATGACGAACAGACGTTAAGAAATCCCGACCATAAATATATTCCGACGCATTTGGTAATGCTATTCCACCACCAGTACTGCGCGCACGAAATGGACCATTTAAACTGCTCATCAGTTCCGACATATCGCGCCCACGCCCTTCTACATAAAAATCCAGATCTGTTGGCAAACCAGATATAAAATTATCCTCGCCTACACTGTCTAAAATTTTACCAACTGATATTCCGGTACCTGTCATTGCTGCACGTACAACCGCAACACCTGCCGAATCGTTTGCCTGTACAGCCATGGTCAATTGTCCATCAGAAAAACCACTATCAACACGAATCGAAAGTTCGCTATTTTTCAAAGATGCTTTGATTTTGGCGTTTTCCATAAACATATCTCTGTAAATATCTAAACTTTGAATATCTATATTTACTTCGGCATTTATTTTGCCCCAATTTTCAGAATATAAAGGCGCGTTTTTGAACATATACAGTTCACGATCTGGGTGTATCCATGGAATATCCCCTTTGTAAATTTTAGGAAAAACTTCATCTAAGACAAACTTTTTTGATTTCAGATTTAAGCTTATTTTTGATTTATTACGTTTCCATGAATATACACCTGATAAATCAAGATCGCTTTCATCAAATGATATTGATGATTTATGCAGAGTTAATTTTTCCCGATCCATACCACCTGCTATATTTATTTTCATAGAATTAATTTTTGGTGTATCTATCCCAAAGTTTTGTAAAAATCCTTGGGCATCACTAATTTTTCCACGGATTATAAAATCTATCGGAATTAAACTGGTTTTATCCAGCGCTATATTTGCGGTCAATGGGGCCAATTTATTAACAATCGCTATACGCAATGGATAAACTGCACGCTTTTCATCCAGTTCTGAAATTGATGCTTCAAAAGAATAATCTTGATTCCCCAGAACAATTTTTCCGCTATACTCAATTACATCGCTTGATTTTCTATATTTTAAAATTATTTCTTCGGCTTTATATTCTTGCGTGCCATTTGGTTCAATAGAAACAAATTTTGGATTTTCCATACGAATATAATTAACTCCCAAATCTATATCTATTGGAAATTTACTATCTTCCGCTTCGGGTTCTATTTTACGATTAGATTCCAAAGAAACATCACCCTTGGCATTTTTTTCCAAATAAACAACTGGATTTATTAAAACCGCACTTCGAACCGAAGTATTTGAACTGAATATAGAAATTAAATTCAATCTTGCTTCTACTAAATTTATACTGACGCCATCTTTATGCTTGGCCCAATTTTTTGACTTTATAGCAACATCAGATAATACAACACGTGGGGTTAATGAAAATTTCCAATAAATTTTTCCGCGAATTTCAACCGGCATTCCGACTGCTTCGGATAAAGTTTTAGAAACTTGCCCACGTAAAGTTTCAAGATCCACCCTGGACAAAGCAATTGCTAACGACACTAATACACCGATAAGAAACATTGCAAAGATTCGTGCAAATTTATAAAAATTTCTTCTACGCATTCTTCTCATTTTAATCAACCTTGAATTCTAAAAATTTTGCAACTGACGCCATAAAATCAGGCATTTGTGCATTAATGGTTATTATTTTGCCTGTAGCTGGATGTCGAAATGATAACTTATATGCAAACAAAAACAATTTATTAGATTCTAAAACAGATTCCAACAAGTTATTTTTCTTAATTTCATCATCATGCTTCATATACAATCTGTCACCAACTATGGGTGCACCCAGTGAAAATGCCGCATGAATACGTAATTGATGGGTTCGTCCTGTCATCGGGGCAAATTTAACCCATGCTAAGATTCCCGGTAATTCTGCCAAAACCTCATATTTAGTAATTGCTCGTTGGGCACCAGATGGAATTTCTTCATCTGGTTCGAACACCTTACCTTTTATAATAAAATTATCAATAATTCCTGTCTTGGGAGAAACCCTGCCATATAACAATGCCAGATATTCTTTATTTGCCGTTTTATCTTGAAATTGTGATGCCAAATTTTGTGCGGCACGTTGATTTTTTGCAAAAACAATCACCCCGCTGGTTTCTTTATCCAATCTGTGAACCGGTAAAATCGAATCGTATGGGAACAAAGCCGCAACCATTTTATCCATGGCTTTTTTTACACCCGTCCCGCCCTGGACCGCCAATCCCGACGGTTTATTAAAAGCAACAAAATCAGGATCATTTTGAATCATACATTTACGCAGCTTTTCTAAGTCTGCCAATGAAAATTTTATTCCTGATTCTTTTTTTTCATTTTTATTTTGTTTCAATTCACTCATAAATGGTGGCAAACGCAAAGCATCATTAGCATGCAAAATTTCACCCCCATGACATCTGGATGAATTTATACGTATTTGACCAGAACGACATAATTTATGAAATTCTCCGTCTGAAATTTTTGGATAGTGTCTTTTGACCCATCTTTTCAGACGAATGCCATCTTCGGTCATTGAAACAATTTGATTATTCGCCATAAGTTATCTGAATATAGTTCTGTCCAGTCACAGCACTGCAATCATTTGGCATTGCAACTGCCCCGCCAGATTTTCCATCTGATGATTGATATCCAATTGAATCTATCCATGCCTTGGACTTGAAAAACAAACACTCGGATGAATTCAGGCCATCAATAGTCAAAATAAACTGACGCGTATTTGATGAATCCACCATCAAAGAATATTTTCCACCATACGGGTTTCTATCAGACATCCCTATCACAGAAAAAATAGTTGTATTATCTAACCCAGAAAAATCATCGTATTCACGGTGTATATTCCTTGTCTCTATAACTATCTTCATTACATCTTCTTGAACATTATTACGTTTTACACTGTTAAAACCACTTTTAACTCCAATTATAGCTAGTCCAGTTATCACGCCCATAATTGCCAGAACGCCCAACATTTCAATCATACTGCGACCTGATTCTTGATTTATAAATTTCATTTTATCCCCATTTGATTTTTTCATTGTTAATTGTATCATAATTACAATGATTATTCAATTTGCCAATCTTATAGAAAATAGTCCCACCCTGCCCGGTGTTTATATGATGTATGACGCTGACGAAACACTTTTATACGTGGGCAAGGCTAAAAACATTCGCGCCAGACTTCGCCAATATACAGATATATCCAAACTGGAATGGCATAAACGTATTATGCGCAGCTTGGTCGCATCCGTCAACTGGCAAACAACGGCGACCGAATCTGATGCTTTGGTTTTAGAACAAGAATTAATAAAAACATTAAAGCCTAAATACAACATCATGATGACTGATGGAAAAATGTATCCAATGATGGCGTTAACAAAACATGAATTTCCCAGATTAATAAAATTTCGTAAAAAGATTTCACAAAAAAAAGATGTTTTTGGCCCATACCCTTCGGTAAGCACATTGAACGAGGCGCTTAAAACAATTCAAAAAGTTTGCCAGCTTAGAACCTGTACCGATTCTTTTATGAATAACAGAACACGTCCATGTTTATTACATCAAATTGGTCGTTGCAGCGCGCCATGTATGAATGGTAATGGATATGACGAGCAAGTAAAATTAGCCAGAAAAATTTTATCAGGGGACGTTCAAACCGCAGTCCAAGAATTATCAGATGAAATGCAAATTTTATCAAAAAAGCAAGATTATGAAGCAGCCGCACAAATCCGTGATAAAATTTCCGCACTGACCACAACCGCAAATCGTGGTCGTCCAAATTTACGAAAGACTGATACTTTTTCTGAATCATTTGATGAATTGGAAAAATGGCTGGGGGTGACGATTAAGTCTGCGGCTGTTTTTGATAATTCACATCTGTTTGGTAAAAATCCAGTTGGCGCAATGATAGTCTTTGGTAAAAACGGATTTATAAAAAGCGACTATCGCCATTTCAAATTGCGCGAAACAAAAAATGCGGGTAACGATATCGCAATGATGCAGGAATTTTTATCCCGCGCCGAAAAACATAATCTGGTAATTGTTGATGGGGGACGCGCACAATGGAATATTGCAAAACAAGTTTTGGGTAACGATTCGATTGTAATGGGTGTGGTCAAGGGGATTGTCCGTAATGGCGATGAACATTTTATAATGCCAAATGGATGCGAAAATTACGATTTATCAAAAGACTCGTCATTATTTTTAATGCTTCGTCGCGTTCGGGACGAAGCACACCGATTTGCAATTTCATTTCATCGCGCCAGTCGCTCCAAAACCCAGTTTTCCAGCGCATTGGACGAAATTGATGGAATTGGCGCTGCGCGTAAAAAGGCTTTACTGCATCATTTTGGCAGCGTCCGACAAATCGCGGACGCCCGCGAATCCGATATTGCACGTGCACCTGGAATATCTAAATCCATTGCAAAAAAAATTTACAATCACTTTCATTGACACAGACGTTTTTTCCCTTATAATCAGCGGGTTAAACACAAAGGGCAAAAGATGGCAAGCTTTACTGCAAATGATATTCGCGTTGGTTGGGTAATTTCCCATAATGGCAAAAGATATTCCGTAACCAGCATTACCAAGGTTAAACCCGGCAAAGGCGGTGCGTTTGTCCAGGCCGATCTGCGCGATATTGATTCTGGCAACAAGGGTGGTGATCGTTGGCGTGCCGAAGACAAAGTCGAGAAATTGATGGTTGAAGATATCGAATGTCAATATTTATACAGTGACGGTACAGACAGCTTTTTTATGCGCTTGTCCGATTATGAACAATTTACAATGCCAAATGATGCACTGGGCGAACAAGTAAAATTCTTGCAACCAGAAATGTCGGTCAAGGCTAATTTTGTAGAGGGTCATCCCGTTTCAATCACTCTGCCAAAAACAATTATTGCGATTGTTGAAGAAACCGAACCCGCGCTAAAGGGCCAAACCGCCGCAGGCGGTGGGAAACCCGCTATCTTAGATAATGGGGTTCGTTTATATGTTCCAGTATTCGTCGAACAAGGCGAAAAAATCGTGGTAAATACCGAAACGCTTGAATACGTAGAACGCGCAAAATAAAATATCCCCCTTACAGGGGGATTTATTATTAGTCAAGCCTTTTTTGTCCAGTGTCTTTTTCTCTTTTTATCCCTATTTTTTTATGTTATTCTCACTATTCACTTAAAAAGGAAATAAATATGAATGATGTTATAATACTAGGAAGTGGCCCTGCTGGACTTACTGCGGCATTGTATACTGCGCGCGCGGGCAAAAGCACTTTGGTTTTAAGCGGTGATTTAATTGGTGGTTATATTCCCAGAATTGATAGAGTTGAAAATTACCCGGGATTTATCGGTCACGGACAAGAATTAGCTGATAAAATGAAAGCACAGGCCGAAATGTTCGGTGCAAAAATTGAATTAGGAACCGCTAAATCTATTAAAATTCACGACGACAGTTTTTCTGTAATTACAAAAGAAGACAAAGAATATAAATCCAAGGCACTTATAATTGCAACTGGTGCCGTTCCCAGAAAACTTGAGATCAAGGGAATTCACGATTTCTTGGGACGTGGTGTTTCTTATTGCGCGACTTGCGATGGATTTTTCTATACTGATAAAGATGTTATATTTGTTGGTGGCGGTAATTGCGCTTTGAATGATGCACTTTATTTATCCAATATAGCGAAAACAGTAAAAATATTGTACCGCAAAGATTCTTTTGCGCGCGCAGAAAAAGTATTGGTAGATCGTGTAAATGAAGCAAAAAACATCTCTGTTATGTGGAATACCGAATTATCTGAAATTGCAGGAAATGAATCTGGTGTTACCCATGTTATTACAACAAAGGATGAAAAGATTGATTGCGACGGGGTCTTTATTTCAATCGGACACGAAGCAAATACCGACTATTTAAGCGAAGACTTTAAACGTGACGAACAAGGCAGATTAATCCCCAGCGAATTGCCAACTGGGATATTTGTGGCCGGTGACGTCCGCAGTGAACTGAAAATGCAAATCGCGACTGCGGTTGGCACTGGTTGTGACTGTGCGATGGATGCCATTGCTTACCTGAACAGCAAGCAATAATTTGTCATTGAAAATCATTGAAAAATCGCGCCCAATCGGGCGCGATTTTTACCCTTGCGACGAATCGGCGTTTTTTGTAAAATCTTCACAAAGAACAGATTATAAATAAAGGATTATCGTCATGGAATTTTCAGTTTTTCGTCAGGTTTTAATCAAAGCATTGGGACATATGCAATCTATCGTTGAAAAACGTGCTACTTTGCCCATTTTGATGAATGTTAAGTTAGAGGTCACAGATAATCTGATATTAAGTGCAACTAATGTTGACCTGGAACTGATTGAGCATGTCCCTACAGACATTACTTTGGCTGGGAAAATAACTGTCCCAGTTCAAATGCTTTATGATATTGCACGTAAATTGCCCGAAGATTCAGAAATCAAATTCAAACAATCTGGTGATCAATTGGTTGTGTCCAGTGGTCGTGCTTTGTTTAAATTACCAACTTTGCCGGCTGAAAACTTCCCAATGATGGCAAATGCAAATCTGACAACTAAATTCACAATGACAACTGGCGATTTGGCCCATCTTATCAATCAAACCAAATTTGCAATTCCAACAGATGATGTTCGTTATCATCTGGGCGGTATTTATTTCCACATCACAGAAGAGAACAAGAAAAAAATGCTGACCGCTGTTGCAACTGATTCACAAAGATTGGCTTTGTGTGAAATCCCTGCCCCCGAAGGTAGCACAGAAATGCCAGCCGTCATTTTGCCACGTCGTGTTATTGGTGAATTATCAAAACTACTCGAAGACGCGTCTGTCGATGATGCTGTTGTTGAATTATCAGACACCAAGGCAAGATTCAGTGTCGGCGCTGCTACGCTGACCAGCAAATTGGTTGATGCACAATATCCAAACTATCGCGTTGTAATACCCAAGGGTAACGATAAAATCGCAACAATTGATAGAAAACAATTTATTGCTGCGGTTGATTTGGTATCTATTGCCAGCCAGGATAAAACTAAATCAGTTCATATGGAATTTTCTATGAACAGATTGATTATAAATGCGTCCAGTCCAGATGCCGGAACAGCAACCCAAGAAATAGATATTGAATACAATGGCGATGAATCTTTCGCAATTGCATTTAATGTAAAATTCTTACTGGATATCGCCAACCAAATCGAAGGTGATAAATTCCAGATTGAAATGCAGGATCCGCTCAGTCCAACGATTATGAAATCCAAGGACAAAAAATCTGATGCATTGTTTATCTTGATGCCGATAAGAATGTAAAAATAATCCCGCGCATTTGCGCGGGTTTTTAAATCTTAATTTTACGGAGTTTTTTATGAGTATAGAAAGTTTAAAACCAGGTGTAAATCCACCTAAACAAATGACCGCTGTTATAGAAGTTACCGAAGGCGGTCGCGCAAAATATGAAATTGATAAAAAGACCGGTCTGTTGCGCGTAGATAGAATTTTGCATACACCGCTCAGCTATCCCGCAGATTATGGTTATTTCCCAGGTACTTTGGGCGATGATGGTGATCCGCTTGATTGCGTAGTTATATCGAATGCAGCCCTGCGTCCTGGCGTTTTAATTGATGTCCGTCCTATTGGTGTTTTGCTGATGGAAGATCAAGCTGGTGGAGATGAAAAAATAATTTGTGTTCCATTGGATAAAATAGATCCATTTCATACAAATACACATTTCATAGAACAATTGCCCCCTATTTTGCAGGCAAAAATAGAATACTTCTTTTCACATTACAAGGATTTGGAACCAAATAAATGGTCCAAAATAACCGGATGGGGAAATCGTGAAACTGCCGATAAAATTATTATGGAAAGTATTGATAAATATAAATCACAAAAAAAATAATCCAGAAATGGATTATTTTTTTATCAAACCATCTTTTATTAAATTACCAAGATAAACTTTTTTCTGTAGTGGTTTTCTTGCCACGATTTTGTGTCAAAGACTTATATACATCACTGGAAATTACACGCAAAACCAACGAGTTGTCATCTCTATCCGCTAATACAGGAACTATTTTTTGTTCTGGAACACCAGAATCACGTAAAACTTGTTCAATAATTGCCAATCTTTTTGCTGCCAGCTTGCGCCCATCGAAACTGCGTGTATCTTGTTCTGGAATTGAAACCTGAACTGCACGCTTTGGATTATTAACAACTATTCCGGCATATTCCGATAACAACATATAATTATCACGAGACAAAGCAGAATCTTGACCATTAAAACTTATTTTTATTTCTAAGGGGCGAATATCGCTGCTTTCGGATAAATCACGAGAAGAATCAAATCCCTGTATAGATTCAGTTACATCATTTGAATCATCACTGGCGGTATCAAATTTTTCAAGCGCACGATATGTTGATAAATGTTTATTTTCTGAAACATACGTTTTTTTGAATGCCCGTTTTAATTGCATTGGTGATAATTTTGTAAACGGTATATCGTCAGAATTTTTATAAGAAAAATCTTCTTCGGTCATTGGAAAAGATTTTTCAGAGCTATCCGCTACAATAGCGGCAGCACTGGTGTCCTCCATTGGGACAATTAATTTACGCGTTTTTGAAGCTACGGGTTTAGAAGCCAATGCTTTATCAGCAATACGTTGTAATTCAGAAATTCTGCCAGCTTCATAGGCCTTGGCCAAAGCTTCTTTATCAACAACAGCTTTTTCAACAATTTTCTTTGGGGTTTCAACCTTGGGGGCTGGACGCAAAGCAATTGTTTTTACAACCGCTGGTTCATCCAAAGTTTCTTCGGGTAAAATAACTTCTTTTTTTGCTGCCACCAATTCTGTAGCACGTGAAGTATTTTGTGCCCATAAATTTTCATCTGGACGATGTGGAACTAAAATATCTGAACTAGATTTAAGACTTGAAATTCTGGATTTTTTATCATTCTTAGTATCTTGTTTTTTTGCAGTATATTCAACTTTTGATGTTGTAGCTGGGACATCGCCATACATTGCGCGTGCGGATACAGAATGCGAAATATTAACAGATGGCAACGACGCGCCAGCAAAAGCTGAACTCACAAAAAATAATGCTGGGAAAACAGAAAACTTCAGCTGCATAAAATCCTTCCTTAGAAACATTTTAGAACAAATCACGAATCGCACGCAAGAGAAAAATAGTATAAAACCCTATAATTTAATAAATTGTTTGGTAACTTTCTTGATCCCTTTATCTTTGAACGCAATTGTCAGGATATCGCCCGATTCTTCTATAACTACACCACTGCCCAGTTCAGCATGAGAAACCATTTTCCCAACCAATTTATCATGCATAAAAGATTTTTTCTTTGGGACGGATTTAGTAATTTCTTTTTTCTGCTCTGACTGATAATAAGGGTTTATCCCCTGTCCTAACTTTTCAACAAAAGCTGTATCAATTTCATTTATAAAGCGACTGGGTGATTTATATTCCCTTTTACCAAAAATCATTCTGGATATTGTATGAGAAATAATACATTTATGTCGTGCGCGTGTAATCGCAACGTATGCTAAACGTCGTTCTTCTTCAATATCCCCATCCCGCATTGCTATATCATTTGGGAAAATCCCCTCTTCCCAGGCGGGTAAAAACACCGTATCAAATTCCAACCCTTTGGCTGCATGAATTGTCATTATACTTACAGCCTCACCAACATCAGAATTTTCGTCTTCTGTTATCATCAATGCTGCATGTTCCAAAAATTCTGGCAACGAATCGTATTTAGAAATCACATTACCAATTAATTCATTTATATTTGCTAAACGTTCTGATGCGTCTGTATCTTTTGATTCACGCCACATTTTTAAATATCCTGAATCCTCTAATAATTTTGATACTGCATCCATAGGGGTCATAACTTCCCAGTCAAAATCAAACGCTTTTAGAAATTCATCTGCATTGCCGCGCTGTTTTCCACTTAACTTTGCGGTCCGTAATGCAGAAATTAAATTTTCACCCAAAGCCCGCAAATTTTCAATTGCCGAATCACCAAATCCGCGTCTGGGTTTTTTAATAATTCGTAAAAAAGACAAATCATCAAACGAATAAACCAGCAATCTGGTATAAGCAATCACATCACGAATTTCCATTCGGTCATAAAATTTAACCGCACCAACCAAACGATATGGAATACCACAAGATGTAAATTCTTCTTCAAATCCACGGGACAAAGAACCCGAACGAATCAAAATTGCTGTTTGTGAAAAATTATGCTCGTCCATAATTGCACCAGCGATTATTCGCACCTCATCCCGATCAGTTGGCAGGGTTAAAACATGAACCTTTTTCCCCATTGATACACCATCTGGTGTTTTTAAATCTTTGCCCAAACGTCCCATATTATGCCGTATCAACGAATTTGCCGCGCCCAAAATTGCCGGGGTACTGCGATAATTTGTTTCCAAACGACTAATTTTTGCACCTGGGAAAACCTTTTCGAAATCCAAAATATTTTTAATTTGCGCCCCACGCCAAGAATAAATGGATTGATCATCATCCCCAACACAACAAATGTTTGGATTTTTTTCAGTTAATTTTTTTAATAACTGCATTTGTGCGGCATTGGTATCTTGGAATTCATCAACCATAATATATTTAAATTGGTTTTGATATTTTTCCAACACATCTGGCGCACGGTTAAATAATTCCAAAACTTTTATAATTAAATCACCAAAATCCAATCCATTTAATCGCGCCACTTCAACGTTATAAGCATCATAAATCTTATCAAAGTTTAATTCTTGGTTACTATGCTTGTCTTGAATCCCCTTATCTTTTTCAAATGAAATCTTTTCAACCCAATCGGATGGATTATAATTTTTTATATCCAGTCCCAAATTTGTAATTACATTTTTCAGAACCGCTTTCTGATCATCTTCGCCAAAAATTATAAAATTTTGCTGTAAACCAATCCGCGCGGCATTACTCCGTAAAATCCTTAAACATATTGAATGGAAAGTCCCCATCCATAAATCTTTTGCAACTTCTACTCTAAATGATTCATTTGGAATCCCAAGTTCAATCCTTCGAGACATCTCTTTTGCTGCTTTATTAGTAAAAGTAAGAGCTAAGATTTGCCACGGCTTCGCTAAAGTTTTTGCTAATATATAAACTATTCTTGCAGTAATAACCCTGGTTTTCCCGGTCCCTGCACCTGCAAGCACCAAATATACACCATCTGTATTTGCAACTATTTCTTTCTGCTTATCATTTAAATTTTTAAGTACTTCTATCATTAGATTTCAATTTTAGCTTAAAAAGTTCTATCATTCCAAATAATAATTTGATATAACAAAAAGCATGAACAGAATCATATGCTTTGACCTTGAAACAACCGGATTTGATTATTCTCGCGGCGAGCGGATAATTGAAATCGGCGCGATGGAATTGGTTGACGGCAAAATAACAGGGAATAATTTTCATGAGTATATTAATCCCGAAGGCAAAGTAATCCCCCCCGATTCTTATAAAGTTCATAAACTTTCCAATTCTTTTCTGGAAGATAAACCCAAATTTTCCGAAATTGCCCAACGCTTTTTAGATTTTATGGGCGATTCGCCAATCGTTGCACATAACGGTATTGACTTTGACTTTCCATTTATCAATTGGGAATTAAGGGTGCAAAATCTGCCAGAAATTGAACGCAGCAGACAAATGGATACATTGGTAATTGCGCGCCATAAAATTTTTGGTCCCAAAGAATATACTTTGGACGCATTGGCAAAATGGTTTGGGGTTTCTTTGGCGGCACGTGCGGATTCTCATGGCGCTTTGATAGATACTGAAATTCTGGCAAAAATTTATTTGGAATTGGAAAATTCTGCACCAGCAATAAAAATCATAGATGTAATAAACAATCATCATGAAGCCATGTTAAAACACCCAAAAATAGGAAATGATTTTCCACGTCGCAGCTTTGCACCAAAAGCTGAAGAATTGAGCAATCACGAAGAATTTATGAAAAGCGTTATTAAATAAAAAAACGCGTAATACGCGTTTTTTTATTTAACATAATAACTTAAACTATTTTACAGATTTGCTATTTAATCCAATCAATAATTCTGTTATTCTTTTTTGTGTATCTAAATCACCCAAAGCCGATGCCAATGCATTTGCAGATTCAAGATCAGATCTTGCATCCTCTGTATTTTTTAATTGTATGTGCAAAGCTGCGCTTTTTTCAAAATAAGACATTGCTCGTCTGGACATATTAATTTTATCAGCTTGGTTTGCATTATTTTTAATATTCTCGGAAATAATCTTTATCGCTGAAATATAATCTGTTAATGCTGCTTTGTAATTTCCTATTGCAGTATATGCATCCGCACGACCAGCTATATTCTCCTCGGATTGATTTTCCGTAGTTTCAGAAATCGCAGTATTATAATCAGAGATAGCAGCATCCCAATTCTTCATCCATAAATTTAATTGGGCGCGTTTTGCATAAATATTGCTGATCGTTAAAACTTCATTAGGGGTTTTATCAAATATTTTCAAAGCCGAATTTAAATCTTCCATGGCTTCGTCCAATTCGCCCATCTGTATTTTTAATAAAGCACGATCATAAAATGCTAATGAAATTCTTGATTTTAATTCTATTGCTTTGTCAAAATCTGCTTTTGCAGCACCATAATTTGCATCTGACATATAAACTTCACCACGATAAGTATATGCTAATGCAGATTCTGGGTCAGACTGTATTGCTGCGCTGACATCTACTAAGGAACCTTGGATATCACCCTGCAAAAGTTTTCTCTTGCCGGATTCTAATAATTGAGAACCCTGGGTCGACATTACATAACTAGTACCCATAATATTATTTTTTAATAATATTTCATGTCCGCGACCCAATATATAAAAAGTAGCACAAACAAAGAAAAATATTATTCCCCAATAAACAAACATAGTAAAACGCGAACGAGGATTAACATTTTTTACCCCAGCAATTGGTGTAATAATAATAGGCTTTTGTTCTTGTGGGACAGATTTTACCACTAGTTTTTTAATAACTTTTTTAACTATTGGTTTTTTTGCTGCTACTTTCTTAATAACTTTTTTCACAACAGGTTTTGCAGCTATCTTTTTGATAACTTTTTTAACGGGCTTTTTTACCAATTTTGCTGATTTAGTAATTTGTTTTTTTACAGCAATTTTTGATACTGGTTTTCTTTTAATAGATTTTTTTGGCATCTTTCTCTCCCTCAGGGAAATCCCTTGTACTAAATTTATTAAAAAATACTAAATAAGTCAAGGGGAAAGGACCAAAAAACCCACCAGATAAAAAGACTAATGACTATTGACTAATGAATATCGACTGGTATAATTTGCTTCATGGAAAAATTAAAATCATTTTTAAAAAAAGCATGGCAATTTTCATTACAATCCCTGTTCTGGATTGTTCTTGTCGGAATTATATCATTAACTTTGCTGGTATTGCGATATGGTGCGGATTTGCCCGATTATAAAAAGCTGGCAACCTATGCACCACCCGTTGCGACACGTTTATATGCGGCAGACGGGTCCTTGCTTATTGAATATGCCGAAGAACGCCGCGTATTTATAGATTATACAGATATGCCCCCTATGTTGGTAAATGCCTTTATCGCCGCCGAAGATAAAAATTTCTGGCACCATCCCGGGGTTGATGTTTTTGGAATTGTTCGTGCCGGGGCAAATAACATTATCCGATTTTTTGGCGGTCCAACCAGATTCACTGGCGCATCAACTATTACCCAGCAAGTAGCAAAAAATTTCTTTCTGACAAATGACAGAACTTTCTCAAGAAAAATTCGCGAAGGTATTTTGGCGTTAAAATTGGAACGCGCTTTTTCCAAAGAACATATTATGACGCTATACCTGAATCAAATCTTTTTAGGTGCGCGCGCTTATGGTGTAGGATCAGCGTCATTGATGTACTTTAATAAACCAGTAAAAGATTTAACCCTGTCCGAGGCAGCGTTTTTGGCATCTTTGCCAAAAGCACCAAATGACAGAACTCGTGCGGCTGAACGTCGCAATTATGTTTTGCGCCGAATGAACGCCAAAGGATTTATTACAAAACAACAAATGAATGAGGCTGCCGCAGAACAATTAAATATAAATGTTGGTTTTATGGCGCAACAATCTGATGATTTTCAATATTTCGCAGAAGAAGTTCGTCGTGAATTATTGGAAAAAATTGGTCGCGAAGATCTTTATAATGGTGGGCTTTATATAAAAACAACTATTGATCCAGATTTGCAACGTGCCGCAACCAGCGCATTAAAAAATACATTAAATGCTTATAATGCTGGACGCACTGAAAAATTACAAGGCGCGCTGGTCGCATTAAACCCATATACTGGACGAATCTTGGCAATGGTTGGTGGGGAATCTTTTGCCGCCAGCAGTTTCAATCGTGCAACCCAAGCGAATCGTCAAATTGGTTCAACAATTAAACCATTTGTTTATTTAGCTGCATTGGAAGATGGGGATAATTGGAATCCAACAACATTGCTTTTGGATGTGCCTATTGTTGGTTGGAAAGAAGACGATTCTTTATGGAAGCCTGAAAATTATGACAAGAAATTTTTGGGACCTGTACCACTTCGTTTATCTTTGGAACAATCACGAAATGTTCCGACTGTTCGTTTGGTACAACAAATCGGTGTAAGAAATGCTGCATCTGCTGCCCAAAGATTCGGTGTTTATCCCGAAGAATTACATGATATAAATCTATCTTTAGCATTAGGATCTGGGGAAACAACCCTTGAAAAATTAACGCTTGGGTATGCAGCCTTTATCAATGGCGGGTATAAATTGGAACCTAAAATGGTTGACTATATCGAAGACAGATATGGTCGCGTCTTTGATTCCAAATCCGTAAAAATCCAAGATTGGCACGATGATTTACAACCACCAAAAACGCAAGAAAAAGACGAACCTTTATCAGATCCACAAAGTTTGTACCAGGTTGTTTCAATTATGCAGGGTGTTGTTGAACATGGAACTGGCCGCCAGGCAGCAGTCCCTGGGCACACAATTGCTGGAAAAACTGGAACAACTAATGATGTCAAAGACGTTTGGTTTGTCGGATTTTCCAAAAACTTGGTTGCGGGTGTATGGATGGGTTATGACACACCAAAACCGATGGGTACAGGCGCAGGAAGTTATATGCCAGCCAAAGTATTCTCAGAATTTATGACCGCTGCATTAAAAGATGTCAAAGATCAACCATTCTCGGTCCCCAGTGGTATTGAATTTAGACCCGTAAATCATAAAACTGGTACTGCCGCAACAGGTGGATCAGATGGCGATATGATTATCCAAGAAGCCTTTAAAGTCGGTCAAAAGCCTAATGCTCCAGCTAAAGATACTGATAAAACTCAGGATTCTGACACTTCCCCACAATCGGCCGAAGTCGGCGGAGTATTTTAATAAATAATGACTGATTGTCATTTTTATGATATAATTACACTGCAAAAAAGGAGAACCTTAAATGAAAAAATTTGTTAATTCACTTTCTATATTCAGAATACTTGCGGCATTCGCAATAATTCCTTTGTTTTTATTTCAAATGCATTGGTCTGTATTTATATTATTTGTTTTGGCAGCCATCAGTGATTTCTTTGATGGATACTTGGCAAAAAAATATAAAGTAACCAGCAAAATGGGCGGTGTGTTGGATCATATTGGTGATAAATTATTGATTGTAAACTCGATGATTATATTGGCTGTTATGATGCGCGTATGGTTTATTATGGTTCCAATTATATTGATGATTGCCCGCGAAATTTATATCAGCGGTCTGCGTGAATTTTTGGGAACACAAAAAATTGAAATGCCAGTAACCAAAGAACGTTTTTCAATTGCAAAAATCAAAACTACTTTGCAAATGATTGCTGTTGGCGCATTCTTTTTACTGATTGCTATTGGTTCAACTCTTGCACAACCAATACTCAGTAAATTTATGATGTTCGTATTGGTTGCATTACCATACGTTTGCATCTGGGGATTATGGTTATCATTGATTGCCAGTTTGTGGTCCGCAATGACTTATACTTTGGACTTCAAGAAAAAAGTAAAAAATTTGAAATAAAAGAATCTGCAAATAAAAAATCCCGCAACCGCGGGATTTTTTATTTGCATTCATTTATCATCTGCTGGATTTCAGCGTTCAAAATCAAATCTGTTTTACGTGCGTCTTCAATTTGATTGATACCATACAAAATTGTTGCATGATCACGATCCCCCATCAAGCGCCCTATTTCGGATAAAGACAATTTCGTTGTAGATTTAAGTGCCACTGACATTATTCCGCGTGCGCGAACAACCGCACGGCAACGTGCCGAACTGGACACTGCGTCAAATGATACACCTAATTTTTCACACATGGCACGAACCATGGCAAGTGGAGTTTTGTTTTTTGATAATGTATCTGCCAATAATCTGTCAGCAATTTCATTTGTTATTTTTTCACCCATTAAATCGCTGTATGCAGTAATCTTTTTTGCAATTCCAGCAATCAAGTGCCCATCTGCCTGAACGCGATCAGACAAAGATTCAGCAATATCTATCGGCAAGCCAGAACGCAATAACATTGTACAACGAACCATTTTATTTGGCGCCGCCAAATCAGCGGTTAAACCACTTGCAAACACAGACTGCATACGGCGATCAAAGCCAGTTAATGCTGATGGTGCAGCATTAGATGTTAAAACAATACCAACGCCAGCGGTTGATAAATCTAATAATAAAGATAAAAATTCATCCATACATGCACGTTTGCCAGCCAATACTTGGACATCGTCCATAATGAATATGTCACAGTTACGACAAAAATCTTTGAACGCAAAAACAGATTTTTCATTGATAGAACGTAAAAATTCAGAAACAAATTGTGAACCACTCATCATCAAAGTACGACCGTGCGCAGATGAATGAATACAACCAGCCAACATACTTTTGCCACAACCAGCAGTGCCATAAATAAATAATGGTGAAAAATTAGCCGTACCAGATGCTAATTTTTTAGCAGCAGATACAGCAAAAGCGTTTTCATCAGATACAATGAAAGAATCAAAATCAGTATTAACGGTAGATATTTGTTTATTTGCAGTTAAAGGTTGAAATTTTTGAGTTCCATTATCATTAGCATTTATATTTACAGATTGCGCTGTGCGACCAGTACCCAAATGTAAATTTAATCCAAATTCTTTTGCAACTGATTCCAATATATTCATATAAGTACGAGAAATAAAGTCCGCAGAGAATTGATTTTGCGCAACAATATCCAAATTATTATCAATAACAGAAATTTTCAAAGGGGCAATCCAAGATTCATACGCAGCGGTTGGTATTTTTACCGCTATGGCTTTTTGAATCAATTCCGCGTTTGCTGAAATTATGCGCTGAATCGCTACCTGCATACTTGACTCCTTTCCTTCCACAAAAAATGGATAACCCTAATGAGATTTAATTTATAGGATAAAAACTGAATAGCAAATTTTTTTAAGCGAATTTTGAAAAAAAATTTCTTGCATCCGATTCGTTTTTTTCGCGGTTTTCTGCATATTGTATAGACACTGTATTGACATTAAAGGCGTTATAATTTTACATAACCCATATCTGTTTTTTTAATTTTTCCGCTCAGTTCTAGCATTATTAATTCACATTTAATTTCTGATACGCTTTTTTTGACAAGTTGTGTCAATACAGATTCTGAGACTGGAATTATTCCTATCTTATCCAACAGCTCACTATCATTTTTTGGAGATAATTTTTTATTTTCCTTTTTTGCGTCATTTTGGAAAAAATCATCCCTGCCCTGACATAAAATCGCCTTTTTTTGCTTAATCAACCGATTCGGGCCCGCAGCACGCTCATCTGATGGATGTGATGGTATCGCATACACTGGGCGTTCGTAATCCAATGCAAATCCAGCAGTTGTCATACTGCCTGACTTTAAATCTGCTTCGCCCAATATTAATTTTTCAGAAATTCCGGCAATCAATCGATTACGTTGAATAAAGTTATTTGCGATTGGTTTGCTGCCAACTGGCATTTCACTGATTACCGCGCCACGCTGTATTATATAGTTATACAATCTTTCGTTTTCAAGTGGCCAAATATAATCTGCCCCACCCGCCAGTACAGCAATCGTTTGTAAATCGCCCGTACCACGCAAAGCGCCTGTATGCGCCGCAGTATCTGTTCCCATTGCCATTCCAGATACAACCACATATTCATGATTTACAAAATCATTTGCCAGATTTTCCATAAACGAAAGTCCCGCAGCAGATGCGTGTCTGGTACCAACCATAGCAACAGATTTTTTTAATAATGTATTTATATTTCCACGAACACATAAAACTGGTGGATGATTTTTTATTTCACGTAAAAGCTTTGGATAAAACGATTCATCATCACAGATATATTTAATTCCCAACGATTCGGCTAGTTCCATTTCTCGTTTTATCGAATCGGAAAATTCAATATCAGCGTTCAACGATTCGGCAGCTGCATCAACCGAACCAAATTTTTGTATCAAAGCATTATATTTAACCGGACCAATGCCAGGCGTACGAAGAATTAAAAGTTTATTAAATAAATCATGCATTGATCGCGATTACAAGTCCCAACACCAACAAGCCAACCACCACCAAAGCAGCTATCAACTTTTTTGGATCCATTTGCATTTTTGATTCTGTGCCAGATAATAATCTTTTTATATTTGCACGATGTTGATATAAACACAGCGCGGCAATAGCAACAAATACCAACCCCATATCAAACCCAATTGTAAATCCCAACAAAGGCATTATCAAAAATCCAACGATTGCACCCAAACTGGAATATTTTGTTGTTGCTGCAACTAATAACCATTCAATACCAATTACCAGAAACGTTAATGGGTTTATAGCCAACAACACACCAAACATACTGGCATTACCCTTGCCACCTTTGAAATTTAACCATACTGGAAAGCAATGTCCGACAATCGCGATAAATCCGCACAATGCGCCAAAGACAGGGGAAATAAAATGAGCACCCATCCACACAGCTGCGGCTGCCTTGACCATATCCAGCACCCAAACCCCAACAAATCCGCCCAGACCCAAAACACGCGCTACATTTGTTGCACCAGTTCCGCCACTGCCGATTTTTCTGATATCACCCTTGCCCATTATACGAATCAATAACCATCCAAATGGAATACTGCCCAACAGATATGAAACAAGTAATAAAATTATATAAATCATTTGCATTTCCTTTATTCTGAATGTAAAATAACGCAAAACCAAAGATAATAAAAGGAAATAATAAAATGGCAAATCACAAATCGTCAAAAAAAAGAATTTTGGTAACAGCAAAGAAAAACGCGGTCAATACTGCCCGCAAAACTCAGGTTAAAACATTTACTAAAAAAGCAGTCAAAGCAATTGAAAGCGGTGATAAAACAGCAGCAGTTGCAGCATCACGTACAGCAGAAAGCAAAATCATGAAAGCCGCTGGCAAAACAATGCCAAAAAAATGCGCTGCTCGCAAGGTATCTCGCATGGCAAAAAAAGTTAATGCAATGAAATAAGATTTATTCTTATTAAAAACAAAACCCCGCACATTGCGGGGTTTTGTTTTTTTAATTTCTTTTTATTAATTCAATGGGGCGCCCCAATGTTGTTGAATATTTCTTTCTGCATCCATTGGGCTGACCAGAACCTGGGGCGTTAACATAACAACCAATACATCACGTTGGCTAGTAGTATCACGCGATCCCGACAATGCCATAAAGTCGGCATCCCCAAGACCATATCTGGTATCATTATTGCTTTGACGCTCAAACCCGGACAAAACCAAAATCTGACCCGATTCCATAATAACTTCCTGCATAAAGCTGCGTTCTTCAACTTCGGGCAGCTGCAATACAACTTCGCCAATTGTTTCTGAACGCATATTTATTAATTCACGAATCGACATTCTGAACATCAACAGAACTTTGCCATTTTCCAAAACATTTGGTAAAAGCTGCATAGAAAATCCAGTTTCCAAATCTTCTTGGTCCACAGTACTGGATTCAACGGTTGTAAAATTGCGCGATTCGAATCGTTTTATGTATCCAGTTGTTTTTGTATTAGAAACGGGTGCAATACGATTATTACGTGTTGTAACACCAACATTTGTAACCAATGATACTTTACCTTGGCTGGCCAATGCGGTAATCAAAGCTGTGCTTCCTTCGACACTAGTTAACGAACCATTAGATGCACCATAAGTATTTGACCCCAAAACAGCAATACTCATAGAACTGGAATCAGTAAGTCCCAAATTATTTTTCGGGTTTGCCGCCAAAGTTAATCCAGATGCAGCATTAATAGCCGCAGTCAAATTTAATCCAAAAGCTGATGCATTTTGAATTGAAACCTGTAAAACCTTGACATCAATTGTAATCAGTTGAGATAAGCGTTTGTTTTGTTTTTCAATATATTCCCCAACACGATTCAAAACAGATGGAGGTGCAGTGACGGTTATTGTTCCCAGCGCACGAGAAACTTTGAATTTAGAACCACTGTTATCCCCAATTATAGACTCCATAGTTTTCTCAACATCTTCCCATTCGTGCAAATTAGATTCCATTGATACTTGGTTCCCATCGTCTGTACGAATTGCAGACTGATAATTAACATCTGTCCCCAAGGCAAACAAAGCAAACGTTTTTGTTTCTGTTTCATAAAATACTATGCTACTTTTATCGTAATACCACAACAAGTCCATATCTGTTGCAACTTGGTTTAACAATCCAGATAATTTTCCAGTATAAGCAATGTTCATCGCTTTCTTTAATTTTTCATCGTTTATCTGGCTGTCTATTTTTAAAGGGATCCCTGTAATAGAATAAATATTGTTTGCCAAAACTTGCAGACTTACCTGTTCCCCCAACATAATTGTAATGCCAGTATCTGTTTCAAATTCTTTTGGCAAAGTATTTTTATGATCCAGCATAGTACTGGTATTACCAAGCCATACACCCTCGCTGGTAGAAATTGTATCAGTTGATATTTTTGCCTTGGGGTTTCTGGACATTTCAAAAGCGTCATAGGCATTTACAAAATCTTGATCAACCGCCGATGCGACCTGGGCAGAATCTTTTTTAGCACAACCACTCACTAGGAAAAGAGCAAATAATAAAGAGCTGATAACAATTGTTTTTTTCATACTATATTTTTCCTACCCAAATATTTTAAGGCAAATAACGATTCGTTGAAACAATTTTTTATTCTTCTGTTGTCGTTATTACTAATACTCGGTTCCCTTTAAAGAATTTTGCATAAGGAATCGGTGTTGCACGACTGAAATTACGAACCAATGCACTGGATACATCCATAAAACGTCCCTTGAATACAGCAGATGCTTGGATTGGATATTCGCGTGAAGTATTCCATACTAAATCCCATCCTTCTTTATCACACCAATCTTGCAAGATTTCACGCAAAGTTTGTCCTGATGCAACAACCCAGCTACGAACCTGACCCGGGGTCGAAGATGAAGACGCTGCAATAATTTCTTTAGATGTTGTATTAGAAACTTCTTCTGATTCTACTTCGAAATTACTGTCATTATCTAAATATTCCAACTTAGCCGAAACTTCGTCATTTGTTACTTCTGCCATCTTTGGTGTATTTTTCGCCTGGGATTTACTGGATCGAGAAATTGCCAAAATAGAACCACCATCATCTTCCATCATTTCTGTATGCATCAATGGCATTTCAGCCTGGGATTCAAAAATGTTAAATCCGGATGGTGCCTGATAAGGATGAGTTAAGTCTGCACCCCCAGCCCATGCGGTGCCATTACGCTGACCGCTAACATTTAAATTATTTTCAATAACCAACCCTGTACCGCTTTTTGAAACGATACGATACCCATCCTGAGCATCGGTATTATTTTGAGCAACTTCTTCAGTATCCGAATTGTATTGGACATCAGCTTCTGAGCCAGGAGCCGGCCAAACTTGTTGTTGCGTACGCTGGGTATTATAGCAATTGTTAGATGTATCGGCTGCAAACACATATCCACAAGCCGTCGCAAAAAGTGCGAAAATAAAGAACTTTCGGAACATCATCCTTCCTTTTGTATTATGATATTGTCTATATTGTAGCAATTTTTGCGAATCGTCGTCAAGACAATAGTCATCTTATTGTTAGTGATTTGCGATTACTAAAAATTATGTTAAAATCACATACAAAAGGAACGTAAACATGAATTATGAAATTTTTTCTATAATATCTTCTGGATTTGGCTTTTTACTTTTTATCATGATTATATTTTTAATTAAGAAAACCAGTTCATTAAATATAAAATTAGCCGCAATGGCCGCAATAATTATAAAAATGCAAAATACACTCAAATCCAAAGAGGTTGCCAGTGCAATCTCTCAAAATGCAGAAATAATTTATCAAAATTTATTACAACAACTTATACCAATAGCTGCAGAAATTGGAATAAAACAACGCGAAACACCAGAACACCCATTGTGGCAATGGGCGGGTGGATTGATGGATGAATATTCAAAAAATCCGTATGTCTTGGAACAAATTCGCCAGGCAATAAAACTTGATTCTGCCATTGCCCATGCAGCAGATACATATATTGATCATGCATCTAATTTTCTGGACCATATTGCAAAAACAGATTCTGATGGATTATTGGCCGTCGCCTTTTCAGATGGGTTATTAGGGCAAACAATAACACTGCTGAGTCAAGCACGTGGATTAGCAACAAATAATTAAATGCTATCTGAACAAACAATTTTGGAAATTTCTAAAAAACGCGTCGAGCCTAAATGGTTAACCGACTGGCGACTGGCGGCATTTGATGTTTGGAAAAAAATGAAAGAACCCCATTGGGCCGAAATAGATTATGACCCAATTGATTATAATGCCCTGGATTATTTTCATGAATCTGGACCCGTTGATAATTCTGATCTGAAAGAAACATATGAAAAAATGGGACTGCCAATCAAAGAACAAAATGTTCTACTGGGAATGGCGACAGATTTAGTTATTGATTCTAAATCCGTAAATACCAGTTATACCGAAGAGCTTAAACGTTTGGGTATAATATTTTTACCTTTTTCCGAAGCAACACAAAAATACCCAGATTTGGTAAAAAAATACCTGGGCACTGTTGTATCATCAAACGATAACTTTTTCGCAGCATTAAATGCAGCCGTATTTTCAGATGGGACTTTTGTTTATGTTCCACCAAACACAAAATGTCCAATTGATTTAGCCAGCTATTTCAGAATCGAAACCGCAAAAATAGGACAATTTGAACGCACACTAATAATTGCAGATGTAGGTGCAGAGCTATCTTATCTAGAAGGATGCAGCGCACCACGTCGCCTGAATCATCAGTTACACAGCGGGGTTGTAGAAATTGTTGCTATGGATAATTCAATTGTAAAATATGCAACTGTTCAAAACTGGGCAAATAATATTTATAATTTCGTAACCAAGCGTGGTCGGGTTGAAAAAAATGCAAAATTATTATGGACCCAGGTTGAAATCGGCAGCGCGAAAACTTGGAAGTACCCATCTTCTATTTTAGCAGGCGCTGGCGCACACAGCGACTTTTATTCGCTTTCTATTACACGCGATATTCAGCAAGCTGACACAGGAACAAAAATGATTCACGCAGCAAATGAAACCACGTCCAACATAGTTTCTTATGGCATTGCATTGGAAACATCTAAACAAACTTTTCGTTCATTGGTATCATTTGGAACAAATATAAAAGGCGCAAAAAACGCAAGCAAATGCGACAGCAGAATGATTGGGACCCAGGCTGTATTAAATACTTTGCCAACCATAGTTTTGGGAAATTGTGAAAATGATCAAAGCCACGAAGCAACCACTGGTGCAATTGACGCTGCTGCCCTGCTTTATCTTGAAATGGCGGGGATGTCCACAGACGAAGCAACCGCATTAATTGTTGGCGGTATGGCTGCACCCGTAATTTCCAGATTACCAATGGAATTTTTGGTAGAAAGCAAACAGCTGATTCAAATGGCATTAAAAAGCCAGGAGTAAATAATATGAACTTACTTGAAATAAAAAATCTTACTGCATTATTTGACGACAAAGAATTATTGCATGGCATCAATTTGAACATTAAGAGTAGTGCCCGACATTTATTACATGGTCATAATGGTTCGGGAAAAACAACCCTGGCGCAAATAATTGCCGGAAATCCTGAATACAAAATTAAATCTGGGAAAATTATTTTTGATGGGCGCGATATTACAACTGAAAACGCAACAACACGTTCATTGCTGGGAATTTTCATCGGCTCGCAAAATGTACCAGAAATTAGCGGTCTTACCATAGTAAGTTTTTTAAAGCACTCTTTGACTGCACATCATCATTTTCAAACCGGCAAAGATTTATCTATGGGCGAATTTTTATCAAAACTAGAGGACGCGCGTACAAAACTGGACATACCAAAAGAATGGTTAAACCGCAGTGTAAATGTTGGATTTTCAGGCGGGGAACGTAAAAGATTAATGTTTTTAAGATTATTGATGACCGAACCACGACTTGCAATCTTGGACGAGCCTGATTCCGGCGCAGATGCAACGGCGCAAAAATTATTTGCCAAAATAATACTTGAAATGTCCGCTACGACTACATTCCTATTTATTTCACACCAAGAAAAGTTTACAGAATTAGTATCACCAACTGCAATCACGTCTTTATCCAAAGGCAAAATTATGGTAGAATAAAGATAACAAGAACAAAGGAAAATAATATGCCTATTAAACACAAATTTTCAGACGATAAAAAATCCCCTATTTTAAAATGGTTGTTATGGGCACCATTAAAATTTACAGGGGTATTTACTTTATTAACAATTCCTTTATTACTATTGATGAATTTTCTATTCTCAATACAGTTATTTAATATTTCTTATATTATTACAGTTATCGGATTATTATTTATCTCGGCATTTTCCGTTTATAAAATTATACATTGGACACCCAAAACACATTTGGACCACAAAAGCTTTATTATGCTTAATACTGGTCAAAATTTGATCAGTTTAATATTGCTTGCTGTGATTGGATTTATATCCGTTTATATATCCAGGGTAACTACCTTTAATATGGCAGTCACTTTAGCCGTGATAATTAGTTTATTAACAATTTTCTTGATCGCAAGTGGCATATTAAAATTAAAGGGTTTATGTCGGCGTGGTCGTGCCCAAAATATTCCAACATGGAAACTTTGGTTATCTATGCCATTGGGAATAAGCTTGTTCTGGTATTCTGGATTTTTACTGCCAGATAATAAAAAAACTGCCCCTGTTTTAACAACAAAATTCAAAGCATTTGATACATTAATTAGCTGGATAGCAAAAAAACCAGTAAATACAATTATCGCCTTTTTGATTTTCGTTACTATGGGGGGAATAATGATGGTAACCCAAATCAATGCGATGATTATCTTTTACATAATTTCATTATTACTTATGCTATTTTTATTGAAATGGAAAAAACTACGCAATAATCTGGGCAAAGGATTTGCAAATGTCGCTATTTTGCTAAATATCATTGCCATAATTGGAATATTGTTTGTACTGATAAACACTCCAAAACAAACCCTGATAACGGGCGAACAAATTCAAATTACCGAAGTTAAATAAGGAAGAACCATGAACGGACTTATACTTTTTCTTGGTATTTTGGTTGTCTTGGTGTTGGGCAAACCTGTATTTGTTCCATTAATAATCGCGGCTTTTTTATGGTATCTGACCAATGCAATTTCTGCATATTACAGAAAATTATTACCATATAAAAAAACACCTATTGCCCTGTGCAAAACTTTTGATGTGACTGCTTTCTTATTATCTATTGCTACATTAATTATTTTTGTTTTTGCGTTTTCAACGCAAATCAGACCCATGTTTGCCGAACTTTCTTCGCGTCTACCAGAAATACAGTCCAGTATGATAACTTTGATTAATTATATTTCTGATGCACTGGGGATAAAAATTAATCCATCTGCTTTACCTGACTTTACTGTTATTGCGGCAAACATTGGTATGTCTTTAGGCAATGCGGTGCTATCGTTTGGAATGGTTTTGGTTTATATGCTGTTTATGTTTATAGAACAAAGTACTTTCAGAAAAAAAATATCACATTTATTTCCAGATAATCGCAAATTAAAAAAGATAAATTTCATTTTAAATTCTATTGCTATAAATATGAAAAAATATATGTTTATGAAAACCGCTATTTCCCTGGCAACATCAATGTTGGCTTATTTATGGCTTAAACATTTGGGTATTGAATTCGCCGGTGTTTGGGCGTTTATAGTCTTTATTACAAATTACATTCCAACATTTGGCGCAATCGTTTCAACTGCACTGCCTTTATTTTATTCACTCATTACAGCCAGCACATTGCAAACACCATTGCTGGTTGCTGGTGGTTTGATAATTATACAAATCTTACTGGGAAATATCATAGAGCCCAAGCTTACTGGAAAAACATTAAACCTTTCCACGCTTGCTATTTTAATAAACTTGGTATTTTGGGGAATGATATGGGGTGCAATTGGAATGTTTTTCAGCGTACCATTATTAATGGCAATATTTATAATAACCGCACAATTTGATAAAACGCGTTGGATTGCAGTATTGCTGTCCGCAAATGGCGAAATTCCAGCAAAAGAAGAAGATTAAAAAAATCCGTGTTTCTTTTTGCCATCTGTGCCGGCAAATTCTTCCAGTGCTTTTTTCTGCTTGTCTGTTAATTTTGTTGGGACCTGGGTCGCGATTTCTATGAATAGATCCCCGCCAGGAAATCCACGACCACGAACGCGCATACGTTCGCCAACTTGCGTCCCGCTTGGGATTTTTACACCCAGTTTTTTATCATCCAGTGTTTCTATTTCAATTTCCCCACCCAACGCAAGTGTTGAAAACGGAACTTTTTCACGCATCAACAAATCTTGTCCCATACGGGCAAATCTTGAGTCTGGCAAAACATGAACATCGACAAAGAAATCGCCAGCTGGTGCGCCCATCATGCCTGCTTCACCCTGCCCCGCAAAACGAATTCTGGCACCATCTTGGATTCCTGCGGGTATTTTAACATTGATTTCACGTCTTTTTTGCGTTGTACCAGTTCCATCACAAGCACTACATTTTTTGGAAATCTTGCGTCCCAATCCCTGACAATCTGGACACACCGATTCCATAGCAAACAAACCACGACGTGTGCGCACAGCGCCTGATCCACCACAAGTTTTGCAAACTGGTGCGGGTTTACCATCAGCGGTTCCATGCCCACTGCATTTTTCACATTTAACATTACTGGTAAATTTGATTGTTTCTGTTTTTCCCAAATATGCATCTTTTAATGAAATTTCAATTTCATGCAACATATCACGACCAGAATGTTGAGCAGACTCTGCGCCATCACCCATTCCAAAGCCGCCCATTCCGAAAGACTTCATGGCTTCTTTTATAATGTCTTCCATATTGCCGCCACCCATATCAAAATGGAACGCGCCCCCCCCCATATTTCCAAATGGATTTCCACCAAAACCGCCCGTCCCTGCAGATGCCCCATTACCGCCAGCAAATGCTGCTTCGCCAAATTGGTCATACGCAGCGCGTTTTTGTGGGTCTTTTAGAATATCAAAGGCATTATTAACTTCTTTGAATCTTTCTTCGGCCGATTTATCGCCTGGATTTTTATCAGGATGATGTTTCATAACCATCCGGTGATAAGCTTTTTTAATATCTGCGTCTGATGCGTTTTTTGCAACGCCTAAAATTTCATAGGGATTTTTACTCATAGTGATTTAGAATATAATGCCATAGAGAAAAAAATCAAGCCCGCATTGCGGGCTTGGGTATAAATTTTTTATTAGTGTTCTTTTTATCTTTGTATTTTTCGATATTGTTTATTTGCTTTAAAAAAACATGCGCCCGAAAATAAACCTGTAAATATGGCAAACCCTAATGGGAAAGATGTATTTTCTTTCATTTTTTCCAAAATATCTCTTTGTTCCACAGAATCTGTCTGTTCTTGTATATGTGTAATTTTTTTATTTTTTATACAATTCTTGGAAAGAACAAAAATGTTGCCCGCAGTAAAAACAGTCCCAGCTAAAGCCAAGGATAACCAAAATTTCATTATAATTTTTGCTGCTTTATTATCTGCCATTTTTTATTTCTTAATTTAATTCTTTATAAACCATACTACTATATACATATTTGTCAACAACTTTTATAAAAAATTCCAAACCTTGCATTTTTTTTTAGATTGATATAACCTATTCGCCGTGGCACAAAAAACCCAAAACTCTTATGATGCATCTGATATTCAGGTTCTAGAAGGCTTAGAGCCTGTTCGTCTGCGTCCTGGCATGTATATTGGTGGTACTGACGAGAAAGCCTGGCACCATCTGCCGATTGAAATAATTGATAACGCTATTGACGAAGCGGTTGCCGGTTTTGCAAAAAAAATTACTGTTTCTTTGATTGATGCCAAAACCATCGAGATCACTGATGATGGTCGTGGAATTCCCGTGGGCGAGCATCCAAAATTCCCGGGTAAATCCGCGTTGGAAATAATATTTACCACATTACACTCGGGCGGAAAATTTAACAATGATGTTTATAAAACTAGTGGTGGTTTACATGGCGTTGGTGCGGCTGTTGTAAATGCCCTGTCGGCTGAGACAATTGTTACCGTTGCACGTGATGGTTATTTTTGGACCCAAAAGTTTTCACGTGGAAAATCAGTTGGCTCTATTGAACGCGGCGAATCCACCAAGGCCCAAGGAACCAGTGTCCGTTTCACATTGGACGATCAAATTTTTGGTGCAAATGCTGTATTCAAACCTGTAAAAATTTATCGTTTGGCGCGCGCAAAATCTTATCTATCGCGTGGGGTTCGCGTTGAATGGAATTGTGCACCAGATTTGCTGACCGAAGATATGAATTTACCAGCAACTGCAACTTTCTATTACCCTAATGGTGTTGCAGATCGTATAGTTGAGACAACCGCAGACAAACCCCAAATTTTACCAAAAATTTTTGCAGGAAATACTGAATGGGCCGAAGATACTGGCTTTCGTGTTGAATGGGCATTGACCTTTTTAACTGATGAAAATGGTGCAGCATCTGACGATGGATTTTTTGCCAGCTATTGTAATACTATTGCAACAATTGATGGTGGAACTCATGAATCGGGTTTTCGCACCGCTATTACCAAAGGTCTGAAAAATTACGCTGAAAAAATTGGTAATAAATCTGGCACTGCAATTATTGCCGAAGATGTTTTTGATTCCGCAGCCGTTTTATTATCTGTGTTTTATAAAACACCACAATTTTTGGGCCAGACCAAGGAAAAATTAAGCAATCCAGAAATCGCACGCTATACAGAAAAAGCAATTTCTGATCCATGGGAAATCTTTTTGGCATCCGATCCAAAAACTGCAAATTCTTTATTAGATTTCGTAATAAATTTGGCGAATGCACGTATTAAAACCAAAGCGGTCAAAGACATCGCGCGCAAAACTCCAACAAAACGTGCCCGTATGCCGGCCGAATTGGCAGACTGCTCGAAGCACGGAATTGCTGGAACAGAATTATTTATAGTAGAGGGCCAATCCGCAGGCGGCACCGCTAAGCAAGCACGCGATCGCGCAACCCAGGCAATATTACCACTGCGTGGCAAAGTCTTGAATGTGCTGTCAAATTCAGATGAAAAATTCAGCAATAATAAAGAATTAAATATGTTGCTGGATATTATCGGTGCGGGCAATGCCAAAGATTGGGACGAATCAAAACTGCGCTATGAAAAAATTATTATCATGACTGATGCGGACGTTGATGGTTCGCACATCGCATCATTATTGATGACTTTCTTTTATTGGTGCATGCCCCAGTTAATTCATGGCGGTCATTTATATTTATCTTGCCCACCGCTGTATAAATTAACACATGGAACCGAATCGATTTATGTTGATACGGATGAAGAACTGGACGAATTAAAGGCAACCAAGTACAAGGGTAAAAAACTAGAAATCAGCCGATTCAAAGGTTTGGGAGAAATGATGCCAAACCAGTTAAAAGAAACGACGATGAATCCAAAAACCAGACGTTTGATTCGGGTTGAATTGCCGCCAAAAACCGAAGACGCCGCCGAAGACACAGAAAAAACAAGAACACTGGTAACAGAACTGATGGGCAAAAAACCCGAGTTCCGATTCAAATTCATAACCGAACACGCCAGATTTATAAAAGATTTAGATATATAAAAAATCCCGCAAAACGCGGGATTTTTAAATTTAATCTTTCTTATTATTCACACCAGGTGCCATAAGAAGCCTTGCAGTTATTACGTAAATAAACGCGTTTTACACTGCGGATTGTTGTAGTTGTTGGTTGTGGTTCAACCAGTACAACCTTTGTAACAACTGGGGCAGCTGGAGTTTCAGCTTCTGCTTTTTTATTCAACAATTCTCCACAAGATGTATTTGGATAAACTGTGCTGTCATTTTTATCTGTATTTGCACGATTGACTACGCCTTCTTCGTTAATTGTTACAATGCAGTCGTAACCATCTTGAGTATAAGTTTCATTTTTTTCATAATGATTATAAGAACCACCGCATCCAGCCAAAATAGCAACCGCAGTGAAAGGCAAAATTAGTTTTTTCATAAGCAACCCTTTTTGTTGTTTGACAAAACTATAGGACTTTTGTGGCTATTGTCAAGATTTTTTTATTTTTGAAAATATGATATAATAATTTATATGAAATACGAAAATCTTGGTTTAAGTAATACTAATGAAATGCTGGGGCGTGCTTTGCGCGGCGGATATGCCGTGCCCGCGTATAATTTCAGCAACCTGGAACAACTGCAAGCCATCTTGACCGCATGCGTTCAGACCGAATCGCCTGTGATTTTACAAGTATCCAATGGAGCAAGAAAATATACCGGCAAAGAAATCTTAATGGCAATGGTTGGTGCGGCTGTAAAAGGTCTAAAAATTCCAATTGCCCTGCATTTGGATCATGGCGCAGATTTCGATATATGCAAAGACTGTATTGATATGGGTTTTTCGTCCGTTATGATTGATGCTTCTTTTAAATCATTTGATGAAAATGTTATCACATCAAAAAAAGTTGCTGATTACGCACATAAATATAATGTATCGGTCGAGGCTGAACTGGGCGCATTGGTCGGAATAGAAGACGAATTAAAAATTGAAAAATCTTGCTATACTAATCCAGATGATGTCGTTCGATTTGTAGAACAAACTGGGGTTGATTCGTTGGCTATATCAATTGGCACTTCGCATGGTGCATATAAAATGAAATCACCCGACGATAAATTACGTTTTGATATTTTAGAAAAAGTCCAAGAACAATTACCTGATTTCCCACTGGTTTTACATGGCGCGTCATCTGTACCACAAAACTTAATTACCGAAATAAATGAGTTTGGCGGAAATATCACAGGCGCACGTGGAATTCCCGAAGATCAACTGATAGCCGCGCGTAAAATGAATATTTGCAAAATTAATGTGGATTCTGATGCGCGTCTTGCATTTACCGCCGGCGTCAGACAGGCATTAACCGAAAATCCAGAAAACTTTGATCCACGAACTTATTTGTCTGTGGCGCGCGATAAAATGATCCAGCTTTATAAAGATAAAAATGTAAATGTAATGGGCAGCGCTGAAAAAATTTAACAACCCGAAAAAGCCGAAATTACTGCTTGTTTTGCATCTTCCAAACTGCCGTGAAAAATTCCAGCTGCGGCTAATTTATGCCCGCCACCTGAAAAACAATTTGCTGCAATTTCATTAACAGGCTTTGTTCGTGCGCGGAAAGAAATATGAATTTTATCTTCGTGCGCTTGTGTTAAAAGAACAAAATATTCTATACCTGGAATACGACGCAAAGAATCCAAAACTTCTACTGCACTGCCATCTAAATTTTTATAATCTGCGCGAGTAATTGTTGCAATCGCCAGGGTTCCATGAAATTCAGAAGTTGCAATCGAACGTCCACATGCAATTATATGTTTTTTTGGGGCTGAGTTGATTTTTTCCAAAATCATTTCCATTGATGCGCCCAAATCAACCAAATCTGCGCTTGCTCGCAAAGGGGCAGAATTACGAATCCATTTAAACGTTCCAGTATCACAGATTATACCAGCTAATAAACAATTTGCCGCATCTTCGTCAATTTTCCAACCTGCAATATGTGCAATATCATAAATTATTTCGGTTGCGGCAGAAGCTGTTTCGTCATCTATATTGATATCACCAAACTTTTCAGAATCTGGATGATGATCTATTTTTATTATAAAATCACTGTTTGAAAAAACATCCGACTTAAAATCCCCAAATTGTTTATTTGAATCTGCAATATCAATACAAATTAACAAATCCGCATGAAACGTTTCAGGTAATTTTCCAACATAAATCAAATCTTTACGTCCTGGCAAAAAATCCTGGTAAGCGGGAATATTCCCATCATATAAACACATGGGCTTTTTATCAAAATTGATTTCTATCATTCTGGACAATCCGAGCACGCCCCCCAAAGAATCCATATCTGCATTTTTATGCCCAATAATAGCAATTGATTCCGCTGCTTTAATTTTAGCAACAATTTCTGAAACTTGATTTTCTTCAAACATTGTGTGTCCTTTTTATCATGGCAATTCCATTTTCCAATATTATTGCTGCAGATTCAGAATCTAAATCTTTGTTTTTTATTCTTTCGCTGGCCTCTACACTGGTTAAATTTTCTTCTATAAAAATAATTGGTATGGATATTTCTTTGGCCAGATTTATTTCAAATTCCCGAACATTACGCGTAGTATTCGAATCGGTTCCATCTGGATACAATGGCAACCCCAAAACAACACCGACTATATTTTCAGATTCTATCAGTTTTTTTATTTGCTCTATACTGGTTTCGCCATGAATAATATTACGTGGAAAAACAAAATCCCAGTCTGGACTGGACACAGCCGTGCCCACACGTTTGATGCCCCAATCGATCCCTAAAATGCGCCCGTGACGCGGAAAATCCTTGAAATCTGTCAATACCATGGTATTATTATAGCCGTTATTTTATAAAGAGCAACCATTATGGCATTCACAAAAGAACAACTACAAAAATTTGCTAAATTAATCAGAATAGAAATTTCGGATGAAAAACTGACCGAAATGAAGATTGACTCTATTGTTGATTGGATTGATAAATTACAAAAAATTGACACCACTGGGATTGAACCAATGATTACCCCGGTAACACATGCCCTGCCTCTTCGCGCAGACGTTGTAACCGATGGTGGTATTCGTGACGCTGTTTTGGCAAACACGCCTGATGAAGCTGGCAAATCTCGCGGATATTTTGCTGTACCAAAAGTTATGGATGAATAAAATGAATTTGATAGACCTGACACTAACCGAAGCATTGGGACAATTGCGTACGAAAAAGATTTCTGCGACTGAACTGACGCGCGCCTATTTGGACCGCATAGAAAAATATGGTGCGGAATTAAATTGCTATATCACAACTACACCTGAACGCGCATTGGCAGATGCGGCCGAATCAGACAAAAGATATGCAAACGACACTGCGCGTACGCTGGAAGGTATCCCACTGGGCATGAAGGATTTATTTGCGACCCGTGGCATTCGCACAACCGCGGGCAGCCACATACTAGAAAATTTTATTCCAGAATATGAATCAACCGTTTCACAAAAATTAGCTGACGCTGGGACAACATTGCTGGGGAAAACCAATCTGGACGAATTTGCAATGGGCACTTTCAGTAAAACCAGTTTTTTTGGCGCACCAATTAATCCATATCAACGCACACGCAAATTAACCGCGGGCGGCAGCAGTGGTGGTTCAACCAGCGCAGTTGCTGGTGGATTGGCACTGATTGCAACCGGAACAGATACTGGTGGTTCTATACGATTTCCATCTGCTATTACGGGACTTGTTGGAATGAAACCAACATACGGATTATGCTCGCGCTTTGGTTGCACTGCATTTGCAAGCTCGTTAGATACCATGGGTCAAATTGCACGCAGTATTGATGACGCTGCACTTATGCTTTCCGTAATGGCGGGACACGATCCAAAAGATAGCACCAGCGCAAACTTTGATTTCAAACTCCAAACCACACCTATTGATTTAAAGGGTTTAAAAATTGGCGTAATCAAAGAATTATCTGATGTTGAAATTTCGAACGACATGAAATCAATATTTGAAAAACGAATCCAAGACATGAAAGATTCAGGTGCTGAAATTATAGAAATTTCAATTCCAAATATTTTGGATGCGTTGGCGGCTTATTACATAATTGCCCCGGCCGAGGCTTCCAGTAATTTGGCACGTTATGATGGTATGCGTTATGGTTTGCGTGAAAACGGCAAAGATTTAATTGATACTTATATGAAAACTCGTGCGGCTGGATTTGGCGAAGAAGTCCAAAGACGTATGATTGTCGGCACCGCGGTATTATCATCCGAAAGTTACGAAGTTTATTTTATGCAGGCCGCACGTGTTCGAAGAATGATTGCCGATTCTTTTGA
>CAZPLT010000004.1:0-52827 GCA_964587855.1 uncultured Muribaculaceae bacterium | reverse complement strand
ATGAATGCAAATATTTTGCAACTTTATAAACAAGCAACTGATATGCGCGGTCCATGGGTTAATCGTTGGACTGCGTGCCAGCGCTATACTCTGCCTGCGGCGGACGATGAATCGGCGACTTTGTTTGATGCGACAGCTGGTGATGCTGTTGAAAATTTAGCGGCTTCTATGTATTCGCTGCTGACACCACCAGAATCGCTGTGGCTGAATTTAATTTCTGAAAGCGAAATTGAACCATTAAACGAATCAACCGCGCATGCGACAAATATGCTGCGCCAGCATTTGAATGATTCAAATTTTTATACGACCATTCATCAATGCTATTTGGATTTAGTGGTTTTGGGGACGGCGTGTTTATTCATGTCAGAAAATCCAATTGGCGCGGACAGCGCTTTTTCTTTTACCGCAATTCCAATGAGCGATATTGCAATTACACGTGGCGCGATTTTTCACACCACAACAATGCCCGCATCCGAAGTTTTGGAAAAATATCCCGAATGGACACCACCGACAAATTTGCGCAGCACTATAAAAGAACACCCAGAAACCCCACTGCGTTTGGTGCAAGCACTGATTGGAACAGAATTTACCGCTTGGCTGGATGTTGGTGGTGATTTGGAAAATAATATTGTGTCACGTGGGAAATTTGAAACCAATCCATACATTATCTTTCGTTGGTCGGTTGCCGCGGGCGAAAGTTATGGACGCAGTCCTGTGTTGCGCGCGCTGCCCGACATCAAGACCGCGAACAAAGTCGTTGAACTGGTCCTGAAAAACGCAACTATTGCGGTCAGTGGTATTTGGCAGGCCGACGACGATGGTGTAATAAATTTATCCAATATAAATTTAACGCCTGGCGCAATCATACCAAAGGCGATTGGCAGCACGGGTCTGACGCCATTAAAATCTGGCGCAGACTTTGATGTGTCGCAACTTATTTTATCAGATTTACGCACACGAATTTCACACACCTTGCTGGCCGACAGATTGCAATTAATGTCTGACAAAGAAATGACCGCAACGGAAATTTTGGCGCGCAATGCAGATATGATGCGCGTGTTGGGTGCGACATATGGTCGTTTGCTGCACGAATTTATTCGCCCATTGTGCGAACGCGGATTGCAAATTTTATCGCGCCGCGGAATCATAGATAGTATTTCATTGCATGGCGACGCCAGGTTAAAATACATCGCCCCAATCGCACAAATGAGCCAGGACGCAGGAATATGAAAAAATATATTTACAAAAAGAGAAGAAAAAATGCAAAATCCAAAAAATATGCATACCAGCAGTAAAGGGCAAAAATATATAAGACAGTATGAACGTTTTGAACCCAAACCGTATGATGATGGAACAGGAAAAATGACCATTGGATATGGACATGTTATAAAAAATGGAGAAAACTTTAATTCAATTTCAAAACCTGAATCTATAAGATTATTTGAAAAAGATTTAAATAAAGTAGAAAACGTTATTAAAAAACTTGTAACCAGGAATTTGACTCAGAAACAATTTGACGCATTAGCATCTTTCATATACAATGTCGGAGAGAGTAATTTTTCAAATTCTACATTATTACTATATTTAAATAATGACGATTTTATAAGTGAAAATTACCCAAATATGGAATCCGCATTCAAAGCATTTAATAAAACATATAATCCGAAAACAAAAAAAATAGAAACAAATTATGGGCTTGTTAATCGCAGAAAAGATGATTGGAATATATTTGAATATGGAATATATAAAATAAAAAGATGAAAAAATTATTTTTATTATTATTGATATTTTTTGCCCTAACTGGTTGCGTAAAAAAAACAAGTCAGCCATGTGAATTTTGCGGGAAATGGTATTTTGATAAATTTGAATATGATGGATATATTACGACAGATTGCGAAAATACCGCTGAAAAGTTATATACAAATTCTGTGTTAAAACTTACTTTAGATAAATTTTGTAAAATAAATAATATAAATCATTCTATGATAGAAACTGATAATGTTATTATTAACATGAAAGAAATTAAATACAACGAAGAATATAAATTGACTATAAAAAAAGATAAAAAAGTTATAGAAAGTTTTTATTTTATATTACCAGACACCCTGTATCAAAACTTAGATGGATGCAAGTTTTACTTTAAAAGAAAATAAAAATGGATGGACCAGCAGAACTATGAAATATTAATCTTTCATCCAAACTCCTTCTATCGTTGCATTCATTCCGCAAAATGCAGAATATGAATGTGTATTACCATAATGCACATTCATATTTTTATCTGGCGTTAGTGAAAATATAATACTTGCATCAAAATACTTAAAATAATACTGGGCTTTGTCATCGTCAGAAAATTTCATAATTCCGTCCGCATCGCAAGTATGATTATTTTTTGATGAATGCATGTTAAATTCACACTGCGATTCATTGCAATTTTTTATAATCATTTTTCCATCATAATTATTACTATCTTTGTTCAAATACCAATCCCCAATAAAATTAGAATTATTAGTAAGGATTGGTTGTGTTTCTACACATGCGCAAAGAATCGGAAAAACTAAAAATAATTTTTTCATAAATAAATTCTATCACAAAAGGAAATAAAAATGAAAGACATAGAAAAATCTTTTGCGCGAGCTTTTTGCACAAATGATGGCGCACGTGTTTTGATGCACTTGCGCAATATAACCATCGAACGATTTTTAGGACCAAATGCAACCGATGCAGAATTGCGCTCTTTGGAAGCCGGGCGAGCATTGGTACATCAAATTGAAACTTTAATTGAACGGGGTAAAAATGGATAAAAATGGAATAATGGAAACTCTGCGCAGCAGTTGGTTTTTATTGGCTTTTATTGGTGGAGTAATTTGGTGGGCAGCCCGACAATCTTCGGATATAGACGATATTAAAAAATCTGATGCACGAATAACCGCGCTTGAAAACAGAACCACCATTTTGGAATCTGGTATTGGACAATTACAATTAAAGATAGATGGAATAAAAGAAGATTTGTCGCTGATAAAATCAGCAGTTATAAAATAAAACGCGGCAAACGCCGCGTCTTATTTTCTTTTTATTAGCATCCGCCAGTTGCGTTACCAATAATTTTGGAAATAGAAATATCTTTATGCAGCAAGAAATCATACTGACAATTTCCAGATTTATAAGAACCAGTGCAAGCAGCCAATGTTAAAACTGCAAAGCCCAATAATATTGCTTTTTTCATTTGTTTACTCCTTGTTTAATAAGAACTGCGTTTGCAGAACAAAGCTATTATAAACTAAATATCTATATATGGAATCTTTTTTTTATAGGTTAAAAATTCATTTTTATTTGTTGAGATTTTGGCGTATCTTCCATGTCTGGGAACAAATCTGTATTCCATAAACCTTGATATCCTTTTGTTAAAACTGGATTTTGTAAAATTTTGATAATTTTAAACTCCCAAGCGAATCTCCCCACGCGCCAATCACCAAAGTCTCGTTCTGTTTGTGTTTGCTGTTTTATAAACTCCTCTGTCATTAAAATACAATCGACCAGATCACAAATTACAATTATCTTTTCATATTCCAATTTGTCGGTTATTCCGTATTTATCCGCCAACTTTTTGTATTCTTTTCCTAATGACTTTACCGAGCAATGAATCGCCAAACGACCACGATGCCGAGTTGCCCAAGAACGAGTTTCATACTTTTTCAGCCCTAATGCTATTGCCTGGGCAAAAGGTTGCCAAAGCGTTAATGCCTTCATATTATATCCCGTTTTTGAACCATTTAACATGCAAGCCGGTCACAACAATTACATCAAATCTGGCGTCCCCATTCCAACGATTTTTTACAATCCATGTCTCGGCAGCACGTCTTAATCTTAATGCCTGAGTATGACCAATTGCATCAAATGCTGTGCGAATATCCGGTCTGTTTTTAACCTCTATAAAAACAACCAAATTTCCACGTCGTGCGATTATATCTATTTCTGCGCGCTTGGTATACTTTCCAGTTATATATCTGGATTTTAAAATTTTGAATCCATGAATGCGTAAATAAATACGCGCTAAAAATTCTGCAAAAAGACCAGCCTGATAAGTATTTTTAGAAAGCATAAGGTTTTGCCCGGAAATTTTCACGTGCATCAGAAGCGTTCTTGGCCGTATCTGTTGCCATTATTCCTTGGGCTGTTAATTCCAGCATTCCATAATATGCCGTTAACATCGGGTCAAACGAATTATTACTGGATACCCATTTATCATTGCCACTGTTTGGCTGACCATATTTTCCAACAACTTCCTGCCAAAATACTATTATTTTATTATCACGTTGCTGAGAATATTTTTCCGCAGATCCTGGCATATCATTAACATCATTTTTATAAACAACACGCCAAACAACATTCTCGGTCGCATTGCTTGTAAAATAAATATCTATGGTTTCCCCGGTTGATTCACGTACCAAATGTAATTCTGCTGGATATAATAATCCACGTTTACGAGCAGCAGACAAGATGCATTTTTCCAGTTCAGACGGAACATATATTCCCTGTTGGGTACATTCATAATCTAGATTTACACGCCAATCACTGGTCAAAGTAAAAATTATGGAATTTTTTTTACGTGGAACATATAAAGACTGTTTTTTGAAAAATAAAGTTTGAACATCTTCAAATGGCATACCCAAATAAATTCCAGAAATATCAAAATTAGAAATAGCATAATACCCGGCACCATCGTTCAATACCAATGGAGTACTGTCAAATTCAACAGGCTCTGGGTCAGAAATTGTTGCATTCGGTAATTTAGAATCTGTGCCCATTTCTGCATCAATAATAAATGGATCTTTTTCTTCGTCCGCCCACGCTGTATTATAAAAAGTTGATACAGCAAAAATATGAAAAAGCATAAAACAAACTGCTAGTGAAAGCTTTATCGATTTATATAAAAAAGACTTTTTATTTTTTTTCACTTATTTTTCCTTATTTAACTATGACTTCTAATACTCTGAACCTTAGAATCGTAGCAGGATCTGCACCATTCGACAAATACTTTTTTACATCGAAATTTATTCCATTTGCTTGTTTTTGTTTCACCATTTTTTCAAAATTCAATCTAATAGACATTGTTTTGTTTTTTTGAATTTGCGGTGCAGCCTTAATATCGTTTGCAATATTCCATGTCAGCAAATCATAAGTTATTTGAAAATATTCACTGCTGGGCGGCAGAACGATGCTTTTTACAAATACACGCCGCATAACATTTTCATCTGCTTGCTTTTCCATATCTTTTGCGAAATCGTTATTCCACTGATTAAATACTGATTCGCTTGACATCTCTGCCAGAGTACTGCGCGGCATTCTGCGTTTTTTTATATTGCCAGAATCTGGAACTATATAAAAATATTCATAAACAAATTTTTTTATCAAATTGTCGCGTATAAAATCATCTGATAAAACATGCAGTGGTAAAGGTTTTTCAATTCTATCCCTGGATAAATCTGCAGGTTGAAATATAACCGAATTTACGGAAAAGTTACGACTGACATCAAAAATCTTTGCACCAATAATTGCCAGACCAGCCGCGATAACCAGTAAAAAACTTCCAAATAAAAATATCGTTAATTTTTTCATTATTCCGCCGGATATGCATTGAAATCTTCAACATAATATCTCAAAGTTGCAGGATAACCTTGCTCTGATTTCGTTATTTTAGCATATGCTTCTATATTTTGTATTTTACCGCCACCCATATTAATGCTTGCAGTTAAAGACCAAAGCCCACCCTTGTCTGAAATTACACCAACTGGTACTGCATGAATTGTTTCTGGAATTACTGACCATTCTTCACCAGCTGTCGCACGTACACGAAAATCATTGTTTACAACTTCTGAAAAATTGGTAAATAAACTTTCGCCAGATGCACAACAAATATTACATCTCACTGGGGCTAATTCATTACTCCAACATTTTGCAGGATCACATTTGCACCAATTTTCTTCGTTTTCTTTTGCATCGTTAGAAATTTTAAACCAAAGCTGTGTGAAATTTACAACCACTGATTCTTGCATAACACGCATAGCAGAATATTTTAAACGTGTATCCCCACCAATAATAGCTGTCCAAGTTGTTCCATCATCAGATATTGAAAATAAAACAGGTTCAGTTCGACTGGCACGCATGGTCCAAACCAAAGTCCAAGAAAGCCCTACTATTAAAAAAAATAATACTGCAGACCAAATAGCAAACATCCGCGCCATTGAAAGATAGCGTGTCTCCGGGAACATTCTTGTATCATAATCTGCCGGAAAATCCATGATGTTATCTTATCTGTTATGCCCTATAAACCTGCATACACGCGCAAGGGGACAATTTTAATTCGTTGTTATCAAATCCGACACCAACGGGTTCACGATCATAAACCTGTCCGCACCCGGCCAACGCAAAAACTACCAATAAGCCCAAAAGAATTTTTTTCATTTTCCCACCTTTTTCTTTTATAAAAATTATAGTGAATTTCTAAGCATTGCGTCAAGCGTAAAGCAAAGAAATTTATTAAACTATAAAATATATTGACAATAATAACTTTAGTATATAAAATTAGTCTTAATTATGTCAAAAAAACCATATTTTTTTAATGGTAAATTATTTCCTTCAATGCTGAAAGCGTGGCTTTCTATTGCTAAACAAGATAATGCAATTTCATATAATTACTTTACAAGAACTCGTCCTATAAAAAAAGATCTAGCAATAGCGACCAAAATAATACATTCTTTTACCAGAAAGCATAAGGTTTTTATGAAAAAATATGAAAATTATATGGACTTTTTTATAAAAATAATAGAAAGCGGTGGACCAAAAACCCCAGAGGAAATAGAATTGTTTTCTTTATGTTTTGACAAGATAAAAGATATTAAAGGCCCAGAAGTACCACAGCCTGAAAATCATCCGATTATCCCCAGTGAAAACAATGTAAAATCAGCTGAAAAAATTATTGGTATATTATCCATGGCAAACTTAAACTTAGCTGAACAAAATATGTTAAATGCTGCAAAACAAGAAATTATAAACTATAATTTACGTTCTTGCAGAAACAATTAAAACTGAGTTTCAAACGATAACAAGAATCTTTGTTCTCGGTCATATTCATTTATCTTTAACGGCCAACCCCACGAGAAATTCATAGGTCCCATCGGTGTATTCCAGAAAACACCAACACCAACACTGGTTCGCAAATCTTGATCTATAAAGTTATCACTGGTTACCGAAGTACCACTTAATGTATATGTATATTCTTCTTTTGGTGGTTTACCAACAACACCATAATCCGCAAATACAAATCCTTTGACCTGGTATTCATCAGGTATAAATACAGGGAAGTTTAATTGAGTACTACCATTTGCTTTCCATAGCCCCCCCAGCGCATAATTACGATATGCCCAGTTACGTGATCCTATACCAGCAATTTGGAATCCGCGCAAAGATTCACCCCCCAAGAAATAACGATATACTCGGCTGATATAATCCCCTTCCAGTGGCTGTGCATAACCAAATTCCAAACTAGATTTCAATTGCCATCTGTTCTCAAAGAAATTTAATAATCCTGTAATATCTCCACTATAACGCATAAATGTCTCTGTACTAACTCCGAAACCTGTATAAGCAACGCCAAGATTTGCAACTATACCAGTATGCGTATTTTGTTTAAAATCCGTATCCAGATTTTGATATTTAAAAGTTGTTCCCAGTGTATATAAACTTGCTTGTTGCCAACCGCTGGCCGTATGTAAATCATAGTTTTGATCATACATTGCAGACAAACGCATCATTTGGGTCCAATGATCGGTCAGCTTCCAACCCAAACGACCAGACAATGAAAGGCTATCACGATCATAACCATAGCTGCCCAAGCTGCCATAATTATACATTGTATAATTTACATCAAATCCTCCGGACAATTCACGCCCAAACAAATAAGGTTCAGTAAAGCCCAACGAAACCTGTTTGGTATATTGTGCAATACTGCCCTTTAATTGAACCATTTGACCACGACCCATAAAATTAGTTTCGGTAATTCCAGCGTCAACCATAAATCCATTAATACTGGACCAACCAACACCACCAGAAAGTTCACCAGTGGGTTGTTCTTCTACTTTTACATCCAAATTCATCAGGTTTGTTCCAGAAATGCGTGTTGGAACCATTTGAACATCTTTATAATATCTGGAACGCATCATTCTTTGACGCCCGGCTTCTATAGTTTGCAAAGAAAATGGATCCCCCCCGCGAACATCTAATTGATGTTCAATTACGCTGTCAAAAGTTCTGACATTCCCAAGTATATTTATACTGTCTAAATAAATACGATTCGTTTTTTGAATCTTAAAGGTCATAGAGATTGTACGATCAGTATCATTTTTTTCAGGAATTGTATCAACATTTATAAAAGAATATCCTTGGAATGCAACCACACCACGTAATGCTGAAATTGTTGAATCTACTTTATCCACATTATAAATATCGCCTGCTCTCATTTCTAAAACATCTTTCAAATCTTTATCATCAACATCTTTGAATGGATTTTCTATTTTTAATTCACCAAATTTATATCTTTTACCTTCTTGAACATCAAATACTACCGAGTAATATTCACGATCAGGAGTAAATGTACCATTTTGAATTCTTACCTGGACATCTGCATATCCATTGCGCAGATAAAATTGACGTATCATTTGCGCATCATATTGAATTCGGTCCTCGTCATAAACATCGAACTGAGCCATAAATTTCCACCAAGCATGCTCGCGCGACAATAATTCTTTACCCAGTGTGCGTGATGAAAAATTATCATTACCCTTGAATTTTATATCTTTAATATAGGTTGGATGACCTTCTTTTATTTCATATACAACATTAACACGACCATCTTCTTGCTGTATTTTTTGTGGGTTTACCCGAGTACCAAAAAAACCCTTGCGCTGATAGACAGTTAACAATCTTTGAACATCCGCGCCAATTTCGGTTTCATCAAATGTTCCGCGTTCTTTTACCTGGATTTCTTTTTTCAAATCTTCGGTTGATATTTCATCGTTACCCTCGACAGTAACCTGGGCAATTGTTGGCGCTTCGGTAATATTAATTTTCAATACATTTCCGTCCATTTTTGCGGAAACAGCCGAAAAATACCCAGATTGTTGCAACCGTTTTACGATTTGATTTATATCCTCGGAATTTATATTTACACCTGTTTTAACATCCGCCAGTAAGCGAACGGATTCGGCGTCCATACGTTTGTTACCGGTAACATCAACACGTAAAATTGTCGCAGCAGACGCCGCAACAAAAGGTAAAAGGCAAAAAGCCAAAGATATGATTTTTTTCATGTTTTCAAACTTAGCAATTTATTGTCCCAGTTTCAAGGATTAAAAGAGCTTGTTTTTTGACAATTTACATTATAAAATTGCCGGGGTAAGGAAAGTAAATGTTATTTAAAAAGAAAAAAGAAACAAAAATCCCACAACATATCGCATTTATATGTGATGGAAATCGTCGTTGGGCACGTAATCGTGGAATGCCTGCTGTTGCTGGATATAAACTGGGTGCAGAAGTAGTTGACAAGTCCGCTGAATTCTTTATTCAACATGGGGTATCCACCGTCAGTTATTTCCTTTTTTCAACTGAAAATTGGTTACGGCCAGCTGACGAAGTTAAATATTTGATGGATTTAATGACCGCCGAACTTCAACAACATGCGGACCGTGCTCATGAAAAAAATATACGCGTTAAAATTATTGGTCGCCGCGACAGATTTTCAGCAAAAGTAATCAAAATGTTCGAAGGTATAGAAAATAAAACCAGTGAAAATACTGCTGGGACTATTGTTATGGCATTGGATTATGGTGGACAGGACGAAATATTACGTGCAACAAATGCTGCAATCGAAAACGGTAAATCAGTTAGTATGGATGAATTTGAATCTTTTATGGATTCAGGCGAATTATTACCAATTGATCTAGTTGTCAGAACCAGCGAAGAAGAACGTATTTCTAATTTTATGTTATGGAAATTGGCTTATGCAGAATTAATATTTTATCCGAAATTCTGGCCTGCATTAAAAACTCAAGATTACGAAAAAATGTTGAACGAATATTCGAACAGAAAACGCAGATTTGGAAAATAATTATCAGGGGAAAATTATGAAAGAAACACAAAAAAGAATCTTAACAAGTGCGGCCATGGTTGCAATCGCTGCAATTGCCGCAATTGCGGAATATTATAAAATCCCAGCTGTTCGTTGGTTGGCCGTATTGGTTGCAGCCGCAATGGTTTTTGAAACTGTGCGTCTGAAAATTAAAAACAAAAAATTATGCGCATTGCGCGTTGCATTTGGGGCTTGGTTAATATTGGTTGGTGTGGCCGGATATTTTGTTGGGACAAAACCTTGGATTATGTTGTTGTTGCTTTTGGTTATTGCAGCAGCCGATACAGGGGCCTGGTTTTTTGGTCGATTAATTGGTGGCGAAAAAATGTGTCCTAAAATTTCCCCTGGGAAAACTTGGTCTGGACAAATTGCCGGTATTATTTGCGGAACAATCGCCGCTGTTTTGTACGGATTGCTAGGGACTGATACATTTATGCCACAACTGATGTGGATTGGAATTTCTGTTTCATTGTTATCACAATATGGTGACATTTCATCCAGCGCATTAAAACGCAAATTAGGAATTAAAGATTTTGGAAACTTGCTGCCTGGACATGGCGGTGTTATTGATCGCTTTGATGGATGGATTTTGGTTATGCCGATTGTTTGGCTGGTTATGATATAAAAAAGGAAATAAAATGCATGTTATTATGACTATTGTTGCTTTGTTAATTGTTTTGGGGGTTGTGGTATTTATTCACGAGCTGGGACATTTTTGGGCTGCACGTTGGGCCGGGGTCCGGGTTAATACTTTTTCAGTTGGTTTTGGACCCGCATTGATAAAGTGGTATGATAAACATGGAACTCTTTGGAAAATATCCATATTACCACTGGGTGGTTATTGCGCGGCATATGGACAAGAAGATATGTTTAATCGGAAAAAATATGCATCATTATCACGCGCAAAAAAAAGTGGTCATTATTTATCTGTTCCAGCATGGAAACAAGCAATCATAGTTGCCGCTGGTGTTATAATGAACTTTGTTTTGGCATGGGGAATTTATACAACTATGTTTGCGGTAAAGCCCAGAATTGTTCAATTACCAGTAATTGGCCAGGTTATTCAAAAAAGTCCTGCATTTAATGCTGGGGTTCACGCTGGTGATAAAATAATTCGTATTAACAAAGGAAAAATTTCTAATTGGGGTGAAATTATTCTGGCTAAAGAAATGACCGGTATGCATAATGCCGACGTGGTTTTGATTCGTGGTGAAAAATTGGTTCAGGTTAAAATCGCACCCGGCGAAAGATGGGGATTGATTGCAGACGGAACAAAAACTGAATTACAAAAGAAAAATATTTTTCAGGCTATGTACAGTGGTGCTCGTGAAACTTGGGTCCAAAGTAAAACTCTGGTTCGCGTATTAAAACAAATTATAACTGGGGAACGCTCTTCTAAACAATTGGGCAGTTTCATTACCATTGCAAAAGTCAGTGGACAAGCAATGAGCGCGGGTATTTTTGCACTACTTTCTATTATCGCATTACTGTCGGTTAATTTAGCAATCATCAATATATTACCATTACCAGTCTTGGACGGTGGGTATCTGTTGATTTTAGGTGTCGAAGGTGTCATTCGCAAAAAATTGCAAGGCCGCGGAATGGACTTTGTAATTTTATTTGGTTGGATTTTAATTGCCGCTTTATTCGCATTTACAATGTGGAATGATATTGCGCGTGTATTTGGATGGAATTAAAAAAAGTGGAGAGAGAGTAAAATGCTTAAAACCGAACTTTCGCGTATTGCATCAGATATTGATAAAGTTCTAGATGAAATGATTCCGTCGGAAAAATCAGAATGGACTGGTGCACCTGCAAATGTCGCCAGATATTCTGCACTGGACGCGGGTAAACGTATTCGCAGTTTTTTGTGCACACAATCTGCCGCGCTTTTTGATGTTGATTATCAATCTGCTTTGCGTGCCGGTGCATGTATTGAAATGGTTCATAATTTTTCATTAATTCATGATGATATGCCATGTATTGATAATGATACGCTGCGTCGCGGTCGCGCGTCTGCATGGGCGAAATTTGGCGAATGTGACGGACTGCTGGGTGGGGATTATTTATTAAATCGCCCTTACTTCATATTGGCAACAGATGAAAAAATATCCACAGACATTTCCATCAGAATGAAATTGATAAAAATACTTTCTGAGATGACCGAAGGAATGTTGTTGGGGGAATGGATGGATGTTCAGGCCGAAGATGGAAAATTCCAAACTCTGCCTGAGGTTAATGCAATTCAATCATTGAAAACCGGATGTATTTTTAATGCCTGCACAATGTTTGGCGCAACGCTGGGTAATACAGACGATGCGTCGCGCGCGGCGCTTAAAAAATTCACCAATGCAATGGGACTTTGTTTCCAAATCACAGATGATATTCTGGACGCTGTTGGTGATGAATCAAAGGTTGGAAAAACATTGCGCAAAGATGATGCCGCGGGCAAGGCAACATATATTTCACTTTATGGGCTGGATGGAGCGCGCGAACATGCAACGCGTCTGGCGACAGATGCAAAATCAGCATTGGATATTTTTGACGGGCGCGCCGATAACCTGCGCGAATTAATGGATTATATGATTACACGTGAAAGTTAAAAAACCGCCGAATGGCGGTTTTTATTTTTACACGCTCATAATATCGTGTTCTTTTTGTTTGGCCAGGACATCTACATCAGATGCACGTGCATCAAAAATTTTCTGTAAATCATCTTCGTATCTGTGCTGATCATCCTCGGAAATTTCTTTATCGTCTTTGGCACGTTTTATTTTACTCATCATATCTTGGCGAATATTACGCATAGAAATTTTGGCTTCTTCGGCGTATTTGCCAGCAACCTTGACCAATTCTTTTCTGCGTTCTTCGGTAAGTGGTGGCAGATTCAAGCGGATAACACCACCGGCAGTCATTGGATTTAATCCCAAACCAGATTCACGTATAGCCTTTTCCACGACCGCGGCATTGGACATATCCCAAACGGAAATGGATAATACCTGGGATTCAGGTGCAGAAACGGTTGCAACCTGGTCTATTGGCATTTCTGTACCATAAACAGGAACACGAATACCATCCAACAAATGAACAGAAGCACGCCCAGTACGCAAACCAGCGAATTCTGATTTTAATACTTCTATTGTTTGTACGGTTTTTTGTTCTGCTTCGGATTTAAGATTAGCATAATCCATATAAGGACTCCTTTTTATACATAAAGCCTAGCAAATTTGTTTGACTTTTTGCAATAAGAAAAGTAAAATGCCCAAGCCCAAGGGGTTGTAGCTCAGTTGGTAGAGCACTTGCATGGCATGCAAGGGGTCGTCGGTTCGAGTCCGATCAGCTCCACCAAAGTTTATGGCGGATGTAGCTCAGTTGGTAGAGCGCCGGTTTGTGGTACCGGTTGTCGCGGGTTCGAGCCCCGTCATTCGCCCCACCTTAAATAAAAATGTCGCGTTCGCGACATTTTTTATTCTTTTGATTCTATTTGTATTAATTGACTATCTAATGCCTGACGTTCGGATTCTTTGTATCCAACCTCGACCGGTTTATCTAAAACAATTTCTTCTGATGCTACTGGTTCCTCTTTTCTTTCAATGGTTTCTTTTGTTTTAACAGAAACCTTTTCTGATGATTCTTTTTTTGTTTTAACAGCTGGATTTATTAAATTGTCATACAGTTTTTGGGTTTCAGCCTCGGTCAGCATATCACGTTCAATCAATTTATTTTCGCCGGGGATAAACCAATCGTGTATTTTTTTTGCAGTTAATTGCATAACTGGTCTGGTGCGCGCAGTTGTAATATAAGACGGTAAATCTGTATCTGAATAATACCAAAGCAATCCCCAGTAAACCAACCCCATAACTGCAATACCACGGATAATTCCAAATACAATACCAAAGGTGTGATCTGTAACTTTTAACATACTGTCTTGAACACGATCCCGAAGCTTTTGATTAAATAATCCAAAAATAACCAAAATTACAAAAAACACAACGAAATACGAAGTAACCAATGTGCCGATTGTTGATTCGGTCAGCTTAAACCAGCCCTGTAATACGCCATCTAACCATGGGGAAATAAATCGCGCTGCCAACGCCGCCACAATCCAAGAAATTGTAGCAACCGTTTCATATACACCACCACGAATAGATGCCCAAATTGTTGATACCAACAAAAAGCCCATATAAACATAATCAAGATGCGTTAGATCAAACATTTTTATTTATTATTTTTTCTTTTTTACAAACATAACCGCAAATAATGCTGCAATCAGTAATCCAAATAAAACATACAACATTACAGAGTTTCCATTATCTGGTTTTACAATTGGTTCTTCAGGCAATTCAGCTGGTTCTGCTTTTTTATCTGTTGCGATTTGCTCTTCCGATGCTTTTGCGTCTGCTGGTCCCAATGCAGCCATAATGTCTGTATTCATAAACTCTGCATAACCCTGGAAACATTTTCCATTTACGACCAAGACTGGAACACCACCAGATTGAAATTTACATTTTTTAAGAACCTCTATAAAATTTGGACGATTTTGTTGTTCCATTACGTTAACTTTTACAACTTCTAGATTTTTATATTCAGGTCTTAATGTTTGATCAATAAAGCCCAATGCATGATGACAATGTGGGCAAGATGGGGAATAATAAATTTCTATTTTTTGTGCTGCAAATGCGCCATGGGTAAAGATTAATAATCCCAATCCCAAAATAATTTTGCTAAACTTCATTTTATATTCCTTTACTTTGATAAGTTATTTAGTATGCAAATGATAACTCAATTAAAATTCTCGTGCAAGAGAGATTTTTGTTTATTTTTGTAATTTTTTAATGCATAATCTAGGTATGAAAAAAACGATTTTATTTTTAATGTTAATTATGACATTGGCGGCATGTGGCGTTAAATCAGAACTGCGACATCCAAACGGGAATGAATTCCCACGCGATTACCCAACGAAATAATAAATAAAAAAACACCCACGATTGTGGGTTTGTTTTTTCTTATTTTATTTATGCAACCGCTGCGATTGGTTGAGGTTCTACCGCCAATTCGTCTGGGAATAATGTAGGTTCGGTAACAACACGTTCAAAGCCCTTTACAAACAGATAATCGCTGAGTCTGTTTAAATACTGTTGCACTGGTTGCAAATTCATTCCGTATCTTTCATCCAGATCCGCATTGCGTTCTGCTTCCATAAATTCAACAACGCGTCTTTCTGCGCGGCGGCATATTGCACGTGCCAAACCAACATATCCACGTGAATTAACAAAGAAATTAGGTATAGAATTATTGTGTGTTGTAATATAATCTTCTAATTGCCAGATTTGCTGTGCGATTCTTCTTTCGTCCAATGTTTTGTAATACAAATATCCCATTATTTCAGATAAAAAAGTTTGAATTCCATCAAATTTATCACCAGACAAACCCAGTGCACATGACACTTCGTCAATTGCGCCCATTATTTCAATTACAGGATGAGTTTTACTGGCAATCCTGTCTGGATTCAGCTGAGTCATTCCGTAATCGCCTTTTTTGGTCATAATCTGTGCCATGATACAATCCCCTTCCCTATGTATTTTTGTTATTTTATACCTGTCGATCCAAATCCACCTGTGTTTCTATCTGTTTCATTTAGTTTTTCTACAATTTCTATTTCTGGTTTTGATATTGGGCAAACAACTATTTGCGCAATTCTATCCCCAAATTCGACTTTGAATGGCGCAGCCGTTTGATTTGTCATAACAACGCCCATAACACCAGTATAAGAATAATCAATCGTTCCAAATGCTACATAAATACCCTTGGCATTCATTCCGGATCTGGGGCGTAATTGAATTTCCCACAAATCATTATTTTCATTCAACTGGGTTCTGATACCAGAACTAACTATTTTTCTTTCCCCGGGTTGTAATTCAAAAGTATCTTCGGCGCTGCGTAAATCTATTCCAGAATTACCATCAGACCAGACGAATTTTTTTTCGCCCAGCATATACGCATCACGAATTTTTTCACTTTCAAATACAACTTTCAGTTTCATATTATATTACCTCGCATCCGCCACCAGTACATGCCATGGCCGCACCAAAGTTTACCCAATTTTTTTCTTCTTTAATTTTATCAAATTCAAATTTGTAATCTTGAGCTGCGAATTCTTTGTAAACATCTTCGTTAGTGTCTTCAAATGGGGCCTGATCATAACTGGCGTCAGAATAAGGCAACAAAGATATTCCAGTGTAATTGTCGCGATTTTCCCACATCCATTCGCGAACCTCGTCCCATTCATGATTCTTTACATTACAAGTGCAAGATACATTGTTATAGTTATCACCACGGATGTGCCCAGGCTTTACCCAATGTTCAAATATATATTTTACACGTTCCAAAAATTCTATAGCTGTTTCGTTTCTGCGTGTAACTGCGCCCTCGGGTGCGCGGATTACAAGCGATATAACCCCATCTGTTGATTTACGTTTATCATCTTCAATCAAATCAGGGAAATTCTTTAACATATATTCGTAAATTGGTTCAACTTTATTTACGCGAATACGACGATAGTAATGTTTAGCATGCCAACTGTGAATTCCACTGCTGGTACCCAAAATCGGCGCACCAGTACCATCTGGTTTTACATTGGTCAATCTGTCAGCTGGCTTGATCCCCAGTATTTTTGCGACTTCTTCGTTAGCTTTCTTGACGTGTGATACAGCTTCTTCAAAACTGAGCTGTGTAATATCAGGATGAGATGCAATTCCGGTAATAGAAACACCAATCAAAGACATATCCTCGGCGTTTTCTTTCCATTTTGGTTCAACATATTTCAAGTCTGTATATCCCGCCTGAAGTGTTCCAATAACCGAGCACCAATAAGCACGTTCATTAAAATCTTCCTGGGATTCAACACTGCCCAGATTTATAGAAGACAAGTTACAAAAACCACGGCTGGGGAATGAAATTTCACAACATGGATTTACACACCATTCTGGATTATCAGTCCAAACAAATCCTGGTTCCCCACATTCAGAATCTTTGCATTGTTTAAATATCTTATCAAATTCTTCTTTGGTTGTGTTGCCACGATCAAACTGAACCGAGTTATTAGAGTTCCCACGCCAAGGGGCAGTTTTCCACCATTCGCCCTCTTTCGCGTGCAACATCAATTCATCATCTTTATCAAACAAAGTAATCAGCGCGCTACGACGAATTCCGCCAGACAAAACCGCATCTGCCGCCAAGCAACACAAATCAAAGCAATCCAGTGATGACATTTTATAATCTTGCTCTGTAATTTTTTTATCCAAAAATTCTTTAACCTTGTCTAACATTTCCCCCAAAGGTTCTGGACCAGGTGCGCTACAAAGCGAAGATTTTATCAAAGCGCCCTTTGGTCTGATGTTTGAAAAATCAAATTCCACATCATCCCCTGTTTCAAATGCTGCATGTAATAATGTTTTCAAGCAATCTGCCCAACCTTCAATAGAATCATCTGGTTTGAATTTCACAGTTTTTCCCGATTTTTTGGCCAACAATGGCAATCTATCTATAAAAATATGGCGTACAGAAATTCCGACGCCACAACCACAAAGTAATAAATACATTAAATCCGAAAAAGCACGAACAGAATCAATCCCCAATGCCGAACAATTATAAATCTTGTTGTTTTTATCCAAAATACCCTGGCCACCAAATTGCAAAGAACGACCAGATGGCAAAATTTTTTTATCCATTACAAATTCATAAGCTTTTTCAATAAATGGGTGAATTTCTGGAATATTAGCATATTTAGCCAAATGCATTTCTTTATTACGTTGAACCGTTTCAGGCCAAGTTTCACGACGTTTTAATTCCGGAATATACCGGCTGTATTTCATATAATATACTAAATCGGATAAAAGCCTTAGTGATTCGTTCATTTGTGGACGCCCTTTATAAATTTCGCGATTTTTCGCTTTTTCTGCCGATTTTGCGTCCCTCTCCGAATCACAAAAAATCAACAGGTAGTGGTTATTTTTATCTTTATAACACAATATATAGTATTTTGGCCCCTAAAATGATAATTTTTTTTAAAAATTTATGTATTTGATGCTTGATTTTATGAAACAGTATGTTTTCAAGGTTTTTTTTAAAACGATTCGCTTATTTTTTTATACAAAAAATAATAAAGTAAAAAAGTATTTGTACAAAAAAATATATTTGTTCTTAAAAGCAGCAAAACACGTAAAAAATTTATAAAAATTATCATTTTATAATTATTATTTATTGATTCGATTTTATGTTGACTTTCGTATAAAAAATGTTATTATTGCATAAAGTTTTTTACAAAAAGGGTAAAATATGGCAGAAATTTATGCAATATTTCAAACTGGTGGAAAGCAATACCGCGTCAAAGTAGGCGACACTGTCAAAGTGGAAAAGCTGAAAGCTGACGACAAGGTTGATTTCGACCAGGTTCTGATGGTTGGCGATAAAATCGGCAATCCTTTGGTTTCGGGCGCAAAAGTATCCGCCCATGTTGTGGCACAAGAACGAACTGATAAAGTCTTGGTATTCAAGAAAAAACGTCGTCAAAACTATCGCCGCACCAAGGGTCATCGTCAAAATATCACTGTATTAAAGATAACGGAAATCAAGGGATAGTCTATAATCTGAAAAGATTATACTATTTGCGACCAAAAAGGAGCAAATTATGGCACACAAGAAAGCAGGCTCGGCGTCAACAAACGGACGCGATTCAGCCGGACGCAGATTAGGCATTAAAAAAAGCGGTGGTCAGAAAGTAATTTCTGGGAACATCATTATCAGACAACGCGGAACTACGGTTCATCCAGGAGCAAACGTTGGAATGGGCAAAGACCATACCATATTTGCAACAAAAGCTGGACGCGTGGTATTCAAGCGTGGTGCCCAAGATCGCAAAACGGTCTCGGTCATGCCAGAAGAAACTGCAAAATAATAAATCGCCGCATCCGCGGCGATTTTTTTAAATCAATTTTTCTAGCTCTTTTATAATTTCTTTTTTAGAAAGCCCCAATGCTTTCATTAAATCCAAAGTCTCTATTAAATCCAACCTGCGTTCTTTAATTTCCGTCCTGCCAACAAAACAATGTGAAGTCCCAAGCATTAACGCCAAGGTTCGTTGAGTAATTGCTTTTTTATGCCTTAATTCCACAATACGTTCTATCAACTTGTCATATCTTGAATCAAAAATAGTTTTAGGGGTAGTTTTCATCTTGATAACATTTTGATACCAAAAATTACTTGAACTCAAATTGCTATCAATATATAATAATAAAAAAATAATTTAATACTACCTGTGGATTAGAAATGTTTATTAAAATTAATCAAAATAAAAAATTAAAATTATCAAAATTTTTAACAAATACATTATGCTGTTTTATTCCATTTAATAATTTTAGAAAAAATCTTAGAAATTATTTATTATATGGTTGTTTGAAAAATAATAAAATTTATCTAATAAAAACCGATGGAACAAAAATAAAAGTCAAAAAAATAAAAGGAATAAGAATAAAATTTATAGGAAATGGCAATTATATTGAAATCCATGAACCATTTGATTTTAAAGGTTGCCGAATTAACGTTATAGAAAATATGAATATAATTATAGAATCAACAAAATACAGAATTCATGGTTTGGATATAGGTGGTTGGAATTGTAAAAACTCGATGGTTAAAATAGGTAAAGATTTATTTGGAAATCCGGTTAAATTAAGACCTTTCCCAAATGGAAACATTATTATTGGGAATGATTGTATGCTGGGATATGGATGTGAAATAAGAACTTCAGATGAACATTTGATTTACGATAAAAATTATCAAAAAACTAATCGAGAAAAAAATAATAAACCTGTAATTTTGCAAAATCATGTTTGGGTGGCAAGTGGAGCGCTTATTTTAAAAGGCTGCATTATTTCTGAAAATTCGGTTATAGGTGCAAATGCAGTGGTAGCAAATAAAAAATATGAAAAATCAAACATTGTAATTGCGGGAAATCCTGCAAAAATAGTCAAAGAAAACATTTATTGGGAAGTTTAATTATTTAAAAATGAAAAATCGCGGGGATATAAATCCCCGCGATCTCTCCCTTCCTTCCGGATACCGGAATCTTTATAACTATGCTGCCAACGCTACATCTTCTTCTGTTTCTGATGCATCCATAACTTTCTTGGCCTCGGCAAAAACCATTTCTTTAACTTTACAAGACAAAACTTCAGTTTCCAGGCTTTCTGCTGCAACATCAAAATTATCCATGCGAATTTGCAGTGAAACGTATGCGCCAACCAAAGATGCCCGTGATAAATCTTCGATGCTGCGTGGAGCATTTCCCGCACCAATATGCAATTCATCCGCCAGCGAAACAATTTGACGATCACCGTTAACCCAAACTGTTGTTGTAAGAACGCTATCCAGCGCCACCATTATCTCTTTGATATTTTTTGGCACATCGCCCTCCTTTGATTTTTTCCCGGTTTTCAGCTACTTTTGTCGCCTATACCCTTGCCTATACACGAATCATAGAACAAAATCGATTCGGCCGTCAAGAGGATTTTTAACAATCTTCAGTTTTGCCAGAAATCCGCCAGTTTTACGAATCATTTGTTATATTTTTAAAAATTATTTTTATTGTTTTGCCTATTTTTAAAATACAATCGTATATACAAAAACCGCGCTATGGCGCGGTATGCTTGTATTTTATCAAATAAAAAACGACGCATATCGCGTCGTTTTTTTATTTTTGATATTTTTATTATATTCCCAACATTTGCTGTTCGCCGCCAGCTTTTTCGTTCGCCAATTTTTCTTGGCGTTCTTCTTCCTTGGCGATTTCGCGAACACGTTGAACATAAGAGCCAGTTCCAACCGGAATCAAACGTCCAACTATCAAGTTTTCATTGATACCGGCTAATTTATCAGTTGCGCCGTTTATAGCCGCATCCACCAAAATTTTGGTTGTTTGTTGGAACGCCGCATTAGAGATAAATGAACGGCTGGTCAAGCTGGCGCGAGTAAGTCCAACCAAGATTTGGCTGGCAACTGCCTGGCGACCATTGTCACGTGCAACACGTTCGTTTTCTTCTTCAAAATCAACACGATCAACAACCTGTCCCATCAAAAACTGGGTATCACCTGGTTCTGAAACTTCTACACGTCTGGTCATTTCACGTATCAAAATTTCAATGTGTTTATTGTTAATAACCACACCCTGCAAGCGATAAACCTGTTGGATTTGATTTACCATAAATGTAGCCAATGCTTTCTGACCCAAAATACGCAAGATGTCTTGAGCAACTGGATCACCACTGACCAACATATCGGCTTTCTTTACAATATCGCCGCTGCGAACCAATAATGGTTCACCCTTTGGAATCATATATTCTACTGGTGTACCATCTGTTGGAACGATACGGACAACAATTTTATTTTTGCCGGTATCTTCTATTTCGATTTCACCATCTATTTCTGCTAATATTGCTGGATTCTTTGGTTGGCGCACTTCTAACAATTCGTTAATACGTGGCAAACCACCAGTAATGTCGGCCGCTTTCTTGGTTTCTTTTGGTATACGTGCCAAAACATCACCAGCCTTGACTTCTTGGCCTTCGGATACATTCATTATTGAATACATCGGTAACATATATTCGGCATGTTTTCTACCGCCCAACGAAATAATTTCGCCTTTGTTATCCAAAAGCAAGATTTTTGGTTGCAAAGCTTTCTTGGTTTGATTTTTCCAATTCAAGATTTTACGGCTGGTAATACCGGTCATTGGATCAACATTTTCTGTGAATGAAATATTTTCAATCATATCAGCAAGTGCAATCTTTCCGTCTTTTTCAGCAATAATCAAATTAGAGTATGCATCCCATTCAGCAATCTTGGTGCCTTTTTCAACATTCATGCCGTCTTTTACAATCAGCCATGATGCGTAAGGTAATTTAGCGGTAAATAATTGATTGCCCTTGGCATCTGTAACTGCAACTTTTGCGTTACGAGAAACAACAATCATTTTACCAGCACTGTTAGTAACCAAATCTGCATCTATTACTTTTACATTGCCACTCATTGGTGCTTCTACAAAGTTGCTGCCACTGTCGCCAGATGCAATTCCACCAACGTGGAAGGTACGCAATGTCAACTGAGTTCCAGGTTCACCAATTGATTGTCCAGCAATAACGCCGACAGCTTCGCCAACATGAACCAATGTTCCGCGAGACAAATCCATACCATAACATTTTGCACACAAGCCGTTTGATTTACATGTCAAAACGCTGCGAATTTCAATACTGGCCAAACCAGAATCATTGATTTTCTTTGCGTCTACTTTGTTAATCAAATCGCCTTTCTTAACGATTAATTCGCCAGTACCAGGATTGATAACATCTTGGGCAGCAGTACGACCAACAACAACATCACCAAGTGATATTGATAAAACAGATCCATCAAATACAGGTTTTGCTGTAATAGATTCTTCTGTTCCGCAATCATGTTCTGTAATAAATGTGTTCTGAGCCAAGACAACCATTCTGCGGGTCAAATAACCAGCATTAGCGGTTTTCAACGCAGTGTCAGACAAACCTTTGCGAGCACCGTGGGTACTGTTAAAGTATTCCGACATAGATAAACCTTCTTTAAAGTTCGAAATAATTGGAACCTCTATAATAGAACCGTCTGGTTTCATCATCATTCCACGCATTGCTGCCAACTGTTGAATCTGGGCTTTGGATCCGCGGGCACCAGATGCTTGCATCATTGAAATGCTGTTCCAGTTATCGCCCTCAGACTTACGTAAATTAGAGAACGCAAGATCCGCCAATCTGTTTGTAACCCCATGCCACATATCGACGATTTTATTATATTTTTCTTTTCTGGAAATCAAACCGTTTTGATATTGTGTTTCGATTTCTTCGGTATGTTTATTTGCGGTTGCAATAATTTCTTGTTTTTCTTCTGGAATTTTAATGTCGTCAAACCCAATGGAAATTCCACTGCGTGCAGCCTGTTCAAAACCAGTATTTTTCAAATTATCTGCCAATAAAATCATATCTTTATCGCCACAACGATCATAAGTTATAGATAACAAAGATTTAATTTTTCCAACTGGCATTTCTTGATTTACTAAATCAAATGGCATATTTGGTTTCTTTGGCAATAATTCACCCAATATCATACGACCCGCAGTTGTTTTAACTGTTTTTGTTCCTTCGAATGCATGATAACGAGTAATAATCGGTGTATGCAAAGTGATTGCTTTTGCTTCCAATGCCATATAAATTTCATCCATAGATGCAAAACGTGGAGACTTTTCGGTATGTTCGCCATTAACCAATGATAAATAGTAAACTCCCAAAACCATGTCTTGTGATGGAACAATTACTGGTTCACCATTAGCCGGTAACAAAACATTATTTGATGATAACATCAAAGTACGTGCTTCTAATTGAGCTTCTAATGAAATTGGAACATAGACGGACATTTGGTCACCGTCAAAGTCAGCATTAAATCCCTTACAAACCAATGGATGTAAACGAATTGCTTTACCTTCTATCAAGATTGGTTCAAATGCCAACATACCAAGACGATGCAATGTTGGTGCACGGTTTAACAATACAGGATGTTGATAAATAACTTTTTCCAAAATATCCCATACAATTGCTTCATCTGCTTCAACCATCTTTCTTGCAGTCTTCAAAGTATTTGCATAATCACCAGCCAGTAAACGCGAATAAACAAATGGTTTAAACAATTCTAATGCCATTGTTTTTGGCAAACCAACCTGATGTAATTTCAAGCTGGGACCAGACACGATAACACTACGGCCCGAATAATCAACACGCTTACCCAACATGTTCATACGGAAACGACCCTGTTTTCCAAGCAACGAATCCGACAAAGATTTTAATTTTTGACGATTTTGTGAAACCAATGGGCGGCTTTTATGTCCGTTATCGAACAAAGCATCTACTGCTTCTTGCAACATACGTTTTTCATTACGTACGATAATTTCAGGTGCACGTAAATCCATCAATTTCTTCAAACGATTGTTACGGATAATCACACGACGATACAAATCATTCAAATCAGATGCTGCAACGTGTCCAGCCTCTAACGGAACCAATGGACGCATATCTGGTGGAATAACCGGCAGAACATCTGGCAACATCCATGCTGGTTCTGTTTTTGATTCCATGAATGCTTCTACCAGTTTCAAATGTTTTATTAAACCTTTGCGTTTTGCTTCGGATTTTGTATCTGCTAATTCTGCACGCAAACGTGTTCTTTCATCACCCATATCCAAGTTTGCAATAACACTGCGAACACCATCCGCACCAATACCAACATGGAAAGAACCTTCACCAAATTCGGTCAAGGCTTCTTGATATGCATCTTCAGAAATTACATCATACAATTTAAGTTTTGTAAGTCCCGGTTCAGTTACAACATATGCATCATAATAAATAACTTGTTCTAATTTTTTCTGAGGCATATTGTTAAGCAAGGTTGCAATTTTACCTTCGCGCATAAACCAAAAATGGGAAACAGGTGTGGCCAATTTAATATGGCCCATACGTTCACGACGAACACTGGAAGATCCAACTTCGACACCGCAACGTTCGCAAATTACACCACGGAATTTAACGCGTTTGTATTTACCACATGCACATTCATAATCTTTGCTGGGACCAAAAATCTGCTGACAGAACAATCCATCAAATTCTGGCTTTAACGAATGATAGTTTATCGTTTCAGGCTTTTTAACTTCACCATGAGACCATGACAGAATTTCTTCTGGTGATGCGATTTTTATTTGCAATGCGTCAAATTGTTCTTTTGTTTCAATTTGACCAAAGATTTTTTGCAGCATGTTTGTCATTTTTGCTCCTTATTAGAAATCCAGGATTTGTAAAAACATTTCCCTTTTCTCAATCTTTTTAACAATAATTAATCCAATTTTTTTGGTGTCATCGCAAGACCAAGTCCACGAAGTTCACGTGTCAAAACATTAAACGCTTCTGGTGTACCAGTTTGTATGTCATAGCTTCCATTTATAATGGTTTCATACATCTTGTTTCTTCCAGCAATATCGTCCGATTTAACGGTCAACATTTCTTTGATTAAATGAGATGCGCCATGTGCTTCAAGTGCCCACACTTCCATTTCACCCAAACGCTGACCACCATTGTGTGCTTTACCAGACAAAGGTTGTTGCGTTACTAACGAATAATTGCCGATTGAACGTGCATGGATTTTTTCATCCACCAAGTGATGCAATTTCAACATATGCATAACACCGACTGTTACAGGACGTGCAAATTTTTCACCAGTCATTCCGTCATACAAAGTGAATTGACCGCTTTCCGGTAATTTTGCAAGTTTAAGCATTTTCTTAATATCTTCTGGTGTAGCACCGTCAAATGTTGGGGTCGCCATCGTTACACCTTTACGCAACAGGGCTGCTTGGGCGCGAACATCTGTGTCTGTCATTTTTTCAATTTGTGGTGCAATTTCTTTACCACAGAATTTAATCATCATAGAACGCAGATCGTCTGTTACGGCACGTTTTGCCTTAACCTCTTCCAGCATTTCACCAATTTGCTTGCCCAATTCACGTCCGGCCATACCCAAGTGAACCTCCAGCACCTGACCGACGTTCATACGGCTGGGAACACCCAAAGGATTCAGTACGATATCAACAGGGGTTCCATCTTCCATATATGGCATATCTTCGATTGGAACAACTTTGGAAACGATACCCTTGTTTCCATGACGTCCAGCCATTTTATCACCAGGCTGCAGTTTCATTTTATGTGCAATGTAAACTTTGACCTCTTTCAATACACCTGCATTCAAAGAATTGCTTTCAGTTGCACGTACAACTTCGTTATCTGCTTTTTCATTCAAATCTTTCAGAATGATCGCATGTTGTTCACGCAATTCTTCGATTTTTTCCATGGCGTCTTTACCACGAACTTGAATCTTTTTCATATCAGATGGGCGAATTGCTTCGAATACTTCTTCGGACAATTTTTTACCAATGAATGGTTTTATGCTGCCGGTCCCGCTCTCTATAACCATATTTTCAGCGATTTGAAATACTTGGGCTGCGAATCCTCGTTCCAAAATTGAAATTTCTTCATCGCGATCTTCGTTTATTTTTTCTATCTTTTGTAATTCTATCATCTGTGTACGTTCATCTTTTTTCACGCCGTGACGTGTCAAGATGTTAACACCTATAACAACACCTTCTTCGTTTGCACCAACACGCAAAGATGTGTCTTTGACAGATAATGCTTTTTCACCAAAGATGCTGCGCAACAATGATTCTTCTGGAGTCAACAAGCTTTCCGATTTAGGAGAAACACGTCCAACCAAAATATCACCCTGTTTCACATGGCTACCGATATAGATAATTCCAGATTCGTCCAGATTTTTCAGCGCTTCTTCACCAACGTTTGGAATGTCCCTGGTAAAGCTTTCTGGGCCCAGTTGTGTATCACGAGCTTTGAATTCTTTTTCAACAATTTTAATACTGGTGAATACATCTTCGCGTGAAATCTTTTCAGAAATAACGATAGAGTCTTCATAGTTATATCCGCGCCAAGGCACGAATGCAATCAACACATTCTTACCCAGTGCAAGTTCACCATAGCTCATGCTGGCACCATCAGCAATAATGTCACCTGCTGAAATACGATCTCCAACCTTTACCAATGGTTTTTGATGTATCATTGTTTCCGAGTTTGATTTTTGGAACTTTTCCAAATTATAAATATCAACACCCATAACAACATTGCGGCTGTTCATACATTTAACAACGATACGATTTGCATCAACAGACTCAACAACACCACTATGCTTTGCAATTTTTCCAGTTCTGGAATCACGTGCAACTTCACGTTCTATTCCCGTTCCAATCATAGGTGCATCAACACGCATAAGTGGAATTGCTTGGCGTTGCATATTTGATCCCATCAACGCACGGTTAGCGTCGTCATTTTCAATAAATGGTATCAAGCCTGGAGCAATAGAAACAACCTGACGTGGCGCAACGTCAATTAAATCAATTTCTTCACGTGGAATTTTCAAAAATTCCCCATCAATACGAGCGGTCACAACTTCTTCAGAAATTTTACCGTCTGAATTAGCAACTGTATTACCCTGAGCAATACGATGTCCCGTTTCTTCGTCTGCAGTCAGATAAACAATATCTTCTGTAATTTTTCCATTTTTAACAACATAGTATGGAGTTTCAATAAAGCCGTAAGGATTCACACGTGCATAAGACGCCAAATGGTTTATCAAACCAATATTCGCACCTTCGGGCGTGTGTATTGGGCACAAGCGACCATAATGTGTTGGATGAACGTCACGAACATCAATTCCGGCACGATCACGATTAAGTCCCCCTGGTCCCATTGCAGAAATCAAACGTTTGTGTTCCAATTCAGCTAATGGATTGTAAGCATCCATAAATTGTGATAATTGTGATGTTCCAAAAAATTCTGCAATCAATGCTGTCAATGGTTTTACATTAATTACATCTTGGGGTTTCATAGTTGCAATGTTTGGTGATGCCAAATGTTCACGAACCAATCTTTCAATACGTGCCATACCAATACGGAATTGTTGTTCCAGTAATTCACCAACTGTTCTGACACGACGATTAGATAAATTATCAATATCATCAATTACATCTTTGCGATCAATAATGTTCGCCAAAGTTTTTAATGTCGCCAGAAAATCTTGCTTGCTTAATAATCTTTCATCTTCAGGTTTTTTACCAGAATCAATTTTCAAACGTTTGTTCATTTTGAAACGACCAACTGCTGATAAATCATAATAAGCAGGATCAAAACCTTGATGAGCAAATAATGTTGCGGCCGCTTCGGCTGTTGGACGTTCACCCGGACGAATAACATTATAAATTTCAATCATCGCTTCTTCGCGATTTGTTGTTTTATCTGCCGCCAAAGTATTTCTGATATGTGCGCCATAGAACATATTATCTATAGAAATCAAAGATATGTTTTTAACACCAAGTTTTTCAAAATCCGCCAGAACTTCTTCTGTTATTTCAGCAGCTGATGGGAATAATACTTCGTCGTTTTGTTTTACTGCATCAAATAAATATTCATTAACTATAGCATCTTTAGCAATTGCAAATTCTTTATAAGACGCAAATAATTTTTCCCATTTCTTGGCAGTCATACGTTCGCCTTTTTCGACAATGGGTTTATGAGATTTTACATCTAACAAATCATAATTTAAACGGAAGTTACCCAATCCAGCAAAATCTGCAGTTTTACCAACCCAGAAATTTCCATCTAAAGATAAAGATATTTTTTTATAAAATTCTGACAATATTTCTGTATCAGTCATACCAGCAACAGATGCACGGCGTGGATCTGCTTCGAACTTTTTTTCATCGCTTGCTGTTGGCAAAGAACGCAAAATAACACTTGCTGGGATTTTACGTTTACGATCAATACGTGCATAAATAATACCCTTGGCTTCTTCAAAATCAATCCAAGATCCGCGTTCTGGAATAATACGTGCAGTATATGTTGCATTTGTTGCATCAGTTGCTTTCGCTTCTTTGGTCAAACCAAAAACAACACCCTGGGCGCGATGCATTTGTGATACTACAACACGTTCAACACCAGACGAAACAAAGGTTCCGCGTTCTGTCATCAATGGAACTTCGCCCATAAATATTTCTTGGTCTTTGATATCACGCAAAGTTTTTTTGCCATTTTCAGCAACATCCCAGATTATCAATTTCAATTTCAATTTTAATCTGGTGCTGTATGTCATGTTACGCAACATGCATTCTTTAACATTATATTGTGGCTTGTCCAAAGTATATTCTACGAATTCCAGATCAGCAACACCTGCATAATCTTTAATTGGGAATGCGGATTTGAAAACATTTTGTAATCCGACATTACGGCGCGCACTGGGGGCAACATTTTCTTGTAAAAAATCTTTATAAGAATCATATTGAATTTCAACCAAATCACGCAAGGGTGTTTTCAAAAAACCTTTTCCGAAAGATCTTCTGAATTTTTGGATAACAGCCATTTTTATACTCCATTTTTAAAGAGCAAATGTAATCTTAGATAAAATCTTTAATTACCTTCACTCGCAAAATTGAAAACAATTCAAGAATTAATTCTTTATTAATTCCAAAATTGTCAGATAGAGCGCAAAAAGCAAGAGCATTGCTCTTTGCTTTTTGCACTTTACTGTTTTATTTCAGCTCTACTTTGGCGCCTGCAGCTTCCAAAGTTGCTTTCAATTTTTCAGCATCGTCTTTAGACAAGCCTTCTTTAACAACTTTTGGTGCTGATTCTACGAATGCTTTCGCATCGCCCAGACCCAAACCAGTTGCGTCTTTTACAGCCTTGATAACGCCCAATTTGTTTGAACCAGCATCTGCCAACACAACGTCAAATTCTGTTTTTTCTGCTGCTGCCGCTGCTGCTGGACCAGCTGCAACTGCAACTGCTGCTGCTGCGGAAACGCCCCAAGCTTCTTCCAAAGCTTTTGACAATTCAACTGCTTCTAAAACGCTCAATTTTGACAATTCTTCAACAATTTTCTGAATATCTGCCATTTTAGTTTCCTTTTGATTTTAATTCTTTTTTCCATATTCCGCAGAAACACGTGCCAAACGCGATGCAGGCTCAACAAGTATGCGTGCAATCGTGCCACGAATTTCAAGCAATGATGGAAGTTTGGACAATTGCTCTATCGCTTTTACATCAAGCAAACCAGCATCCATTTGACCGCCAACAATTGTGATTGTTGGATGAGTTTCGGCAAATTTTGCCAAAACCTTGGTAACAGCCAAACTATCAGTTGCAATTGCAACAGCGGTTGGACGCTTCATCAGCTTTTCAATATCACCAAAACTGGAATCTTTCAATGCCAGTTTGAACAAACGGTTTTTTACAACTTTGAATATCGATGTCATCGGCGCAAGTTCACGACGCAAAGCCTCGAAATCTTTAACGCTGGTACCATGATTTTCAACGACGAAAATCCCATTCGCACTTTTGATATTTTCCTGCAAAGACGATATCAGCGCGGATTTTTCATCTTTTTTCACGCTTTATCCTTTTGCTTTCGTTTCTTTTCCAATCTTGCGATTGGGGCTCTTTCGTGTCCCAAAAGAGCGTTAATCTCTTTTGTCTATGATGGCTTTGGGGTTTTAAGGTTTTTCAACCGCCCTCAGTCTTGGACAAGAATTCTTTATATATTTACCCTTAAACCAGGCCCCTGGGTTGTTGATACCGCTATACCCAAAATATATTGACCTTTGCTGGTGCTTGGTTTTGCTTTTTTCAAAGCCTCAATTACAGCTGTGGCATTTTCTACTAGTTTATCTGAAGAAAATGACATTTTTCCACAGGCCGCGTGAATAATACCTTTCTTTTCGGCGCGTAATTCAACCTGACCCGCTTTAGCAATTTTAATCGCTTCGGCCACATTGTTTGTAACTGTGCCCAGTTTCGGATTAGGCATTAAACCTTTTGGTCCCAAAACACGTGCAACTTTGGACATTTTTGGCATCATATCAGGTGATGCTATAACACGATCAAAATCCATTTGTCCGCCAGCAATTTTTTCAATCAAATCGTCACCACCGACAACTTCGGCACCGGCTTTCTTTGCTTCGTCTTGTTTATCATTAGTAATAACCGCGACGCGAACTTTTTTACCGGTTCCATTTGGAAGTGCTAACATAAGGCGAATATTTTGATCTGCTTTTGTAACATCAACACCCAAACGAACAGCAATTTCCATGCTTTCATCAAACTTTTTGCTGGTAAAACCACGCAAAGTTTCGATTGCTTCGTTCAAGCCATAGATTTTTTTGGTATCTAATGATTCCCTAGTTTTAATTCTTTTAGTAGCTTTCATATCTTATTCCTCCACCTTTACGCCCATAGAACGGCATTGACCAGCAACGATTTTTGCAGCTGCATCAACGGTAGAGCAATTTAAATCCGGCATTTTTTCTTCGGCAATTTTGCGAATTTCGGACATAGGTAATGTCCCGACAAAATCACGTCCAGGTTTTTTAGAACCTGATTTCAGTTTTAATGCTTTCTTAATAAAGTATGATACTGGTGGCAATTTCATAATAAATTCGAAAGTGCGATCAGTATAAACTGTTATAATAACTGGAACTGGCATACCAGCTTCCATGTCTTTAGTAGCATCGTTAAATTGTTTGCAGAATTCGGCTATATTAACACCATTAGCACCCAAAATTGGGCCGATTGGAGGTGATGGATTAGCCTGTTTTGCTGGGGCGACTAGTTTTACGAGCCCCTTTAATTCTTTTTTTGCCATTTTAAGTCTCCTAGATTTAGAGTTTGTGGTGCGAAGCGGCAACTTCTACCACGATTTTTGGGTATTATATTAAAAAATATTATACCTTTTCTACTTGGGTGAAGTCCAAGCTGACGCTGGTTTCACGACCAAATACCAATACATTAACAACCATTTTTTGTTTCAGGTTATCAACCTCGGTTGCAATGCCATTAAAATTCATAAATGGACCATCAATAATATGTATTTCTTGTCCAACTTCATATTCTGTTTCATCCACAGCGTTTGAACCATCTTCTATTTGCTTAATCAAACGACGGGCTTCTTCTTCGGAAATAGCGACTGGCTTTTGTTTTTGACCCAAGAACATAACAACCTGAGGGTGCAATTTTACCAACGAAAACGTTTCGTTCGTCATGGTCATTTGAACAACGATATACCCAGGGAAAAATTTCTTTTCTGTTTTGACACGTTTACCAGCCTTGATTTCCGACACTTCACGTGTTGGTACCAATATTTCGCCAAACAATGCGTTCAATTTACGTGTGTTGATTTGTTCGCGCAATTCTCTTGCGACTTTATCTTCACATCCTGTATGAACATTAACAACGTACCACTGCATCAGCCTGCTCCCGCTAGTTTAAAAAATTTGCCCAACCAACGCATTCAAAATGCTGTCGGTTACGAAAAAGAATAGTGCTGCAAGTCCAGAAAACACCAAAATCATTATAGTTGCACGAATAACATTATCGCGTGATGGCCAAACTATTTTGAACCATTCCTGGCGGACAGCTTTAATGTAATCAAGAAATTTTTTCAATTTTTTTCCGTTTTTTTCTGGCAGGGGCAGTAGGAATCGAACCCACATCAAAGGTTTTGGAGACCTCTATTCTACCGTTGAACTATGCCCCTAAAACTTTTTTAACCGACATATTTTATGCCAGTCGTGTGCAGATTCCACCCTATTTTATCTATTTGCGCCCGCGCACAATACCACATATATTACCAAAATCAAGCGAAAAGTATTCTAGCGCATTAGTTTTTTTAAGGCAAGCGAAAATTTAAGCCCTAAATATTACACAAATGATTATTATAATGAAAATTTTACTTGCGTGATATGTAAAAAATTTATTACAATTCCCCAGAGAAGGGAGAAATTCGCAAAAAATGGCTATACTGGATCCTAATACATTTACTGCCCGTATGATGTCTTTTGTTTTGGCTGCTGCTATTGCTACTGCATTAGCCCTTGTTTTTGCAGTATCAAATATGTTCCCTTTAACCAAAACTCAAATTTTTCTTTTAAATTCACATCGCGCCGAAACCCAAGTGGTTGAAATTCAACCATTACCTGTGAATGATAAAACCCTGACTGATTACAAAGAAAATTTTATCAAAGAATATATTCGTGCACGTAATGAAATAATCCCAAATATCAATGTTATGCGCTATAAATGGCGCAGTCCTGATGGTCCTGTTTATATTTGGTCTTCACGCGAGATTTATGCCAACTTTACCGAAACACAATTATGGTCAGCATTTATGCATGATTCCCCAGACCCTGCATTTTCTTGTCCAGTAGAATTTCAATCCCCAGTTATAGAAACACGCGGAAATGATAAATTTGCGGTTCGATTCAGATGGTTTTGTACATCAGAAAGCTCTGGACAAACTATGCCAAAAGATTTTACTATTGTAATAGGTTTGACTTATGCACCAGAAATAAAATGGAATGCAAAACAAAAAAATCCTCTGGGACTACAAGTCTCAGAATACAGAATAGAATCAGGGGATGGAGATCCACTGAATGTTCTAAAATTTGCGCAATAGCGTATTTTTAGGTTAGGAAGGATATAATATGAAAAATAAATTATTTGCTCTTTGTTCTTTGCTCTTTGTTCTTTGTATTGGCGTTGCCAGTGCTGAAGATCATGGCGTTCAAGATGCATGGGATAATCCAGAAGCAAACATGGCAACTGGCAGTTCTAAACCTGGCTATGCACAATTGACATGGGCCCCAGGTACTGTATTACCAATAAAATTACGTAATGGCATGGTTACTATGATTAACTTGCCCGAAGGCGAAGCAATAGAAGATGGTGTTATCGGAAACGATGGTTTATTCCAGTTTGAACCGCAGAAAGGTGGTCGGACAATTTATATGACGCCAGTTGCAACAAATCAGGGCAGCGATACAAATTTAATCGTTACCGGCAAATCTGGAAATAAATATTTATTCTATCTGCGCAGCGAACCTGCTAACTCCAGCGAAATCTCATATTCCCAGGTTGATATCGTCCTAGATGGTCGTTCTACTTTATCCAGCGCAACAACTTCTTCCAGTAATGGTCAAACATCTGGTATGAATTCTATATTCCCCAGCAAAACAAAAACTTCTACTGTTGGTGTTGATGGTGAAGATTATGGTTGGATAAAAACAATGAAAATTGATCCATCTGAATTCCGTTTTGATTTGGATATTTTCGTTCCAAATCCAGATGATTTTGTAATTGCGCCAGAGCGCGTATGGCGCGACAGAATCTTTACTTATATTGACTTTGGCGACAAAGTTATCGCCATGACCCAGCGGCCAGTTGTTTCTATTTTGGTTGAAGGTGGCGAATCGCCAGTCGGTTTCCGCACTGATGGTGAAAATGGACGTCTTTTGATTGTAGAGGCAGTCGGTGATATGGTTCTGCGCAGTGGTCAACGAATCGTTTGTATTAAACGTCGCTCTAAACCTTTCTTGATTGCAGATACTTCCAGCGTTATGGCTTTGGCAGAATCTAATGTAATGCAAAGCATACAATCAACGCAATCCTTACAAAACGTAGGTTATGGGAATGAGTCTATGGATTATGGAGTTACGTACAAACAAAACATCAATTCAAATGGATTCCAAATACCAATGACGATGCAAACCAGTGATACTTCTGGTGGAGCAAGTGGTGTTAACATGTTACCAACAACACGTAACACAACTGGTGCGTTCTTACCACAAAGTGATATACCGGTTATATCATCTAACCAAGCAGGCATTGCTGTGGAACTTAAATCCGATACTTCGGTCAAAGCACTTAATGATTATTGGACCAAATTATTGTCCAAATTCAGTGGTGAAGATGGCCAGGGACTTTTGACCCCGTATAAAGGTATGGTTTATTTCGCAGTCGATGAAGCAGGCGTCGGTGATTTAGGTGCAACGGGTGCTAATGCCAGACTTTATCGTTTGCGTGTTGGTCCAATAGCAGATATGGAAACTGCAGAAAAATTATGCAACAGTTTGACCAAATTCCAAGGTACCAGCTGTAACGTAGTTCGGTTGCAATAAATGATAAAGGGATATGGGATAAAAATAAATTCAACCCATAGTTAAAAATTGGCTACGATAACAACAACTATTTCCGAAATTAAAAAAAACGTGCCACGGCATGTTTTGTGGATTGTTTTATTTTCCGCATTCTTGGTAGTGATTGTATTATTAGTTTTATTATTGGGTCATAATAAAAAAGACAAAACCGTAAAAGCCCCAACAATCGCACTAGAGATTACAACTGATCCGGCTGAAATAGAATGGCTAGATTCAAAAATAGGGGAAAAACTTATTCAGTCTATTAAAATTACACCTAATACTTCTGCCATAATTCCCAGTATAAAATTATCAGAAACGATTAGCGGGTTAAGCATAAATACTACATGTACTAATATGGGTGAAATCTCTCCTGAGGTTCCATGTACTGCAGAATTAGTATGGATACCCAGAACTGATTTAACACAAACAGGTATTAAAATTTTGATCGAATATTATTCTGCCAGCGCCGAAGCAAAAATGGCAAAAACAATCGAGATACCTGTTGCTCTTTCCACATTTGTTCAACCACCAGAACCTGTAAAACAAGAACCAAAAGTTGTTGCAGAACAAAAAGCCGAAATAAATCCTGTATCCGAAGCAGTTGATACCATTGCACCACCAATGAAAAATCATGTTGGTCCGGAACGTAAAGAAGAACGTAAATCAACATCCGAACTAGATTCTGAACGTTGTTATGAATTTTCTTTTGGTGGATATGATACTTATGGAAAACAAATTGGTTGGATTCGCCCCCAAGCTGGACACTATTTATTTCATCCTTTTTCTGATACTAATTGCACACAACCGATTGGTGAATACAATCCAGATACTGGATTTATTACAGATCTTAAAAATCCCAGCAAAAAAATAGGTTCTGATTTTGATCGTATCGGGTTTATATCATCTGGCGCAAAATTGCCGGTATTATCAAATCCTGCTGTAACTCGCGAAAAAAATATGGCACATCAAAAAGCTGGTGCTGCCGCAGAATTACCAAACGCAGCGGGGGGCGCAAAACGTCTGTCTGAAATTAATCCGGCGTTTGCATATAAACCAACCAGTAATTTAATTCCTTCTTCTGCCGAGGCAGGCGATGCATTCGTATCCACTGACCCTTATGATCGTTCTTTTGTATTACGCCAATATAAACCAATACCCGCAACAATTGTTAATGAAATTCGTGCAGATGCAAAAATTGAACGTCAATCAATGTTACCGGTCCAAGCAACCGTAGACAGACATGTTTATTCCGATAATGGACGCACAATTATTGTTCCAACCGGAACATTAATGTTGGGATATTTAACTGGCGAAATGCCCGGACCGTATAAGGCAATTGGGCGTATGCAAATTAAATGGTATCGCTTTGTTCGTCCAGATGGTGTGGAATTCAGTTTTGCTGGTAATGAACCGTTCGCCGGCGACAGCCAGGGTCGTGTTGGGGTTCCCGGACACGGAAGCACCGATTACATGGAACAATTTATTATGCCAATGATAACCGCAGTCGTACCCGCAGCAGTTAATTTAATTGCACCAATATCGGATAAATTTGTTAATCAAATTGATTGGGATAATAATACCGTTACACAAAGCGGTCAGGTTCGTTCTTCGGAACTTGCAAAAAATGAAATTATTAATACATGGAATAAAGTTGCCCAAAAATTAATGGTTGATATGCTGGATAATACGGTTCCTCCATTTTCTATAGCGGCTGGAACACGTATAACTGTTTATTCTCCAAAAGATTTAGTTGTTAATTTCTGTGACAAAGTTAATGGAGTGGAAAATTGTAAATTAAAACCATCTGAGTATGCTGTACATAAAGCACCGCCAATTAGCACATCCGAAACTTCTGATGGCCCTTGGGTTAATTATAAAGATCCGTCGTGGATTGGGCAGGTTCGTGGATTTAATATTCAAAAATACTGCGGACAAAATGGGCAATTGGCTTCGGGTGTTACGGCACAATCCATCGCAGATGATGGTTATGATTATCGCACTGTTGTAGCGTATTGCCAATCAACACAATACCAGGCAATCAACAATGCAAAACAAGCTGCAGTATATACTAATCAACAAAAGACCGGAATTGTTGGTACTGGTGGCCAAGCATTAACCAAGGGATCGAAAGAGTATAATGAACAAGTTTTGGGATTGGAATATAACACTGATGGAAGTATAAAAAATCCATTTGCAAAAGAAAAAGCACCAGCCGAAGAAAATAATCAAGTATTAACTTGCGAAGACGGAAATGCACCAGATGTAAACGGATGTTGTTCCGGCGAAGTTTATACAGACATGGGAGAACAAGGATTTAATTGTTGCCCCAGTTCCGGTGGCGATTGCTTTCCACCAATAAAATAAAATCCGCAGTTATGCGGATTTTATTTTATTGTAATAACCACTATTTTTTCTTTCATTTTTTTATATTTTATGATAAACTTTATCCATAGAGAGAATATGAAATTTTCAACCAGATTTTTATCTGTATTTTGTGCTCTGTGCTTTACTTTATGCGCAGAACCTTTTGCGCGTGCGGATTCGCCGATTGGTGGACCGGGACCTGCATTTGAAAACTCGGGGGGATCGTCTGGAAATCGTACTGCTTTTACTGGTAATACTGGCGCATTAAATAACAATCAATGGAATAATATGATGAATCAAAATCCCATTGGTCAACAGGGTGCAACAGCTGATTTTGGAAATTGTAATTCTTTAATTTTACGCTGCGCTCAACCTAAATGTGCTGGTTGTACCAGCATGGATTTAGCTATCCCAATTGTCACTGGGTGTGTACAAAGTAATTCTTCATGTAAAAAATATGGCGATGAACTGATTCAAACATTGGCCGCACAAATGGTTAGCAGTGCGAATGCAAAAGCTAACGAAGCCCAAGCCGCCGCCGCCGCAAGTGCAGCCCAAGCTGCCAGTGCTCAATCCAGTGCTCAGATGGAGCAAATGCAACAACAAATGACACAGATGCAACAACAGATGCAGGAACAATCTGCTCAATCTGCTGCTGCTGTCCAGCAAGCATTAGAAGAACAAAAACAATTAGCGGCACAGCAAGCCGAAGCAGCCGTGGCCGCGGCAACTGCGCCAGATGTGGCCATTGCAAATGCTGCTGCTGCTGGTGTATCTGCTGATGTTTTAGCCCGCGAGCAAATTGGTGGTCAAATATTAACCAAAGTTGAAGATGCCGAAGTTTCAATGAAAGATTTAAAAAACACAATGCAAAATGTTTTTGATTATGCTGGGTGTGATGTTAATGGTGATAATTGCACGGGCCCAAAACGTGTAAGAGCATTCAAAGATAAAGCAAATAAATTTTTTGATCCATACGAAAATGTTTTGGATGAATTATATGATGCACTTATTCTGGCACAAAGTCTGGGGGTGGATATTACCGATATTTATATGATGCTGAACGGTTCATGTAATGTTTGGGGAAAATATATGTGTGATACATGCAGACCAGATAATGAGAATAAACTTCCAGATGGGTGCGAATGGGACAATACTACAAGACGTGGATATTATCAAATTGCTTATGAAGATTATCAGGGTAACCGTCGTGTAGCATCACAACAACCCCATTGTACTTTGTTAAATATGCTTAATAACCAAGAAGAAGTTCAACAAAACTGGTTGTATATGGATGCTGGCAGCAGTGGCGGTATTCGCGTTGCTTGCGCATCTGATGCAATTGATAATTCTAAATTATTTAAAAATCGTAAAAAACAAGCCAGCATTGATGTAGAAACCCTGAAAAGAATTATTAACCAAGATGCACCAAATGTCGTAAAAGATCCCGAGGATGCAAAAAAATGGTGCCGAGTTAATGATGAAGAAATAATAGGTAAACTTAGAACAATGACTCAACGTAGACGTTTGCCTGATTCTGGTTTATGTGTAGACATAAATAATTTAGATAAACAATTCTCTGTACCTGGCAATAATTCAGCATCAGGACTTAATTATAATATAAACGCCAGTACGACAACAGTAACCCCGAATAATTCTAATGTAGACATAAATAATTTAGATAAACAATTCTCTGTACCTGGCAATAATTCAGCATCAGGACTTAATTATAATATAAACGCCAGTACGACAACAGTAACCCCGAATAATTCTAATAGAGTGGTGTTTGTACCGCAACTGAAAGCCCCTTCTTTTGTACCGCAACTGAAAGCCCCTTCTTTTGTACCGCAACTGAAAGCCCCTTCTCTCAATGTCCCAGATCTTAGCATTAATCCTGGGGCCGGCAATGGAAATAAAACAAATATGTTTAATACTGGTGGATAATGAATTGTAAAAAAATGAAAAAAATATTTTTAATCTTTTCTGTTTTTACTTTCGCCATTTTGACGACTGTTTCGGTACGCGCTGCTGATAATGGCTGTACTAATGATAATAATGAATTTATTAATCAAGCTGTCGCACTATGCACTACACATGCTTATAACATTGGGGAAACATATAATCCGGCCGATAAACAAGAGATGAACGATATTATCGCTTTGAAAACTACAATTATGACACAGCAAATGAAAAAGCAATATGACTTTCTGGATGTAACGGTAAAGCGTCTTAAAACCCAATTGCAAAAATCTATCCTGACCGCCAAGGTCCAAGCCGCCGGTGGCAACGCAACAGATGATTCATCCAGCAGCAGTTCTAAATCTGATGATAAATCTGTAATTATTGCGGGGGTTCAAAATTGTTTAACCCAAAGTGGCGCAACCCAAGAAACATTAAAATGCGTCCAAAGGAATATTAGCTTGATAAGAAACGAGTCAAGTATGACAAAAGTTCGTAAACAATTAGAAAATGAACTTAATACCTATAGAATTTATGTAACTGATCCAAAAGACCAAGCATGGATAGAAACCGCATGCAAAGATGCATCACATATTGATAAAGGGAATTTAGCAAATTGTTTAAATACATTCAATGCAAGTATCGGTCGTTATCTTGATGACTATTCAAGAGTCGGGACAAAGAAAGAACAATAATTCTATTTTCTAAATTATCATTTACGATTCGCCGATAAGGCGAATTTTTTTATATCAAAGCTTTATAAATAACTCTGAAATCCAATATTAATATCTATATATAATTGTATTATTTGATAATATTCAATCATTTTTAGTATAAGAATAAGTGCCCAGTAATCATACCGGGTAATATGGAGAGAGAAAAAAGAACAATTATGTAAAAAAAATATCTGCTTATTCAAACACAGATACTGATTCATCAAAAAAATTTAGGGACGCAGAACAATTATGGTTTTGGTTTTTAACTTGTCGAAAAAGAGACAGGTTTAAAACGGCCGTCCATTTCGGAAAAACAATTATAAAAAATCCTTATCCTTGTGAGGCTATCGATGTAGAAGCTTTGATTACACGTTTATATTTATCTGGAAAATTAAGCGAGCAACAATTAACAGTATTAAAAGACTTTGGAGATATGCGTCGTGCACCAAATCAGCATATTTGGTCAGAAAATGCCCCAGCCGCTTTATGGCATGACGCTATGAAAAAAATTGCTGTCGCAGCTAATGCCAAACAATGGTTAGAAAATTAAATAATAAAGAACAAAGAGTAAATTTACTCTTTGTTCTTAAAATAACGAGATTAAAAATGCTTATCGGATTTACAAACAATACCAGCAAAATACTGCCGCGAATTTTCTGCCGAAGATTTCGCCATTGTGCCGTTATTTTGGAATATAATAATTGCTATTTAATGCTTCAATTTACATCCAGAAACAAGATACATTTTATACCACTTAAAAACCGCGATATAATGATTTTAAAGCGAAACGGATGGGTATTTACAAATGTCTTTATATCTTCCACATTTAATTACAAATCTTGTTTTACATGTGTTTCTTTTGTTAAACAAGTACTGGGTATTCGTGCACCTTTTATATGGACCCCATACCAATTATATAAATATATAAAAAAAGCGGGCTATGCCCGCTTTGTTAACTCATAATTGCTGTAAACGTAGCCTCGGACACTTTTTTGCCACTAACCAATGCGATTCCATGGAATTTATACATGCTCATTTTTTTTGCCAAAATTTCTACATGCAGTTCAAGTGTATCGCCAGGTTTTACCATATTTGAAAACTTAATTTTTTCCATAGTTGTAAAATAACCCAAAGTATCTGTGCCTGTTGTTTTTAACTGTTTAAAAACTATAAAACATGCGGTTTGTGCCAAAGCCTCTATCTGTAATACGCCCGGCATAATTGGATTCCCTGGAAAATGCCCAGCACACCAAAATTCATCGCTACGCACATGTTTTATTCCGACACCGCTGGTTTCATTAAACTCGCGGATTTCATCAACCATTCTCATATCGCCACGATGGGGAATTATCGCTTCTACACCTTTTGTATCTATCATTTTTTATCCTTCATTTTTTGCTTTACCCATGCATGAGCGCGCATAAATTCCATACCTGGAACCGCTGGATACCCCATGTGTCTTTCGCCTGCTGGAACATCACGGAAAACACCACTTTGTGCGCCTATCTCGGCGTCATTACCAATCTTAACCCCATTGGCAATTCCAACATGTCCGCCAAGCATTACCCGGTCACCAACAACAACACCGCCGGCTAAACCAACGCCCGCAGCCAAAAAGCATTCTTTGCCGATTATTACACCATGTGCAATCTGGACCAAGTTATCAATTTTAGTCCCGTCGCCAACCATTGTATCTGTCATCATTCCACGATCTATGCAAGAATTCGCCCCAACAGAAACACGATCACCAAGCATTACACGTCCAACATGAGGAATAAAAACATTCTTACTATTTTGACGGGTATATCCAAATCCATCTTTGCCAATTACTGCGCCGCTGTGAATTACACAATCTGCGCCAATTGTAGCGTTTTCAATATGAGCGCCGCCATAAACAATTGTTCCCGCCCCCAGTATTACACCACGACCAATAAAGGCCCCTGGATAAATTTTTACCCCCTGTTCGACTACTGCGCCTTTTTCTACGGTTGAAAATTGACCGATATAAACAGTTTTGCGCTTTCTAAAAAATACCCCATGTTCTATCATTGCCGCCCAGTGAATTCCCACCCTGGGTTTTTCTTTATATATTTCACCAATTACCTTGATAATGTTTCCACGTGGGCTATCAGTAATCAGTAGAGTTGCCCCCTTGGGTGCAAATTTCACATTTTCTGGCTGAACCAAAAGAACCGAAGCCTGGGCATTTTTAAGGGTTTCTATGGGTAAAATCTTGAACGCTTCAGAGTTACGTTCTGTTGAATAGAACGCCAAATCCCCCGGCTTTGCATCTGCGATTGGCGCAACACCACTGACCACAATGGCTGCGTTTCCACGCAATTCCAATCCGAATTTCTTTGCAAGCTCGCCTGCGGTTGTTTTGGCGGCACGTGGGCCGAATAAAAATTTAAGTATTTTTTTCATGCCTGGAATAATAACATACCAAAAACCCAAGTGCAAGCACTAGAAATAAACCGCACAAAGTGCGGTTTTTTAATTATTATTTTGGGCAGTTTTCTAATTGCTCTTTTATAAAATTCACATCTTCTGTAATAGAAGCATTTAATTCACGTTTTAATCCATCTTGATAAGAATATTCATATTCTTCATCTGAAAAATCATCAAATGGTGCAAGCAAAGCGCTGAAATAATCACGCCGTTTACACAAGCATGTATCACGAACATCTGATACCATTTGTGCGGTTGCACTGTTTGGATATTTGGTTTCCAATTTTTCATCTGACATCATTAAACACCGATCACCAAATCTATAAAAGTTCGCATCATCTATCATAAATTTATAAATTAAGCTTTTACTTGCGCCAGATTGTTTTAATCTATACTCCATTCCAGAAACACAACATGAACGCGCAGCCTGCATTAATGTTTGATATCTTTTCAATAATTCTTTTTTGTAATCACACGCTTTTTCTATATGACGTTCTGGCAATTCTATGGTTTCTATTACTGCGGGTTTTCTTTTCCAAATATCACATTCCCGTGTTGAAAAGAAAGGGCACCCAGAATATAAATCATTTTCATCCACAAGCCATACATTTTCTGTCGGGGTCTGCGGATTAAGAAATAAATCATCCGTTTCAATCAAAGATTCTGGTTGATGTTGAATAGCAATATTCTCGTAAGTTTCAAAATCCGGGGTATCCAAGGCATAAAGATTGCCTGTAAATAACACTATCCCTAAAATACACCAGAGTTTTTTCATACCTAAATTATATCATAAAGAGAAATAGTGAGATAGTAAAAAATCCGGCTTTCGCCGGATTATTTCTTAGAAACCTTTTGGGGTTTCCATCTTTGTGCTTGTTATGCGCTTGTCCAAAGCATTTATTATATCTTGGGTTATATCCAAGTTTTTAATATTTGCACCAACACGTGCCAAACGACCATCAATAACCAAAGATAAATTCTTTTTAGCAATTACTGCATCAATTATTGGATCCAAATGAGTAGATTGAACTTTGCTCAAAGAATTTTGAAACGACGCATCAATTGCTTGGGCGCGCATTGTCAAATCTTGTTGCAATTTTGTGACTTTCTTTTGATAGTCAGCAACACGTTTTTGTAAAGCTTCACGAGACAAAACATCTTGAGATTTTTCAATTTCTGCTTTTTCGCTTTCCAAATCTTTTTGACGTTTTGTTAATTCATTACGCAATTTAGTTTCATAAGATTCACGTTGTTTACGCAAATCAGATAAAACCTTTGCTTCGTTTTGAACGGTATCCATACGAACAACTGCTATACGCAGATCTGCACCGCTTACGGCTTCAACTGTTACGCTTTCAACTGCTTTTTCAACTGATACAGGTGCGGTAAAGTGACGAACACCCCATACCCCCAACGCAGCAACAACAATAACCGCTGCCGCGACAATACCAATCTTTTTGTAATTTTTTGCTTCTTTTGGAAGCGGTTTTGTGTTTTTCATTTTCCTTCCTTTTTGGTTGTTTGCCCCAATTGTAATCATAAAAAAATAAATTTCAATGGGAAAAATTATCTGGCTGGTGAAAACTTAATTTCTACCCGACGATTCATTCTGCGACCTATATCATCCTGGGCAGCGATCGGTCGCGCAGCCCCACGTCCAACGATAAACATTCTTGCTGTATTTATATCTTTTTCTGCCAAGAAAATAGCAACTCGTTGCGCCATATCCAAAGATAATGCCTCGGATGCATTTTTATCCTGCATAGAATCTGTATAGCCGGCAATCTCCATAAATGTTGCATCATATTTTTTCAAAATTTTTGATACTATCTTTAATGTATTTTCACCATCTCTGGAAATTTCTGGGGCGTCTGTATACATAAAAGAATCCCGTGTTAATAATAAAACAACATCTGTTCCCACACGCTGAACCTGGATTCCAGATTTTAATAAAGAATCATACAATTCATATTCTAATGACGCCATATATTTTACAACCGCTGGATTTAAATTAGACGTCGATGGTTCTTCACCATATTGATTTTTACCAACTACTTCTTCTTTCTTAATTATTTTTCCACCACCACCCAAAAAAATTGGTCTTTTGGCAACCTTCATTGTATCTGTCATTTCAGCAAAAGTTGCGCCACGTAAAATTTCCGCCCACCTACCATGTGGCGGAGTTTGATAAGCAATACATCCCCCCAAAACAAAAAACAATAAAATTGATTTTATTTTTTTCATTTCACCCAAACTTGAACTTCGTTTTTTTCGTTTTCTTTGCAATACGTACTGGCAGATTCAAAATATCCATTAACGCTAACCTTGGATGCCCAATCTGTTTTAAGTGTCGTCATCCATATACAATCTTTATAATCTAAACCTGAAAAAACCATTGCGAATTCTTTGCTGCCAGGATTTTCTGTAAATGAAAAGATTGTGCCCGGCAATGGCGATTTTCCACAGCTCATTACCCCAGACTTGATCAAATAATCTATAGATATTCCAGCATAGTTACTGCGCGCTGCATATAATAATTTTGTATTTAATGCAACTGTTTTCATTTTTTCTGCGGCCATCATATGAACTTGTCTGGTACGAACAACCTGATACATTTTGATTGCGCCAGCTGTCATAACCCCAGCTATTGCCATGACCCCCAACATTTCAATTAAACTACGCCCGCTTTGTTCTTTCATTTTTTATCCTTTATTTCACTGACACAATTTCTGCACCAGCAAACAAATCCAAAGCATTTGCTATTTCAGGATCTGATTCTAACTCTGCCCGTATTGCTTCGGTTGGAGTTTGCAAATTTTCAGCTTTTTGTATTGGTTCAAGTTTTTCCATTACCCATTCTTTCCCTGTCTTTTCAAGTAAGAATGCGCGTAATTTTTTTTGAAAATCATTATCATCTTTCCTATCAAAGAATCTAATATTCCCATCTGTAAATTCTGCAACTTCTATATTATTATTCCAATGCGTCATTAAAAGAACTTCTTTGGAATCAGATAACGCTTTAGAAAGCTCCGCAACGGTTGAAATATTTTGTTTAGAATTCTCCACTGGTTTACATACAGATTTTTGCACTACTGATTTTACTGGTGATGTTTCATTTTTTATAATTTCTGAAATGCTGGGCATATCAGCAACATGCATCAAACGAACAATCAACATATCAAAACATTGTTTGGGATTTCCAGCAGCTTGCATTTCTGGAACACTGGCCACCATTACCTGCCATATTCTGGATAAAGTATTCAAAGACGTTGTTTCATTTATTTTTTTAATCTGTTCTTTTTGATCGGTTGTATATGGCGCAGAGTTAGTATCACTTACACGTAAACTGGGATGCATACGTGTTGCCCAATGCGTCCATTCCATCATATCATTTAATAACATTGTTAAATCGGCACCATTAGAATATAACTCGTCCACCTTTTGAATTGCAGCCGATGTATCACCAGACAATACAATACGCATAAAATCAACAACCACGGCGCGATCTGCACGCTTTAACATATTCATCACGGCAATTTCATCAACCTTGCCACCTGTTTGCGCGATTGCCTGGTCCAGCAAAGATAATCCATCTCGAACCGAACCATCTGCCGCGCGCGCCAATAATTCATTGGCACAATCTGATAATTCTATTTTTTCTTGGGTTGCAATCCATGCAAAATGTTTTTTAAGTGTTTCAACCGGAACTCGAACCAAATCAAAGCGTTGGCAACGTGATAAAATCGTAACTGGAACCTTTCTAATTTCTGTTGTAGCCAAAATAAAAATAACGTGTTCTGGCGGTTCTTCTAATGTTTTTAATAAAGCATTAAACGCACTGGTGGAAAGCATATGAACTTCGTCAATTATATAAACTTTGTATCTGCCATTTGTTGGGCGATATTGCGCCGCGTCCAAAATATCACGCATATTATCAACACCCGTATGAGATGCCGCGTCAATTTCCAAAACATCAATGTGCTGCCCCGCGGCAATTGCTTTGCAATTTTCACATACCCCACAAGGATTGGACGTAGCCTTGCCCGAGCTTAAACAATTCAAAGATTTAGCCAGTATTCGCGCAGTACTGGTTTTACCAGTTCCACGAATTCCAGTAAAGATATAAGCATGTGCAATACGGTCTGTATTGATTGCCGTGGTCAATGTTTTGACCAGAACATCTTGTCCAATTAAACTGTTGAAATCTTGACTGCGGTATTTACGTGCCAGAACGGCGTATGCTTCACTCATTATGCTTTCTTCCTTTTTGAAAAAGCATAGCAAATGTTATACAATTTTCAAGAAATTTATTCTTCGCAAACTTCCGTTAAACTATTCCAAGATGGAGTCGAAGAAGGGCAACAAACATTATTATTAGGGTTAACATGTATTCCCGTTGGACACACAGCAACACATTCTTCATCTTCATTATCCCAATATGGTGTTGTAGATGGGCAACCGCATCCAATAATCGGGCAACCAACTGATTCATTAGCATAATTACACGCGGAATTAAATTCGTACCCTGTTGGACACTGTATACATTCACCATCGTCCACGCCATACCCATCTTGGCAAATACAACGTTCATTAACATAAACATTGGTTCCAGAGCTATATAGACTGCCAATTGCTCCCGCGGTGGCCACCCATACAGAATAATCTGGGCACAGCATTGATTGATAGAATATATCGGAAATATTTTCTATACAAATGCTTTGGCGTAACGAATCTGATGCGGTTTCAGATGGATAGGTTATTAATTGTTCTGTTGGGCAACCATCAATTCCTGTGTCTGCAGCAAATACAGCATAACTGCATGTCAGCGCAACATTACGGCATGCGCCCTTTAACACTGAATAAACATTTTGCACATTCGCATTTGATGACCATGCGTTAATCTGTGTAACCTGTTTAGAATAGCATGTCGCAATATCTGCCATACAACTGGACGCATAATCAGAAATAATTTTTTCCTGATCTGCACGAATATTAGTCATAGCACGTTGAATATAATTAACTACTATTGAATTTTTAGAATTATATCTTCCATTGCTATCATATGTCTGCTTTTGACATTTTTCTAGAACTGGTCGGCATAAACCAGAACTGGTAGAATCCGTCATTCCGATTTTTCCCAAAAGATATTTTACAATACATTTACCATTATTATTTGGCGATATATCACAGTTTGTAATACTGGACATACTCCATGCATTGCTAATAAATGTAGCATCTATAGAAGAATTATCAAAATTCTCCATCATATCCCTGATCTTGGAAATATTTTGTCCCAGAACAACTTCGCCATTTTCATCTATATAACGTTTTGTAGGATCTAAACATTTTGAATAATCACTGCCACAAACCATATCATCTTGCATACAGTCTTCTAAAGCACCCACACAACCTTTGGCATCATAAGTATTATGATTATCCAAAACCGCCAAGCGTGCTTTTTGCAACATTTGCGTTGCACTGCGTACATTCGTGCGCAGGGTTTGATTCATCTTTTCCAAACCAGTTTCATACGATATACAATCTTTATCAATTGCTATATCATAACGACCCTGGACCTGGGACATATCAGCACCTTTTGATTTACAAGAGGTTAATATTGATTGACATCTTTTTTTTGCTGAATTATAAAGATCTGTTCCACGTAAACTAGAAAATGAATCACTGGAACTGTCAGATAAACTAAACATATCTGCTGGATCTGCCGATGCATCAAAACTAATATCTAAATCCAATGAAGTACTGCTGCTGGAACTGGTTGCTGTTTCTGGTGATTTAATAAGCTTTTCAATTTCATCCAACATATTACGAGATTCTGTGGTGTCTTTCGTTCTTTCTAATGCTTCTTCTGCCTCGGTTGCACTCATAATAGCGGTGATTTCATCAGCAGATAATCCAACATAACGAATACGTTGAGCAACATCATTTAATTGAGTATTGGCTTCTTTTACAGCAGATGCTACCTTTGAATAAGAAGAGAGACGATTACTGCACGCACATCTTTTTTGATTTGCATCTATAACTGAACAAAATTGATCCATACAATCTGTATATTGTGCAATACATGATTCTGTTATATTATTCGAACTTTCTATATCACTGCCAGCAGATGTAGACACCACACCAGACGGACCAACCGTTGCAGCCCGTGATGTTAAACGGCGATTTTCAGAACTCATATTAGAACCAGTTTGAATATTAGTACCAACAATTGTTGCACGCCCGCCAACCTCTGCCGTTGTTGGACGCAATGAAATTCCAGCACGACGAACTGGCGCAGAAGAATTCAAACTGGCTGCTTCTGTCCTAGAAGAACGACCAACCTGGCGTGCAGTTTCATTCAATGATTCTCTGGGGGCAGCACTAGTTGCCGTTCTTGATGCTACTGCTGCAGTTCTTGCCACTACTGGCGTTGCAGAACGTTGACTTATAGATTTGATATTATCATTATCGGTCGTTTCTGTTGCAGATTGTTGGGCGACAATATTTGCCTTGCCCGGAATTGCTCTACTAACTTCTGCAGCATACGCATTTTCAAAAACAAAAAGAGCAAAAACAACATGCGCGCCAAGCGTGATTATTTTTTTCACATATGAATGTAAAAAACCCATCATTTGCTCTTTATTATCTTTCAATTAAAATCCTGGGCCCCAATCAACTCCGAAATTACGAATACTACCTGCGCCATATACACCCGGCGTTTCTTGCAAACAGTATTCGCGTAATCCTGCAGAGTTTGCTGTTACTTCACTACCCGTTGCTACTGCGGCCGCACCCGTTCCATTCAGGATTTCTGATAACAGAACGATGTTTCTACATGTATTATTATCCCAATCTAAAGTATCATTACACGTTATGTTATCTGCAAGATCAATAAGTACTTGAACTTCCTGATCACATATCATTGTTTTATAGCAGCTTGGAGATTCTGCGCTTTGAGCACAATAATTCTTTATACGTGCTGCTGTCCATGTTGGATTCGTTCTGGTTTGTTGATCATAGCAATCATAAACTTCATTTACACAATTACGATAATATTCTTTAGCCCCTGCCAATTCTGTTGCGATTGCAACCTCTTCTTCTTGTGCAAACTCTAAACGTTTTTTCTGAAGATATTGTGTAGCGGCAATTTTTTGATACGCCATATTTGTCGCCTGGGTTTTTAACTTTTCCCCATAAGTATCGCAATCAGCATTAGCATCCAGCGCATATTTTTGTAATATGCTGCGACGAGAATTAGCAATTGGACGACGTAATGTTGAATAAGGATCGCCGCTGGTCGAAGAATAACCAAAACAAGTTGCAGTACTTGTAGTTGTTGATGCACTTGCTTCAACAAAGGTCAAATCCGAACTGTCGTTATCTATGGTTATAGTATTATTATAATTATATGGGCCAGTTGTTCCATCATGACTTCCGCATGCTTCATAAATTCCATTAAAGCATGAATTCAAAACTCGGTTACATACATTATTATGAGCATATGCAAACAAGTCATATCCCCACATTGTGGCCAATGTATCTGACGAAAGATCTGTTATTGTTCCCGTACCATCTAATTCACCAACTATATCACTAACATTCATATACGAAGACCACAAACTGTCCGAGTCATCCGCGGTTATAACATTAACTTCGTTAATCGTATCTGCATAAGTTTCCAATCCTGATAATATATCGGAATCAGAACCATTCAATACATCCATCCAGTCAGAGCCACCCAAAACAAAATCTTCGCTAGAGCAATAGTCTGATACAAAATCAGGTGGACCAGCATAACTGCTGCAGCTAGTGGTACCAGCCAGCAATGTATGACTTTCACACCAATCTGATTCTGTGCCTGCTGTCTTGGCATCGCGCCAAGAAACACAATTCAAAACTTTTTCTGCTTCTGTCAAAGTAAATGCATCTGTTACATCTTTACCCTTGGTTGAAATTAACAAAGATAATTGCCCAGAAACTTTTAATAAATCTTCTTTTGCGGTTTGTAATTGAGATTCTACGTTTGCAAATGTTTTGACACGGCCTGCACATGCACAACGGCGTTGTCCCGGATTACGTGCAGTACAAATTTCATCCATACATGTATAGTAAGATTCCACGCAATTGCTATAAGCATCGGCTGAAATCAAACCAGTTGTTGGATCAATAATGTTCGAGTAAGTACCAGTATATAATTTACTGGCCAATGTAGAAGACGTACCGCTTACACTAACTCGGGTTCCTGCTGCACTAGAAATTGAAACCCTGGCTGTAGAACCAGTAGCACCAATAGTTGCGGCACGCGAGCGTACGGCACGACTTGTTGCACGAGATGATGCAGCAGCAGTACTGCCACTACTACGAGAAACCACGTTTTTAGATGCTTGCGCAGTAGAACGAGAAGCGGTGGTACTTCTTGAAGAAACACTTCTTGCTACAACAGCATTATTAACATTGGATTTATTTTTTTCAGCAGATTTACGACTACGTTGCGTGGACGTCGCACGTGGGGACTGAGCAGTAGATGCAGTGCTTGTCACAGGTGTTACCTGTCCATATCCAGCGATTGGATCAGCATGGACTGGAGCAACTAAAATTGTACCCAAAACAGCTGCAAAATATCCAAAAAATTGGTTTTTCATAAAAAACCCCTTCCTCTTTTTATTTTATTATATCATAACCGCATAAATTGTGAAAGTAAGAATTTCTATTTTGGAAATAAATTTTTAATTTAATTTTTAGACTTTTAAGTTATCTGCAACCTTCAATTTTTTTCATTTCTTCTTTATATTTTTGAAAATATCGACATTTAGACTGATCGCATGTCATACTCCAAAAACCACAAATTTCACAAGGCATTTGTGGTTTAGTAATAATTTTTAAATTTTCTTTAATCATGAAATAATTATAACTAAAAATTATAATTTAAATTATAGGAATAACTTCGGGCATAAAAACCCCGCAAAACGCGGGATAATTAACGTTGATCATTCTCAATTCGTTTCGTTTCGACAACTATTTTACGTATATCTTTTAATGCTAGCGTATCATGATTTGAATTATCTAATGTCATAACTTTTGTATTTATACCTTTGTTAGTTAAAATACTATGAGTATTTTTTAATTCTTTAGATAATAAATTATCATGTTCGCTATTTCCCCATAACACGGGGATATTTGTATTTGTTATTTGGAATAAACTTTTATCAATATAATAACCATTAAAAGATATCACGAGTTTTGGTTGGGGGATAACACCACCTAGTGCCGTTTTTAATGCCATAAATGCGCCTTGACTACGACCAGATAAAATTACAGAATTCCAATCTAACTTTAATTTTTTTAATTCTGTTTTTATATCTTCATAAATCAATCCTTGTTGTCCAATAAACCAATCACTATCTAAATCATGTTGCCAATCTTCACTGAACGGATACCAAGCAAATCCACCGCGAGCACGACCACTGGGCAATTCCGCCTGTGGAGATAATAAATAAGCATCTAATTCTTTCGCCAATTTTTTTTGAAATTTTAAGTTCTCGTAACCATGTGAACCAAACCCATGAAGATACACTAAAAGATTTTTCTTTTTTTTCATTTTATTCTCTAACTCTAGATCTTATTAATTTTGATACGCTCATTTTTTTCATTTTATTTCCTTCTTGGAAACAAACGCTTCTTGCTTGGTATCCCAAATCATCACAATAACTATATGCTGCAGAAACATATAAACTCATCATATCTTTAACTTCTATCATGGGCTTTTGCGCAAGATTTTTTAATAAATTTACTCGCTTAAATTTACCTATTAAATCCAAACCAAATAAACCATTTTTATATTCACTGGTTATTACCCATTTACCACGATGAGAAAAGGCATCAATAAATTCGGAACCCGCCGGAAATTTAATAGTTTTTTCAAATTTTGAAAAATATATTTCAATTTTATCTTTATTTTTTAAAACTACTGTGTTTTTATCTAATTCTTTTATTACTTTTTTACCAGCTATGGTTTCTATTTTATCCATTTTATATCTCATTATATTTTTATACTGAATAATAATACCTAATTTACAGTTTGTCAAAGATAATTTATAAAAAAAAAAAAAACCGCCAAAATTGGCGGATTATTTATATTTCGGTTTTATATATCTTTATGAATTTCGTTCTGGCGACGACCTACTCTTCCGTGGCTTAAGCCAAAGTACCATCGGCGATACATCGTTTCCCTGTCTGGTTCGGGATGGAACAGAGGGTGGCTGATGCTCAATAATCACCAGAACGAAATTCACAAACATCGTATTTTCAAAAAGAATCATTTTGTACAACGCACTCTTCAAGCATTCTGTTTGATTTCCCAAAACCTGAAGTTTCAGAAAATCAAACAAATAGATAAAAAGTCAATCATCCGATTAGTACGGTTGAGCTAAACGCCTCGCAGCGCT
>CAZPLT010000003.1:50506-73150 GCA_964587855.1 uncultured Muribaculaceae bacterium | reverse complement strand
TGAAATTTCGGGCTTATTATTCATTATTTCCTCTTGCCATTTAACAGCAACTATTTATAGACCATAAAAATGCTTATTTCAACTCTTTTTGAGGATTATATGCCTTGGTTCCTTTGCGAATTTCAAAATGTAATTGAGGTTCGGAAACTTTACCTGTTTTCCCGATTGTTCCGATTTTTTCGCCCGATGCCACCTTGGATCCACGACGAACATTCATAGTATCCAGATGGGCATAAACACTCATCCAACCATTAGCATGCTGAATTATTATTAAATTTCCCATTCCTTTTAATTCGTTCCCAGCATACGCAACTATACCTGATTCTGATGCTTTGACCGATGTTCCAATTGCCGCCCCTATATTAATTCCATCGTTATAAAGCCCATTCTTTTTATATCCAAAATCAGACAGAATTTTTCCACGTGCAGGCCAAGCAAAATTCATTCTTTTTTGTGCTGCAACAGCTGGCAAAGGTTTAGCTGGGGCACTGGAAACTCTATGTTTTTCAGTAATCAATTTTGATCCAGAATCTGGACGAGCAGCAGCCACAACTTTTTTATCTGCTTGTTTTGCCGATGTTTTTGATGACTGGGATACTGGGATAACTTTTTCAAGTGGCTTTTTAGCTGGCGTGGCAACAGGCGCAACCATAGGTGTATTTACTATGGGTAATAATTGAACCTTGGCTGGCAATTTCAATTTTTGCCCGACAGACAAAGCATAAGGAGCAGCAATTTTATTTTCCATAGCAAGCGAATTCAAATCAACCGAATATTTCCGACTGATTGAGTAAAGTGTTTCGCCCACTGCAACCACATGAACCCGAGCATTTGGAATTCTTAATTTTTGACCAACAGAAATAGCAAATGGCGCACTTAAATTATTCTCATCAACTAAATCACGCAAAACAATATTATACTTTTTAGATAATGAATAAACTGTATCGCCCTTTTCCACCGTAATTTCGCCCGTTGATGGCTTTACAATAACGGGTTTTTGTTCTGCTTTTGCTACTTTGGCCGGAACCAATAAAATATCATCTGGTTCTGATTCTACAACAGGTAAAGGTTCAGGCTTGGGATCCGGTTTAAGTTCGGGTTTTGAAACAGGCTGTGGTTCTGAAATTTTATTTTCTATTACTGGCGCGGGTTCTTTAATTGGTTGAGGTGCATTGCTTTTTATAGGCTTTTGCACAGGCATCATATAGTCATTCTTATTTGAATATTGAATATAATCTTTGTCAGATACTGATAATACATAATCTGCTTTATTTTCAGACAAAGTGTAATCTTTCATACTGTTTTCTGATGGAGCAACAAAATCTGAATTTATGATTTTTTCGTGCAAATCACATGCGCACAAAGCACATGCCATAAAGCACAAGATACATATCTTTTTCATATCAAAATTATTATACCATAAAACAGAAAACAAATAAACGATTTGGGGGCAAAATTACGTGTTTTTAGGTTTGGCAGGTTCTTTTTTCATAAACAGCAAAGCAATCTCAAACAAAGCCAACATAGGCGCGGCCAGCATACACTGGGAAACAACATCTGGTGGGGTTAAAATTGCCGCAACAACAAATATTATAATAATTGCATATTTACGTGATTTTATAGCCACACGTTTTGATAAAATCCCTAACCTATTTAATAACACCAAAACTAAAGGCAATTGAAATGCCAAACCAAAATCTTTTAACAATGCTATTGAAAAAGATAAGTAATCCTTGGTTTCTGGTAAAAAAGCCGTTGGCACAGGTGCACCTTGATTTAATTCCACGAAAAATTTAAAAGCGACTGGAAATAAAACATAAAAGGCAAACGCGGCGCCAATTAAAAATAAAACTGGGGATAAAATTAAAATCGGGGTAATAAAATATTTTTCTTTTTTGTGCAATCCTGGCGAAATAAAGGCCCATATATGCCACAAGATAAACGGAATTGTGATAAAAATCGCAAATAAAATTGCCAAATCAAATTGAATCATTAAACCATCTGCCAATCCTGTATAAATCATTGCCCCATCTGGCCATACAGACATTAACGGTTCGCTTAAAAATTTTTGCATCATTGGTGTTAAAACCCAACCAACTCCAAACGCAATTCCAAAAAATAGCAATATCCATAACAGTCTGCGACGAAGTTCAGCAAAATGTTGTAAAAGAGTCATTTTGCCTTGATTCATTTCTTTCTGCTTTTAGTTTGTTTTCTTTTCGGGGTTGTAAATGAACCCATAACATCATCTGTTGTCTTTTTTATAATTTCATCCATTGGCAATTCGCGCTCTACCCTGTCTTTAATATTTTCTGTTGCATCTGTTATTTTCCAAATCAATTCACGAATAAATTTTACACCTTTCGCCAATGCTCTAAAAACATCGGGCCAATTCTTGGTCGGGACAACTGCCATTGCCACTATTGCTATTACTAAAAATTCTGCAAATGAAATTCCAAACATTATTTTTACTCGTAATAAGAATCCCCACCACCAGTGGATGTTGTTTTATGTCGTTTAATTTGAAAATAATTTTTTCCAAAATCTGTTTTTGTTTTAAGCCCAGAAAATTTTACATCTGTTTTAACACCTGTTGCATCCGTTACAACCCAAGAATTTAATTTTACTGGTTCTTTATCAAAAACGACGAACATATTCCCCAAACCTTCGCTGCCTTTGATATTCATTTTCAAGCTGAATGTATTTTTATCTGATTTAGTTTCCGTAACGGCAATATCGGCTTTTTGTAAATCTATATTTTTACGAACCAAAATTCCAGCCGGAGTGCTGGTTAATGGAACAGTTGTAATTTGATCCAAATCTTTATCAAAGAAATATAAATCTGTACCATCAGAAATCAGTTGTACTGGTGCTTTATTATAATCAAGTCTGACGCGCCCAGGACGCAGCATGGAAAAATTCCCACTATCTTTTTTCCCACTCGCAGTTTGTGAAAATTGTCCAGATAATCCAGTAATAGAATTTAAATAAACTTCTGCTTTTTTGACCAATGCACTATCCACCGAAGCATTTGCCGAAAAAGCAAACGAGATAAAAATTGAAATCATTATTAAAAATCTTTTCATTTTACAGGTTCCATTGTTCTTGCTATTACAGCAAATTCATCTAATTATTTTGCTTTTCTTGTATCAGTTTTTGTCTTCATTAATACCCTAAACAGCTATGTCTTCTAAAATAAACTGTACACTGGTACGACCATTATGATCATTTTCTTTTAATCGTCCCAACATCTTTATCTTACGATTTATATTCGCTTCGTCCAGTAAAAATTCCCCAACTGGCGTAGCTGTTAAATTAAATCCAACAAATGGCAGCAATGTTCCATTATTCGTACGCATATTCCCGCGCAAATGAGAGCCATTACCCATAACCCCCACCCAAGCAATTGTGCCGCCATCTAAAATAAATAAAGGCTCTGGATTGCCCTGTCCAAATGGTGCAAGTAATGCAAGCTCGCGAACCAGTTTTATATTTGCAGCACCTGCGTCTAACCATGCGTCCGCAACAAGATCATGTTTTGGTGAAGTGCCATTAAGTTGCTTTGAAACTGCATTTTCCATAAATTCACGAAATACATCTTCGTTTTCAGATGGTAATGTAAATCCAGCAGCAGCGGCATGCCCACCACCCTCAGATAAAATTCCAGCAATTAAACCCTCGTGAATAATTTTCCCCAAATCCACGCCGGCTATTGAACGCCCACTGCCATTTATCATTCCATTATCAATGGTTGCAACTAATGTTGGCATATTATATTTATCTTTTAACCTGCCCGCAATTATTCCCATAACACCGCCGTGCCATCCCTCTTTACACAGCAACAAACTACACTTTCCGGCAGCAACACATTTATCTGCCAAATCAATAGCATCAAACATTATTTGATTTTGGATTTCCATACGTTCTTGATTCATAGAATTTAATTTTATCGCCAAATCACGCGCTATCAGGATATTATCAGTCAATAATAATTCCAGCGCAGGGGTAGCAGAATCCAAACGTCCCGCAGCATTCAATCTGGGACCAATTGCAAACCCAGCCGCATAAACCGACGGTTTTTTTACACCGGCTACCTCCATCAAAGCGCATAGACCAATGTTATGACAAAGTTCCAAAACCTTTAGCCCGGTTGCAACAAATGCACGATTTAATCCAATAAGTGGCATAGTGTCACAAATTGTTCCAAGTGCAACAAAATCCATATAATCTAATAAATTTATTTGGGTTTCTTTACCTAAATTCCGCAATTCACGATTCAGCGCAACCAAAAACATAAATGCAACCCCGACACCCGCCAAATAATTTAAACCAGATGTATCATCGTTTCGTTTTGGATTTACAATCGCATCCGCGTTTGGCAAAGTTGCCTCTGGATTATGATGATCTGTGATTATAACCTGCATCCCAAGTTCTTTAGCGCGTTCAACTTCTGTAATGCCGATAATTCCGCAATCCACAGAAATCAAAAGTTTTGCGCCCTGCTTTGCAAAATCTTCTATTGATTCTATGTTTAAACCATACCCTTCGACCTCGCGATCTGGTAAATGCCAAATTACGTCAATATTCAATTCACGTAAATATTTAACCATCGTTGCTGTGCTGGTAATACCATCAACATCATAATCGCCAAATATTGCTATTTTTTTACCTGATAATATCGCATCTGCGGCCAGCTTTGCAGCAATCCCCATATCCTTTAATACAAAAGGATCTGGCATATATTCTTTAATAGTGGGATTTAAAAATTTTTTAATACTTTCCGAATCGGTTATTCCGCGGGCACAAAGAATCTGATTTACTAAATCCGATTCGTTACAACCATCCTCCAACATCCATACCCGCCCCAGCATGGAATTTTCTACTATATTTCTCATCGCTTTAAATCTTTATTTATTATCAAAATAATTATACAACAGTGCTATTCAAAAAGCAAAGGCATGATTCCATCCATAATTGCACCAGCGGTCGGCGCAGCGTTCCAAGACGCCACACGTAATCCCCAATTTTCTTTTGTTCCCTGGGGTTCATCTAAAATAACCATCATTACATATTGCGGTGATTCAATTGGGAATATTGCTGTAAACGAAGTTAAATTCTTTTTAGTATCTATTTTTCCATTTATTCTTTTTTCCGCTGTTGCGGTTTTTCCACCAATATTAATACCCGCCACACGTGCATTTTTTCCACCAGTTGTTTCGGCAATTTTAAATAATATTTTACGTATAGCATCAGAAATTTCCGGTGATATAACGCGTTCTCCAGACATTTCTCCAACCGAGCGTTTTAACATAGTTGGCATAACATAAAAACCATTTGCAACAGCATTGACAGCTAATAAAACATGCATAGGTGTTACAGCAATTCCATGTCCAAACGAAACAGTTGCACGTTCAACTGGACCCCATTTTGCCGGCATCATTGGCTTTTCTGTCCAACCAAATTCAAGATTTAATGGTTTATCTAAATGTAATCTTTCAAAAAATTCTTGCTGCGTGCCTGATGGTAATTCCAACGCAATCTGAACCGATCCCACATTACAAGAATACAACATTATTTCAGCTACATTTAATTTAGGCCGTGGAGGCTTGAACGAAGAAACGTCTTTTATTGTTGCTGCAACTCGTCCATTTTTATCCAAAATTTTATATGGATCTTTTATATAATATTCTTTGGCTAGTCCTATACCAGTTTCAATGGCCATCGAAGTATCAAATATTTTAAACACCGATCCCATTTCATAAACACCACGCATTGGATAAAACATACGATTAGAGATTGAATCTAGTTCACGATTTTCAGGATCAAAATCTGGCAATGATACCATTGCTATCATTTCGCCAGTTCTGGAATTCATCAGCATGCCCATTGCGGCATGCGCATTGTATTTTTGCATAGCATTTGAAAGCTCACGGTAAAACACTGCTTGGACTCGCGAATCTATAGATAAAACCAATGGATCTTTATTTTCACTTAAATATTTATCACATAATCTTTCAACACCCTCCAAACCGTGTCCATCGCTGCCGGCAAACCCAACCACATGCGCAGTTAGTCTGCGTTTTGGATATTTTCTCCATTCGGTTTGTTCTATATCTAAACCCTCTATTTTTAATTCTTTAATTTTTTCACGTTCCGATTCGGATGCGAATTTTTTCAAATAAATAAATTTTTTATCTGACCGAAAAATTGATAAAACATCCGTTACAGAAATTTCTGGCAGAATTTCATGTATCTTTGATGCAACCAGATCAATATCTTTAATTTTTCCAGGACGCATAGTAATATGGCCAGAAACAATATTTTTCGCCAAAATTTCACCATTTCTATCAACAATATCCGCACGACTTGATTCCCACGAATTATCACCAATACCGATTCTGGCACGATTTGTACCATGAATGCCCAATAATAAAGTTCTGGAAATAAAAATTATAAAAGCAATAATAAATACCGTATAAACTATGCGAAGTCTGGATCCCGATACGCCAGCATTGTTACCGCTACGGCGTTGTCCCTGTAAAATATCGTGTCCTATTTCAAACATCAAGACCTCGGCGGTTGTTGTTCACGCATTGGAATATCAGTTGCATTTATATTCTTTGTAAATCCTATGGATTCAAAGTGAGGATATATTCCCGAAATAACATTTCTTAAAACCTCTGGCCGTACCAGTTCAGACAATTGTGCTTGGGCTTCGGCTGTTTCTTGTTGAATATGAACAATCGCAGCATTTGTTCTGGCCATTGACCTGTTCTGAGCGCGATAGAATACTTGCAGACTTACAGTGATAACAAACATCGCTGCAACCATTCCTATACCTATTTTGAAAATTTTTTCATCGTTATTCATTATTATTGGATAATTATAACACAAAAGCTTTTCTATCTGGATATTTAATTACTGACCGCTGATATAATACCATTTATGCCATTTAATCTAGATACCCCAAAACTTAAATTTAACGAATCGAATTCAGATTTAATATCTTTAACCTTGTCATTAACCATAACTAGAATAATTGCAACAATTCCACTGACCATTGCTGAATCTGCCACTCCATAAAAAATACCATTTGATTTACAAATTTTGACATAAGATGAACAACCTAAAACATCTGTGCATGCACTGTACTCTGGTATTGGGGATAAAGACTTTCCCAAATCCATAACAAATTCCAATTTTTGCACTGGATCTTCAATTTGATTTAAAAAAGATTTTATTTCTTTATAATTCATTATAATTTTACCAACCCATTTCAGTTAAATCTAATTCTATACGTGCAATTTCGGACATCTTTGATATATCCCACGGTGGATCCCAAACCAATTCTACATCAACATCTGATACACCATCTAAATTTTTAACAGCATCTTTTGCCATTTGCATTATTTGTTCAGACATAGGACAAACTGGCGAAGTCATAGTCATTGTTAATTTAACTTTATCTGCCTTGATTGTTATATCGTAAATCAAACCCAGATCCCAAATATTTACTGGAATTTCTGGATCAAATACTTGCTTTAACGCTGTAATAATATTTTCTTTATCAATCACTTTATAACTTTTTTAATTATATCCACAGTTTGCTGTATTTCTGCCACGGTATTCCATGAACCTGCAGAAATCCGTATTGTTGAATCCACCCCCAAGCGTTTATGCAGCCAAGAAGCACACATATTCCCAACCCGCAGACATACACCATGTGCACCCACAAGCATTCCAAAATCCAGCGCATGCATACCATCAACTATAAAAGTTAAAAGTGCCGAATCTTTTGGCGATATAAATTTAATCCGTGATATTTTTGATAATTCGTTACGCAAGAATTCAATTTTTTCAGATGTATTTTGCCTGTTATTAATTGTTTCGTTTATAGCAGCCGGCAATCCAGCAATCTGAGTTAATGGTAATGTACCTGCTTCAAACTTAGCGGGACCAGTTGCCATAAATTGCCCCCCCCCAAATTTATCAGTTTTCCATTTTTCGGGTTCTTTTAAATATAAAATCCCCAGTCCTGTATCCGCCCCTATTTTATGTCCAGAAAACACCAAAGCATCCACGCCCATTTTCTTAACATCTATTTTTTCATGGACAACCAACTGAGAAGCATCAACGATTACTGTCTTTTTATCATCTTTTATAATTTTTTGCGGCGTACCCAAAACATTGGACATACCAGTAAAAACGATCGCGTCACAATTTGGAACAGATTTATAGTTAAATTCATTATCCAATTCACAAAGAACTGTTTTGTGTTTGGCTTCAAATGGCAATCTGGCAGAATGATGATCCAAATCAGAAACAGCAATTAATGAATCCGGTGATAACATATTTGCAATTCTATTTAATCCATCTGTTGCGCCAGATGTAAAAACTATTTGATCTGAATTATCAGCACCAATAAATTTAGCAACAGATTCTCGCGCCAAAAAAACCATTTTGTCAGTATAATTTGACCGTTCACACACACCACGTCCGGAATTAGCATAATGATTATGTAAAAAATCTAGCTGTGAATCTATTACAGCTTTCGGCTTTATTGCACTTGCCGCAGCGTCCAAATATATAATTTTGTTACTGTTTGTCAATATATTATTTCCTTGCTTTTCCTTATCATTATAATACACTTTTAACGTAAATCAATTAAGGAGAAAAAGGATGGCTATACAACACGCTAATGATTCTAGTTTTGCAGAATTAACCAGTAAAGGATTAACTTTGGTAGACTTTTGGGCATCTTGGTGCGGCCCATGTCGTATGTTTGGTCCTATTTTTGAAGCAGCATCAGAAAAACATACACATGTTGGTTTTGTAAAGTTTGAAATCGATGAAGCCAATCGTCGCACACCTGCAAAATATGGTATACGTTCTATTCCATCTGTCTTGGCATTCAAAGATGGTGAATTAATTGAAAGCAGAACGGGGTTAATGGACGCAGACACAGTTACAGATTGGATAAAACAATTGTCTGCTAGCAGCTAATAGAGGATAATAAAATGACAAAAAATTATAAAACTATTGAACTTGATCCAAAATATATTCCAAAAAAAACCGAGAAATATATGTCGGACGAGCAAAAAGCTTATTTTTATAATCTATTAAATTCTAGACGCGAAGAAGTTATTGCGGCCATAGAAAATGGCATGTCTGAAATATCTACTAACATTAATATATATTTTTTGGACGGCACAAACAACGAAGGCGATGACGCATCGGCTACAGAACAAGCTAATAATCAGATGAAATTTCTGGACAGAAATAAAAATTTATTGATCAAAATTGATTCTATGTTGGAACGTCTGGAAAAAGGGAAATACGGATACAGCGTAATCTCTGGCGAAGAAATTGGTTTAAAGCGTCTGTTGGCCAGACCATTGGCAACTATGACCTTGGAAGAAACCGAAGAAATTGAAAACAAAGAAAGATAATTATATTATTGTTCTATAAAAAATAATGTGCCTGGGATTAATTCTGGGCGCATTTTTTTTATCAGTCGCCAAATATTCTCTATTTTTTTAAAATCAGAATCTTTGGAAATTATATGTAAACTACCATTATAATCCGAATCTATTGAATCAAGAATTCCATAAAATGATGCAGTTGTATCTTCTTCATTTTCTATTACCAGCCCCAATCCAGATGCACCTGTCAATTTTACACTTTGGAAAATTATGGAATAATCACTGGTAACTACATCTCTTAAATTCATCGTTAAAATTAGTTCACGACCAAAAAATAAATCTGCGGCTATTTGTGAAAAAGCCATAGCCAATTTTTCATGCACATCTGGCGATGCAATCAATTGCACCCCATTTGCACCCTTTTTAAAAGCAGAATGTATTGCAGCGGCAATTTTTTGTGCATCATTATCAAATTCTTTGGTAACAATATGTGTAAATATTTTTATATTTGAATTTTCCAACCAGGTCCAAAGCATATTTACCGAATTTAAATCACATGATATGGCCGGAACATCACCCTTTGCAGCATTGTCCGCAACAAAAATAAGAGAACGTGCGTCCATCCCGCTACAACAGGATAAAGCAATATGCCCTTTTAATTCTTCAAAAGTCTCTTTAAAATCAATCACATTGATATAATAGCATATTTTTTGGTATAATAATTAAAGAGAATGAAAAAAAGATATGAAATTATTTTACTTGATATACTATGGCTTTCCGCGATGGTATTGTCTGCAAGCTTTTGGTTTGATATTCGCTTTGGATTTAACATATTTTACAGCGGACATTGGCATTATTTGATAATGCAACAATTGACCCCCGAAAGAGTTTTACCTTCTTTTTATATATCTTTATTATTATTTATTATCTTTGGGATATCTGGTTTTTATCTTATTGGCCGTCCACATTTACGTAAAATAGATTTCTCAATACACGAGCCAACTACTCCCCCTGTCTTACCAAAAGAAAATACAGAAGAACAAGTAATTGATTCTATTGAACATGACCCTAATCATTCACTACTTCCACCAACAACGAACCTGCCCCGCCCACCCAGAATAATTAACCCATTACAACAAATTACAAATCCTGTAATGCCGACACCAACAAATACAGTCATTATTGTTAATACAAATAATCAAGATGAAAAAATCCGAGAAATATTCGAAAAAGCCGGTTATATTGTTAAAGAACCACCAAAAATAAACGGTCTAAAATTAAATCTTTGGGCGGTTGGAATGGATGAAACGTTATACATTGGTTTGTCCGATTCGCATGGTGGTGAAATTACAGCGGCCGAAGGTGGCGATTCAAAATGGCAAAGCGCAAACAATAAATTTACCAGCCCAGTTTGGACATTAAACCAAGTTACAGAGAAAATACGTACTTTATTTAATGAAACACTTGATGATGAAATACAAATAAATATTAAACAGTTTGTTGTTATGAATAACGCAAAAATAATAAATCGTGCTTCTTTGGAAAAAATATGGCAAGCTTTTGATGTAGATGTATTTGATTCAACCGACGCATTGAATGAATTTATAAGTAATAATAAAAATCGTGATATGGGATCTGAAGAACAAGAAGATTTTAATGCTTATGCCGATTATATAGACACGGTTGCAAATTATTTTAACAAAACTTAAAGAAATGCAATATAATCAAACAACTGCTCTTCGTCGACTTACAGATCTTTTTATGGATGATTTGCCAGTAATATCTGTTATGGCCAAACCTTATCCCGTTACGCCCGATTGGTTTGCAAAATATAAATCTTTGCGACGTGATTTTATGCGAAGTTTATCTGATTCCATAGAAGACATTTCTTTTTTAAACTTGGCCCGCGAAGATTTTATGGCTTTAATTATGGGACATGCTCTGCCCGAAAATTTGTCTTTGCGATTTCGCATACCTTTACAATTTGGTGGGAAATTAGAAATAGATAATATGTTTATGTGCAAAACATTTCCACACGCGCAAAATATGGACAGATTTATTATTGAACAAGCGGACAGCCAAACAATCTGGTTGCCCAGCCCTGCTAAAAAAGTTTATATCCCAGCGCATACCGCAAATGGCGGCCCAGGGGGAAATGCAACCAGTGACAGACTTGAACAAATGGCTGCCCAACTTGCTGCAAACAGGGGATTAGAATGACAAAAGAAGAATTCTTGTCTTGGATAAAATCTTCGGGCGCAATTATGTTGCCGGTTGCCAGCAACAATGAAATTGCGCAAACACAAAATGCATTACAACAAATGCACTCTGCAATAATACCTATAACATTAACCGACTTTTATAAAAATATCGCTGGCGGAATTTTACTTGGGGACGCACAAATTTTTGGTCTGGCGGAAACAAAGCGTGAAAAAACCGGAATTTATTATATTCCGTCTATTTTACAGGTGAATCGTGATTTTTCAGGTTTTCCAAATATGCGCGGTAAAACTATATTTGGTCGAAACAGCCTGTTTTGGTTTGCTTTTGATGCATTTGGAAAATGTTTTATGTTAAGCAATATGACCCTGGCCCCAATGCGTCAGTATGATGATATATTCAAAGCAATGAGTGATTGCCTGGCGGTTGGCAAGATATGAAAAAACTTTCTGTAAATATATCTGGGCATTTAACATCGCTTTCTATAGAAGATGCATTTTTAGACGCTCTAAAAGAGATAGCTTCTAAAAAAAACAAATCTGTTTCCCAAATAATTCGCGAGATAGACGAATCGCGTGAAAACAAAACTAATCTTTCCAGTGCAGTGCGTATCTGGATACTAAAAGAGATTAAAAAATAAGAAAACTCTCCTATAAATTATAGTTGAATTTATTCCAATTTTCAATTATTATTAGAACATAATCCTAGGAATACCAGGATTTATGCAAAGGAGAGATTGCATGACTCATAACAGTATTTGGTTCGCTATTGAACGATTCGCTGCCGAACACAACCTTTCTTGTTCGGGCCTCGCAAAAAATAGTGGCTTAGACCCAACAACTTTTAACAAAAGCAAAAGATGGAGTCGCGAAGGTCAACCACGTTGGCCATCAACCCAAAGTATCGCAAAAATATTGTCGGCAACAAATTGCAATATTTCAGATTTTGCTAAATTTTTAGGGGAAGAAAATTCAAATCCTGGTAACCTGCAAAGATAATTTTAATTTTTGCGTTTTTTAAAAGCAAAAATATAGATTGTTGAAAATGCTAAAATAAATAACATTATAGAATTTAAACCAATTCGACGAAATGGTGTTATATGTCCGCCCCAAACTTGACCATCTAGAACTCCTGAAAATCCAATTGGTAAACTGGAAATAACGTGTCCATCTGCCCCAACAAATGCGGAAATTCCAGAATAATTTGCACGAACAATTGGCAGACCCATTTCAATTGCTTGGCGTCTGGTCATATCCAAATGCTGATAAGTGCCAGATGTTTTTCCAAACCAATTATCATTTGTCAGATTTATTATCATTTGTGGATTCGTGTCTTTTGGAATCAAAGAATCTGAAAATATAATCTCATAACAAATTGCTGGAACAAAATTTAACCCATAGAAAATAATTTCTTCCGCGCCATTGCCCCGATCCAGTTGTCCTGGTGTTGGAACTATATCCCCAAATGGTCTGTATTCTCCAAATGGCACAAGATGAGTTTTAGAATAAATATTTTCAATTTTCCCATTTTTATCAGCAATTATCATTGAATTATAAAAACGTCCGTTCCGCCAACTGGTTGCACCAACAATAACTGGGCGATTTAATTTCTTTGCGAATTCCAATTCATCTTTATCTTGTAAAATTACAAATGGATAAGAAGTTTCAGGAAATAAAATAACATCTGGCATGCCATCTGTTTTTGCCAAATCACTTAAAACTTTTATATTCTCTTTTGCATTTATTATTGCTTGTTCGCGCGAATGGCTGGCTTTTTGTTCACCACTTTGTGCTGGCTGAACGATTCGAATTATTTGAGATTTTTGGTTATCATTTTCTGATTGTTTTATATTTTTATTTCCATAAAAAATTCCAACCACCATCAATACGGAAAAAATAATTAATGGTATTCTTTTTCTGTTTTTAATCAGTTCAACAATGCTTGCAATCAAACCAACAATTACAAAAGTCAAACCGATTGCCCCCCATAAAGACATTGAATTAGAAAGCATGGGAAACCCAAGTGTTATATTTGCAATCGGGTTCCATGGAAAGCCTGTAAACAACCATTCGCGCAACCATAAAACAATTGTCCAAGACACAGAAAATATAATTGGGTAAACCGTTGTGGACGCATTCAGTCGGCGCATACAACAATTTGTTATAATAAACGGCAATGAAAAAACCAATGCACCAACAATACCAATACCAATTATCCCAGGTATTGTCCAAATTCTGAATTGCGCCGCTAATTCTGGCACAACAAATATAGAATTTAACACCCACCAGAATGACGCCATCGCATACGCCGCACCAAACAACATTGAATTTCTGACGGCTTTATTTCGCCCTGGAATTAAATAATAAGCCGCGCCAATTCCAATAATTGTCGCCCACCATAAATTAAATGGGGCAAACCCAAGTGATGTTATAGAACCAAAGAGCAAAGCGCAAAGCGCAAATATCCAATTTTTATTTTTTATTTTTTTATCTTTACTTTGTACTTTGCTTTTTGCGCTTTGCTCTTTATACGGATTTGCTATTTTAAGTTTTGATAAAATTTTAATCTCGGCAGATTCCATTTTTTTCGCGTCCGAATCATTCAAATGATCATATCCCAGTAAATGTAAAACTCCGTGCACAACCAGATGAGTTGTATGATTTATGAAATCTTTTGATTCATGCATTGTCGTATCAAAAGAAATATAAATATCCCCCAGCAACTGGGTATCCCCAGTTTCAAAAGACAAAACATTTGTAGGCTTGTCTATTTTACGATATTTTTTGTTCAACGCATGAACTTCTTTATCATTTGTTAAAATTATTGATACTTCACCATTGCCAGTTTTGCCAACAAAATCTGTTACTAGATTTACAATCTTTGTATAATCAATTTTATATTTGTCCCATCTGGAATCATGAATATCTATAAATGTTTTTATCATAACAAATGTCTTTTGTTATTTCCGTCTGGCCCAGATACAATACCTTCGCGCTCCATGCGTTCAATAAAGCCCGCAGCCTTGTTATAACCAACGCCCAATCTGCGTTGAACATAAGATATCGTTGGCTTTTTATCACGAACTACATACTCGACCGCTTGGCGATATAAATCGGCATCTTTGGCTTCTTTACCGCTCAGCATTCCTGGAATATCGGAAACGTCAACCCCACCGCCAAATGATGCACCATATTCATCGACTGATTCCCCAATACCTTCTATATACTCTGGGGAACCCTCGGCTCGCAAGAAATCTGCAACTTTATTTATTTCTTTATTTTCAATCCATGCGCCATGAATTCTGACCGGCACCCTGCCCGCTTCACTGAACAACATATCGCCTGATGGCAATAATTGTTCTGCGCCTTTTTCCCCCAGCGTTGTCATAGAATCAATATTAGAACGCGCCTGGAAAGAAATTCGTGTTGGGAAATTAGCCTTGATAACACCAGTAATAACACTGGTATCTGGTCTTTGTGTTGCAGCCACTATATGCATTCCAGCCGCACGCGCTTTTTGAGCCAAACGTTGAATACATGCTTCAACTTCTTTACGTGCAACACTCATTAAATCTGCAACCTCATCAATAACAATAACTAAATAAGGCATATCAGATAAATCTAACTCTTGTTCTTCGAATTCAAGCGCGCCAGTTTCTGGATCTGTTCCGACAGGAACTTGCTTGGTAATTTTTTCACCACGTTCGCGTAAATCAGCAACTGATTCATTATAACCCTCCAGATTTTGGACACCCAAATCTTTCAGTTTTTTATAGCGATCTTCCATTTCACGTACGGCCCACTTAAGCGTATTCACCGCCATATTAGCATCTGTTACAACAGGCGTAATCATATGCGGGATATCTTGCCATAATGAAAAATCAACACCCTTTGGGTCAATAATAAGTAGCTTACATTTATCGGGCGTAAAATGATAAACAATGGACATAATAATAGATTGCACAAATACAGACTTGCCACTGCCGGTGCGCCCGGCAATCAAAGCATGCGGCATTTTTGCCAAATCAAAATAAATTGGATTTCCACCAATATCCACACCCAAAGCCAACGGTATATGATATTTTGATTCTATAAATCTTTCATCTGTAATCAATGATTGGAAACGAACAAATTGACGATTAAGATTTACCATTTCAACACCAATATAATTACTGCGTGGAATATGAGCAATACGAATATTTTCGGCGGCCATAGCACGTGTCATATCTTTGACCGTATCAGTAATTTTTGCAATGCGCTGTCCGGAATCTGGTTCAAATTCATACAAAGTAACTATTGGCCCAGGTTTAATTCCAACAACTTTTCCATAAACTCCAAATTCTTCAAAATGAGCCTCCATCGCGGCAGCATTGCGTTTCAATTCATTTGTAACCGCATGTTTAGAAAATACCGATTTCTCCAAATATTCTGGTGGTGGCAATTCATAATCATTCTCAGATAATTTACTTTTTTTGATTTGCTTTTTTCGTTTAGGCTTTGGTGTGCTTTCTTCGTCGTCCTCTTCCTCTTCTATTTCTTCTACTTCTTCTATTTTTTCTTCTGGTTTGTTAATCGGATGTAATCTTAAAATACTGAATAAAACCCGAAGGCCTTTGTTAATTATACGTATAACATTTTTAACATCTTGCCATCTGATATGTAAAAGAATTCCCACCATAAGTAAAAACAAAGTTATAAAAACAATACCAAAAACAAATGTCCAACCATGTGCAAACAAACCAATATCATGTTCGGCAATCAAACCAACCAAACCACCAAAAGACTTTGATGGCATTATTGTACCAAAACCAAACGCACCAATTATAGTTGTTATGACAGCACGAATAATATTATATTCTGGAAATTCTTCTTCCCATTTCAACATCATAGAAACCCCCGCGCGCGCAATAAAAAGAAAGACAAACAACGCAGGAATAAAACCAATTCCATAAAGTATAAAACTAATTATATTTCCAATTAAACTTTGACGCCCAAAAGTAGATGCCGTCATAAATCCATCCAAATAAGGATTATGAAAAATTAAAGAAAAACAAAATAAAACAGCAACAAAAGTTAAAGCCGCACCAATCCCACGAAAAGCGACACCACGAGCAGCACCCCGAATTGAATCAGGTAAAAAATTTTGCTTTTTAGCCATACTTGTATTTTAACATAAAAAGCACAAAAGAGCAAAAACACATAAAAAATATTTAATCTAAATAAATATGCTTATTTAACAGCATCTAAATATATTTGACAAATATTATATTATGTATTATAAATACCTCAATTATTAATACAAAAGTGATAAAAATGACAGAAGATAAAAACAGAAGCCTTTTTGAAAAATATTTTTTTCCAATTGTTAATGTACCCTATCCCCAACTATTAAAGGCTGCGATAGAAAAATACCCTATACCAAACAGAATGGTTTTTGAAAACGAGCATAATATATTGGCCGTATTTAAATACGTATATTTCCAATCCATTTTGGTTTCACGTAAATTTAATATAAGTATAAAAAGTGGATATGATGCAGCAAGCGGTGTTTTAGGTGGAATATTCATACCAGAAATAACCATGGATGCATTTGAAGCGATACAACTTGAAGCTACCCAATCTTTTGAAGAATTTGATGATATGTATTATCCAGAGTCTGATAATAATTTTGAAGATAAAAAAGTAAAAATAAATTGGATTGAGGTAAAATCAAATCTTCAAAGCAATAGACAAAAAGCAATTAGACTAAGTTGTAAGTGTTGTGATAATCAAACAGAATGTAAATGTGAAAATTCTCCGGAAAGCTGTGCAATTTTAACAAGTAGCATGAAAGATATTGTAATTGATAAATCAATACCTTTTACCGATAAAACTATCCAAGATAATAATGGGTATGGTCTTTCTGTGGAAATTTATGATACTGCATTTAAAATATATGCAGACACAATCAAATCTGCATTAAAATATTTTAAAGTTCATTAAAAAACCCGCAAATGCGGGTTTTTTTATTTCTTTTTTGATGTTGATTTTTTCTTTGGCTTTGCCTTGGCTTTTTTTGCCACAGTTTTTACTTCTTTTGTGGCTGGCTTTTCTTTAGTCGGTTCAGCATCTTTTTTTAATTCTTTTTTAAAGATATTTATACCACTAGCCAAATTTTTCATAACATCTGGAATTTTTGAATGTCCAAATAAAATTAAAATCAAAATTACTATTAAAAGTATTTCCCAAAAACCCGTTTTCATTTTTTATCCTTTGTTTATTTTTTATTCTTTATCTTGCAACATAGCAATCCAGCCCGTCAGATTTTGCATTTCTACAAAAACCATCGGCGTCCTGAGAATTAGTAAAGCCAATTCGCAGACGATATGTTGTTTTGCCATTTGGCAATAAAGCTTCTTGAATTATAAAATTATGTCCGGAAAACAAACCCGCATGGGAAACTTGTAATTTCTTTTGTGAAACTTCTGCCCCTGAACGAGTAGCATAAGATCCAAACTGAACATAAAAACCATTATTCAAAGACGTTACTGGTTTTGGTGGTTCTATTTTTGGCGCAACCTTGGCCGGGGCGGCAACTGGTGCATCTGGTTTAAATACTACATCTTTTCTTTCTTCGACCACACGAACTGGAACTCCAGCTACTGGTGCTTCCCCTGCAATTACCTTGTCTGCACCAGCGGCAAAATCTGATGCTGGTGGCGAGGGTGGAGTTGCTGCTTGTTCTGTTGCTGGTGGTAGTGGCGGAGTATTCAAATCAATTTCAACCGAATCATTCTTAGTACCATGCATAACAATTCTTACAATAATATATGTAGCCAATATAATAACGATGACCGCCGCACCAAACAAAAACCAAGGGCGACGTGGACGACCACAAGCCAAAGCGCCATCTTCTGGTAATTCAGGTAAATCTATTTCATCGTCTAAATCCAGTAAATCCAGCTTTTCTTCAGCCATCGTATGCTCCTTCTTTAATATTTATATTATATCATAAAACTAGCCCATAGCAAAGAGCAATTAAAAAATTTTGTACTGTTAAATTTATTAAAAAATCCGGCAAATGCCGGATTTATTTTTTTACCAAGTTCCACCAGCTGGTCCAAGATCACCACCTGCCAAGAATTGTAATATTACACCGACACCGAACAAAAGCAAAAATCCAACTATCATTGCGATCAGATGTTTTTTACCATCCTCGGTCCATTTGTATTCTTTCTTAACAATTGCATCCCAACCAATTGATGCGATAACGAATGCTGCGCCGACAAATGCCAATGTACGCAAAATTTTAAACACACTCTTTAATTGCGAAATCAGTCCTGTCAAGCCGTTTGCGTCTGGTCCAGCCGCATAAGCAGCACCCGCTATTAAAACAGCGGTCGCAGCAAAACCAATTTTTTTAAGTAAATTTTTCATATTTTTCCCTTTGTTATACGCATATTATAGCACAAAAAAATCTGTTATCAAATAGTATTATTTTGGCATATTTCCAAAATTAGGGGGTACAATCAAAGCATGATTTTCTTCTACAATTGGTTCTTTTTCACAATTGCAACAGCCCGCTACAAATAACAATCCACAAAGAGCAAAAAGCAAATATATTTTTTTCATTTTATTTTCCTTTTTTATTTTATTCTGGGAATTTTACCGCTTTGGCCATATCCAATATGAATTTGGATAAAGCAAGAGTTTCTTGATTTTCCGTGCCCAAGCGTCGCAAAGTAACCGTTTGTTCTTCGGATTCTTTTTCGCCCACAACCGCAATTATTGGGGTTTTTGCCAAAGACAATTCGCGAATTTTATAATTTACTTTTTCCGCGCGCAAATCGCTACGGGCATTCACACCAACAGCCCGAAGTTCTGCAACTATATGCTTTGCATATTCATCATATTTTTCGGATATTGGTGCGACAACTACTGGTTCTGGTGACAACCACAGCGGCAAATTACCACCAGTATTTTCTATCACCATCCCCAGAAATCTTTCAATAGATCCAAGCATAGCGCGATGCAACATAATTGGACGATGTTTCGCCCCATCTTCACCAACATAAGATAAATCAAATCTTTCTGGCAAATTCATATCCAATTGGATAGTTCCACATTGCCAAACACGACCAATTGAATCACGCAAATAGATATCTATTTTTGGTCCATAGAAAGCAGCGTCTTGCTCTGCAATTTCATATTTAATTTTGTTGCTATCTAATGCGTGTTTTAATGCGCCTTCGGTAAAGTCCCAAATTTTATCATCACCTATTCTGAACTCGGAATCCTTTCTGGTGGCCAGTTTCATACTGACGTTATCAAAACCAAATTTAGAATAAATATCTTTGATAAATTCAATAACCTTTACTACTTCGCCTTCCAGTTGTTTTTCCGTGCAGAAAATATGTGCATCATCTTGGGTAAATTCGCGAACTCGCATAATTCCATGCAATCCGCCTGCCGCCTCATAGCGATGAACTTTACCGAATTCGCCAACATACATTGGCAAATCTTTATAAGATTTTATCCCTTGGGCAAAAACCAACATACCGCCAGGACAGTTCATCGGCTTTATACAAAACTGACGACCATCTTCGGTTTTGCCGGAATAATTATGTTCACCATATTTTGCCCAATGCCCTGACGTTTCCCACAAACACTTATCCATCAATGCTGGCGTAGATATTTCTAAATATCCTGCACGTTCCTGACGCATACGAATATATTCAATCAATTTACGATAAATCCTATATCCTTTGTCATGCCAAAATACCGCACCGGGCGCATATTCGGGCTCGAAATGGAACAAATCCATATCACGACCAATTTTACGATGATCTCGTTTGGCTGCTTCTTCTTGTATTTTCAAAAAATCTTCTAATTCTTCTTTGCTGGCAAACGCATCAACGTAAACGCGTTGTAACATTTTATTTTTAGAATCCCCCTTCCAATAAGCCCCCGCAATGCTGCGAATTTTGAATCCATCACGTGGTAATTCTTTGGAATTTTCAACATGAGGTCCACGGCACAGATCGGTAAAATCACGAAAAGTATAAACTGATAATTTTTCCCCTGCCGCGTCATATTCTTCAAGCCATTCCATTTTATATGGCTGATTTTTGAAAATCTGTTTTGCTTCTTCCAACGAAATTTCACGACGTTCAAAGCGTCCCGCGCTTTTTATCAAATCACGCATTTCTTTTTCAATTTTTGGAAAATTTTCTTCGGTGATTCTGTGCTGTAAATCAAAATCGTAAAAGAATCCATTTTCAATGGCTGGGCCACCAGCGAATTTCACATCTGGCCATAATTTTTGCACCGCGGCCGCCATTACATGCGCCAACGAGTGCCGAATAAGTTCTATATCATAAGACATAATAAAAACCTTTATTATTTATTTTTTAATTGTTGATTATTGTATACGGAAAGCACACAAAGTGCAATAGAATTTAGACCCCCAACGGGGTTGTTGTAGTTGTAAAAAGAACAAATTTGTTTTTCATAACAATGTTATTTTAAATCTATTTTTCTGAAAAATCAAATGTTTTTAATAAAAAGGACGCGAATATGCGCCCTTTTTTAATTTAAAAGTCAATTATACTGCCGAACAGCACCGCAAAGAAAAAACAAATACTGCCGCCAATAACGAATAAATGCCAAATCATGTGGCTAAATTTTAATCTGCGTCGCAGATAAAAAATAACCCCCAGAGAATAAGACAATGCGCCCGCCAGAACAAACCACATCCCGCGCGCTGACACCGTTTCTATCATTCTGGGCAAAATAAATACTACCGCCCATCCCATAATTAAATACAGCGCGACAACCCATTTTGGTTGTTCTTTTGGTCTGCGGATTTTCATTACAGAGCCAAAAATTGTAATCGCCCACAATATTCCAAATACAGTCCAACCCAATGCACCGCGCAGATTGACCAGCAAAAATGGGGTATATGTTCCGGCAATCAATGCATAAATTGCGGATGAATCCCAAACTTCAAAAAAGCATTCGCTTTTCTGCCCAATCATGGCATGACAGAAAGTGCTGCCAAAATAAAGCAAGAACATAGTCAGCCCGAAAATAACGCAAGATACCACAGCCCAAGAATTATGATATAAGACAGCAAAAACACAAAGAATACACAAACAAGCAATGGCCAATCCAATACCAATTCCGTGGGTCAAAACATCAGCAACCCATTCAGAATGACTGGGTTCACGTTCCCACCGAAACAAACCCGCTGCGCGTAAAGCCCGCAACAATGCGTTTGCGCGTGGTTGTGCCTTGATCGCCCTGCTTTGTGCCCGTGCAACTTTTTTTGGTTTTTTATTTTTCGTTTTGAACATTTTTTATCTCCCAAATTTTTATTCCAATTCTATTTTTTAATACCATCTGATAATTTATAAAATCATTCCAGGATTGCTCTATTACCTTGCCCGCTACATAACTTGCGTGGCGGACAACTACTTTATCACCATCTCGAACAATAAATCCAACATGCCTATTCCAATTGTTTGTCCCAATTTGTGCGGGCATATCCTTGCTGTCAGCAATTATACCGATTATTGAAACACGAGGCAATCTTTTCATACTAATTTTTGGAATGTCAGCAGAAGCAATGTAAGACAGAGTGATTTTCTGTGTTTCAAAATCAGTTTTTACAGGTGGATTTTTCTTTGCAAACCAAGAATTCTTATCAATAGTTCCAGAAACATATTTTACTGGCGTGCCCAGTTTTGATGTAATGTCAGTCATAGTCCCACTTTGGGCCTGATCCATTTCCCAAAAATGCTTACGATAAATATACGATGGATTTGCATCCAAATAAGAAATTTTTATTTTATTCTCTATTGGATCACCTGGCGTGGCATACGCCATAGATGTTTCAACATATGTTACACAGTCAAAAACATCTGAACGAATAATTGGATCAGCATCCACGCCGGTGCCTTCGCCCAGTGGGTCCATGGCATATCTAACACCAATAAATTGTTTTGAAACAGAATCCAAGCGCG
>CAZPLT010000003.1:0-50406 GCA_964587855.1 uncultured Muribaculaceae bacterium | reverse complement strand
GAATCCAAGCGCGCAGAATAATCAACTTCATCCGACACAGACGGGGACTTTACACCACTACATGCAGCAACAAGTAATGTAAAAAACAAAAGTTTATTGTATCGCATTTTATTTTTTGTTTTCATTTCTCTATACTTTTTGAAATTTTAACTCCAAAAAATATTTATATTTCTTTTATCATTTCAACATAAGTTCCACCCAATTCAAATCCAAAATGCTGATAAAAGTTTATCAGTTTTTTATTATCTTTATCAACATAACAAATAATATATTTTGCGCCGCGAGATTTACATTCTGATATAAACCATTCCCCTAATTCATGCGCGGCATTTGTTCCGCGATATTCTGGCAGAACAACAAAGTATGATGAAAGCGCCCAACGTGCAGCCAAGTTTTCGCCGTAAATAAATCCAATGATTTTTCCGTCATATTCGGCAACACCAAAAATACCATTTGGGCTTTTTACTTGCAGTTCCATATCTGCAATTTCAATTGCATCTTCATTCGTCAGCAAAGCTTCCCCGCCAGTTAACTGAACTTTTTGCACTGCTAAAAAATCTTTTTGTTCGGCACAGCGAACAATTATTTCAGACATTTTGTAATCCTTTCTCGAACACGCGTGTCTCCCATAACCTGCATTATTAAATACAGGTCTGGGGTGTTTGTACGCCCCGTCAGCGCAACACGCAAAGCCATCGCCGAATCACCATTTTGAACGCCCACACTGGTCGCAACATCTTGAATTTTTTTCCACCAAGCATCTTTATCATCATTAATATCGAATGTTTTCAAAAATTCGGATAAAACTTCTTTATTAACCGGCGGGATTTTTATTTTTGCAAACACGTCATCAAAGAAATATGAAATTTCTTCCAATGTTTGTTTCCAAGTAATAAAATCCTTGCGAATGCGTTTTGGATTATCCCGTTCTATGGATAAGATTTTTTTTAAATCGTCTGTTTTATCTTTTAATCTTTCCGCCCATTCTTTTGAATACTTATCTGTCCATATCATTACTTTATTGGTTAAATCATCCACGCTTAACGTCGCAATAAATTCTTTTGCCCACCATTCCAATTTCTTCATATCGAACAATGCGCCAGACATAGGAATCTTTTTCAACTTTAATTCATATTCCCAAATATTTTTTGCCTGACCTTTTAACTTAGCCTCTTCATAGCCGCTGGCAATAATGTTAAATAGGTATTCCAATACAGCATCCACCGGCCAGCCCGATTCTATAAATTGCGCAACATTTGCCTGGGGGTCTTTGCGCTTTGATAATTTGCGTTGCTTGCCCGTTTCATCATCTATGGTATCCAGGGTTGATGTATGAACATAGACTGGAACTTTCCATTCCATCATATTAAACATCTGAACATGTAATGGAAAACTGGGCAACCATTCTTCGCCACGAACAACATGTGTCGTCCGCATAAAATGGTCATCCACCAAATGAGCAAAATGGTAAGTTGGCAATCCGTCATTAGACTTTATCAAAACTACATCTTCGTCATTTTCGGGAAAAGCGATACTGCCACGCACAGCATCTTTACAGAAAATCTTTTTGTTTTTGTCGCCCGCTGAATACAGCCGTATACTGGGCACTTCACCATTACCCAAACGGGCAATAATTTCTTCTTCGGATAAATTGCGATCGCGGGCAAATTCACCATAAATACCAGTTGGCAAACCAGAAGATTTTTGATTTTCACGAATCTTGTCCATTTCTTCGGGGGTTAAAAAACAAGGATAAGCCTGCCCCATTGCCAATAAATGCGCCACAACAGAATGATAAATTTCTTTTCTTTCCGATTGTTGATAAGGTCCATAATTACCCATTTCTGATAATGCGGTATGTACGTTTTTTGTTATGACACTTGCGCCTTCATCCGGGTTTAATCCAAACTTTTCTGCTGTTTGTAAAATAAGTTTTACTGCGCCATCGACTTCGCGCTTGGTATCGGTATCTTCTATACGCAACATAAACACGCCGCCAGATTGCGCAGCCAATTTATAATCTATCAGCATTTGATACAATCCGCCAATATGCATATATCCAGTTGGGCTGGGGGCAAAGCGGGTTACCATCGCGCCATCTGGCAAATTGCGCGCCGGAAATTTTTCCTCTAACTCTGCAATCGTCCATTTTGCATCTGGTAATAATCTTTTAATTAAATATGGTGATAATCCTGGTCTCATTATTTATTGCCTTTTTAACTCATGTATTTTATACTCAAAATTATGGAAAAGCAAGATATCAGAACCTTTGGCAGAATTCATGGCAAGCGTTTATCCGCCCGCCAGCAATCACTGGTGGATAATTTACTGCCTAAATTTATGCCCCAACAAATTGGGGATACGGACCATATACTGGAAATCGGGTTTGGTGCTGGGGAACATTTGCTGGCACTGGCAACCGAAAATCCAGACAAAACAATCATCGGTGCCGAACCCTTTATAAATGGGGTGGCCAGTCTGTTGTCAAAAATTACCGATGACGATAACAATATAAAACCAGAATATAAAAATATAAAAATATGGCCAGACGATGTTCGAAAATTGATAAATAATAATGATTTTGAATTTTCGCAAATATGGGTTTTGCACCCTGACCCATGGCCCAAAGCGCGCCACGAAAAACGCAGATTATTATCCAGTGAATTCTTAAATTTATTGACCGCGCATCTTACGCCAAATGGACAAATCATAATCGGCACAGATCATTATGAATACTATGATTGGATTATCCAGCAATTACCAAAAACAAGGCTATCAATATTCGGTGACCAATTATCAATCATTGAAACCAGATATCAGCAAAAAAACAAGGCCGGAACAATCGCGCCAAAATATCTGATTTTGTCGCTTTAATGCGTTTTTTGTTTCTTTGCATTATTATGTTTATTATTTTGATTTTTTACAGATATATTCGCTTTCCCAGTATCAAACAATGATTTCTTTTTTACTGTACTTTTGCTTTTTTCTATATTTTTTAATTTCACATTAATGTCATCAATTTCTTTTTGATAAACTTTGACATTTGGTAATAAGTTTTTGGCTTTTGTCATATAGGTTTTAGCCAATTCCAAATTCTTGGCGCCGCCCAATTTTTTATAACATAACCCAACGTTATAATACGTCCCAGCTAAACCATTGGCATCCATAGATTTTGTTATATTTGTATTTAATATATTTATAACTGCTATACCCTTTTCGTATTTTCCCCACTTTAAATAAAGATACGAAAGATCGCTGTAAGCACTGGCATTTTCTGGATATTTTTTAATTACATCCATATAAACTTCTTCGGCTTTTGGATAATTATTATCATACAAATACTTTGTACCTAGTTCTACCAAAGCTTCCGAACTTCTTTCCATCAATGGTTTATGTGAAGTAATATAAAAACGATTCGCATTTGTTTTATTTGAAACAGTACAATATCCAGATTCACATAATTCTACAATTTCTTTTGGCATTACTGACTTGGTTAATTGAATATTTTGTGGTTTATATAATCTTTTATTTTTCTTGTCCCAATAACGCGGATCTTTTAACCACACTTCTAAAGTATCAGCAACAGAATAATTTAAAACATTATCTTTGTTTATCATATCCATGTCTTTTGATTTCAAATACTGACGAAATTCATAAATTCCACCAATTGGTGTATTCATAATATCCAAAGGATCAATAGCTCCAGATATTAAACATGCTTCTAACCATCTGCGCCAAACCAAGCCTTCGGCCCGTTCACCACCTGAACTTAAATAGTTAACCAACATTTGTCCTATTTCTTCACCGCTTTTCCCATCTAGCCATGCTTTTAAAACACTACCTTGGGAAACAACCGGATATTTTGCAAACAACTCTTTTACTTGTTCGCGACTGATTGTTCCTTGATTACGGTAAAGACTTCGCAACTCTGCCCATCTATCATTTCTGGCTCTATCCTTTTTTCCTGGTTTACCATTTTTTGTATCTACATTAGGTTCAAACATTCCAGGCCCGCCGTTATAAATAAACGAAGCCAAACCAAAAAATTCCTGTGGAGTCATATCACGGTCAAATGCACAGCAATAACAATACATAATAAAATAAGTTTCATAATCTTCAATATGCCAACGTGCAATTTCATATGCTTGATCTATTGTTATATCTGCTGTGTTTGGTCCAACTGGCCCGTTCGGCATTCTGGTACTGCCATACCCAATGGTCCATATGCCGCGCCCATCTTTATATACTTCGCTTTCAAACCCTTCGGGGTTTGCAAGATAACAGATAAGATAAGGTGTTATGGGACGACATTGGTTTAAAAAATCTTCATATGTTGGAGCTGGTTTAATTTTTATATCATCAGCTTTAACTTCTTTTTTCTGTTTTTCTGTTATTTTTTTTACAGTTTCAAAACCACCATACAGAACCAAAGCCGCAGATAAAATAATTATCCATTTCTTGTTTTGAATTAAAATATGCCGAAATTTATCCATCCTTGATTTACCTTTATTATTTGCTATTATTTTACCATAGATTTAATTAAAAAATGCTAAAAAAAGAGACAAATCCTTTTGCTCAATCAGATACTGCACCAATCGCGCCATTGGCCGATCGTATGCGTCCACAAACGATTGATGAAATTATCGGGCAAAAACAATTGTTAGGGGAAACTGGTTTAGTGCGGCAAATGGTAAATTCTGGGCGGCTATCAAATTTGATTTTATGGGGGCCGCCTGGATGTGGCAAAACGACAATTGCGCGCGCTTTGGCAAACTCAACTGATTTAGAATTCATGCCAATAAGCGCTGTTTTCAGCGGCACTGCAGACATAAAAAAAATAATGGAAGCCGCCAAAATGAATCGTGAAATTGGACGCGGGACATTATTGTTTATTGATGAAATTCATCGGTTTAATAAAACCCAGCAAGATACTTTGTTACCTTATCTGGAAGATGGTACATGTGTTTTTATCGGCGCAACAACTGAAAACCCCAGTTTTGAATTAAACAACGCATTGCTTTCGCGTTGTCATATTGGTGTACTTACACCTTTGTCCGCCGAAGATTTAATAGAATTGTTAAAACGCGCCGAAAAAAACTTGGGCGAATTACCATTAACAAACCAGGCAAAAATTCATCTGTGCCAAATGGCGGATGGCGATGCCAGATTCTTATTAAACACTATTGAATATTTATCAAACACGAAATTTGCAAAACCATTATCGCCCGACGAATTGGATTCTGCAATACAAAAACGCGCACCACTGTCGGACAAGGCCGGCGAGGAACATTACAATTTAATCAGCGCGGTTCATAAATCTTTGCGCGCGTCAGACACAGATGCTGCGCTGTATTGGACCGCCAGAATGATGTTAGGCGGACAGGATCCAAAATATTTATTTAGACGACTAACCAGATTTGCAATGGAAGATATCGGCCTGGCTGACCCGAACGCAATGCAGATCGCGTTGTCCGCATGGCAAGTATACGAAAGAATGGGTCCCGGCGAAGGCGATTTGGCATTAACTGAATTGGTAATTTATTTGGCCACCGCACCAAAAAGTATTGCAAATTATAATGCTCAAACCGCTGCATGGCGTGCGGCCAGTGAAAATGGCAGTTTGATGCCGCCTAAAAATATTTTGAATGCACCGACAAAAATGATGAAAAATATGGGATATGGCGCAGATTATATTTATGAACCAAATACAGAAACTGGGTTCAGTGGTCAAAACTGCTTTCCAGAAAAAATGAAGCGGCAAATATTTTATCGCCCAATCGAACGCGGCTTTGAACGCGAGATTAAAAAACGTCTTGATTATTGGGAATCGATTCGTAGTAAAAAATGATTAAAAAATCCCGCAAAATGCGGGATTTTCTTAAAATGCAATGTTTAATCTAGTTCCAAATTTAATATCATTTTGTTCAAAGTCATATTCACAAAACCCAACATATTGTGTGCGTCCATATTGACGAACCAATTTTCCACTTACGATCGTTGCATCAAAATCTGCATTTGTAGCCTTGCGAAAATCTGCGCCAACACCAATACGCCAATTTTGTACTATTCTGAAATAAGCATCCGGAATCATATCAATCCATGCCATGCCATTCAATTCATCAAAAATCCAACTGGTTTTTAATGTTCCAGACACTGTAATTATATTCCAACTGCGTCCAATACGAACTCCACCAAAATAAATTGTTTTATCAAATCTGGGATCTGCATCGCCTGAAAATTTTACCCCACCAAAGATATCCGATTTAATAGTATCATTAGATACACGATACATAACATCCATACCAGTATAAGAAAAACCGTCATAATCACGATCATCATCAAAATCTTGTTGGTATTTTACAGTTGCCCCCAAAACAAATATATCGTTTATTCCATAAGCCCCCCTGACCCCTGTATCTAAAATCTCATCTCCGAACGATAACCCACCACGAAGGGTGAAATCCCGAGCCTGTTCGAAATACATTGGATCTTCGGTATCAAATTCAGATGCATACGCACCATTTGCACCAAATGCAAAACACAAAGAACAAATCGCACACCCAAATATAAAACTTTTATTTTTCTTAAAATAATTCATTATTTACTACCGTTTAACTAATTAAAAATACAGCATTCCTTGAACACCAATTTGCATATCTTGGTATTTGTTTATTTCAGTTGTGCCCATATATTCTGCGTTTAAAGTAGCATCTCCGTTTATATAACATTGGCTGGTTACGCTATCACACCAAGTATACATATAAATATCTTTCGCGGAATCTGCAGAATCCCATAAAGAAGCACGCCCATAAAAACCAAGAGCAAACATATCATTTGGCTGCCAATAAACTGCTGCTTTTGCATATAACTGGTTGTGCCAAGAATAACTGCCAAAGATTGCCTCTGCATCAAATGACCATTGATCTGACAATTTTGTAAATACCCCCGCTCCACCTTCGGCATAAAAGCTTTTTGAAACATCACGTTCAAATGCCATATATGCAACTTGACCGGTATTACTGACTATACCATTACCATACGATGTATTTTCCCACATAATGTATGCTAAATTTGCCAAGCCATAAAATGTAGTATCTGGGGTTGTTTTAAATCCAAACTTGCCACTGGCCATTATATTTTTTGCCATATCCGAAGATTGGAAAAACAAACCCAAGTTATCAACATTATTAGCATCCTCAAAGAATTTCCATTGAGCGCCCAAACCCCATATGGCTATTCCATTATCGTCCAAAGTGTCTGTCGATGCAGGATCAGTTCCGAACGCATCCCAATTCATTTCATATTGAGTGCTTGCGTATTTCACCATACCCATCAAAACAAGATCATCTGTGATACCAAAGCTTAAATCTTCTTTAACAGCAATTTCACTTGCATTCCAATCTCCCGTTAAACCATCCCAACCGCCGCCCAAAGCTTCGGTTATTTCGAAATCATAGGTATTTTGGGCATATCCCAGATCAGTTAAACTTCCAAAATGCCCCTTAGCAGGTTGAAAGAAAGGATCAGCTAATACAACCTTGTCCGTAGAAGCTTTTGTCTTGGTTGTTGTTTTTCGAGCAGCAGGTTCATATGATGTTGGTTTGTTGCTATCCCAAGTTTGTTGTTCCACTGGTGCAGCAGTTGGTTTACATCCACTATAATTGCACCCAGTGTAATTTTGATACAATTCGTTCCTTTTTGTTGCATTCGAGTATCTTGTTGCACCATTTGCCCCAGCAGAAATACAAGCAATACCGACGGTGGCTGCAAAAACAAATTGAAGCTGTTTCATTATTTAACCTTTGGCTATAATTATGTTTAAATTTTATCACAAAAAGGGGTAAGTATCAAGACAAAATGATTATATCTTTGCCTTTGTAAAATCTGCAATAAGCATACCCAAGAACGCACCCAATAAAACATCGCTGGGGAAATGCACACCAAACGCGATGCGTGACAAACCAATAACTATCGCTAATGTCCAAGTCAGCCATTTATATTTTGGAAACATTAAACCTATCATTACTAATGCAGCAAAGGACGTGATTGCATGTCCAGATGGCATAGAATTAAAATCCCATTCGTTTGTAAATGGATAAAAACCAGTTTGACCCAATGCTTCTAAAAATTTTGGTCTCATGCGCCCTATAGAAATTTTAAGTACTTTACCAATTGCACCTGCCAGAAAAACCGAACAAAAGACAGAAAAGGAGGCAATTATCCATTTATTATTAAAAATATTTCTACGATTTTCCCATAAATTACGAAAAGTATACTCTTTTAAATTTCTTATTTGATTAATGATTTTTTTAGAATTAAAAACTAAAGCTATTACCAATGCAAAAAATGAAAATCTGATCCATATTTTAGAAGCAAACACAACATCAAATACCTTTGTCCAAACACCATCAAATTGATGTATAAAAATAAACAATGGTGTGTCTAACCAGAATATCCCAATCAAGCACAAAGCCATTACAACGACGGTTGAAATAAGAATTAATTTCCATTTAAGTTTATTATTTTTATTCAGAAACATTTTCAAGCAACTTTTCATATACCTTTTTATCAGTCAAAAGTTCTATTGATATCGCTAATGCAACAGCATCTTCATCTTCACCAGATTTTATATTTGGACACCCTTTTCGAATAGCGTTTACATCAACAGATTTTTCCCCGTTAAAATTTATAGCATTAAAGTCCCCGTTAAGAATATTTACAAAGAAAGCATTTTGCTGAATATCATTTCTGATATTAGATAAACAAACCAATGGGAAAACACCACGATCATCAATCATTGTACCACGTCCGCTTTTAATACTGCGACTTCCTATTTCAAGCACTGCGCCATTTGATAATTCTGTTTTTCTAACTAATTTTGCATTGGCTGCTGTTGGTGTTCCAACCAATACGCCACGAGCATTATCATTAAATGCAAGAGCTATTGCTTCGGCTGTTCCCTGGGTCTGATTAGATACCAAAATTACAACCGGCACATTCGTTATGGCGTCACCCCCTGGAATTACTTCCAGTTCTTCATTTGCCCCATCATCAATATGCATAACTGGTACAGCCCCCAAGAATAATCCAGCAAGTTTTGCAGCTGCACGCTCATCACCGCCATGTGCAGTTCTCATATCCAAAATTATTCCGGATGCTTCTGTATATTTGTGTAATGCTTCATTTACTATGGCAACTGAATTTTCAGATATGTTATAAACCACAATTTCAAGAATTTTTATTTTCTGTTCTGGGGTGGCCTGTCTCCAAATTATATCTGCATCTGCCATAATAACGCTCGCACGACGCAAAACTATTTTCTTGGTGCCTCCTGGTGTTGCAACCTTTAACTTTAATGTTCCAGAATTTAATCCTTCAAATGTAGCCGCTAATTCAGAATCAGACATTTTTTTAATATCTTTACCATTTATCCCAACAATTAAATCCCCTTCTCTTATTCCAGATTCATCTGCTTGGGAATCTCTTACTACACCCTCGACACGCCAATTGCCCAACTGGTCACGCTTACCCTGCAAACCCGCGCTGGTTAAAATTTTACCATCATCAATTTTTATTGATGTAACATAACGTCCATTTTTATCCAAAGAATGTATAATTGTATCAACTGCTACAGAACCAAAAATATCGCCGGATTGTTCAGCAATCTTTGGGTCTGATTCACGTATTTTTAATAATAACGCTGTTGTAATTTCCCCCAACCCTTTCCAGTCGTTATCCGCTGGACGTGGCCAGTTTCCAATCATATCACCAGCATGAACAATTACTATACGACTATCGGTTGTGGCAATTTTAACATCTGGCGATAAAGTTTCCAAAGATTCCATAGCGGTTCTAATATCTTTACCAGCAAAATCCGCATCTGACAACTTTTCAAAAACCTCTGCAAAAAATGCGGAAGTTTCATGCACTTTGATGCCGTCTATCACTGATATTTCTGGGTCAAAAAAATCAGATGCCGATGCAATAAAGGGCAAAAAACAAATGGTAACTATTAAAAATAACTTTCTCATTTTTTCTCCTTCCCTTTATTGTTCTTAACTATCCTTTCTTAAATCAAAGTGGTACAGAACAACATTAGAAATGTAAACTGATGTCAGTGTTCCCATAACTATAGCAAAAATCATAGATAAGGAAAAGTCTCGCAAAACAGAACCACTAAATAAATACAAGGCAATCATACCAAGCAACGTAGTTGTGCTGGTCAAAATTGTTCTGCGCATCATTTCATTTATAGATAAATCTATTAATTCGCCTTGTGGCATTTTATGATAACGTTTTGCATTTTCTTCTATTCGATCATAGTTCACAACTTTATCATTTATAGAATATCCAATACCCATTAAAATAACCGCGATAGATGTTTGATTAAATTCCATTCCAATAACACTGAAAAATCCAAACATTAAAATAAAGTCCAAAACCAATGAAATCAAAGATCCAATTGCATAACCGCCCTTATACCTTATCCAGACATACAAGCTCATCAACAAGAACGAGAACAATACAGCCAATATACCACCACGAATAAGTTCCCCACCTATTTTTGGACCGACAATTTGAACCTGATTATAAGAAACACGATCACCAAAGATATTTTTTATATCTGTAACGGCCTTGTTTTGAACATCTTCACTGGCGCCCTTTTCCAGTCCTATGCGAACCAAGATGTTCCCACCTGATACAGATTGCAATTCTGGCTTGAACGCAGCCAAATCACTGCGCATTTTATCAATTGTATAATCTGGTGATTTTGATGAAACCCCCATAGAAATTCCACCAGCAAAATCAATACCATAATTTAAACCACGAAAAGCAAGTGATAAAATCGAAAGCAAAACCAAAGTTCCTGAAATCCAGTACGATAATTTACGATATTTCATAAAATGCAATTGCATAACTAAATCCTTTATTTTACAAAACCAATTTTTTTATTTTTTCCATTCATCTGGAAATCTATCAGCATTTTTGACAATGGGATACAGGTAAACAAAGTCGTAATAATACCAATAGACAAAGTTACTGCAAAACCACGAATTGGTCCCGCGCCGAATTGGAACAAAACCAATGCGCAAATAAGAGTGGTTAAATTCGCATCAATAACTGTTTTAAGCGCGCGATCAAATCCGGCATCAACTGCACGTAATGGACTGCTACCCGCACGCATCTCGTCCCTAATTCGTTCAAACGGAAGAATATTAGCATCAACAGCCATACCTAATGTCAATGTTATACCTGCGATTCCGGGCAACGTCAATGTTGCACCCAGTAATGCAGATATTCCAATAATCATCATTAAATTAACCAGTAAAACAATATCGGCATTAATTCCAAATCCACGATAAATCAGTAAAATAAATAACATAATAAATGCGGCACCAATTATACTGCCCAGTTTTCCAGCTGCAATTGTATCTGCCCCCAGCCCCGCACCAACTGAACGTTCTTCTATGACACGAAGTGGCGCTGGCAATGCACCGCTGCGTAAAAGAACAGCCAAATCTTTTGCTTCTTGCAAAGTAAATCCACCGGAAATTTGACCACGACCACCTGGAATTGGTTCGCGAATATTTGGGGCAGATAAAACCTTGCCATCCAGAACAATTGCAAATCTTTCACCAACATGTTCTGTTGTCAGACGTGCAAATTTACGCGCACCAGTTGAATCAAAAACCGTTGTGACAACTGGCATATTATTTTGCTGGTCCAGGTCTGCTTTGGAATCAGTCAATGATTCCCCAGATACTTCTACATGTGAATAAACAGGCACAACTTGATTTGGCATATTCATCATAGGTAAAAATTCGGTGCCGCTTGGCGCATGTCCACGTGCAATTTGATCTGACGAAACATCTTCATTTACCAAATGAAATGTCATTTTTGCTGTTTGACCGATCAAGTCTTTTATACGTTCTGGATTATCAACACCTGGCAATTGAACCAAGATATATTTTCCGCCTTGCGATTGAATAGATGGTTCTTTTGTTCCCAGCGCATCAATACGACGGCGAACAATTTCAATACTGCGTGATAAAGCATCTTCTATAATTTGAGCACGTTGTTTTTCAGAATAAGACAAAGTTATTTTATTCCCATCTGCCTCGATATCCACACCATCTCCCAGCTCGCTACGTAAACGCCCTCGCGCTTTGGAAACATCGTCAGAGCTTCTCACAACCAAAGACACTGTGCCATTTATATTACGCAAATCTGAAAAACGGATAACACCCTTGTCACGATTAATCAGTGCTGTGCGTGCTTCGTCATACAATTGAACAGATTTTTCATGCATCATTGTATCTGTATCAACTTCTAACAATAATTGCGCCCCGCCCTTTAGATCCAGTCCCAAGGATATTGGTTGTATCCAAGATGGAAAATGTTTTGCCGAATTTGGGAACATTGTTGGCACAGCCAACAATACGCCGAATACAGCAACCAGTGTTATTACGATTTTTTTCAGCATAACAAAAGCCTTGATTTAAAATTTATTTTTCTATGTTTGCAACTGCGTTTTTGGAAACTTCTATGACTACGCCTTTGGCAATTTCCAGTTCTATGGTTTTTTCACCAATCTTTTTAATTGTACCATATATACCAGCTGCCAAAACGCGATTGCCAACCTTTAAGCTATCCAACATTTTTTGATATTCTTTCATGCGGCGCTTATTTGGCATAATCATAAAGAAATAAATTATAGCAAAAATAATAGCACAATAAATAACCATTCCCCAAACATCATTTTTTGGTGCAGCTGGCATTGTTGTATTTATAACATCTGTATTCATATATATTTTCTCCTTGGTTTATGAACGATTTATAGTAAAAATTTAGGGTTTTGTAAATAGAAATCTAGCGGTTATCAGATTCTTTCGAACCACCCATCTAATTCGGCAAAAGAAATCAATTTATAAACTGGGCGACCATGGTTACATTCCCCGCCCCTTTCTGTTTGTTCAATGTCTCGTAATAAGGCGTCCATTGACTCTGGGGTTAATCTTTGCCCTGCCCGCACCGAATGATGACACGCATAATTTGCCAGTTTCAAATGCAGCTTTTCATGCAGCTGGGACGAATGTCCATTTGATAAAACCTCGGCTGCTATATTTTTTAATAACGCTGTCCAATCCAAATCCCAATCGGCGGGCTTTTCATTAATTGCTATGGAATCTTCACCAAATTCGGACAAGACCAGCCCACTTTCTTGCAATTCTTCTAATACTTCCAAAACAGCGGAAACTTCCTCGGGCTTTAATTTAATAACCATTGGGACCAACAAGCTTTGGGTTTTAATTTTATGAGTTCTTAATTTTTCATAAGTAATTCTTTCATGCGCTGCATGCTGATCAGTTATTATCAATCCCTTTTCACTTTCTGATAAAATATACTTGTTACCAATCTGACCAATTACTCGCCCCAATGGAAAAGACGAAGATTGATGACAATTATTTTCATTATTTATTTGTGGTTGAATAATTTCTTTTACCTGCTCGCGAACAAGAAAATAATCAGTATTATTATTAAATATATTTTGCTGAATTTGATTTGATACAGGCGTTGGAATTTCACCACGAACAACAAATCCCGCCATTGGCACAGCCAACGAGTTTCGCAGTGTTTTAATTATAAATCCACGGATATGGGCAGGTTCTAAAAAATGAACCTCGGTCTTGGATGGAGATACATTCACATCAACTTCGCGTGGGGATACATTCAAATACAATGCGCACAATGGAAATTCACGAGCATGCATAACATCCATATATGCCGCGCGCAGTGCACCAATTAAAACCTTGTCCTTGACTGGACGGCCATTTACAAATAAATACTGGTCGATTGATGACGCGCGTCTTAACGTTGGTTCGGATGTAAAACCAGAAAGTTTCAAACCATTATTTTCATAATTTATTTCCAGCATACGACCTTCTGCTTCGTCCCCAATAACAGCAATAACTCTTTCTATTAAAGGCTGCCCTTTTGGAAAACGCCATTTATTATTCAGCGTAAATCCAACATCTGGTCGCGCCATTGCTAAGCGTTTTACAACCTCTACCACAGACATCATTTCTGCACGATCGCTGCGTAAAAATTTTAATCTGGCCGGTGTTTTTGCAAATAAATTTTCAACACGAATTCGTGTACCCGATTCCCAAGAACTGGGTTTAATTTCACCAGTCGTGGCATTTAACACTAAACCATTTGTATCAATACTCATATCACTGACACTGGCAATTGATGGCAATGCTTCGCCGCGAAATCCCATAAAGTTTATATCTAATAAATCATCTGATGGTAATTTGCTGGTGGCATGACGTTTTATGCTGTTTGCTAAGTCATCCCGATCCATTCCCCGTCCATTATCAATAACAGATATAAGGGTTCGTCCACCATCAATAACATCAACGACAATTTGATCCGCGCCGGCATCCAGCGCATTTTCAATCAGTTCTTTTACAACACTGGCTGGACGTTCAACCACCTCGCCTGCGGCGATTTGATTTATTAAAAAATCAGGCAATATACGAACTGGCATTTATTTAAATTTCACTTCTATTATTTCATATTCTTTTTCGCCACTGGGGGTTCGAACAAAACAAGTATCACCAACACATTTTCCAATAAAAGATCGTCCAACGGGACTGGTGCAAGCGATAACTGTTTTGCCGTCCGCTTCTACATCAGACAAAATTTTGCATTGCATTAAATTACCATCTGAATCTTCGGCAACGACAGATGCGCCAAATGTAATACGATTCCCAGATAACGTATCTAAATCAATAACCATTGATTCTTTGATGTAATCTTCTAGAAACTTGATTCTAGAATCTATAATACGCTGTTTTTCTTTTGCGCCTGTATAATCCGCATTTTCAGATAAATCCCCCAAAGAACGGGCCCATTGAACAACCTTGATAATTTCTGGCCGATCAATTTCACGCAAATGCTTTAACTCGGCATTCAATGCTTCGAACCCTTGCTTTGATATTGGCTTTTTTTCCATAGATTTTCCTTTTAATGCAGATTATAATTAAAAAATTATGAGAATAAAGCCAAAAATTTTAACCATTTTCTTATCCAAACGATTTTTATCTGGGCTGGGACTGGTTTTATTAATTATTTCGGGAATTATATTTGCTATAACTTTTATAGAAAAACTACCACGCGAAGGAAACGCGCTTATTGCAGCAAATGTTTCTTTTTTCAGTTTGCTGGAATACATCCCCATATTTTTACCCATTGCCGTGTTTATGGGGACTTTGCTTACATCCTATAATTTAACAAAATCTTCCGAATCGGTGATTATTTCTGGGGCTGGATTATCCCCATGGCAAAAGATGAAGCCTTTTTTAATAACTGCTTGTTTTATTGGAATATTTACAACTGGGGTAATAAATCCTTACGCTGTTAAAAAAAATTCAACTAATATAGATATAGATAATTTTAATCTTTCGGACAATGCGATATGGATTCGTGAATCTGGGAAAGATGGCTCATTTATTATGCGTGCCGAGGGTGTAAAACAATCAAAAGATAAGAATCTCGTTTTTTCTGACGTTACAGTATTATTACAGGACATTAATTCAAAATTTTTACAACGGGTTGAAACCAAAGAACTTATAATGTCAAATGGTGAAATTTCTGCAAAGTCTGCCCGTACATTTGGTACAAATGGTATGCTATCACAAACAAAAAATTGGTCTCATACATCCCAGGCAACACCAAAAAACTTTCTAGAAAAACATCTTAAACCTGACCAAGTATCATTTTGGCAGCTGCCAAAAATGATCAGAAATATGCAACAAATGGGTCTGCCTATTCGTGCACATTTAACCCAGTTTTGGACATTATTATTTTTACCGTTAACGCTGATTGCTATGACAACCCTTGGGACTGCATTTTCACAAACTCGCGAGCGCAGAAACTTTTCTTTTGGTATGAAATTTAGCATGGGAATTCTAGTATGCTTTGTATTGTATTTTGTTATGAATGTATTCAGTGCATTGGGCACCAGTGGCGCATTACCAACGATTCTAGCCGCTGGATTACCACCACTTATTATAACTACTTTCGCAGCAATGTGGATAGTATCATTCGAGGCAATATAAAATGAGAAAAAACAAAAAAACTAATTTAAAAAAATGGTTGCTGGTTATATTAATCGCGGCATTATTGATTTTAATGATAATATCATTTCCACCTGTTCGTAATGTCACTGAAGTCGTTTTGCAATGAATCATATTGAAATTTTTTTGGAAATGTTGGCAGCTGAAAAGGGTCGCAGCACTAAGACGCTTGAGGCATATGGTCGTGATCTGCGTATGGCAAACCAAGCCATTGGGAACCTTTCTTCTGCCGGTAAATCTCAATTACAAAATTATTTGGCCAGCCTGCATGAAACACCTGCTTCTATTGCCAGAAAGACCAGCGCATTGCGGCAGTTTTATAAATTTTTAGCGGCTGAAAAAATGATAACTGAAAATCCAGCCGATGGTCTGGAACTGCCAAAAAAACAAAAAAAATTACCAAAATTTTTAACGGAACACGAAGTAGAATTATTAATTTCTAATGCTGGTGATACCAGAAATGCTGTGCGCTTGCGTGCAATGCTAGAATTATTATATGCATCGGGCCTGCGCGTTTCTGAATTATGTGAACTTCCCACGACCGCCATACTGGGCGACAAATTATTAATTCATGGCAAGGGGGCAAAAGAAAGAATGGTTCCAATGCATAATGGTGCCCAAAACGCATTAGAAAAATGGCTAGATCTGCGTGGGGATGAAAATTCTAAATATGTTTTCCCATCTATATCCAAAACAGGACATTTAACACGCGATGGCTTTTTTAAAATCCTAAAGAAATGTGCGGTTTTATCTGGTATTTCACCAAATCGCGTTAGTCCACACGTTTTAAGACATTCGTTTGCATCACACCTGCTCGCAAATGGTGCAAATTTGCGCGCAATACAAATGATGCTGGGGCACGAAGATATAGCAACAACACAAATTTATACTCATGTGATGCCGGAAAAATTAAAAGAAGCCGTATTTATTCATCATCCCATGGCAAAAAAAGATAAAAAATGATAAAAAAATGTGATTTTAAAGGTTGTACCAAGGCGGGCGTCTGTCGCGCCCCTAAATCACGCAACCTAAACGAATATTACTGGTTCTGCAAAGAACACGCCGCAGAATATAATAAAAATTGGAATTATTATGCTGGGATGAGTAATGACGAAATAGAACAAGATTGGGAACGTGAAACATTCGGAATTTCGGATAAAGATCGTGCAGCCGCAGATGCCGCAAATGCGGAATATGTTGATTTTCTGCGCAATTTTTTAAATGGACGCAGTGCATTTGACACAACGTCTGCACGTAAACACCCTGTCCGTGCGCCTGCTGCAGTGTCAAACGCATTAAAAGTTTTTGATCTGCCCCCAACCGCAAATTGGCGTGAAATATCAGCGAGATATCGAGTACTGGCAAAAAAATATCATCCAGATACCGCAAAAAATAAAAGCATAGCAACATCAGAATTTACAAAAATAACCGCTGCTTATGACGATTTAAAAAAATGGTTTAAAAAAATAATTTAAATAACTATTTATAAAAAAACCGGCTTTCGCCGGCTTTTTTTATTTAACGGTCATTTCCTGACCATACGATGCGACTTTTTTGCCATTGATATAACAATTTATATCTGTATTAGCATTAAAGTCTGCTATGGCTTGCTGACGAGCTTCTTCAAGCTTTTTATCAGCTTTCTTATTGATAGAGTTACCAGCAAGAAGTCCACCAGCCAAACCACCGATACCCGCACCAGCAATAGCACCAATTTTACCACCAGTATTTTTCATATTTAATAAACTACCTCTACTTTTTGATGGTTTTAATTTTTCAATCTGATATTGGCATTGGGCAACTATGGCTTCAGACTCTGAATCTCTATCAACAGGGTTACAATCTCCATCATAATTCACACCCTTCGCTAGTATACAAGCCTCGCAGCTTCTAGATTTAATAGTATTTTCACTCTTACTAGATTTACTTGCAGTAGCATTTTCCAAAGCATTCCCTGCCAGGGTTCCACCCAAACCACCAACCGCTACACCAGCCAGTGTTGCACCACCAATTCGAAGGGTTTTTTGCAATCCGGACAGTTTTTCTACACATCCAGCTGTTGATGCTGTGTCGCCTTTGCCACAGAATTTCACATCTGATGCAACTGCACGTTCAACTTTTTCCAGTTCAGTTGATGTAAGGCCTAAACATTGCATGGATGTACCCTTTGGATAATACATATATTTATCACCACCCAACGCATCATTGACTTTGGAATTATTGGAGCGAATTGTTACCCTGACCGCACAGAACCCATCAAATGGATTACTGGTTGCAGTAACATCGCTGAACCCATCATATTCATCGGATGAATCCAAGTCAGACAATGCCGCCCAAATATAATTTTTACCAGTCGAGCCCTTGGCATTACTATTTTCGCACGCATTTTTAAGATCGTTTGCCTCACGTTCCAATACAGAATTAGCACGCTTGCTGATATCTGATAACAAACCATCAAATATACTACGTTCTTGTGTCGCACAAGTTTTAACCTTGGATGCTAATTTTTTAGTAGCATCAACCGCATTACCAGATTCATCAACTTGATCTATATAAGTTTCTGATACACGACAAATATTATCCGCAGAATCGCTGTTTGCGGCATCTAACCATGCATTACGAACATTACTTGATGTTCCCCAAGAATCTGCACTGGTTCCAGTGGTTGCCTTGGCATACTGAACATCAAAATAATCTATGCAGTCTGTATATTTTTTAATCTTTAACATACACAGGTTACGTGCCAAAACTTCATCAAATCCACCTGCATATAAATTGCTGCTTATTGCTGAACCCTCAGAAAAAGAAACACTGCCATTTTTCTTTGCCTCTGCACTGGTAATAAAGCAACGAGAAAAGTCTGTGCCACATTCGTCTTCTACACATTTTTCAGCCTGAACCTGACAACTGCTGCGCATTTGAGCAACTGCTGCTTCGTTAAATGCTTTTTGCAAATCTGAATCCAATCCAACAATTGCGCCCATCAAGTCATCAGTCCATACAGCAGCCCAAACATCACCATCCGAACCTGTATCTTTATTACGAAATACGTCTTTACAATATTGGTTGTTTTCAATCAGATTTTGACATTGTCCTGTAATATCAGAACCAGCTTTATTTTTTATACTGACAGTATTACCATCTTTGGCCAAACCATAGCAACGAGCCTTGGAACCTTCGCCACATGCATTCACAGCACAATCTGTCATTGCATCTTTACATTGTTCTACGGATTTCTTAGTTGCTAATGCAGCCCACTCTTTTATCTTGGACTGTGCCATTTTCCAACGAGCACCAACACCATTATACATAATGTCTTGATAAACTTCTTGGATATTAAAGCTGTCTGTTAAATCAACTTCTTTTGCTGGTGTGCCATTTGTGACCATAAAGCACCATTCATTAGAACCAACTGTATCGCGACATTGTTCTTTGATGTAATTTTTTACATTATCGCCATCCCAAGCCATATTATTAAGCCACATTGTCAGCATATCCGCATTTATACGTAATGTAGTTTCACCAGATGTAGCGATATTAACCATTTCAGATGCGTCTATATCAGAAAAGCCATCCAAAGAAATACATTTCTGTGGGGATTTCTTACAAGCATTTTGTATACAAGCGTCCGCAATTTTATTACATGTTTTAACACTGTTAGCAGCCGCCCAGTTTTTACCCTCTTTGATGGCTAAATCTATACGGCTATCAGCCGCAACCCCAATATCACCCAATGCTGGCGAAAATGTTCTTTTGGTCAAAACAGATTCTCCATCACACATGGTGCGGTTTTCCGACAACAAATCATTAGATGTAGTTACGGAATTTCCAAATATAGCTTTGACTGCTTCAGCGGGGCATTGCGCCAAATATTCTTGGCACATAATACGAGATTTATTAAATTGTTTTAAATTATAGCAAAGCTCAAAATGTTCACCACAAACGTTATCCTGACGCAAACAAGAATCATATCTGTCGATACAACGTCCCGATGTCAAACGATCTGGTAATGGATTTGCACAAGTTGCAAGCAAACCAGCATTTGTAGATGTTGGACTGGATGACGTACTGCTGGCTGTCGAGCTGGGTTGCGAAGTCGGCATACGTGCAGCCGTGCTTGGACGTGACGAAGCTGTCGACATATAAGTGACAGCCCCTGCTGACATGGCGCAGACTTCCGACACCAAAGGCAGCATTAAACCAACAATAATTGCTTTTTTTATTCTCATATTCCCACCATTTCTTTACCCTATTCTAACATAAAAACAAAACAATAAAAAGGGAAAAGTAAAAAAACAGCTATTAAAAAATCAAAAAACTATTCGGTTCTTTTTTTACTTTTTTGATAAAAGTTCTTGAACCGCAACTGCAAAATCTGGTGCATTACTTAAAAAACCACCTGATACCAGAAAATCTGCGCCCGCCGCCCAACATTTTTTTGCTGATTCTGGATTTATTCCACCATCAACAGAAATTTTAAATTTTAATCCATGTTTACGTCTGGTATTAGCAAGCGAAGCAATTCTTGATATTGACTCTTCTATAAACTCTTGTCCTGATTCACCTGGAATAACCGACATTATCATTACTTCATCAACATTCCTTAAAACTGATGCTATAACTTCTAGCGGAGTTTCTGGATGCAGAGCAATTCCAGAACGTTTCCCAGCAGAATGTATTTCGTTTAACGCACGAATTACACCGTTTGTTCCAGATGAAACAATAATTGTATCCGCACCACATTCAATTGCTTCTTTCGTCCAAGTCGCCGGATTTTCAGTCATTAAATGAACATGTAAATGAGCCTTGGTATGCGCGCGAATAAATCGAAGTTCATCAATTCCGCTGGCAATTTTTTCAACATAAAATCCATCCATTATATCAACATGAATCATACTGATATCTGCAGATTCAAAATTTGCATAAGTTTCTGAACTTCGCATATCCCAACATAAAGTGCTGGGCATAATAGGAATACTTTTTTTTCGATGTGGATAAAATTTCCAATTTAATGGCGCTGCAAAAAAATTAAAAATTTTTTCCCATTTTTTTCTGCGTTCTAAATATCCTTTGACCCGTTCAGATTCAGCATTCCATACAAATTCTGCTAATGAATTAACTATACCAAACGAACCTAAATTTTTAACCGGCATACCAAATTCTTTTTCCAAAAATTTTTCCATACCGCTAATACCTGAACCACCACCACTTACATAAATTTGTGTTGGATTATATTTTTCTATTCCTGTGTTTAAAATATTCCCAATCTGACATAAAATTTCAGAAAAAACACTGCCCGATATTTCGTTCACATCAAATCTTGTTATATCGTATTTAGAATCTGCCGGTGTAAATCTGTCCATATCAGATTGTGCCAGATTCATACTGGAAATTTTTAATCTTTCTGCTTCTATAATTGATAAATTAAAAGTATTAGCAATTGCCTTTGTAATATCAATTCCACCCATTGGTATTTTTTCAATCAACATCGGACCACGCGCAGTCCAAATAGAAATACTGGTAAATTCTGCGCCAAAATCTATGAATACAGAATTTTCTGATGCTTTACGTGCAGACGATCCCAGTAAAAACATCGGATCAAAAAAACCCTCGGATTCAAGATGTGCAGCATGCAACGCAGATTTTGCCCGCATCAAACCTTTATTCAAATAAGCAATTATATTAAACACTGAATGCAATGCATGGTCGGTATGTCCAAGCGGATTAGAAAGATTTCGTGCCCCCCCAAAATCATAACGCAACGGCATTATATGCAATACAGAAAAATCGTCCTGGGTAACATCTGAAATTTGTTCTAGAATATCGTTGGGTGTAATTTTGCGTTCTGTTTCCCATATACTTTTTTTTGAAAAAATTTCTGATTTAATTTCTCCGAAATTACCCGTGACAAACGCTGTATCAAATCTGGATCCTATTTGTTCTTCTAAATTATCAACTGCTGTTTTTACTGCATATGCCAAGTCTCTGGACTCAACATATGTATTCGCAGAAACTTTCAGTCGTCCAAAACAAACCCGTGCAGCAACAGCATGAACCCCGCTCGAGCCTATATCTAAACATAAAAAAGAGCCTTCTGTTAAATTCATATTTGTTTATAATTTTACCAGTGGTCTTGATAAATCCCGCATATCCAGTAATTTTATTTGTCTGTCTAAAATCATAGTTTGTTTATTTGTCTTATCAATTTTTTTAATAGCTTCTTCAAAATTTTCTTCGGGCAACATAATTTTAATTCCATTTAATAAAAATATATTCCAACGTCTATCTTCTACAAATTCCATCTTGTCAATACGATAAAAAATCCCCGAAGTGTGTTTTATTATATTTGTTATTGTTGATATGTCTTTTGGAACTTTACCTGAAAAAATCAAAGTGTTTTCTGGTCTTGTTAGAGATGGCCTGTTGATTGGCGCACCCGTATTATCAAGTGGATAATAATTTTCACCATCTGTCCAACTTGCAACAACAACTCGCATATTGGCACGAACTTTGATTTCGCCATTTGGCAAACGACGAATTGCAGCCCCGGAAATATCTGGATCCGCAGAAACACGAGACAAAACGTCATTTAAATCAATATGTTTGGTTCCCGGAGTAATTCCCAGCCGTTCAATTATATCGGCAGTTTCACCATTACTGGAATGAACCGAAATCTTTTTTATATCTGATAATGTCCCCCCCAGCCCCAACAATACTATACTAACGCGAACCGCTACATAAATTGCAAGCGAAACCGCAATACTAGACATTAACCAAAATACAAATCTATTTTTCATTGAACTAAATTATATCATAAAAGAGAAAAAATTTATTGTTTAATTTGCGCGCAATAAATAACCTCGACGCATCATACATTTACGATACGCGCCGACCGATCTGGCACTGGAATTAGGTGGAACCGACATCAAAGAACGCTGCCCCACATCTTTGTTTTCATTAGATTGAAAAGTTACCCATAAACCATCCCAATCTGGCATCAAACTGGATTGATTTGGGCTGATAAGTTTAGCCAATCTGGATCTGGGCTCATACGAAGAACGGGTTATTCCCAAACAATTTTTATGATCACGAACGAATTGCTCGGTTGTTACCATATCGTTTTCCCAATTTAGAACTGTCGCATCATCAATAGAGCCACGATTAGCAGACGAACACCCTACTAAAAGCGAAAATGATAAAGCAACAAGGACAAAAGTTCTTTTCATACTTTGATTATAACTGAAAAATTAAATTTTTAGCAATATAAATTTCCCTTGTAACTTATTCCTCATAATTTATCCTTTTACGCTTGCGAAAGCTGGCTTTTTAATTCTATAATACAAACACAGGAAGGAGCAATAAATGACCGCGGAAGAAAGATATGTTCGCATAGCCGGATTTTACGAGGCTTTGAAAACCTTGTCCGCAGCAATACGTACCCAAAAAGGTGGTATCGCGGCTGAAAATTACACAGGACGATTCTTTGCGGCAGATGTTCTGGAAATGCTGAATGCGTACGGTGAAAAGTTAAATCCCACAGACGCTAAATTAAAAGCATTGATTAAAAAATATCAAACTGAATTCCAGGGTGTAAAAGATTTGGTTACCCCCAGCAATAAACCAATCTATGAAATGACACTTGAAGAATTTGAACGTGTTATGAATATATAAGGGATAAAAATGAAAAAAATATATTTGCTTTTGATTTTTTTTGTCGGTGCATGCCAACAATTTCAAAGTCAGAATCAACAACAATATGACACTGTACAAGTAGTTGAAAATATCGTAGTAGACGAACATTCTGTTCCGATTTTTCCGCGCAAGGCAGCACTTACCACTGACACCGCACAAAAATTTGCAATTGATTTGCCCAAGCGTTGCAAGGTTGATTGGGATAACCAAAGTATATTGTCTGTTCTGCCGGCAACACCCGTTGAAATTGTTCGTTTGAACAAGGGTGATAATCTTCCAGATTTCGCAGTAGAAGATTTTTCTTTCAAGAAAAAAAGTGTACCTGATGTTTTGGAAAAATTACTTGATGGAACAAAAATTAAAATTATTGCCAGTGAAAAATTACCAGACTTAATCAGTGGTGAAATTACTTCTGGAACACTAGAAGATGCCGTAGAATTGATTTGTAAACTTGGTAAAACTTACTATACCTATGATGACGATACAAAAGAACTACGTATTTCCAGCCGTGGTAAATGGCTGATGAAAATGCCCAAAGATCAATATGTAATTATGGCATTGATTGATGCAATGCATGGTTCGGACTTACGTAATTTAATAACTAACTGGGAAGATAAAACCTTGGTATTCGAAGGTAATTATCAAACCGAGAAAAAAGTTCGTGATATCGTTTCCGATATTGGAAATAAAAAATTCTTGGTTGCGTGGGATATGGATGTATATCGCGTATATCCGCGCACTGATAATCCAATTGTTTGGATGAATATGTTACCTGCATTTGGTGAAAAGAACGTAAAAATGTCTATTCCTGGTGTTGTTGGTAGATTGCTGGTTGTATCCCCAGAAATAAACACAAAAACATTACAATCGTTTTTATCCCAGCAATCAAACGTAGTTTTAATTTCCCAGGGAACATTTGTAATACCAAATGGCTGGCAAAGCAGATTTGATATTGGACAATGTTCACGCGAAGATAGATTAGAAACAGATTTAATTGTTGGAGCAACTGGTAAATACGGAAAATATGCAGATATGAAAAAGATAGATGCAAAAATAGCTTTGCGTACTACTGCCGGGGAACTGGCCAGCTTTAATGTTCCAACAACACTTGGTGATAATTATGTAATTATCGGTATCCCAACTCACAGCTTTGTAACAACACCTGAAACATTGATAAACCCATTTGCAGAATTGGTAGTATTCATGAGCCCACGTGTCATTTCAATCATAGACTCGGACGATGCTGAACCAGCGCCCGAACTTTCTGGCGATAAATTGCGCGAGTATTTGGATGAATAATCTTATTGAATTTTTTAAAACGGTTGAACACCTGCATTATGAAAAGCGCACGACCAGAATGTCCAATGGTGAACAAGAGTCTGTATCTGCACATTGTTTTATGCTGTCGCTTATGGCGATAACTTTTGTTCCAAAATCATCTGCCCCCCTTAATATGGAACATGTTTTAAAACTTTGCGCTGCGCATGATTTGCCAGAAAGCAAATCTCATGACATACCAGCACACAAAACATTAAATGATGTTGCGGCACGTGCGGACAAAGAAAAAAACGAAGCCGAAATAATGCATGAATTTACAAAAATACTGGATAATTCAGAATTTGAAAGTTTATGGCAAGAATATGAAGAACAAAAAACACCAGAATCAAAATTTGTAAAAATACTTGATAGATTGGACGTATGTTTTCAAACATTATTTTCAAAAACATTAAATCATATTGGTTCTTATGATAATGGGGTCTATTGGAAATGGTATTTCAGCAAATCTTATCGTGATATGTTTGTCTCAGAACCGGCTTTATTGCAAATTTTTGATGAAATTCAAAAAAGGTTAGAGCACAGAATAAGAACAGAATTAAATATAAACCCTGATGATTTTAAGGAATAAAAATGTTTTCTAAACTTGAAAAGAAAATTGCATTCAGATATTTGCGCGCACGGGGACGTGGTTTCGGCAGCGTGGTTTCTTGGGTGTCACTGCTGGGGATTGCGTTGGGCGTTGCAACGCTGATTGTTGTTATGTCCGTAATGAGTGGTTTCCACGATACCTTGCTTTCACGTATTGTTGGTATGAACGGGCATGTTGTCGTTTATCACCAAGATGGAGCGATTCAGGATTTTGATTATCTGATTGAAAAAATGAAAACAAACAAAGTTGTTGCTGCTAATACCACTGATATTATTCCAGTGCTAGAAGGACAAGTAATGGTGTCCGCAGAAGGCAAAAATTCTGGTGCAATGGTTCGTGGTATCAGAATGTCTGACCTGGAAAGAAAATTTCAAGCCAGTACAAGAATTTATGGAACGCCGCTGGCAAATCTTCATAATGGGCAATTGGCAATGGGTGCATCACTTGCCAGAAACCTGAATCTTACCAGAAATGATAATGCTACGCTTATCAGCGCAAATAGCTCTACAGCAACTGCATTTGGAACAATTCCGCGAATACAATCTTATCCAGTTGCAACAACATTCTTTGCGGGTATGTATGAATATGATTCTGGATATATCTTTATGCCATTGGAAACTGCCCAAAAATTTCTTAATTCTCCTGATGGGGTTTCACACATAGATTTATTTTTAAAGAATCCCGACAGAACTACTGATGTTCGTGATGCTTTATCTGCCAGCCTGCCAACAGGATTCGTGGTTCGTGATTGGCGCGATTTGAATCGTGGCTTTGTTGGCGCATTGCAGGTTGAATCAAACGTAATGTTCTTAATTTTACTACTGATTGTAATTGTTGCGGCATTTAATATCGTATCCAGCCTGATTATGTTAGTCAAAGACAAATCCCGCGATATCGCAGTCTTGCGGACATTTGGTGTATCGCGTCATAGTATGATGAAAATATTTATTTTATGTGGCAGCAGTATTGGAATACTGGGCGCAACAATTGGAACTGTTTTAGGTGTTTTAGTTGCAAGATACATTGAACCTATACGACAATTTTTGCAGTGGGCAACTGGTCGTGATTTATTTCCATCAGAATTATACTTTCTTTCTGAATTACCATCAAAAATAGAATTTTGGAATGTAATTGGAATTGCATTTGTTGCGATTGCATTGGCATTTTTGGCAACGCTGTATCCAGCATGGAAGGCCGCCAAAACCGACCCAGTAGAAGTGTTAAGGAACGAATAAAATGACAGCATCAATATTAAAATCTATATCATCAGTAAAAAAGCGCGCATGTATTATGTCAGTTGTTGGTATTAAAAAATCCTTTATCGAAGGTGGCCAACCACTAAACATTTTACGGGGCGGCGGATTTGAATTAATGCGTGGTGAAATTGTCGCATTGGTTGGGCCATCGGGTTGTGGTAAATCTACTTTGTTGCAATGCGTTGGGTTGCTTGAAAAGCCCAGTGGTGGACAAATTACAATTGCTGGTACACCTGTTCATAAAATGAACGAAGACCAACGGACAAACGTTCGCCGTAAAAAATTGGGATTTGTTTATCAACGTCATAATTTATTGGAAGATTTCACAGCTCTTGAAAACGTAATGTTGCCTATGCTGGCAAATAATATGGACGAAGACACCGCACGTATTCGTGCAAAAAAATTATTAAAGGCTGCAAATGTTTTACATCGCGCAGATCACAGACCGTCTGAAATGTCAGGTGGCGAACAACAACGCACCGCAGTTGCGCGCGCACTTGCTAATGAACCTGAAATAGTTCTGGCAGACGAGCCAACTGGATCATTGGATCCAACGCATGCAGCAAATGTTTTTGATTTGTTGTTATCTCTGACGAAAAAAACACATATGTCTATGTTGTTTGTAACCCATGACATGAATTTGGCAAAACGTGCCGACAGAATTATTACTATCAAAGATGGAATTGTCGGATGAAACCATTAAAAGACCCAGCAAAATATCTTGGCGCTACAAAGGAAAAATTTCTGAGATGCTTTAATGCAAAACCAGATATAAATGCACCACTGGGAATCAGTGTTATTCCAAATGCCACTATTTCTTTACACAACGCGAACATTAAACTTCGTCCACAAAAAATTAAGCACGTAAAAATAAGCAAAAAAGTAAATAAAAACATCCCTTATATTGACGAGGACGTTATTCTGCTGGGATATGGAGAGGGATTCATCGGACACTTTCTGGCAAACAGTTTTTCGCGCGCATGGCCAATTTTGGATAAAAAATATAAAAATCATACTTTCGTTATCGTCAGTGATGGCCGTCTGGCGCCAAATAGGGAAGAGTTTTATAAACTTATGGGGATTAAAAAACTTTTATTTGTGAACAAACCTGTTAGATTTAAAAATGTTCTGATTCCAGACTCTTCTTTTAATTATACAAAATTATATGCTAATAAAAAATTCAGCGAAACATTTAAAAAGATTGCAGATGCTGTAAAGTCAGATCCAAAGTCACCAAAAAAGATTTATCTATCTAGAACAAAATTTACAAACAATCTGGTTTTGGGCGAAAATCAAATAGAAAAAATATTCGAAAAGGCCGGTTTTAAGATTATACATCCTCAAATTCCAACTAAGAATGGCTGGGATGTTATGCCTCTTCAAAAACAAATACAATTGATGAAGGGCGCGGATGTAATTGCAGGTGTCGAAGGTACTGGATTGCACCTGTCGCTGTTTGCTAAAGATGGTATAGATTTAATCTGTTTGCACAGATATAACAATCCATTGGTAATGCAAATCATGATTGATAAGCTGAAAAATATAAATTCTTATTATATTGATACTTCTATTGATCCATATTCAAAAAAGAAAAATACTTGCCCTGCATGCATAATTGGGATAAATAAAAATCTGCAAAAATTTTTCAATGATTACGGATTTGTTTATAAAACAGATAGCACAGCCGATAAAAAAGAAATGGATAAATTTTTGGAAATTTATAAAACACAAAAACGTGTTATGTCAAAATGGCTGGGAAACATTATTATAACTTTTATCCATTCACGTAATATGCGGCATTCATTAAGACGCAAACTAGGATTAAAATAATCAGTCTTTAACCCGCGCCAAATCATCATACGCTTTGTATTTTTGATCACTGGTTTCATAATACTCGTATGGCTCGAAATCCTTGCTATACCGACCAAATAATTCCGAAGTTTTTTGAACAGATGCATCTATCATTTTTTGTAATTGTTGCTCAGAATATTCAATCAATTTTATATCATTATTTTTCAATTGTAAAAATTGAATTATTTTTGCGCCACGCATAAATGCTTCCAATGGCAATTGTGGCATATTGCCCTGCTCTAACTGTGATTTATTTGGCGCAGATCCTGTTTTAATATCCAAAACCACATCGTCCCAAACACGATCTGCAATTGCACGAACAACGCGTCCAGATATTTTTGTTTCCAGTTCGATTTCTGATTCGCCACCGCTTGAATTTTTTAACATTTTTTGAATTTCTGATTCCATTTCAACAAATCGTTTATGCCAAAAATGAAATAACACACTGCCATCTGGTAATATTTTACCGGCCTTTTCGTCCATTAACCTAATTATATTATTTATCTCGCTTGGATTTTTTGCAATATATTCTATTACACCGTGAACCAATGTTCCAAAATCTTTGGCGCTCGCTGTTATCCACCAATCATCTTTGGGGCGCAGGCCTAAAATATGATTTGCATAAAAAGCGTATGGGTTATGTATCAATAATTCCAATTTTGTTACATACACGGGTTTTCTATCTGCTGGCGGTATTGGGTTTGAATAATCAAGCGGCTTTGGTGCAATCATATCAAAGCCACGAACAGCACTTAAAATTTCATTTGCTTTTTTATTATCAAAATCTTTATTTTTTAATGCAACTTCTACTCGGGATAAGAATCTAGATTCTGTTGTTTGTGATCCGCCCGCAGTTTTTGAACGCAACCAATAAACATCCGCGCCATTTGATAAATTTATAAAATCCAGTGCCATCAATGATACCTTGCGCTCTGGTGGTGGCAGACCTATTTGCTCTGCAATACGCCGGGGCAGCCACGGGTTTTCATACCCAAGCGCTGGGAACATGCCTTCGTTCAGACCAGTCAGAATAACAACGTCAGCGGTTTGCATGCGCGATTCTATTGTCCCCAAAACATTAATTTTTGTTTCTTCATTTAATGTTCCACGAATTTGAATCCCTGATAAAGCGTCCGTTATAACCGCACGAATGTCCGTGGTATCTAAGACAATTCCATGTTTCAATAAAATATCTGAAACTTCATTTATCTTTTCAATAATTGGTAAATCTAATTCTGAAAATTCCAAATCAAACCTATTAACCAATTCAAATAGATCTTCAATTTTATTGGGGCTTAATTCTTCGATTTTATTTAATAATGTGCGGACAAATAAACCCATAGCTGCGGACGTACCACCTGAAAAATCAGCATACAAATTTCGATTAATAAACGATTCTTTTAATCTTTGATTACCGGCTGAGTCTGGTGTAATTATCAAAACAGATTTATTATTATTTACTGCGCGAAATGCTATTTCTGCTGCTGCGGATGCCTCTTCTGATTCGCGCGCACAATCAATACGGGTAAAATTTGAAGTTTGAGGTTTGAAGTTTGAAGACACATTATCAAAAGCCGAGTTAAAAAAATCTATATTTGATTTACCAACATTAATTTCAATTACTTCGTCTGGATTAACGTTAATGCTTTGCAAAAATTTATATTCTGAATAATACGGATTGCATACATTAATGCCTTCGGTCTTTATCCCCACAATTTTTCCGGGTAAAATGATTTTACCATTTGGCAGTGACGCCACATACGCCATTAAATCCGATGTTGCTGGAACAGATGCCGTGCTGCCGCAGACAATAACCTGCCCCGCGAATTCGCGCCCAATCCAATCACGAATACCCATATTTCTTTTTGCAGATTCTGTGATTTTATTGGGAAAGATTGATGGCAAAACGTTATCCGCCAATGATAAAAATTGTGCTTTCTTTTGAAAATGTTCTGCGAATTTTTCATCAATCAATGCGTTCCAATCTATTTGATTTTTATTATTTTCGCTTTGCTCATTTTCAATATAATCTTGCATACGGATTAAATCACGTGCGATTGGCAAAACAGATGAAAAAGACCGGCTTTCGGCAACAGATAATAATTTTGCCAAAATTAAAATGCGTTCTTGGTTTGAAACAACATCTTCGCCACTGATTAATTCTTCTTCGTCTTCGGGATTTTCCCCCAAGGCTACCAATTTTGGTAATAAAACAGCTGTGCCTGACTTTAACGCTATGAATTTTTCAACCACGCGAATGGCGCGTCTGCTGGGCAAAAATATCACATCATTTGAAAAATCATGATCGGATAAAAAAGACCACAATACTTCGGTCAGTTTTGTGGGATTAGACGCGCAAAATATATTGTTTTTATTTAACACCAATTATTTTCCTGATGTTATCAATACCAAAACCTTTCTCGGCTGATGTTTCCATAATCTCTGTGGATGCAGCTGGATGTGGATTTGACAATATTTCTGATTTTATATCTGCAATTTTTGATTTATTTGATTTATCAACTTTGGTTAAAACGATTTGATAACGAATCGCATTCAAATCGCAAAAATCCATAATTTCTAAATCTGATTTTTTTAATTCATGACGGGCATCGATTAAAATAAAAAGTATTTTTAATTGATCGCGCGATAATAAATACTCTTCCAATCTTTCCAACCATCTTTCGGTTTCTTCTTTGGATATTTTTGCATAACCATACCCAGGCAAATCCATAATCGCCAATCTGTCGTCAAAGTTAAACAGGTTTAATGATTGTGTCCGACCGGGCGTTTTTGATGTTCGCGCAATAACGCTGCCCGCGATTGCGTTTATCAGGGATGATTTGCCGACATTGCTGCGTCCGATAAAGGCATATTCATCAAAATGTGTCCGCGGCAAAGATTTAACTGTTTCAAAACTTCCAACAAATTTTATCATTTTTCACCTAATAATTTTTTATACGCTTCTTTTTTTGATATTCCGCTGCGCGCGGCTATTTTAGCGGCCGCGGATTTTGTTGGTCCAGACACAACATCACGAACTATTTCGGATATTTCATCGTCACTCATTTTTACATCTGGTGCTGGTTCAACCACAATAACAATTTCACCGCGCCAATCATCACGACTTTTTAATTCCGCTGGGTATCCAATTATTGTTTCTTCATGAATTTTTGTAATTTCACGAACAACCGCAACGCGGCGCTCTGGCATTATGCGTGCCATAATCGCCAGCGTTTCTTGTGTTCTATTCGGGCTTTCATAATAAATCAATGTATGCCGCATTTTATTATCTTCGTGCAGATGTTTCTCATCCTTGAAAAATCCACAGAAAGTCCATTTATCTGTTGGGAATCCAGACAGCGCCAGTGCACTGATAACTGCCGTAGGTCCTGGGATAACAAATACGTCCAATCCCTGTCTGCGGCATTCACGAACAATGCGAAAGCCTGGATCACTGATTGTAGGCATTCCTGAATCAGATACCAATGCTATGGCGGCACCTGGAATCATCCCTTCTAAAACTTGGGCACCATCAATACTGCGACGACCAGCGATCATATCTGTGATTTTTTCAGTCATTTCGCGTTCATTATGATCATGAATGGCAATTCTATGCGTTTTAATATCAAAATGAGTTGCCAATTTTCCAAACACCCTGGTATCTTCAGCGGCAATTAAATCCACATCTCGCAAAGTTTCAATTGCCCTGGGCGACATATCACCCAAATTACCAATAGGGGTGCCAACAATATAAAGACCTGATTGCATTTTGGCTCCTTTTGTTTTATTATTGCATTGAATTTAGGGATTTTCAATGTTTATAACAAAATTAAAAAACTCTTTGTATATGTGCCTTGCACTTAGTGCTTTGTATTCATGTACCGGAACACAAACCATTCAAATCAAGGATGCAACCAATCTGGATGCACCAAATTTTGAATCAATTGGACCCAAAAATATTGCGGTTTTATTACCTGCATCTGATCTGGGAACATCTGTTAAAACCAGTGTTCAAATGGCATTTATCCAAAGCAAAGTAAATAATATCAATGTCAGATTTACAGATTTATCCGGTTCCGCAGTTGAAAAAACACAACAAATAGAATCCGCATTAGCAAATAAACCCGACTTGATAATCGGTCCTATTTTTTCCGAAGATGTCGAGTTATTACAAGAACACGTAAGCTCTAATATCCCTGTTTTATCGTTCAGCTCTAATGCCAGTGTTCTTGGGAATGGTATTTTAACAATGTCTTTAATACCAACTCAAAGTGTAGAAACTATTGTTCATCGCATGGCAACTGATGGTAAAAAGCAAGCCGTATTCATTGTACCTGATAATACCGCTGGATATATTATGGGAAATACTGCATTAGATGCCGCAAATATTTATGGACTGGATGTTGCTGGATTTTATTATTATACACCCGGAAATATGGACAATATGAAAAGCACTGCTGAAAATGCTGCTATGTTTAATGCACGAAATAATGCCAATACTCGCGCCAAAGAAATCTTGTCCGATATATTAATGAACCAAACGATTTCAGAGTCAGATAAAGAATCTGTAAATACACAACTAGAAGATAGAAAAAAATCAGACACGATTGGTGATGTTTCATATGATTCTATTCTATTTTTAGGTAACGCAACAGATTCAAAGGCACTCGGGTCATTTATGCGTTATTTTGATGTGCCATCAAAAAAGGTTAAGTTCTATGGAACAGCAATGTGGGATAACACAGAAATGTTTCGTGATATAACAATGTCCGGTGCCAGCTTTGCTACATTGCCACCAATTTCACCAGAATTTGCAGACGCATATCGCAACATCGCTGATAAAGAGCCTGAAAGAATCAGCACAATGGGATATGATGCTGCTATGCTTGCTAAAAAAGCATTATCTTCTGGACGTAATGCAAATGAATTTTTAACCGACCCATCTGGATTTCGTGGTCTGGACGGATTGATCAGATTACAATCAAATGGAATGTCCCAGCGCGCTTTGCAAATAATGGTATTGGATGGTAGTGGAACACCAAAAGTACAAGAATTAGCAACAACCAATTTTATAAACCCTTTGTACCAAGCCACCAAACAAAACAGTTCTAAGCCTTTTGAAACAAAACTTTCTGATGGAATAAATCCAATGGATTATTTGAAATTGCCGGAAAGTATGAGCGGAAAATACCATGCAAAAACTTACAGAGAAAATGGTATTGGAGAATCAAAAATTACGCCTCAATCTGAAGAAGTTACAATTCTGCCCGAAGATAGTTCAGAGCCAGTGATAGACCCAGAATTCCAGCCCGTAGAAATGGACCCTGTCAGCAGAACATTAGTTGATGAAGTAGAAGTTCGCTAATCCAAAATATCCTGTAATTCTTTCATATCTTCTGGCAATTTAGTTTTGAATTTTATAATTTCGCCAGTGATTGGGTGCTTTAATTCCAAAACTTCGGCGTGTAACATTTGTCCATGATGTGTTTTTATAAAATCCAATAATTCTGGATTTTTCACACTGCCCAATCGCGCACTGCCGCGTCCATATAATGGATCACATACAACCGGAAATCCATGTGCTGACAAATGCACACGTATCTGATGTGTCCGCCCAGTCAACAAAGTGCAACGCAATTTAGAAATACCAACGTCAGACCACGCGCCTATAACCTCGGCCTTGGTTTCTGCATATTTCCCACCAACTTTTAACATTGTCATTTTTTGACGATTTTTTGCACTGCGACCGATGTTACCACTGATATCAGCCTCAGTCCAATTTGGAACACCCCAAACAAAGGCAACATATTTTCTGGTTAAATCATGCCACGCAAATGTTTTTGTAAGCGTGCGATACGCCACGTCAGATTTTGCAAAAATTACAATTCCGCTGGTATCTTTATCCAAACGATGAACCACACCTGGACGCATTGGACCGCCCTGGGCAGACAAATCGGTATGCGATAAGACACGTTGAACCAAAGTATCTGTTTCACGACCCGCACCAGGATACATCGCAACACCACGTGGTTTATTTACAACAATAATATCATTATCTTCGAACAAGACATCTAGTTCAAATTTAATTTTTTTATTTATGATTGGTAATTGATTTTGTTCTTTTTCTGGGATTATAACTTCTATCTTTTCCCCCAGTTTAATTTTGTCGGAAAATTTTATTTCACTTGTATCTGGAATTCTTTTAACAATAAATTTTTGTATTTCACTACGTGAAAATTCTGGCATATTGTATACCAAAAATTTATCCATACGCAGACTGACATCTGATTCTTTTGCAACAAATATTCTTGTACTACTCATCCCAATCTTTCCCCTTAACACAATCATTTAATGTAATTTCTATTTCACGTCCATCCCCAGTTATTTTACAAATCATTATACCGGTTGTTTTAGATTGAAGATCTTTTTCATTCGCTTCACGCCAAGCAAATTGAATTTGTGTTGGACGTTGAACACAGCTGATATTCATAGATGCTTTTTTATCTTTCCCTGAAAAATTACTGGGGGATATCCAAGCTCGTGCGGTTTCTGCCTGGCCTATGCATGGGAATCCATCCAAAAAATAAAGTTCCATTCCTTTGCTGCCCAAAGATTTATCACGTATAAAAGAGACATCAAATTGACCATAACGCAATCCTGTGACCCTTTCCCAATCTGTACTTGTGGAAAAAATACTTACCGAGCCCGCCGCAAACGCAGATATTGATATTATCGAAAACAAAATAAATAAAAACATTTTTTTCATGTTAAATTTCCTTTACTTATTCATCATTTAATTCTACCGAAACTTTTGCCATTTTTTCCGGAATATTATGAACTTGGATTGAAAAATTTGTTTTTTCTCCGGCATCTAATAATGGTGCTGGTGGCGCAAATTTTTGTGATGATATTTCTGCATCATTATCATCTTTGATTACAATCATCAAATCAGGTATACCGTGCAATTTTTCTGATCTGTTTTCAATCTGACCAGACACAACTAAAACATCACCAACAGATTGCGCAGAGTCCATATGAACACATAAAGCTTCTTGCTTTCCAAGTGGAAACCATAAAATCATAGTGGTCAAAGATAAAGCAGCTAATAATAAAATCAAACAATATAATAAGAAAATCCAAATCTTTGATTTTTTTCTAGTAATCGGTGTACGCCAAACACAACCACACACAGCACATTCGTATGTGTTATTATTATCATTACGAACAGAATAATTTACTTTGCAAAAAGGACAAGTTATTTTCATTTTCTTTTTTATTCTATCCGGAATTACTCTAAATTCAAGTTATTATATTTTGCCTTTACACTAGTCTGAATTTCACTTAATGCTTTGGCATAATCAGAAATAGTAGCATTATTGTTTGCAGCAACCGCCCTGATTATCGTTTCTGTTTTGGTTTTTATAGTTTTTGCCTCCTTAGTAATTGCAGTTTTTAATAATTTATTTAATTCAGCGCAATAAATATCTGAGAGGAATGCTGTACCTGTTGTTATATCCCAATAATATGAAGAATTTGATGGATCTTCTATACGATCTGTTACAATAATTTTTGGTGAAACAGATCCAGTATATCCAATAGTAGCTGTTGTTGTTGTAATTTTTCCTCTTGTAATATCTATTGTACTACTAACTTTTAGAATTGCTGGTTCATCACTACCATTGATTATCAATCCATTTAAATTTAAATCCCCAACCCATAATTCGCTTGCTTCTAATTTTGAAATAGTTCCTGTATCACTTAATGATAAACTGCCGCTTATTTCTGCACTTCTTGAATCTGAAGTTAATGATCCAGATACCAGTGTTTCTCCAGATACATTTAATTCTGTGTCTAACTCTGCACGCGGTGTAATTTGAACTGTTTTTACATTGATTAAACTAGATTTTAAAATTTCTGTAAAGTTTGCGCCATACACATCAATCTTTGAAACATTATTTATATTATTATCGCCAATTAGTAAATCTGATGACATTGAAGAATCACGATCATTTTTTGAAGGAAGTCTCCATAAAAAATCACCTCCTGATAAAATTGTATTTGTATTTTCTACAACAGAATTTTTACCAAAGGCTGCATCAAAAATATTTGTTCTAGAATGCCATGTCCCAAATGCACCATGTGCTTGATTACTGTCTATAAATCCAGCTGATTCCCCACCCAGTTCTGCTATTTCACGTGTACGAATTGGCGATATATCTGGAGAATCATATATAACCATACCTGATAATACAATATGTCCATTAACATTTATAGATTTTATTATACGCGCTTGAAATTTATCATAATCTTTTGGAATATTTCCATATTCTGATAAGTCACTAATTTTAACCTTGGTAACTACACGGCCCGAAGATTCCAACAATTTAAGTTTATGAGCAACTATATATCTTTCCAATGCATCTTTAGTTTCACTTATATCACGTGCAATACGAACATTTTCTGCACGATGCGCTCGACCATTTAATTCGCGCATAACAAATGGGATAACGGCAGCAGCAATTGCCAGCGACAGCAGAATTTCTAACATCATTCCGCCATTTTCATTATTAAAAATTTTTCTTATCTTTTTCATTTACCCTATAAATTATTTAATCTTTCCATCCACTTGTCATAAGTGGTGAAAAATATTGACTGTTCGGTGTCGCCAAAGATTTTCCAAATTCTTCATTACTAATTTTTTTCAAAACCAATTCTGAAAATTCTGGACCATTTGTTGATGGAAAGGTCCAACTACCTATTGTAACTGGATCACTAGAACTAGAATACAATAAATCGCTGGAAATAGTTATCCCATAACCTGATTGAAAAATTAAAGTATCCGCAGATAAAAATGGCGTAGCAACAGCCTGGGCACGAATTCCCGCAAATCCTGTAATGGTTCGTGCACTTTCTGATCTTACTGTCATATCACGTTGAACATGTACTGGTCCGTTTATATTGACCGAATCCGCAATTATATTTCCCTTGGTTGCCCATGTAGCGGTGGATGATGTTCCAATATGTTTTAATTTATCTGCCTTAATTTTTCTAAAACCACTGACATCGCCATTTACAGTTATAGATCCAAATTCTGCTTTGGACGCATCAATTGTCATTCCGTCCGGGAAAAAAACTTCGTTTGTTATGATTTTTGGTGAATTAACAAACCATGATTTCGCACTTGTTGCATTTATTGTTTGTGCTGTTATTTTACCAACATCAGATATACTATTCTTTGCCATATCCAAATCTCGCCGCATGGTATTCAATTCTTCATCGTCTAAATAAGTTCTGTGTAAATATTTATATACATCGTCTTCCCCCAGAATATCGGAAACCCTGAAAATTAAATCTCCTTCTGTAAATAATTCTGATGAAACACTCCAACCGCTGGGACTGACAGCTTCACCACCAGATTCCACCATTGCGGCATCCATACCTATATTTTGAACAATATCCGCAACCCTTACTTTATTTATATTAACTGGCTTAAAAGCAAGATACGCATTTATTGATGAACCCCCAAATGCCTCACGCTTTTCAATAAAACCAGCATATGGTTTTAATAAACGATTATCACCTGTACCAATATTAACAATTTCTTTTTCATCAAACTCTACCTGGGCATTTGATGGCCAATCCGCCTGATTTTTACGAACATAAGCCATAACAGGATTTTGCCATGCAATAACATGTTTTGACTCAGATACATCTGCAACTTTGTGACTCATATCCATCACGCCATTATAAGCAAAGGGCATTAACGCACCAACAATTGCTATTGCCAGCAAGGTTTCCATTAAACCTGAACCACTTTGTTCTTTATAAAGATTACTGTTATTTTTTATCAATATAATTACCCGCAATTACTGTTTCCATCTATCAAACATTGTTTAATATCTATACGACGTTCTAACCGTTGCCAAAATACAAATTGGCAAATAATATTTTGAACTACTGATTTTGAATTATAAGTTGATGAAGAAGAAAGCGATGAAATTATACTTCTACAAGTAACAACTTCCCCATCATCTAAATCTGGATTTTTAAGTATTTGAAAATTATCATTATTTATAGTGTCTACTAAAATATCAGGCAGTACAGAAACCCCGGCTGGTCTAATATCCATAATTATAGCGCTATCATCCCCTGATAATAAAGCGCTAGATATCTGATCCCGTAAAGTTATAAATGATGTAGTTATATCTGCTGTTTCTACTCCGCTCTTACTGGAATAAGTCAACTCATCTTCATCAATAAAAACATCCTGTCCGCGCGAAGCATTTATAAACCCATTAACCTCAAGATATTCTGTATCTATGGAAACATTATTTAAAATAACATCACTGTGGACGTCCCAATCATACATACCATAAAACCCTGTATGCCCCGCAGACATAGATAAAGAATTTAATGATGCACTGTTTACATAAACACTGCCAGGCAGACCATATTTAAATAATGTTTGAGCGTACAATACATTCGCCTTTAAGTCACCACGATAAATACTTAATGGATTATCCTCGTCACCCTTTTGAAACACTGCACGCTTTGTAAATAATGAACTGATATTATTTTTAAATTTTCTATTTCCACCAGAACCAGTAATAGAAAGCGTATCAAAATTAGCCACATCAAATTCTGCATTTCTTGTAGTTAATGAAGTAACATTTTTTATAGAAAAATTTCCCATATTCAAATTGGTATGAAATTTTGCTCGGGCTATATTTTCTGTTTTTCGACGAACAAGTTCTGAAAAATCATCGTCTGATGGAACCAAAATATAAACAGCCGAAATATCTGGTTTAATTCCAAAATCTTTTAAATTCTTTTCCCAACCACCAATTCCATGTAAAATTCCATTTTCATCAACTGTGGCCGCGTCTGGCCCAATACGTGTAAGTAACTCTCTTTTTTTAAGTTCAGATAAATTTCCACCACGTAAAGCAATTACACTTAAGATTCCGGATTCTTTTTTTCCCGTAAAAAGAGATATCTTTTGATCAGCACTGGTTTTTGTAACAAATCCCAAAGGTAGCCCAAACGGTTCCAATAAATCGGTAAAATCTTCATCCTTGAAATTTTGCTGACCATAAGCAATATTGTCTTTGCTTGCTTTTATAAATTCATGTGCAGCATATGCAGCACTGTTTACTTGACGTGCAATTGCGCTTAATTCAGAATTGTTTTTCTTTGATGATAATTTTTGTGCCACAAAAGGCATGAAAAACATTATCAGGGCAATCGCAAGCAAAGCCTGTAATAAAAAGTTTCCACGAGCTTCACTTTGCAAGACGCATCCCTCCTACACGCTATGATAATAGCCATAAAAAAAAATTATTGCAATTGATTTTCACACGTTGTAATATATTAATTATCGTAAAGCGATTTGATGATTTGCTAGCGATTTATTTCCACTTATAGAAAAGAAAAAATATGCAAAATAATAATAATAAAAAACAAATGTCTGTTGGACTTATGATTCAACGTTGTCATCGTCTGCGCCAGAAACGCAAACAATATATGGATCAGGCCAGACAAACCCCGGACGAAATTGAACGTGAACGTCTTTTACAAATGGCTGAACACTATGGCCGCGTAGTAAGCGACGAACAATCTAAAATAGACACTTCACGTGATCCACGCGATAAATGCGCAGTGCCAACAGAAACAAACGAAGAAAAACTAGACGAAGAAGACAACGGATTTCCAGACTTTATTTCTCAATTATAAGGTGATGATATGCTAGATATAAAATTCATTCGTGAAAACCCTGATAAAGTAAAATGGGCATGCCAGGTAAAAAATTTTCCAGATAATACTGATACTATTTTGGAATTGGACTCACGCGTACGTGCATTAAAAACCAGTACCCAAGCCAAGACCGCAGATAAAAACAAAATAACCACACAAATTGCAGGCGCAGCAGCAGATGCGCGCGCAGCGCTGGTTGCCCAATCAAAAAAAATCGGTGAAGAAATTGCCGAAGAATTAAAGGAATTATCCGAAAAAGAAGCGACATTAAACGAATTACTTTTATCTGTTCCTCAAATCCCCAGCGATAAAGCGCCCGTGGGCAAAGATGACAGTGGAAATGTAGAAGTTAAACGTATTGGAACCCCACGCGAATTTAATGAATTTACCCCTCGTCCACAATGGGAATTGTTGGATATGAACGGTTGGTGGATGCCTGAAAAGATTTCTGAAATTTGTGGAACCAGAACATATGCTTTGCTGGGCGAAGCCGCAGAATTGGATTTAGCAATACAAACATTTGTTATACAAAAATTGATTAATAAGGGATTCAAGTTTATCCAGGTTCCAGCAATTATAAAAACAAAACCAATTTTTGATGCTGGGCATTTTACAGGCAGTAACCCTTCTATTATGGGAAACGATGTATTTCAATTAATGGGTACAGATAGATGTTTAGCAGCAACTGCAGAAATTATTTTAAATTCTCTGCATAGTAATGAAATTTTGGGCGAGAACGAATTACCTATAAAATACGCAGGTTTCAGCGAATGCTTTCGTAAAGAAGCTGGCGCAGCCGGTCGTGATACCCGTGGAATTATGAGAATCCATGAATTTCATAAAGTTGAACAATATGTCTATTGTACCCCTGAACAATCCGATGAAATGCACGAACATCTGTTAAACAATCTGTGTGAAGTTATGGATGATTTAGAATTGCCTTATCGCGTTTTAAAATGCTGCACTGGGGATATGGGATTTAACAAAATAAAAATGAACGATGTCGAGGCTTGGGTTCCCAGCGAGGGTCGCTATCGCGAACTGGGCAGTTGCTCGTCCATTGGCGAATTCCAAGCGCGCAGAACAAATACCAGATATCGCGAAAATGGCACGAACGAGGTTAAATTTTGCGCTACATTGAATAATACTGGTATCGCCCTGCCCCGCGCAATTGTGCCGGTAATTGAAAACCATCAAAACGCAGATGGCAGTGTAAATATCCCAAAGGCTTTGCAACCATTAATGGGTGGACGCAAAAAGATAGGTGGATAAAAGACATAACACAATTATAAATCCGACAAAAGCCGGATTTATTTTTTTAACTGCTTGAAAACTCATATTTTTTGATGTAATATGCGGCGCACAAGAAATTTAAACCAAGAAGAAAATTAAATGAAAATTCGTAATATCGCAATTATCGCGCACGTTGACCATGGAAAAACAACATTGGTTGATAACATGTTAAAACAGGCTGGCACATTTCGTGAAAACGAACGTGTCGCAGACCGTGTAATGGACAGCGGTGATTTGGAACGCGAACGCGGGATTACTATTTCTGCGAAACCAACCAGCGTTTTATGGAAAGATTATAAAATCAACATTGTTGATACGCCCGGACACGCTGATTTTGGTGGTGAAGTTGAACGTATTTTAAGTATGGTTGATGGCGTTGTTTTGCTTGTTGATTCATCCGAAGGTCCCCTGCCCCAAACAAAATTCGTATTGGGCAAAGCTTTGAAATTGGGCCTGCGTCCTATTGTTTGTATAAACAAGGTTGACCGCAGCGACGCACGTCCTGAAGAAGTACTCAGTGAAACGTTTGACTTGTTTGATAAATTGGGTGCAACTGATGCGCAACTTGATTTTCCATATGTTTATGCGGTTGGTCGTGATGGTTGGGCAGTGCGTGATTTAAAAGACGAACGAAAAGATTTAACACCATTATTTCAATTGATTATTGATCATGTCCCCGCACCTGATTGCGGTACATCTGGTAAATGTGAAATCAACGCACCATTTCGTATGCTTGCCACAACGCTTGAGGCGGACCCATACGTCGGCAGAATTTTAACCGGCAAAATAGAATCTGGAACTGTGCGTGTTGGACAAGCAGTCAAAGCAATTAATATGCAGGGCGAGTTTGTTGAAAATGCCAAGATTACAAAAATCATTGAACATCGTGGTATAGAAAAAGTGTCGTTGGAAACAGCCAGCGCTGGGGACATTGTTGTTATTGCCGGCTTTGGCAAGGCAACTGTTGCTGACACATTATGTGATCCATCTGTAAATGATCCAATACCTGCTCTGCCAATTGATCCGCCAACCCTGACCATGACATTTTTTGTAAATACCAGTCCATTGGCCGGACGCAGCGGTGGTAAGAAATTAACCAGCCGAATGATTGGCGAAAGATTATTCAAAGAAGCTGAAACAAATATTGCTTTGCGTGTTACACAAAGTGCTAATAATGAATCTTTCGAAGTATCCGGGCGTGGTGAATTGCAACTGGGAATTTTGATTGAAACAATGCGTCGCGAAGGATTTGAACTTTCTGTATCCCGCCCACGCGTTGTGTTTCAAAAAGATGAAAACAATAACGAACTGGAACCAATTGAAGATGTTGTAATTGATGTTGATGATGAATTTAGCGGTGTAGTTATTGAAAAAATGACCAAGCGCAAGGGTATGATTACAGAAATGAAACCATCTGGCGTTGGAAAAACACGTGTTAGTTTTTCGGCCCCATCTCGCGGTTTAATTGGTTATTTATCCGAGTTCAGAACTGATACCCGCGGCACAGGAATTATGAATCGCATATTTGATAAGTATGATTTTTATCGTGGCGATATCGAAGCATACAGACCAGGAGTATTGGTCTCTATGGAAAATGGCGCGGCCGCAACCTATGCTTTATTTAATTTGCAACCACGCGGAACATTATTCATTGAACCACAAACTTTGGTTTATAGTGGAATGATTGTTGGCGAACACAGCAAAGAAAACGATTTAGAAGTAAATCCGATAAAGGGTAAAGAATTAACCAATATGCGCAGTGTTACCGCTGATGAAAAATTATTTTTGGCACCGCCACGCCGTATTTCGTTGGAAGAAGCATTGTCTTATATCCAAGATGATGAACTGGTAGAGGTTATCCCTCAAATTATCAGACTTCGTAAAAAAGAACTGGATTCTACAATTAGAAAGAAAACCAGAAAGAATTAAAAAACCGGCTTTTCGCCGGTTTTTTTATAAAACTATTTGATTTGCTTTTGCAATTACATCTATTTCTTTCCAAATACGTAATTGATTTTCCATATCAGCAAGTTTAATCATATTCGGTCCATCACACGGTGCGCTGTCTGGATTTTCGTGTACTTCGGTAAATACTGCTGCAACACCAATCGCAAGTGCTGCACGTGCAATAACCGGCGCCAAACGTCTGTCACCGCCACTGGTGCAACCACTGGATGCTGGCTGTTGAATCCCGTGTGTTGCATCAATTACAACTGGCGCGTCCAATGCAGACATCCATGGAATACTGCGCATATCAACAACATAGTTATTATAACCAAAACTGGTTCCACGTTCACACAGTAATATGTTTTCATTACCAGATTCATACATTTTACCCAATGTAGATTTCATATCTTGTGGTGCAGACCATTGTGGTTTTTTTACATTTACTGGTTTGCCTGTTTTTGCAGCCGCAACCAATAAATCTGTTTGACGTGCCAAAAAGGCCGGTATTTGCAACATATCAACATGTGGTGCAACAATTTCTGCTTGCTCAGGTAAATGGATATCTGTAATGCATGCACATCCCAGTTTTTCACAAATTTCATCAAATACTTTCATTGCATAATCCAAACCAGCACCACGCTTTGATGTGATTGAGGTTCTGTTTGCTTTATCAAAACTGGTTTTAAATACAAATGGTATTCCCAGTTTATCTGTCATTTTCATCAAGTTTTCAGCCATAAACATTGCATGATCACGCGACTCCATTGCACATGGTCCAGCAATCAAAACAAATGGTAAATCATTTCCAAAAATAATTTTGTCTGAAATTTTTATATGTTTCATTTTATATATTTCCTTATTTTTTCTAAATCTTCTGGTGTATTTACGTCTGCTGGTGCGCTTGTGTTTATTCTGGTGTCATCCAAAATATCCGCAAAAACACTCATACCATTTTCCAAGAATCGCAGCTGTTCCAAACTTTCTAATTTTTCTAATTCACCAACTGGTAATTTAACAAATTTACGCAAAGACTTTAAATTATAAGCATACATTCCAATATGCCAAAAAGCTTTGTCGACGCAACCTGCTTTACGGTTGAACGGAATTGGACTGCGTGAGAAATACAAACAGCGTCCTGTTGATTGAACCATTGCAACCTTTACAATAGATGGATTCATAATCAATTTTTCATCGTCTATTGGCTGGACCACGGTTGCTAAATCAGCATTATTTTTTTCCAAAATTTCTGCCAGATGCTGACTTATTTTTGAATTAACATTTACATCATCGCCTTGGAAATTTATAACAAAGTCATATTTATCACCATTTGGATCGATTGTATCCAGCGCCTGCGCAATCCGGTCCGTACCAGATGGACAATCTGGATCAGTCATAATTGTATTTGCACCAAAGCTCTCTGCATGTTGAAAATATTCATCATTATCAACAGCAATATAAACATCTTGTGAATTAAATTCTGTAATAACCAATTCATAAACACGCTGCATTAAAGATTTTCCATTAATATCAGCAAGATGTTTTTTCGCTAATCTTTCAGACCCTGCACGGCAAGGGATTATTACACATGTTTTCATCACTGATTCTCCTCTATATATTTCACAAGCTCTGAATAATTATAAAACTCTGGAACTTTTAAGTCTGCCGGTGTGTCCGTAGTAAATTCGCTACGAAATCGCACAGGCATAACGCCCGCACGAAGCGCTGCACGCAAGTTGTACGGCCGGTCATCAACCAATATAGTCTCTTCAGGCTTCCAATTATTTTCCGCCATATACTTCAACATATTTTCTTCTTTGGTGTCACCATGCGGGGTGACTTTTATATCAACCGGTAAATCACCAATAAGCCTTTCAAGCAGAGCAACTTTACGCTGGCCTGCGCCTGTTGCGGACATTGTAGTTTGATTTATTCCAATATTATAAAGTTGCAAAATCATATCACGCGCACCTGAATACAGGGGCCGGTCATCGTAAAATTCAGAGGTTATGAAATCATTATTCATGGCTTCGCCGTGAAACGGGTGTATTGATAATTCCAAACCCGCATAATCCGAATTGCTTGGGAGCGCTTTTGCAAGGTCTTTATATTCAAGACCCGCAAAGCTTTCACGCCAATTTGGATGTAGTGTCAAAAATTTATAATACGCATAATTAAGATTCGCAAGGACTCCATCAACATCCCAAAATATATTTTTAATTTTCATATTATTCTACCAAATCGTCTTCAGAGTCTGGACCAGTGGTCATTTCTTCGGCCAAACCTGCAGACTTTGCCATAATTTTATCCAACAACTCTTTTTGCACTTCTGTATTATCTTTCAGCCATTGACGAGCGTTTGCTTCGCCCTGACCTATGCGTTCAGAATTGTAAGAATAGAACGAACCCGCTTTTTCAATCAAATTCATTTTTACACCCATATCCAAAATTTCAGAAGTGCGGGAAATTCCTTCACCATACATAATTTTGAAATCAACCGTGCGGAAAGGTGGGGCAACTTTGTTTTTAACAACCTTGACCCTGGTTTCATTTCCAACAACATCTTCCTTGTCTTTGATCGCGCCAGTACGACGGATATCAAGACGAACAGATGCATAGAATTTAAGTGCATTACCACCAGATGTGGTTTCTGGATTTCCAAACATAACACCAATTTTCATACGAATTTGATTGATGAAAATCAGCAAAGTATTGCTGCGCGAAACACTGCCAGATAATTTTTTAAGCGATTGAGACATCAGCCTTGCGGTCGTGCCAACATAACTATCGCCCATGTTGCCCTCTAGCTCTGCCTTGGTCACTAATGCTGCGACAGAATCAACAACAACAACATCCACCGCGCCAGACTTAATCAATGTATCTGCAATTTCCAGTGCTTGTTCGCCAGAATCTGGCTGCGAAATAATAAGGTTTGTAACATCCACGCCCAATTTACGAGCATAAGATGGATCCAGCGCATTTTCCGCGTCAATATACGCACACGTACCGCCTTTCTTTTGTGATTCTGCAACAGCGTGTAATGCCAATGTTGTTTTTCCGGAACTTTCTGGACCATAAATTTCAACTATGCGACCTTTGGGGTATCCACCAATTCCAAGCGCAATATCCAAACCCAAACTGCCTGTTGATATTGCCTCTATATTTTGATGAGCACCATCACCCATTTTCATGATGGCTTCTTTACCAAATTGTTTTTGGATTTGTGCCAGTGCTGATTCCAATGCGGGGTTTTTTGTTGGTGCCTGGGTGTCTTTTACTGCTTCTTTTTTTGCCATAAAAATCTCCTTAAATTATCAAGGAAATATTAACGATTAAAGCAGAATTTAGCAATAATTATTTTTTTGCTGGCAACATCATTATCAAAGCAGATAAAACGGCCACAGCAGCCGCAACTATCAGAACAAAACTGGTCGTTCCGGTCATTGCGATTACACCAGCGCATACCATCGGAGTTATAAATCTAGGAACATTATCGCCAGTATTAAATATGCCAATAAAACGTGATGCCTCTGAATTATTAACAGATTCAAAAAATAAAAGATCACGCAAAGATTCTATCATAGCAACCGCAAAGTTCCATGCTATAAAAAGTACCAATAATGTATAACCATTTACAAAAATTCCTAGCATTGCCAACGCTGCAAAAACAAGGAAACCTATCGAAATACAGACTTTTTTTCCAAATTTTTTAGCAATAATTGGCATTATTGCAGCCATTAAAATATAAGGCAAAGTACATGCAGCCAGAACGTACCCCAGCAATTCTTTTGAAAATCCATTCTCTTCTACAATAATTATGGGCATATAAATACTCATTATGATTGATATGGCGTAATACCCACAATTTATAAAGTACGCTTTGCGCAACCCAGAATTTTTAAAATAAAGACGAATATTGTTTATAATGCTATGAAGTGTTCTGCGTGGAATTAATTTTTTAATAGGCTTATCTTCTGATACCAGTCTATAACTACTAAAATACATCAATCCAATCAGCATGATTGCACTTGTTACAAAATACGCTGATCTATTTCCATATTTTTCTGCAAAAAACATTGCAACAATCGGAGCAATTGCAGAACCTATATTTAACCACATATAATAACGACCGCTAAGCTTGTCCATACCAATCTTTTTTGAAAAATCTGATAAGAACAAAGGTATACTTCCACCTATAAGCAACCATGGCAACCAAGAAACCTGGTCCAGGACAATAAAAGTTACCGGCTTTATTGAAAAAGCCATCATAAATGAAAATATCCCGGCAATAAGCATAGAAGAATAAAATATTCTTGTTTTAGTAAACCGTCTAAAAAATTCACTGGTAGTCAAAGTTAACAACATTACCAAACCATAAGAAAGCGACGTATAAACACCAACGATAGAACTGCTGTGGAAAATATCCATCAAAACCAAAGCATAAACAGAATTTACAACTGCATTACCAAAACCATAAAACAAACCAAGATTTGCAAATGAAAACCCTGTTAAAGATTTCTTCATAGATAAATATTTTTCTGATGCCAAAACAAAGTTCCTTTCTTGGCAAATATTGTATCACATTTTAAAAAAATTATGAAAATTTATTATTTTCCCAGACACAATTGTCCAAATACTGCATCTGCAATTTCAGATGTACCTATAACACCCAATATTTGACCGATTTCATCGGCCGCGCGGCGAACATGTTCAGCAAATAAATCCATATTTTTTATTTGTTTTTCTGCGTTTAATAATTCATTTTCGGCAGTAATCAAATGCGCCTTTGCTCGTTCATTCACGGCAATATCAGATTCCGCGCCATCCAGCATTGTATGCATTTTTTGTTTTATTAAATTTAATAAATCTTTTATCCCATCTCCGGTCAAAGCAGAAACACTGATACCATTTTTATTACTATCTTTGTTTAAATCAGACTTATTATAAACAATGATTTCATTATCTTTGTTTGTAATTTGTTTATTCGAATCTTGTACCCTTAAAACCAAATCCGCATTTTGAATTTCTTCATTAGCCCGGGCTATTCCTATTTTTTCAATTTCATCTTTTGTTTCACGAAGTCCGGCCGTATCAGAAATATGAACCAAATATCCATCCATATCAATATCCGCAGAAACTACATCACGGGTTGTGCCAGGAATATCACTGACTATTGCGCGCGTCGCCCCCACTAAACGATTAAACAGCGATGATTTACCCGCATTCACGGGACCAACAATTACAATATTAAACCCGCCCTGGACGACGCGCACAGCCGTGCTGCGCGAAATAGCATTTGAAATTTGGGTGCGTAATTTTTGTACCCCCGTCAATATCTTTTCGCTAATATTCTTTGGTAAATCATCCGATGAATAATCCAAAATAGCGGCGGCATAGGCAGAAATTTCAACCATCTGTGCACGCCACTTTTCATAAACCGTGCTGTCACCGCCAGATATAGATTTCAGTGCTAATTTACGCTGATGTTCAGTGCGTGCTGACAACAAGGCACACAAACCATCTGCTTCGGTTAAATCCATTTTATTATTATCAAACGCACGACGTGAAAATTCGCCCGGATTTGCCATACGTGCACCATAAACATTTAATGTAGTAAACAATTTTTGTAAAACAGCATCACTGCCATGAATATGAAATTCTATAACATCTTCGCCGGTAAAAGAATTTGGCGCGGGAAAATAAATCGCAATTGCTTTATCTATCAAGCCACCATTTTCATCAACCAAATCTGTCAGATATGCATAACGATTTTTTATTTCAGATTTTTTATTTATGATTTTATTAAATATGTTTTGCAAATTATTTCCACTGACGCGCACAACTGCAACGCCAGCTTTGCCCCGCCCCGAAGATAACGCAAAAATTGTATCATTCATTTATTTACCAATCCCTTTCAACGCCAATCTGACCAGCGCACCAATATCACAATCTGGATTTTCGCGAATCAGTTTTTGTGCCATTTCTGCAACGTCTGTGCGTCTGTATCCCAATGATTCCAGCGCAGCCAATAAATCACCCAATGTGTTATTACCAGATTCAAAATCCCCCGTGCCCTGCATTTTGAAATCTGCGCATTTGCTTTTTAGTTCCAGGATAATTTTCTCGGCCACTTTCTTACCAACACCCGGGGCGGCGGTTATCGTCTTGGCATCGCCACATGTTATCGCGGTCATCAAAACATCTGTCCTGAACGCGCCCAGTATGCTCATTGCGACCTTGGGGCCGACGCCACTGACACCAGTTAATTTATTAAATAAGTCTTGGGCGGTAATACTTTCAAATCCAAACAAACGAAATGAATCTTCGCGGACGATTGTTTCAATCCACAAAGTGGCCACGTCCCCCACGCACAGCCGCGCGGACGTAAATACTTTGTACCCCACGCCCCCAGCCATGATTATGACAAAATCATCGCCGATATAATCAACTATTCCTTGCAATTTTCCAATCATTTGTTATCCTTTTGACGTCATTATAGAACAAATAATCAAAAGGTCAAATATGAGCGGACATTCCAAATGGCATA
>CAZPLT010000002.1:1934-75728 GCA_964587855.1 uncultured Muribaculaceae bacterium | reverse complement strand
TTAAAACTGCATCAAATTTCAAATCATTTACCAAATGCGGAATTAAAAAATCTGGACCCGCGGAAATTAAAATTACTTTTACGTCACGTGCCGCCAGTTCTTTTGCAACAACAGAATTTACCCAAATCCAACGCAATTTTCTGTGTTGTTTTATAAATTCTGGTGCTAGTTTTTTTATCAACTTTTTACTTACAAAGCGTCGCATAACTTCGCGCCATATTTTTTTAATTGGGCGAACCCGTGTCGTTTTAAAATCAAATAAATACAAAAATGCCCCAAAAAATATTACCGGTAAAAACAGCCAAGGGCGCAAACTATGTTTAAAGCAATATTTCCCAAATTCCAAATTTGCATCACGGGCGTTCATTGTTCCGTCAAAATCAAATACTACTACCTTTTGTTTCTTAAGCATGCTTTCTTTCCTTTATATCTTTATACTTGTGTCTTACCTTCTCCATCAACAAGAACAATGCTGGAGTCAGGGCAAATGTCCATATCAAACTGGCGAACATACCACCAATCATAACCGCCGACATTGATGTCTTCATTCCGTCCGAGCTCCATAATTGTGGCAACATACCGGTCATAATTGCAATTGATGTCATCAGTATCATCGTTTTTTTATCAACAAATTCCGCCCACAGGGCATCTATTGGTTTTTCACCATTATTTATTCTGATGATTGCAGGCTCTAGAACCAAAATATTATTATTAACCACTAATCCAGCCAACATAACAATCGCCAACAATGCAGCAACGTTTATAGTTGCACCAGATAAAAACATCAAAACAAATACACCCGCAAAACTGGTAAGGATAGAGGTTGCGATTGTAAACGGATGTACCAAAGAATTCAAAATTGCCGCTAATAACATAAATGTTAAAATTGTAGCCAACAAGAATGTTGTTCCAATTTCGGTGTTTGTATCGCTTTGAATTTCAGACATACCACCAAATGCAGCATTATATCCATTTTCCCAATTTATAGTTGCCAGTTCTTTTTCTATCTTTTTCTGTACTGGTCCAATTGTAGATTTACCTAAATTAATATCAATCTCAGTAATTCTGTTTTTATCCAGACGACGAATATCTGGTGTAGCACTAACATTCTTTATAGCGCCCAATTTTGATAAAGGTACTAATCCTTTTTGCGAATTAACATAAACACTGTCAAACATACCCTGGGTTACAAATGGTTTGGCAAATTCCAATATAATTGGATATTCTTTGCCTTGCTCTTTATATTTGTACGAGTCATTTCCAAATACCGCTGTACGCAAAGTTAATCCTGCATAGGCATTTTTTATACCCCAGAAATTCATACTGGTATCGTCTGGAATAAATCTGATTTCTGATGCAGGATCTTGCTGCGCCAGAACTGCACTTTGGACCTCTGGAATTTGATTTATCAGTTTTAATGCTTGGGCTGCGTACGCATCACGCTTGGCATCATCTTCACCAATTATATTCAAAACCAAGTCCGAAGAGATTGAGCCACTTCCCATACTTTGGCCCGCACGAATTTGAATTTCAGCATCTGGAATTTCAGCCAGCTTTGGCAACATTTTTTGAACCAGTAATTTATCTGAAATATTTCTATCTGCTTTATCAACCAATTTTATTTTAACGTATATGTTTTGCAGCCCACGTTCGCCTATTTTTACAGATGTAGATTTTACCTCTGGAAACTCTTGTAATTTTTTTTCTATTTCTTGCGCAATCAATTCCGATTTTTCAAAAGTACTTCCCATCGGAGCACGTGCATTTAAAATTATTTCACCTGTATCTGTGCTGGGCGAAAATTCATTACCAACAAATTTTAATAAACCAATTGATAATACCAGAACAGCCGCGCTGATTAATATAACGCGCCATGGATGTTTAGCCTGGTAATCAAATAATTTACGAAAACGTGGCATTGCTTGCTTTTTAGCTTCCGCGCTGATTGCCTTGGTTTTATTTTGTTTTTTTGAAGGACGCAGAAACATACCAATCATCATTGGTGTCAAAGTAAAAGAAAACATCAAAGACAATAATGTAACATAAACAACAGTTAATCCAAATTGAGTCATAAATTGTCCAGCAATACCACCCATAAATGCCAATGGTAAAAACACAACTACGTTTGTTCCAACGCCCGCTAAAATTGGAACCATAACGTTTTTAGTGCCGTCTATTGCGGCCTGTTTGGAATCTTTGCCCTTATGCATTTCTTGGATTGCAGATTCAATCAAAATAATTGCATTTGACACCAACGTACCCAACGCCGAAGAACATGCCAACAAAGTCATCGTATTAACTGTAAACCCACTACCATTCATAAAGAAGAATCCAGCAACCAAAGACGAAGGAATAACAACCCCGGCAATAAATGTGGAATGCCAATTTCTGGTAAATCCCAACAAAACAATAACCGTAAATAAAATTCCCAAGATTATTCCGTAAACCGTACTGTATGTTTCACTGGCAATTGTGGTAGAAGAATCTGAAATAATTTTCATTTCAGAATTTGGAAATCTAGACTGCATATCAGCCTGGAAAGATGGCAGACTTTTACGCAATGCTGATGATATATTTATTGCATTACCATCAGATGCCTTGATAACAGAAACCATAATAACGTTGTCACCATTATAGCGCGCACCAGTTTCAACATCACGTGCATCATCAACAACTTTTGCTATTTCTCTTAATTGAAAATTTTGCCCCTCGGACGTAGTAATGCGTAAATTATTTATATCATCAATTGATTGAAATTCACCAATAAAACGAACATTTGATGAGTTTGTTCCAGACTCTATTTTACCGCCTGGAACATTCAAATTTTTGGACCCCAATGCAGATACAACATCCATAACCGCAACACCACGAGCAGCCATTAATTCTGGATTCATAAAGATCCTTATTGCGCGTTCGCGGCCACCAAAAACAGATATATTCGCAACACCCGGTAATTCTGTTATTTTATTAGACAAGATATCTTTCACGTATTGTTCCAGATCTCGAGAATCTGCACCCTGTAAAACAATATCAACTACCGATTCTTGTAAAGGATTTAATTTTTCAACAACTGGTTTTTTTAAATCTGATGGAAATTCTGACGAGATTGAATCCAGCTTTGCTTTTATTTCAGATGCTTTATCATTAACATTAACACCCAAATTAAACTCAGCCATTACATAGCCGCCATTTTCAAAAACTTGGGTGGTTAATTTTTTTAATTCTGCAACTTCGGATATAGAATCTTCTGCTTTTTTAATAACCTGGGATTCAATTTCTTCGGGCGTAGCACCTGGATAAATAAAGGTTGCCGTTACCATTGGGAAATCGATAGCTGGGGTTCTTTCCACATTCATTTTTGGCAGGGACACAATCCCCAAAACCACCCAAAACAAAACAAACATTAATGTTGTTATTGGCCTTTTTACGAAAAACTTAATCATTTGTTTTCACCATGGTTCCAGATTCCACACGTGACAATATTATAATATCGCCATCGTTAATTCCCGACTTTATTAAAAAATTATCTGCATCACTATCTATAATTTCTACATCTTTAATTGTGGCCATTCCATTTTCAGATACCATTACTTTGCCATCATTTACCGCATATTCTGGAATAAAAAAACCAGTATATGTTTGCAGGGCAAAATTATCCCCATCACTTGTCCCAGATGTTTTTACCAGATACATTCCTGTATCTAAATCCAGTTGATTTGCAACCGATATTATACGTCCGTTACCTATACTTTGTCCCACACGAAATCTTTTTATGCGAGAAGCTGCTATGAATGCACGATTATTTTTAACAAATACTGGTTCTCGTAAAACATTTGTTTGCCGATGTGCAATCATTGTTTCAACTGGCAGTTCTGCCTGGCGCGCAGAATTAAATACTTGGCGTTTTGATTCTTGATAAATTGAATTGATACGAAAACCAATCCAAAAAGCAAAAGCGATACCAATTAAAACATAAATTATTTTTTTATATTTTTTCATTTATTCAACTTTTTTACTTGTTCTTGGGACATTACCAAATTGTATTTAGCATTCAATACCGCCATATTTGTTTGGGACAAAGCAGCAGAAACATCGGCCAATTCAACAGCACTGGTTTGACCTGCTTCGAATCTGTCACGGCTGTATCCGTATGCTTTTTCGGCCAGATTACGAGCATTTTCCAAATCTGATAAATTTCCCCGCAAATGATCATATTTATTTACCGCAGTTTGGTATTCTTCGGATTTAAGTTTTTTTGATTTATCTAAATCTTCACGTGCAACCTGGGCATCCATTGCTGCAGCTGTTGCATTTGCGCGATTTAATCCACCATCAAAAATTGGAACAGACAAAGACACCCCCCAATATGCATTTTGGGTTTTATCCCCATGCCAAAATTCTGCATCATCATTTGATGCGACATAATTATAAGATGCCGTTGCTGCTAATGTTGGTAAATACCCAGCACGTTTTGCACTGGCATTTTGTTCGTTCATTTGAACCCGACGTTCTAACATATCCCATTCTGGATTTGTATCCATTTTGCCAGCGTTTAATTCATTAAACGTTGATGGAAAATCATCAATTAAAACCAAGTCTTCATTAACATCAATTCCAGCCATAATTTTTAGCATACGATTTGCAGTATCACGATTAAACTGGGCGTCAGAAAGTGTAATTTCTTTAACAGCAATATCTGCTTCTATCTTTACTAAATTAGCCCGCGAAGCACGACCGGCACTGGTTAATTTCTTTTTTGCAGCATAAGATTCGTTTAAAGATTTTTCATAAATTTTAACCGCTTCGTCCGCCATTTTTGCTGTCCAATATAATTGTGCTGCACTATAGCGAATCTCACGCGTGGCCAATTCTTTGCCACTGATGGACATTTGAACCGCGCTGTGCATTGCGTCAACCGCATTCCCTATCTTTCCAAAAGTATAAATTGGCTGTGTAATTGTAACACCGGCAACCATAAGATTATCAGGAATTACAACTGTTCCACCAATCCCTGTCATTGTATAAATCAATCCACCTAATTCTGGTGGTAATTCAACACCATTTGGATTACTGGGATCTTTAACATTTACCAGATTCATATAAGTTGCTGTACCATCGATATGAAACCAACGATTAGAATTTACAGCAGCTAATTGAGCCTGGACCTTTTTTACATTTGCATCCGCTTTTTTTAAATCATTGGATTCAACCAAAATCATATTCACTGCATCATTGAAAGATAAATCACGAGCAAACGCATTTTGCATAAAACTAACTATAACCAAAGATAATAATATCGCTATTTTTTTCATATTTTTTCCTGTTTTATTTTATTTAAGATAACATTCATACTTTTAAGTGCCTCTGTTAATTTCTTTTCGTCTTCATCCGATATTTCAGAAAAAAGTTCCGCTACACGTCTACGAAAAGCATCTATGGTTTTTCGTGCCAATTTTGTACCACTTGATGTAACAGAATACCAGGTATTGCGACGGTCATCTTTATCAATTTCACGTTTTACAAAGCCCTCTTGTTCCAGTATACGAAACACCGAACACAAATTTGAAGCAGGCGTATATTCACGTGCAGCAATATCTTTTAATTTGGAACGACCACCCAAATGTAAACGAACTAAAATTTCCAGTTGTTGTCTGGGACGGCGTAATAAAACATTGGTCGGTCTTTTCAAAGTATCCGACAACCAGGCTAAAACAACCATATTTTGTTCAATAATATTTATAAATTCTTTTTGTATCATTTTCATTATTCTTTAAATGCGAAAATGATTATAAATTATAATTATTATATAATCAAGTTTTTTATAACAAAATTTCTTTGACTATATTTTCAACGGCTTTGTTTGGGATTTTCGCCTTGTCCGCCATTTTTTTTAATCTGGCTGGATTTTCAAATAATTCTTCTAGCGTTGCGGACAGCCATTTTGCCGTGAACTTTTTTTGCTCGATTGCGATTGCCCCACCAGTTATCGCGAAAGCTTCTGCATTTGCAATCTGATCAGGATTTATTCCCAATGGAACAATAATTGCTGGACGACCCATGGCTTGCATTTCTGCGATAGTGCTGGCACCACCACGACTGATTATCAATTCTGCCGAGCCTAATGCATCCGCCATATCATTTATAAAGCTGACTACATTAGCCTTGATTCCATTACTAGCATAAAACCTTTGCAGGCGCGCAACATTTTCAGGTCTTGTCTGTTGTGTTATAAATAATTTTTTACGAAACGTCATTGGTAAATTCATAATCGCATCAGGGACAACCTCATCTATAATTTGTGCTCCTAAACTGCCACCCGTAACCAATAAACGATTTTCATTTGTTGTTTGATTATACTCTTTTTCTATTAAGAATTCCCTGCGTACTGGTAATCCAGTATAAATAATTTTTACCTTGGATTCTGGAATACCCTTTACATTTGGAAAACTGGTCATCAATTTATCAATCCAGCGCAGAGCAAATAAATTAGCACGACCAATGTGAGCATTTTGTTCATGTAATAATGTCGGTATTTTCCATATTCTGGCGGCAAACACCACCGGCACAGACGAATATCCACCAAACGCAACTACACGCGTTGGTTTAAAAATTATAAAACGCAAAGTCATTACAAATGCGGAAACAGCAATTTTAAACAACGCAACAATTTGTTGAATTTTTGATTTTGCACCGACCCCCGATGCCCAAATAAAAGCAGATCCAGAACGTAAAGGCTTGCTCTTTTTAACAATTGGCATTCCGCGGCCATCACTGGAAATAATAACACGATGATGACGACGCACTAATTCTTCAGCAACACTGATTGCTGGAAAAATATGTCCACCGGTTCCACCGGTTGCTATCCAAATTTTCATCACTTACCTCTGTTTATATCTATTTCCACTTATCTTCACGAACCAATGCAATAATCATACCAAATGCTAGACAAAAAGCAACGAAGGAAGACCCCCCATATGAAATAAACGGTAAAGTCATTCCCTTTGGTGGGAATAATCCCAATGTTGACATTATATTAATACATACCTGGGCACCAAACAAAGCCATCATTCCACCACATGCATAAAATACCATTTTATCTTTGGCGCTCATCGCGTTTGCTGCCAAACGTTTTAATATATATAAAAATCCCAGTAATAAGATACATGCAATTATTGCGCCAGAGTCTTCTGCTATGGCTGAAAACACAAAGTCTGTATGTGCATCAGGCAATGATTGCTTTATAAAACTATCTTCGGCGCGACCAAACAGACCGCCATGTTGAACTGCCTCGACCGATTTTCTGATTTGGTAATTATCACCACCACCCGCTAGTCCCAGAAATCCCAATATACGCAATCTAACGTGAGCCATAGTAAAAAATGCAAACACACCAGCACCAAATCCCAATCCTATTAAAACAGGTATAAAGTACATGGGCAGCCCTGCCAAAAATATCATTACACAAAATACCAATGAATAAAGAGTAAAAGAACCAAAGTCAGGGTGAGTTAAAATAATAATCAACATCGGTAGAAATGCTGATAAATAAACTGGCCACCCGTCCCATTTCCAAACCCGTTTTGAAAAAAATATATCCCCAGGTGCCAATTTTTCAAGCCTGGTTAAAAACCAAGCAGTTATAATTATAAAGCCAGGCTTTAATAAATCACTAGGCATAACAGATGCGAAACCTAAATCAACCCATCTAGCAGAACCCTTGACCGCTGCCGGCATAATTAATGTCGCAATCAAAAGTAATCCACAAACCAATACATTTAATACACTGACAATCATTATTTGACGACGATTTAAAAAAGATGAAACCATCAAAGTTATTAAACCAATTATGTACAGAGGTATTGCCTTTATCAAAAAGAAATGCCATGGCTGGGGGGGATTAAGACGCTCGGCCGCAACACTGCCGGCAGATACCATCGCCCACAAACCTACAACAAACATTATTAACACACACCAGAATAAACGCCTGTCTATTTCAAAATACCAGCTGGTCAAAGTACTTTCTTCACCACGTTTTATCATTTTATAACCTTAACAGCAACAGAGCCACACCACTGAACAAAATCGACATTATGAAAAATCTTTCTACGATTTTTGATTCTGGCAAACCCTTTTCTTCAAAATGATGATGTAATGGCGCACGCAAGAATACACGCTTGCCCACTCCATTTTTTTTGGTTAATTTATAAACAAATATTTGAATAAAACTGGATGCTAAAATCGCAACCATCATCAAACTGGCAATACCAATTACAATCTCGACTTTTAACAACATTGATATTGTTCCAACAAATCCGCCCAATGCCAAACTGCCAGTATCGCCCATAAAAATCTGTGCTGGCGCTGAATTAAACCATAAAAATCCAACCAGCGCACCAAATGCTGCGCCCAACACAGGGAATAATCCCACGGCTTCTGGCAACAATAAAGAATATGGAATAAATCCAACACGTGTTGCACCAAACAAAGCAACCAACAAAACAATCAATATTGGCAGATATATTTTTGATAACATTCCATCTAAACCATCAGTTATATTTGCAGCATTTGCGGTTCCAGCAATTACAAAATAAGCAAAACCAAAATACAAAATTCCAATTGGAAAAACATAGCCCCCTGGGAAAGCAACAGAATAAGATGGTAAATAGAAAGGCATTACAGCATTCGCACAATATGCCAAAGCAATAACCCCCAAACCTTCTAATAAAAGACGCATTTTTGCCGATAAACCATTGGAGGCTTTTTTGCTTTGGCTGGTTACCTTTTTATAATCATCTGCAAATCCAATTACACCAAACCAAATCAGTGCGCCAATCGCAATCCAAGGGGTTGGATTTGCAAAATCCATAAATAAAAAACTGGATATAATAATGGCCAATAATAATAACCCACCGCCAATTGTTGGTGTTCCTGCTTTGGCCAAATGAGATTGTGGAACATTTTCACTGATTGGTTGTCCCTTTTTTTGTAAACGAACCATAGCGTTTATATATTTTCGCCCGAATACCAACATTATAAATAAAGCGACCAGAAAGCCACAGGCAAAAGATAAACCACTGCCCATCTCATAACCCAAGTTAGATAACATCATTGATAACATTTTTTCTCCTGTAAATTTTATCTATTCTAGCGCAATATTTATCAATTATCAATTTACTTTTTTGATTCTTTATAAATTTTTCGCCAATCCATAACTTGCTTTTTTGTTTTATCCCAAAGATTTTTAATATCCCCTTGAACTTTTTCACCAAACGAGCCATCTATCTTGCCGCCTAAATTCTCGGCCAATTTTGCTGATTGAGAAACCAAATACGACACCAAACAACCAACTATTAAAACGGACATAAAGCTATCACTTTCAACAGATGGTGTTACCGAAGATAAATCAGCATTAACCACCCCACCGAGTAACGCCGCGCCAATTGCCGCCATTACAGATAATACTATAAAGTAAATAACTGCCTTGATAAAACGCATTATTTGATCATTCAAACTGACAGCTTTGAAAAGCCCCGCAAAAGCATTAAATATATTACCCACAACCCCTTGTAAACTGGTGCCTTTACCAAAACATTCCTTGACCGCGGTAAATGGCAATAAGATAATTGCCAAGAATAAATCAACGATTACCCCCAATGCCAATAATGCAAATTTCCATAAATTTATAGTAAACATAACCACAAACACAGCACCCGCAACAAAGGTCAGCGCACTGTGGCCCAAGCCGGCCCACATCCATTTAAATCCAGCCGTAATACAAGTATAAAAAAATCCAGACAAACGTGTCGGCATACAAATCAAATCCGCAGTATAACCATTACCGCCAACAAAATTATGTATAGCCCCACAGGTATCTGGCAAATTAATTTTGCCTGCTTCTGAAACAACCGAGTTCAAAATTAAATCAGATGTATAACTGCCAACTTTAATTATAGGCCCAAATATAGTCATAAAAATCTGTCCGGGATCATTATTTAAAACCCAAATCCAAATTGATACCAATACAGTTTTTTTAACTATTTCCATTGTGGTTTTCTTTACATCGCCCTTGGATTTAATTAAATTATATGCTTCAAGCATTAACCAAAAAGCCAACAAAACACCCAGAAATATTTGAATAAAATTAAACAAACTGCGTTGTAAAGATTCCCCAACTTTATCTAATGCATCAATCAGTACTTTACCAACTCGTGCCTCTACTGGAACATAATCATCAACTATGGGTTTATAAAACGAACTTACGTCCGAAGACAAGCTATCTAACAAAAGCTGTCTATTGTGTTCCGTTGCCCAAACACCATAATCAGAAATATCCCCACCATTTGGAACATTGCCAGCTGCACTTACCGGAGAAACAAAAAACAAACAAAAAGCAACCAAAGCAAATTTGCAAAATATCTTTATTTTTTTAAGATTTAATTTAAATAAATTCATATTTTATTATTTACTTCCTTTTTCCATAGCATCTGTAATCATCTTGGTTATTCCCGATGGAATACTCCATAACTTTTGCCCCATTTCTTTGAACGAGTTTCCTATATTAAATATTGGATCTTTGCCTGCACCATCACCAACAAAAACTTCATCCAATTTTTTACTGATAACATAAAAATATAACAGAAATATTCCCAACATAATCATAAGAAAGTCCCAACCATTACGCATAAAGTCAAACGCCCCTGGGTGCGATGCTTCAATGGTTGCACTGGTGCGGTCAAAACATGCTTTGAATAAATCTTTATTCATTTTGCCATCTTGAACAGATACTTTTTCACAATCTGAAAATACTTGGGCTACAATTTTATTTGATGAATTTTGCGCCGATTGCATTCCTGCAAATCCAGGTGGAGTAATTACAGAATACCCATCCACAGGCCCCGGGAAATATTCATCCGCAGCATATGCAACGATTGTATAAATTATTAGAACTTTCAACGTAATTACAATTACCCTGACCGCACAATTTACAAGCATATCAACCGATTTGCCCACTGCACCCTTTAACACGCCATTTTCATATGCATAACTGGCAATAATAACGGGCAGGAATATAATTATAAATACCAATCTGAAGACGACATTTAAAATATCAAAAAACAAACCAAATCCGATAATTAAAAACATTATTACCAAGCCCAATCCAGCCAACCAAGTAAACAAGCCACCCCCCATTCCCATCCATGCGAAATTCATCAAAGAAAATCCACCAGACGCCCCAGCTAAAATAACACTGCTGGCATTGCCAACAATACACATAAATGGTTTTAATGCTGGACCAATCACATTATCTGAATTTTGAGTTTCCAACGCTGGACACATTGCATCAGAACCTATGCCCGTTGCAGCCATGGCAAGTTCAGATCCAACATACATAACTGGGCGGATTGTAATATCTGATACAGTTTTTAAAACTGTTGTTCCACCAAAACTTAATGCACCCAAAAATGCACCTACAAATAAAACCCTGGCAAATTGTTTCCATATTGGATCAAACCAATCCTTGAAATTAAAATCTCTGGACTTGGTGGTCATTTTAATATTTTCTTTGTTGGCTTCAGCCAATTTCTTCCAGGTATGTCTCAACATAAAAATTACAAATCCCATCGCAATTAAAATCCATAGATTGGCAACCAACGCATCCCAAAAGCTTTTTGTCGCCATACCAATTACATTGAACAATTGGGTAACATAAGGACACAAAAAGCAACCATTACTTTGTGATATATCACACACATCGCCATGGCAAGCACCGGTTGCGTGCAGAAAACTGTTCATACTGGCGTATGTAATAGAATCACCATTTATACTGGATGACAAATACCAAATTCCAATACCAATGGCGATAATCCACATTATCGCTTTGACGGCCATTAAAATTATTTTAGATTTCCACATAAACTATTTTTCTTTTTTATCTTCTTTTTCACCATCTTTTTTATCGGTATCTTTACCAGTGATCGCAGTCCAAAGAGTTTTTCCAGTATTTTTTGCAAAATCAAATGTGTTTTTTCCAACCTTTAATGCATCTTCACCAAGTTTTTCGCCGACTTCAGTTCTTTCAGTTATATTAAACGCATCTGTAATTGCTTTGGCAACTTGTTTAATATTTTCTGATAAGTATCCAACAATATAAACCAATACTAAAACTCCACCCAAAGAAACCATAGCCAAATTATCATCTGATATATCACTGGCCAATATATTTCCATTCATTACTTCTGTGACATCAATATTTGGTCCAGCAAAGAACTTTGTAATTATAACCATAATTACAACATAAGTTATAACAACTGTTGCTAATGAAACGATAGAGTTTATTAAATTTTGGAAAAATGCAGGTGTTATTTTACTGCTCATATTTTTTACCCAATCCGCGCTTTTAGAATTTTTAAACACCCACAAAACAGTCATAAATGGAAAGAAAAAGGCAAAAAAAGTCATATCAATTACAACATCAGCAAAATAAAAACAAAACTTTATAAACAATTTAAAAAACGCCCAAACAACATACAACCCCATAAAAAATATCATAATATGTTTTACCAGCGCACCAACTCCCAAAAGTGCTTTCCATTCAAATGCCTTGTCCATTATTGCCATACCCAGTTTCATCATTGATTGAAATTGGGTAATACTGGTCTTCATCAATAAAATTATTTTGTCGCGTAACTCGGGACGATAAAATCCATCTTCGGACATTTTTTCTGGGGTATATACTACCTTTTGCGCAACTTGATCTGGATTTGTATTTAACATTGATTGGGTATAAACCAGCGTCATATCCGCCACAGGTTCAAAACTGAGTCTGGTTACCAACCTGGGAACCATAACACCCAATCCCAAAATAGTAATTACGAATAAAGAATTTATTATTACTGGTTTCAAATAAGATTGATACATCGGTTCCATTTTATCTTTTGCGCGCAAGTTTGTTACAACCGAATACAAAATATAAAAAGCAACAAAAACACATAATAAAACTGCAGCCAATAACGACATCTTTCCGTAAACAGCGCTGGTGGTGGCAGAAATAACTTGGAACAAACGGTCAAATACAGGACAGCTCCAACATTGCACCGAAGATTCGATCAGTCCGTTCATTTCTTTTTAAACCATCCCATAGCTTTATTAATACCTTTGCGCCACTCATTTGTTTTTTTCCATGCATTTTTAGTATCGCCAACAGCTTTGTTATACAAACTATCTGAACCCTTGCCTGTATAATCCAGCAACTGTTTTTTAGTTATTTCAAAAATTTTAAACATTAAAAAGAATGTCAAAACAGATGACATCCAAATTACAGAATGCCCACCAAAGCCCATCGGAGTATTTGCAACAACTGGGACATTGCTGGACGCAGAACCACCAGCAGCCACAACAAATGTTGAATGATTAAAATTAAACAAAGCCTTGATTGCGGCAATATTTATAACCAAAATAAACACACAAGCAATCATAGTTATTACTAGTTTTTTCAAGCTTTCTATTATCTGACTGAATGCTGGCCATGGGTTAACCCAACCCTTGGCATTTTTATCCGCAACAAACATTAAAACTTTGAATGGGTACATTATCAAAGCCATTCCAAATTCAAAAATCGCCTGGATTATTAAAAGCGCCATAAAGAAATTACTGGCTACAAAAGTAAATACCAAAAATATACCAGTTATCAAATTCATAATATCACGACCCCCATGTGGTATCAGAGTCATCAACCCCAATAACCCATCGGTTATAAATTTCAATCCACGTTTGATAACTTGATTATTTGCGTGTGTTATTTGAGCAACTGGACGAATTAAGAATTTGCACCCGTCTTCTGAAATATATCCTTTTTCGATTAAATCGGGGGGGCAAGCAATGCTTTCTTCTGAAACACCCGCTGATACATTCATCTGGTTGATACTTGATGACATACTTTGTGTATAAATTTCCCCAAATTGCAGAAAAGGATCTACGATTATACCGGTAATATATTGTGGTTTGATTGGCAGTAATAATGCTGCTGCAATTATACCCCGAATACATGGTTTTAATACATCTTCAGAAATCTTAAGTGCAGAAGGTTTATCCCACATTTGTCCACCCTTGGCATTAAAAAAATCCAGCCAACTTTGCGGAATATACATTTTTACCAAATACATTCCAATAAACCAGCCCAACCAACCCCAAACCAAGATATAAATTATCCCGTCCCCATTGCCCACAAAAAATTCATAAGTAGCCATAGCAACAGATACAAAAGCATCTAAAATTATCGGAATAAATGGGGAAAGATCCAATGAATCAACAATACCCCATGAGGCATAAGCTGCACATGGAAGAATTAAAAATAATAAAGATAAAAGTACTTTTCTCACTTCTTTGTATTATAGCATAAAAAGCCTGGGCAAATTATGATATAATTAGTCTGTGAACAAACTAAAAAATTTTTGGATTATCTTTCTTTCTTTCTTGCCATTTTCCGCAGGGGCAATTGCTCCACTCGCAATAGGCGCAATTGCTGGTGGCGTAACAATTGCTGGATTTTCCATTTATCGCTCTATGTCACCTGTTGATATGGCAGATGCTCTATCTTTCTTTTCCAGTTGTTGGTCATGTGGGATGTTTAATGATATAATATTGGTTTTATCAGATGTTTTACCACGTATTTATTCAGCTATTGGTCAGGTTTGTATTCCGATAGCTTTTGCCCTGACTGCTGTATATTTTGGTTGGGAAGTATTAAAGGGGTATCTAGGAATAGACGGGGAACCAAAATCTCCTGATGCATGGAATTTTTCTGGAAAACTGGGAACACATTTATTTAAACTTACTTTTATAACACTGTTATTAGCGTTCCCATTGCCCAGGTTTATAACCAGCACAGCCGTAGAACCTATCTTTAATGTTGGATTGGCACTTTCTCATTCGGTGGATGTAAGAATGGCCCCAGATGTAAATAATGAAAATTCTTTTGAAACTTGCCTGATTGCAACCGCTGTTATGGATCCTTCTAGTGCGGATAAAGCAGCATCTAAAAACGGCGCATTTTCACCAAAACTTCGCCATAATCTGGCATGCCAAATAGGTCAAGTCCATCAAATGACCGGTCTGGGAATGACAGCGGGTTGGACAATTATGAATATGGCATTTAACGATAAATATATGTACAAGCTGATATTTAACATTCCAATTTTTCCGAATGTAGTTATGTTTTTAGCTGGGCTTTTAATTGTCGTTTTATTTTTCTTTGCCCTGCTGCCAATCCCACTTTATTTCTTACAAACTTTCATAGAATTAGGGATGGGACTGGTTATGTTGCCGTTAATGTTACTGGCATGGCTGTTCCAAGATGCGGATGGAAAAACATGGATGGTGCTGCCAGATGGGAAAAAGAATATCAAGGGTATTATTGATAAAGTGGTTCAAAATACATTGGGTATCGCAATGGTTGGGATATTTACTGCATTTTCAGTGTTATTCTTGAATTCGGCTTTTGGTAAATGGCAAGGCGCCAGTGTTTTACAAACTGCAATAATTGAAAACAAGGCTGAAATTTTAATAGATGGCCTGTTTATGAATAATGATAGTCTGGTAACAATTATAATGATGGGATTATTCTTGGCAATCTTTATGAATGCTATACCAGCATTAACTCAGGCTTTGTTCAGTGACGTCAAAATACCATCCAAGCTTTATGATGATGCAAAGAAAGATTTCAGTAAAATAACCAGTAATGTTAAAGCTTGGTGGAAAAATATAAAGAAGGACTAAAAGTCAAGTAATTTATTTTACTATACCGACTTTAATCAAGCTTTAAAATCTGATATAATTCCAGCAATGACTTATAAAACCATACGTTCCCCGTTTTTATTCTGGCCCACCAGAGGGACCCGCGATTCGGACACCTATCAATCGGCCAGACGGATTATTTCAGATCGTCATGGGGAAATGCCTTGTTTGACACCCACAGATTTCGATATGGTTGAATTTTTCAAGACCACTCCTGACGCTATTCTCTATTATCCTGTGTTTTCTGGTGTACCTGGCTGGTGGGGAGAATTATTGGGTGGACAAGCTCAAGTTTGCGAAAAAATCATCCTGACCAAAGATTGCACTTTGATGGCGATCGCCAAAGATCAAATAAACGAAAACAAAGATCAAAACAAACTTTTTGTTGCAGAAATCTTTCCAACCCCTGGATTTTTCAAGAAAGTATCCAGCTTTGGCGTAAGTATAGCTGATATGCTGGCAACCGAATCCGGAACTGTTTTGGCCCTGTTTTCTGGAAAAAATACTGGTAAATTCCAAAACTTTATAGAATCTTCGGGTAATTTTTACCTGGGTTGTGTCGGCGGATATTAAATTAATATCTATTCTTACTTGATTTTACAAAATTTCCCTGTATAATTTGCAAGCTAAAAAAAGGTTTAACTATGAAGAAAAACACTCATCCAGAATACCATGAAATCAAAGTTACCCGGACAGATGGCAAAACAATAAAAATGTTCTCGTCCGCGAACAAGGATTTGGTTTTATCTGTTGATAATCTGAACCACTCTGCTTGGACTGGTCAACGTGCCACTGCAGACAAGGGTCAACGTGCCGCTGACTTTAAGAAAAAATTCGACGGGTTCAAATTTTAATAAGCCCAGCGTTCACGCTGGCTTTTATTTTTAAAAGCACAAGAAATGAAAAAAGAAAATCTGATCAAAGGCTCTTCGGAATTAAATAAAATGTTTGCAGCATTAGCGCAAACTGGGGCTGGATTACGTCATGATTTTGGGGAAGTTGAAAACCTGCAACAATCTCTTTCTGGTGCCCGCGACTTTGTAAAAAAAGCCGCAATAAGAATAGAAGAATCCATTTTACGTAATTTAACTCTGGTTCGCCCAAACGCTGGTGTTTTAACACCAAACTATTCCCATGAGGGTGATGGACGGGATGAATTTGTTTTGGCATTTTCAGGGGCTAAAAATTTTGTACGTGGAAATCCACATTTTGCAATTTCGTTGGCTTTGCGATCAAACAATGAAACAAAAATTGCATTGGTATACAGCCCAATTGATGAAAGATTATATTATGCCGAGGCCGGATGTGGTGCATTCGCATTTTCCGCATTTCATTCTGCGCGAATCAAGGTTTCCGGAATAAAAGAATCCGCGGATTTAACATTGGGCTTGGGCTCTGATGATTTCAAAGCTAATGGGGATGTCCGTATTACTGGTTGTCCAGCTTTGGATCTTGCATGGGTTGCCGCCGGGAAATTTGATGGTTTTATTTCACATCCATTGGATTACGCCGAAATATGTGCTGGCGAATTATTGATTAACGAGGCTGGGGGAGCAGTCGAAATGAATGCCGAATTGGTGGCATCAAATAATAAATGGAAGAGAGAATAGCCAAAAAGGATATTCTGATGACTCTACTTAAAAATATTAATGGCAGATATCACTCTGATTATAAAACTATAATCAATTTTTTATTACGTTTTTCATCAACTGGACTTTACAAAAAAGAATCAAATATGCTGGATCTGATAAAATCAGATGCCGAAAAAATGAATACAGCATTAGTATCAGCAAAGCAAGTGAATTCAAACATGATACTTCACAAACAAGATCCTGTATTATTACAAGGTGTCAAGGAACTTGTCCAGCCTACTTATAAAACTGCTATTAAGGAAACATATGCGTTTTGTGAAAGATTTTATGATATTCGTGAATACGGTGGCAGCATAGGTGCGGAGCTTATCACCCAAAACGTTTTAAAAACTATTCAAGAGATACAAAAGCTTTGTGTTGTTCTAGAAGGAGCTTCTGAAAATTTAGAAAAAACGCATAATATTACGGCTGTTTCAAGAGTAAATGATTTTCGTATGGATATTATAACAAATAACAGCAGAACAATAATTGAATCAACAGAACAAAATTACAAAAAAATGCTAACAGAGTTTAAAAAACAAATGGGAGCATTTCATACAAGCTTATTAACGCATCATTTGTAGATAATTATTTTCTATTGATTTTTTATATTAGTTAGTTATAATTTTGAAGCTTTTGGGGCGTCGTCTAACGGTAGGACAAGAGATTTTGGTTCTCTTTATCGCGGTTCGAATCCGTGTGGCCCAACCAAAATTAAAACGCCCTTGTGGCGTTTTTATTTTGGTTGAGTTTTGCGGAAGACAGAACCGCGCGGTTCGGAGTGGATAGTTGGCGAAAACGAGTCTTACTAAGTTTGAGCCTTACGACACGAAAGGGGCCCAAAAGCGAAGCGTTGGGAATTACAGCCCGTGTGGCCCAACCAAAAAATTTGCGCACCTGTTTGGGTGCGATTTTTTTATAATTATTCTTGAAAACACCAGGTTTTCATTATAAGCTGGTAAAAGCCTGCTGAATGGTCCCATCGTCTAGCGGTCAGGACGCCAGATTCTCATTCTGAAAACACGGGTTCGATTCCCGTTGGGACTGCCAAAACTTTTTAATCTGCCTTTTGTTCTAGGAAATAAATCAATTTCTTTATATTAAAAATTAATGTATAATTACAACTGGAAAAAAGGAGAGAGATTAGATTATATTTATATAAAAGACATATTCTGAAATTTATGCCTTTATACAAATACTATGATACCGAGCAATCGTATCAAGATAAAAACTTGCTGGGTTATTCTGCCAGTTATACTTACCATTCAAAATATACTAATTTTTATATTGGGGTTGGATTCGAAGATCTAAGGACTTTTTACAGCACGCCATATCCTGGGGATACATATAAAAAGAAAATTTCTGAAAAGGAATATTCTTTATATTTGGGCTATAATTTTTACCAAGATTTATCTTTGTAACTTTCGTATGCGATCAAAAAAAATGAATACAAACCAACCTTCCCCACTTATAGATTGCACAGACGAGTCTTTTTCTGCCACATTGGTTTATAAATTTCATTTTATTTAATTGATTTTAAACGATTTTTCGACAAATTTATAAATTTGTTGAAAGTTAGCTTTGTCTATTCTACTATTTATATTCTTCGGCCTTTGTTTTTGACCAAAAAGGACCGATACAAATCAAAGGTGAAAAAAATGAGTAGTATTCTTAATTGTAGTATTAATAAGAATAACAAAGGAAATCCTTTATATAAGGATTTGAAAGAACAAGCAATGACAACCGCGGACAAAGAGCAACGTTTAACTTTTTTAGGCTCTACTAATTATGAAATTTTAATGGGATTGGCGAAAAATCCGTTTATGTCAGATAATGAACTTGGTACCTTAGCCGAACAAAATATAAATGTTCCTCCTTTATTAGAATTGATAAAAAAACATCAAAATTGTTCAGAAAATACAAAAACAAATATTTTTTGGAACATACTTTTTACTGAAGACAAATATCGTGAAATGGCAATACTAAGAAATAAATTATCTTCTCATGTTATGTAAATAAAAAAACCCGCATATGCGGGTTTTTATTATTTTTTACTTATATACTTGTTATATGTATCATTGAATATATTTTTCATTACTTCTTGACCTTGCTCATTCAAATGAATTCCATCATCACAAATATAATCGCCATATTTTGGAATTGCCAAGAATCCTGCCCGAACCGGAATTTTATATACCTTGTTCTGGGTTGCAATTTCTTCCAATGCTGTGGCATATAATTCTTGATGCCGATAAATATAATTTACTTCACCTATAAAACGCAGAATATTTTTGGCTCTTTCCGGATCGCCGCGCGTAATCCAATTAAAGTATTTTTGTGCGTCAATTGGTGGCAACGTCATAAACGCCAAATCACGCCCACTGGTCTTTACAATTTCAATAATCTTGGCAATATTTAATCTAAAGTCTTCTAATTCCACATTTGGACGATGATTTGCCTCTGGGTCTTTTGCAACTTCGTCCCATTTGTAATCACAATCATTTCCGCCCAATTCTATCAGGATAATTTCATGCTTGTTTTCTTCTTTTACTATATCAGCAATCAACCCCAACGCTTTTTCACTGGTGCAGCCAAACTTTGCATAGTTTTTTACAATCACGTTATTTTCGCTGCTGAATAAATCGGCTGCGGATTCTTTTAATATTTTGTATTTTTTCGAAAGAGTGTCCAATATAACACCCTTGGAAATCGAGTCCCCCAGAATGCTTATTTTTTCAATTGATTTCATTTTTTTCCTTTGTCCGACAATTCTATACCCAAAAAAACTATTTACAATAAAATAAATTGGAAAATAAAAAGCCCAACCGGGCTTTATTATTCAAGAATTCAAGGTTGCTCGCGCCTGTTCCAGCAAATCTATGGCTTTATCTATATTAGCGCTGTTTGTAAACAGCCCTGGGGCTTGTTTTGATGGCTTGGCTAAGCCAACTGGTTTTTCAACCGAAATGTTTATTTCAGTATTCAGAAACTGACCATCTTTTATTAACTTTTTAACACCAGCAATGGTCATGCCGCGATCATACAGCAAAGCGCGAACCTGTTTCAGCGCAGCAACCGTTTCAGGGCGATAATAGCGACGTCCCCCCGCGCCAGTTGCGGGCTTTATAGAAACTGGAAATTGTTTTTCCCAATAGCGCAAAGTATGCGCTGGAATATCCAATTGCTTTGATACATCGTTAATAGATAAAAATGCCGTATTCATTTCATTTACCCTAGTTATTTATCGTAGTATAAGTTCCATTGCCATCAAATGTCAAATATCCCTTATCTCTTAAATATTGTAATTGTTGCCTAATTTTAGGTTTTATATTGTTATTAGATGGATGTTTTAAATACAATTCCTTTTCAAATTTATACATATCTTATAGTTTGAATGTCTTTTGATTGAGTTTTTCTATAAATCCAATAATATCTATTAACCAGCCCCTTTTCTTTTGATATTCATTTTGAAGAAATTTGACCTTATTATATTCCGTTATAATTTCAGTTTTTCCAATAAATTCAGAATCTTTAATAAAAAATACTTTTCCGCTATTTGGGATTTTATTTAGCAAGATATTACAACCAATCCATCCTGCTCTGCGTGCAGTATCTGATAATGGCTTTCTTTTTTCTATTATATCATCTGTAAAAAAATGTTTTGGAATTACCATAAAATTTCTAATAGAACACTCTGAATAATTCATAATCATAAAGTTCGGATTCTTAATACTATTTATTCTTTCTATCATAGTATTATATGCGCCATCTAAAACTTTTACGCCGAATGTGCCTGATTTACTTTTTAACTCATAATCTTCACCACAATTAGGGCAAAAGAAATCCGCAACAGGTTTATTATTTTGATATTTTTCTAATATTTCACCGCAATTTGGGCAAAACGCATTTTCTTTTACCCAATGTTCCGACATAACCCGAATTTTTTGTGATTCGCTTTTGTAACAACATGCCATACTTAAATCAAAACTTGGTATTATCTCCATTTTATAAATCCAAAGTTATCGTTTTTATAAAACTTATTTTATCCTTAAAATCCCGATAATTTTCATCACATAATCCAGAATCTATCATCGTGCGAAATTCGTCCGAAATTAAGGAAACAACACTTGCTTTGGGCATAGAATTTAATAAAACCACCTCTTCGTTTTCTTTATCAAGTGGTTCTATTTCACTGATTATCCTATAAAGCCCCGATTCTTTATCTTTTATTATTTCATACATATTACGCCTTAAGTTTCTATGTGTTTAATAAATTAAAATCATATAATATAACTTAGTTTTTAGTAATTTTTTTAGTCTTTGATAAAGCTATTTGTTTCTCTTCTCGTTTTATTTTACTTTCAACTTTTTTTATATCTTCCGCTGGTGGCAATTTCTCTGGGTAAATTTCGCTATCTGTAAGAGCTTTTCTAACACTAGCATTATTTTTTACATGTTCGTCAGAGATTTTATCAGAACCACTTAAATTAGAATTTTTTAACTTATGATTTGTCATTTCTGTAGCTAAATCTTTCGCTTTTATGGTAACTGCCGGTAAAAAATCCGCTAATGGCCTAGATTCATTATTTATCCCAAGCCGTTGCTTCATATTGCTGGTATTATATCCGCCAAATAATGCTTGATCGCCCCTACTACGAATAATAGCAAACCCCCTACTATCTACACCACGCTCATATGATAAAGAACCAAGCTCTTTCTCTGTCTCAGATAATTTTACACGTGCCGCCAATCTCTCATATTCTGCCATTCTTTGTTCAATTATCTCTTGTTTCCTGGTCTGAACAGCGAAATAAGTTTGAGCAAAGGCTACCTCTCTTTTTGCAGAATCTCCATTTTGTGCTATTAAATAACACGCATATCTTGTTAATTTATAATCTTCAATCTCTCTGTTAGTGCTAGAACCTATCACAACCATTTTCCCCACTTGGAGAAAATGGTCTAATACTGATAACTCACTGTTTTTACAAGCTAATTTAGCCTTGTCTATTATATTTGTAAATTTATCCCACTTTTCATACCCAAGGAGTTTTTGTAAATCTCGAGCAAACCAGTATTCCACCTCATCATCAATATGAGAACACGAATCAAAATTACCTATTAAAGCTACTGAATTATTATCTGACATATTATTATTCCTCGTTTTCAATTACTTCTTCTTTTTCAATTGCTGTGGTGCTGATGACGCGTTCTTTTTCAGCTGTTTTTAACAATGTTACACCCGCTGTGGAACGACCCGCGATACGAACCGCGTCCGCTGGCGTTCTGATAATTTTGCCGCCGTCCGTCACCATCATAATATCATGACCATTATCAATTGGGAAGCTGCCCGCGACCGCTGTATTTTTTCCGCCCAGTTTAATTGCGGTAATACCCGAACCGCCACGATGGGTCAAACGATATTCATACGAACTGGTGCGTTTCCCAAATCCATTTTCACTGATGGTCAAAATAAATTGTTCATCGCGCGCCATATCCGCCATCGTTGCTTCGCCCAAAACAATACTGGTTGTTTCTTCTTCGTCGCCAGCTTCTTCTTCCACTCCGTCTGCGCGGCGCAGCGCGCGGCTTTGCTTGATATATGCTGCGCGTGTTTCCGCGTCAGCGTCTGAATGATTCAGCATTGCCATACCGATAATTTTGTCGTCTTTGCCCAATTTGATTGCGCGAACACCGGTTGAATTTCTGCTTTGGAATACGCGAATTTCATTTACTGGGAATCTGATGCAGCGACCACGATAAGTGCTTAAAAATACATCTTGGTTTTCATTGCACAACATAACACTGACCAGGCTTTCGCCATCTTCCAACTTCATCGCAATTTTTCCGTTTGCACGTATGCTTTCAAAGTCTGAAAAATCATTTCTGCGAATCGTTCCCATGCTGGTTGCGAACATCAAAAATGTTCCAGTTTCAGATTCTGGCACTGGTAAAATTGCCGTGATTGTTTCACCCGCAGACAATGGTAATAAATTCACCAATGGACGACCCTTGGCACTGGCGGCCGATTCTGGTAATTTATAAGTTTTCAAGCGATAACACATACCCTTGCTGCTGAAAAACATCAATGGAGTATGAGTATTTGCAACGAATAATTGAGATACATAATCGTCTTCTTTGGTGGTCATTGCATTGCGACCCTTACCCCCGCGTTTTTGTGCGCGGTAAGTATCCAGCGCAACACGTTTGATATATCCAGTGTTTGAAACTGTTACAACCATATCTTCGCGTGCTATTAAATCTTCTATATCCATATCAACTTCGGCGTCAGAAATTATTGTTCTGCGTGGAACCGACCAGTTATCACGAACCGCAGATGTTTCATCGCGAATAATTTGTATAATTCTTTCGTAACTGCCCAAAATATCCAACAATTCTTTGATAATTGCACCAAGTTCTACCAAGTCATTATGAATTTTTTCACGTTCTAATCCGGTCAAGCGATGTAATTGTAATTCCAAGATGGCTTTTGCTTGATCTTCGCTCATACGGAACATACCATTTTCATATTCGGTATTTGGATCATCAATCAATCTGATATAGCTTTCTATATCTGATGCTTTCCAACTGCGAGATATCAATGCCTGACGTGCTGCCTCGGGCGATTCACTGCCTTTTATCAAAGCAATAATTTCATCAAGATTTCCAACCGCAACTGACAAGCCCAATAAAGTATGTGCTTTATTACGTGCCTTGTTTAATTCAAATATAGTTCTGCGGCGAATAACATCTATACGAAAATCAATAAAAGCATCCAACACACCACGAACATTAAATAACATTGGACGGCCATGATTTAACGCCATCATATTTACTGGGAAACTGCTTTGTAATTCTGTGTATTGAAATAATTGATTCAGAACAACATCAGCAATTGCATCACGCTTTAATTCGATAACTATACGCACGCCTTCTTTGCTGGTTTCATCACGAATTTCACCAAGCCCTTCGATACGTTTTTCTTTGGACAGCTCTACAATTTTTATAATCAACTGAGCTTTATTTACTTGATAAGGAATTTCATCAACTATGATTGCTTGCTTTTCTTTCATATCCTCGACATGAGTTTTTGCACGAACAATCACACTGCCGCGGCCAGTTGTGTGCGCTTTGAATGCGCCGCCACGCCCCATCATAATCCCGCCCGTTGGGAAATCTGGCCCCTGAATAATTCCAAATAATTCTTCATCTGTAATTTCGGCATTGTTTAATATAGCCAAAACACCATCACAAACCTCGCCCAAATTATAAGTTGGCACATTTGTCGCCATACCAACCGCAATTCCACTGCCGCCATTTACCAAGAAATTTGGAAATTTCGCGGGTAAAACCTGTGGCTCTTTCAAAGTATCGTCAAAATTAGGCATCCATTCAATGGTATCTTTGTCCATATCGTCCATTAATGACCCGCCCAGTTTAGATAATCTTGCTTCGGTATAACGCATAGCGGCGGGTTTATCCCCGTCCATACTGCCGAAATTTCCCTGACCCTGGACCAAGCATGCACCCATAGAAAAATCCTGACCCATACGAACCATCGCGTCATAAATACTGCTGTCGCCATGGGGATGGTATTTACCCATAACATCACCAACGATACGGGCGCATTTTACAGTTGCACGCGTTGCAGGCGCTACATCGTTCATAACATACAAAATACGACGATGCACAGGTTTACAACCATCACGAACATCGGGCAAAGCGCGATCAACAATAACCGACATTGCATAGTTCAAAAAACTGCCACGCATTTCTTGTTCAAGAACACTGATTGGAACTTTGATTTCTGGGGAAACTTCATTAATTTCAGACATAAAAAATACTCCGTTTTTTAGCGTTATAAAGATAGCAAATTGCTAAGTTTCGGGCAAGAAAATAATCCAAAAAAAATGCGGTTTTTATATAAATAAAATTATTGACAAATACAGTTTTATGTTTATAGTGTCTTTGTCAATAAATAATAAAAAGGTATAAAAATGCAAAATAAAAAATCTGGCGAATTATTTCACGAAATTGGTGATTCAATATCATTTAACCATCGTATTTCACATTGTTACTTTGTTATAGAGTCTGCAGACATAAAATCTTTTAAAAATGCTGCGGGAGAGCGTTTAAGTTACCAACTTTATGGTTTAGAATTAAATACTAAATTATACGGCCCAGATTTAGATAAATGGTTTAAAAATCGCAAACCTTCCCCAAAAGATAAAAGCCTTAAATTTTTTGCTATTTCAAACAATGGTAAAGATCGTTTTTTTGGTGAAACCGCCGCAGTCGTACAAAAAGCTATACTAACAAAATCTTTGAACAAAATATCCAAATAACAAAAGTGTAAAAATGGAACCTATGATTTTACTTGGTCCGATTGGAACAATTGCTGCGATTTTATTCGTATGGTGCCTATTTACCGAATTTTTAACATGGTTGGGTATACTGGAAAGAAAGAAATAATTAACAACTTTGTATGGCAAATTAAGAGATTTTTAAATGGTATTTAAAAAAGTTAGAACAAAACCAACTAAATTTTTATATAAAATTGGCTATTCCATAGAATTCAGCAGTAATGTTTCTTATAGCAGATTTGTCATAACGTCCAGAGAAATAAAAAAAACAGTCAGTACTGTTACAAACAAAGCTGTCTATTATCATATTTATGGGATAAAGCTTGATGAATCTTTATATGGCGAAAATCTTGATAAAAGATTTAATCACAACAAACCTTCGCCAAATGATAAAGAACTTACATGTTTTGCCACATATGGAGACGGATCGTGTAAATTCGTTGCGAAAGAATCCAACTATGCGACTTTATTACTGTTAAATCATCTTAAAAATGATAAATCTATATAAATTACCAGTTTTTTAAACGTGGATGATGATATAAACAATCGCATTATTTTACTTGCAAATCAGCAAAACCTGTGGTTAAATGCCCTAGCAATTAAAAAGAAAGAGATTTAGAAATGGCAACCAAAAGAACATATCAACCTTCGAAAACTCGTCGGGTAAAAACCCATGGTTTTCGTGAAAAAATGGCAACTAAGGGCGGACGTGACGTATTGAATCGTCGTCGTGCCAAGGGACGTGTCCGCGTGGCAGTATCTGCTGTAAGATAAAAAAAACGCGCCAAATGGCGCGTTTTTTTATTCGTCACATTCTGGTGCTTTACCCCCAAGGGCATGCAGCTCCTCGCAAAGACTAGACCTTTCTTTTTTTGATTCTTCGTATTTTTTCCATTCATCTTCCTTGCCTGCTGCCAACATCTGAGAACGCAGTAATTGTTCGTCAGACAAAGCTTTTTGTCCCTGAACTTTGCCACCAATTGCCTTGTTTCCAAACAATTCCATAGCGCCTACGCCCAACACGGCACCACCAACAGCGCCAGCGATTGTTCCGCCGACTAGACCACTTTTCTTAGAATCAAGGATCTGTTGCTTTATATCTTCTTCTTTTTCCCAACTGCCGCAAGTCTCTTGTTCCCCTATCACAAAGTATTTGGAAGATTCCTCAATTTGAATTTTTGGGTTTTTAGATTTTAACGTCACACGAACAAAGCAAGCGTTGTTTTTTGGTTTTTCAGTATCTTCAACCATTGATTCATAGTTGCTACTATTTGTTTTAGACGCCCAAACAAAAGTATTGCCTGCGCCCGAGTTACGACTTGTACAGGCTTCTTTTTCCTCTTCACGCGTATCAACCTGACTTGATGTCGATGACGTCACAGATGTTGTTGACGAGGACGAAGTCGTTCCCACACGGACTTGGTGTGCCGTTGTCACATTCCCCTTGGTCCCGACACGTTCCTCGTCGTAATTAGCTGGTTTGGTCCTGTTAGTTTGCGCGGCAATTACCGGAACAGTGACCAACAGAGAACATAAACAAATTAAATATCTTTTCATTTTAACACCTTCTCCTAAAAAACTATGTCCAAACCCCGCTTTCTGCGAAATAGGACTTTTAATTCAATCCTATTGTAAATTCATCACCATATTCGGCTACTTCAGAATCGCCTACGAAGCAAGCAACATCTTCCAGCCCTTTTTTAATCTGATTCTTTTTTATAATACTGTGAGTAATCAACCCACCTGAGGCACCAAGAACAACACCAGCAATAGAATCCGAAGCCAGACGTGATTTATTAAACTCGCCATCAGCATTTTTCCAAACAGATTTTTTGCCAGATAAATACTTTGTCTCTATTTCTTCAGAAGCGCTGGCCGAAGCAGCAATTTGTGTCTGCAAGGATGCTATTTTATCTGCCTTTTCTTTAGCAATATGTTCTTCCTCGCGTTTTTTCTCAATCGCATCTTTTTCATCTGTTTTTATACAACTACCTTCAAAAAGCACATAACCAGCTGTACCTTTGTCGCATTCAGTGCGATTGTCAGTTTTATTATCATCTGGTTTTGTTTTATCATCTGGTTTTGGTTTTACAGGATTTACAGGTTTTGGTTTTACAGGATTTACAGGTTTTGGTTTTTCTATACATTTTTCACCGTCCAATATATAAGGTTCATTACAAACCGCACAAATAGTTTCACCTTCGGCGTTTTTTGTACGATATTGATTTTTACCAGTACATTCAGCACAAACCGTTATACCTTTTGCATCTTTCGTAATATATGGTTTTTTTCCAATACAAGCACATCTGTCACCTTTTTGAGTAAAACCATTAACACAAGACCACCACCAGCATTTATATGATGAATTATCCATAACAGGGATTGCATTTTCCGGTACACTTCCACTATATCCCCTACAATATGTGTTTTTACATCCTTCCCATTCATCGTTTCCCCCGATAGAAGAAATTTTTGAACCCAAACTTGAATCCTGATTAGTTTTACCTATATTTGTATTCATACAAGTATTTGTTTGTGGATACTGACAAAAGGCAGTATAACCAACATCTACATGTGTGTCATCTGCTGTATTACAACCAAGATTTTTTCCTTCTACATCAACAAAATGGTCATCATCTATTTTCTGAATCGCTTTAATAGTTAAAATTGTTGTCGCAACGGGCAAAGCAATTATAGAAGCTGTACCAACAGCTGCCAAACCTGTCGTTACAGCTGCCATACCCGTTACTGCAACCGTTGGGGCTAATACTGCGAATGCCGGTGTGACAGTAGCCAAAACCACTGGTGCTAAAATAACTGTTGCCGCACCAGCTGCATAACTTTTGCCATCCAACGCATGTGCATTGACGCAAATAAGCAAACCCATAAATGTAAATAATATCTTTTTCATAATTCCCCCTAAAAAACTCTTTGTGTAAATTATAACATATAATTATTTATAAAAAAATAAAAAAATACAGCCCACGCAAAATAAAAATGGCTTTATTTCCATTCACAGATTACATTCGCGTTTTCTATATCACTGGTTTTTATTTTATGTCGACTGACGAATCCATCAATTGCCGTTTCGACAACTGCTTCTTTTGTATCAAATGGTATTTCTTTTTTAAAGTTCAGATATATTTTGCGCAGATTGTGCGTATCTCGAAAATTAAAATCAACACTTTCTGTTGCCCATTTTGCATAGATTGCATTATTTACATGCTGATTTATATCAACATCATCATAACGCACCAAAAATTTATTGTCTTTTTGATTTGGTTCGAAATCTGGGAATTTTTCAAATACCAAATCCAAAGCGCGCCCAATCCCAGATGCCCAATCACTGGGCAGATACTCGCTTAATCGCAGAGGTATACGCAAAGCAGTATTTATCAAAATCCATTGACTGGTGGCACGAATCATCAATCGTCCGTCCGTCCCATGAATCTCAAAATCACGAATCGCTTTTAACGGGCCATGTGCCGCCGGCCAGGTTGTAATAACCAGCTCGTCAGATTCACGTGGCAACTGAATAATATCCACCAAATAATGAGTTACAACCCACGCAATTCCTTTTTCTATACAAAACACGCGTCCAGCACCCAAAATTTCAGCATGAGTATCTGCAACGTCTTGCAAATAATTCATCAGAATAACTGGGCGAATAAACCCATTTTTATCACACTGATAAGTTTTTACTATTTTGTTTTCAGTATATTTACTGTTCATTTTGTTTTACCACTATATCAAATTTATTTCCAAATTCTATTGTATCAGCGCGCGATCCAGATTTTATAACACCATTTAATTCATTTGGAATTTCAAAATCCAGAATTACTTTTTCCAATTTTGCGCCATTACCCAATTTGTAATCCGTACGCAATCCACGAATCCTTTTTAATATATCCAGCGCAACTTCCATTTTTGATACATCTGTATCTCTTTCTTTTTGGATTACCGGATAACTGGTTAAATGCAAAGTCTTGGATTCATCTGCATATATCTTTTGATACAGCTCTTCCGTAATAAACGGTACAAAAGGTGCATACAAACCGATAATTTCGCGCAAAACTTCCCATAGTGTCCATTGCGCTGCAAGTTTTGATTCCGGACTGTAATTTTCGGGGGTCCAAAATCTGTCTTTTATAAATTCCAAGTATTGATCACAAAATACATCATAAAAGAAAGTATCAATGGCCGCGCGTGCGTTAAAGGTATCATATTTATCCATGTGTTTTCGCACTTCTACAACGGTTTTATTTAGTTCAAGCAAAAGCCATCTGTCTTCTATAAATCTGTTTTCAATTTCTGTTGGTTTTGGATTTTCATCGAAATCTTTTAAATTCATCAAAACATATTTTGATGCATTCCAAAGTTTAGTTAGCAATTTATTACCACGCTTAACCTCATCTTCGGAATATTTAATATCTTGCCCGATTGGGGTTGTGGTTACCCAATAACGCAAAGCGTCCGTTCCATATTTTTCTATAACATCCAGCGGATTTGTTCCATTACCCTTGGTTTTGGACATTTTTTGTCCCTTGGAATCCCTGACCATTCCGTGAAAATCTACCGTGCGAAAAGGAACCTGTTCCATGGTATACATTCCCATCATCGTCATACGGGCAACCCAAAAGAAAATTAAATCTGTCCCTGTTATCAATAAATCAGTTGGATAATATTTTTCCAGTTCTGGTGTTTTATCTGGCCAACCAAGTGTTGAAAATGGCCACAAAGCAGACGAAAACCAAGTATCCAAACAAGATTCATCACGGGTCAACTTTTTGTCTTTTGGTAACTTTGATTCATCTTCTACTACATAAACATTACCCTGGTCGTCATACCATGCTGGAATTTGATGCCCCCACCATAATTGACGTGAAATACTCCATTCATGGATATCTTTTAGCCATGCCATATACAAATTTTTTCTGTGTTCTGGTATAAACCCAAGTTCACCATTTTCCGCAACCTCCATTGCGCGAACAGATAATTTTTTCGCATCAACAAACCATTCATCACGAACCATATATTCAATAACACAATTACCACGCTGCGAATAAGGGGTTGGAATTGTTTTATCTTCTACCTTTATCAACAATCCGGCCGCTTCTATGTCCGCCATTATTTGTTTACGTGCTTCGAATCTGTCCAAGCCCTGATATTTTTTTGGAACTTGATTAACCACTGCCATTTTTGCATCAGGCGTTAAAATGCACAAAGGTTCTAAATTATGACGTTGCCCAACAGCCCAGTCATCTTGGTCGTGCGCCGGTGTAATTTTCACCGCACCTGTTCCCTTTTCAGGATCGGCATGTTCATCTGCGATAACTGGAATTTCTATATCAGTTAATGGGATGATTGCTGTTTGACCAATAAAGTGTTTTAATTTTTCATTTTTTGGATGAATCGCAATTGCTGTATCACCAAATAAAGTTTCTGGTCTGGTCGTTGCAATTTCTATAGTGCCACCATCTTTTAATGGATAATTGAAATAATAAAATTTGCCTTTCTCTTCACGTGTTTCTATTTCTAAATCAGAAATTGTTGTTTGTTGTTTTGGACACCAGTTAACCAAACGGCGCGCTTTGTAAATTAAACCTTCGTTATACATTTTAACAAAAAGTTTAATAACCGCACGCGACAAACCATCATCCATTGTAAAGCGCGAACGCGACCAAACAGGCGTAACACCCAAAACGTGTAATTGATTGACTATCTGCCCACCCTTTTCTTCTTTCCATTTGTATGCATAATCCAATAATTCTTGTTTTGACAGGCTGTGTGGATTTATACCATTTTTAGAAAGTTCACGCTCTACCAATAATTGCGTAGCAATTGATGCATGATCGGTCCCCGGTTGCCACAAAACATCAAAACCATCCATTCTTTTATAACGACATATTATATCAGTCAAAACATTATCCAGCGCATGGCCCATATGTAAACTGCCCGTTATATTTGGTGGTGGCATCATCATGCAAAAAGCGGGCTTTTTACTTGCTACATCATTTTCCCAAAAATTATTTTCATCCCAAAATTTTTGAATACGTGTCTCTATTTCACGTGGGGCAATATTTTTACCAAGCTCGATATTCATATTATTTCCTTTTTTCGCCAGTATTTTACAATTAAAAATGCTGCGTTTCAAGCGCAGCATTGCGGAATACGCAAATTGCGCATCCCGCTATTTAACGACTAATACTTCCCATTTGCCGGTATCTAATTTTTGCAAATCTTTTGGTAAATCTGATTTTTTCATAACGTTCCAAGTTTGAGTACGTCCAAATGGTCCAATTTTTCCACGAACACGTAATTTAGTTGGTTCGTTTTCTTCTTGCCAAATTACAGATGAATAAACACTGCCCTTTTTGGGGTCCATAATTTTTCCACCTGAATATTCAGTATCGTCTTCGTCCCATTCCATATCCCAAAGAATATCCAACCCGGCCATTTTTGGTGCACCTTTAACATTATCTGCAATACGAACAGGTTTATTCAAAGTTTCTGATATTTTGCCAGTTTCCAAATCATAAAGTGCGATTATACGACCACATAATTTAGCCTCATCTTCATTTTTGCATTCGTATAATGCAACAATTGATTTTGGTTTATGTATTTCATCATCAACTGTTTGGTAAAATCCAGTAAGTGGCATTGCATTTGCCGAAAATGGCAAAATCATAAAAGCAATCGGTATAATTTTTTTCATTTTTATTCCTTGTTTAATTCTTATATCGGATTAATAAGAAAACTAGCATATAAAAATACGAAAAGCAATTTAATTAAATCGCACGAACAACCCGACAAAAAGTTATTCCAATTACCTTGTCTGCCCCTGCTTTCTTTAATGCGCGGTGTAATTCTGCAAATGTAGCGCCAGTTGTCATAACATCATCAACCAACAAAATTGTTTTACCCGTAATCTTCTCTGGACGCATCACAGCAAAGACTCCGCGAATATTATCCGCTCTTTGTTTAGCATTCTTATGTCCCATGTCCGAGCGATGTTTACGATGAATAGAATCAATATCCAGTCTGGTATTTAAATATTTCGCGATTGGTCGCGCTAACAAAGTTGCTTGATTATACCCGCGTTTAAACAAACGGCGATTTGAAAGTGGTACTGGCATAACAATATCAACTTTTTCGTTCATTTCCCTCAACGCCATAATCATTGCACGACTCATAATTCTTTGATAATGAATTTGCCCTGCGTGCTTAAATGGCAACATTATATCCCGTGAAAACTCATCGTAAACACATGCGCTGCGCATCCAATCCAGCTCGTTTTCACCAGCTGCACACACGGGACACATCGGGCGTACCCCCAGATCTAAATTAGCAGGAAACGGATATCCGCAAATATGACATTTTGGATCAGAAATCCAATTAAATTTACCCCAACAATCATGGCACAAGGTTCCATGTTCGGATACCGGGTTTTTACAAATTGGACATGTTGGGGGAAAGAAAAAATCAAGAATATTAAATAATACTTTCTTAATCATCATCTACACCGCTGGTGGCATCAAACCATTGTTTGCCAACGATTACAAAATATTTCTCATCTTCGATTTCCATACGTGGTTGGACCGATTTTTTAACATCAGTTATCCAATATATTCCACCATTTTTAGTATTTATTGCATACAAACGTGAATCTGTTCCAACAACAAAAGCAATATCCCCCGCAATCAAGAATGGTGTCGCAACAGATATGTCCGCGCACCATTTTTTATCACCATTTGAAATATTTATCTGACAAAAAGCACGCCCCATACCACCTGCGAATAATCTGTCTTCATCAATTACGGGCGATGCAACTACATCCAGTACAGAACCAACACTTAACATATCCATATCTTTATAAATATCAGCAATCCATTCTATATTTTTTGTCTTTGGATTAAGTTTTATTACTTCACCTGTTGTTAATCCAATATAAATGAAATTTTTATACAGAACGGGAATTCTGGGGGAATCTATTTTCGTTTCGGTTGGAAATCCCGCAAATATTTTTCTTTTTGCGCCATCAGCAGATACTTCAAAAACTTCATTATTAAGATTTTGTTCGTATTTTGTTTGTTTTTCTGGGGTCTTTATGCGATTAAAGCTGTCTGCTACCACATCTGTTGGAATGTTGCCCAACAAGACTGGTTCTGATGTACCAAACACAGGGGTTCTTAACCCTGGCAAAATTGGATCTGGTTTAGAACATGCCCCAACAAAAGATACCAACAAAAATAATATCAGATATGTTTTTTTCATTATCTTAAACTTTCTGCCATTGCAATAATTATGGATGGTGTTTGTTTGTCGCTAACTATTTTATTCAACCATTTGTTTGCACTGTCTTTATCCCCTGTTGATACATATTTTTGTGCAACCAACAGCATACCAGTATAATAAAAAGGTGACTTTTGGGTTAAAACTGGCGATAAAAACTTTTCAAATTCTTCTGCTGACATCGAATCACCACGAATCGTTGAAAGTCTGATTAAAGCCAAATCACGAAAATCACGAGTTGAACCATCAGCAGCTAATTTTTCCAGTTTTACAATCCCCTTACCAGTGCGTAAATCCATCATTGCGGATTCCCACAATGCCAAATCACCCATCCCGCCCGAAGATTTTGCAGCAGCACGGGCAAATTCAGCGTCTGCACCAGCCATATCCCCATTTGCACTCATCACAATAGCAGATTCAAATATTTTTGCCTGGGCACTTGCAGAATTTGCACGATAATTACGATATAATTGAAACGCCACAACTAAAATTACGGCCATTATTGCGCCCGCAATAAAAGCACGCATATGCTTTTTTACAAAGTTATATACTTTTTCTGCGTGAACTTCTTCGGTAATTTCACGATACAACGCGTCTTCGGCGTGTTCTTCCATAGTTTTCTTGGTTGGTTTAATATTTTTGTTATGCGATAACATATTCGCCATTACTTATTCCTTTTGGTTTTGTAAAATCATAGTAATTTTATCCCCTGCCCGCAAGTTGATTTTTAGTGCCATCTGCCCTATAATGGATTTATGTCAGAAATACTGCCAACTATTAAAAGTTCGACCCTGCCCGCCATTTCAGATGACTATTCTTTGGCGCGCTATATCGATTATATCAAAAAATACCCTATTTTAACCGCAAGCGAGGAATACGAATATGCAAACGCTTGGTCATCCCAGCATGATTCTGATGCGGCCGAGAAATTAATTACTTCGCATTTGCGTATGGTGGTGGCCGTTGCCTATGAATTTAAAAATTATGGTCTGCCTGTATCCGATTTAATTGCATCTGGGAATTTGGGGTTGATGCAGGCCCTGCAAAAATTCGATCCAGAAAAAGGGTTTCGCTTTTCAACCTATGCCATGTTTTGGATCAAGGCAGAAATGTACGATTTAATCCTTTCTAATTGGTCAATGGTTAAAATCGGAACATCAGCAAATCAAAAACGCGTTTTCTTTAACCTGTCTCGCGCCAAACGTGCACTTGGTATAATGACCGGAAATATATCCCCAGACGAAGTAAAACAAATTGCTGAATATCTGGACGTTAATGAAAAAGATGTTTCGCGTATGGCGCAAAGAATGGGTGCACGTGATGTATCGCTGAACGCACCCGCGCACCAAGATTCAGATTCTACAGATCTTCTTTCTAATCTAGAAGATAAAACCGAATCTATTGAAGATCGATTAGAAGCATTTCAAATGCGAAAATCTGGTATGGCTCTTTTGAAAAAGCATTTGGTTGATTTACCAGAACGCGATCGCGCAATTTTAATTGCACGCAGAATGTCAGATCCTGTTAAAACATTGGAACAATTGGCTGGTGAATATGGAATCTCGCGCGAGCGTGTACGTCAAATAGAAGAACGGGCATTTGCAAAATTACAAAATGCTGTCTTAGCGGAAACAAAAAAATGAAAAAACTAATTTTACCTTTAACTTTTTGTATCCTGCCATTTACTGCAAATGCATTAGAACACAATTATAGTAATTGGAATTTTAAATTATCTGGTTATGGAACTGCTGGTTATGTAATTTCTGATGACAGATCTGATCTTGCAAACGATTGGCAAGCTCGTGGGCAAATAACATATCGCAAATCAAAAGATTTGTTATTTGGTGCCGCCATTTCACACAGCGCATGGGGAATAGACCAGGACAAGCCATTTATGGATGCCTTTGTTTATACTGAATCATCATGGGGACGCATGGAACTGGGGTGGACGGACACTATCGCTGCAAAATTAGGATTGGGTCTGCCAGACGTTGGTGGATTACGTATAAATAATGATTCGATTATTTATGACTTTGCAGATCCATTACCTATGATTTCACGCGGCACAATTTCTGGAACACAATTTGCATTTCGCGCAAACATAGTCAGTGCGCCTGGACCAATACAAGTTGGGTTTTCATTTGCACCAAAACAACATCATTTTAACGATGCTTTTGATTTTGGTATTAAATATAAAAAATCAGGTGGAAAAACAAAGTTGGCATTATCATTGGGCAGCTCTTTTATAGAACACCCAGATAATTTTATTGGTGATATTTATGCAATGCCAGTTAATGCAGATTGGCGTGGTCAGATTTCAGCTGGATTAAACCTGCAATACAACAGCTGGAATTGGGGATTAAATGCAAAGACCACTTATGATAAAAAACCAATGGGCACCTTATCCGATGGCATTTCCTTTGGTACTGGGATCAGTTATGATTTACTTGGATGGTCAGTTTCAACATCTTATATGCTTTCCCAAATCGGCACATTTCACAATACAGAAGATTATTTTGCACATACTGGCATAATCTCACTTCGTTATAAAATTGATCAATTTTGGAATGTTTGGGCCAGTGGCGGTATTGTTTCGTCAAACAAAACATCACCATTTATTTCAGCCGGATTAATGTTAAAGTTTTAATTAAAAAATCCCGCAATGCGGGATTATTTTTTATACCAAACACTTTAACGCTGCACCGGTGTTTTTCAACATAAACCAACCCAGACGATAATCTGTTGCGTAAATCGTTATTGCAAAAATTGCAAACGCACCAATAACAACCATAACTTTTATTTTATTACCCTTCATGCAATATACACCAATGTTATAAAGCAAGAATAATACATAACCATCAACCAATATACTTATTATCCACAGGGTTGTACAATTCCATGCCAAGAAATTTAAAACTAAAATAATTGGATAAATAAAGAATACCGAAGCCAAACCCTTGACCGCTATTTCCCAGTCACGTTCGCCACTGGTTATTTCAGATACCATCATCATCATTCCAGCAAGCAAGAATAACAAAGCAACTGCCAATACCGGAACAACTATCAATTTAGAAAATACAGCAGCAAATGTAATTGTTGCGCCACCAATCAATTGCAATGCTAGAACTGCAATTCCACCCAACAAACCATACAGGAATGCCTTTAACATCGACTCTTCTAAATTTCCGTCTGCAACTATCTTGGGAAAGAATTGACGGGGTTGAGTTAAAATATGAATTATATGCTGAGACCAGCTTTTGAATTTTTTAATCATTTTTTTGCCTTTTCTTCTTCTTATGTCTATAATAAAGCCAACAAACAAATATTTCAACAGGAAAAAACATGTTAAAAGTTGCAATAGCCGGCCGGCCAAATACTGGAAAATCTACATTGTTTAATGCACTGACACATTCGCGCAGTGCGCTGGTTCATGATCGTCCCGGCGTTACACGTGACGTTTTAACCGGCAATGCTAAATTGGGGGATTTGGAATTTGAATTGATGGACACCGCCGGTCTGGAAACCAAAGGTAATGAAATAGAAAAGCAATCAACCGAGTTTGCATTGAACGCCGTTCGACTATCTGATGTTATTTTATTCGTTGTGGATGGTCGTGTTGGCATTACACCAAAAGATATAGAATGGGCAAAACGCATACGAAAAGAAAAACAAAATAACGCCCAAATACTTTTATTAGCAAATAAAACAGAATCTGCAAAACGTGTTAACGATATACATGAATTTTATAAATTGGGATTTGGGGAACCTTTCCCAATATCTGCTGAACATAAACTAGGATTTGATAAAATTTATGATTTTATCAAACAAACAGAACCATCAACAATTACTAAAACTCCCACATCTTCAAATTCAAAGTTGCGCATAACCATTATGGGACAGCCAAATGTTGGAAAATCAACTTTTGTAAATCAAATTTTGGGTGAAAAACGTGTAATTGTTCGTGATGAACCTGGTGTTACTCGTGATACTATTGAAATCAAAACAAAATATCTGAACCGGGATATTATAATCAATGATACTGCTGGACTGCGCAGAAAATCGAATATTACAGATGGATTGGAAACTTTATCCGCATTAAAATCTTTGGACGCGATGGAAAAAACAGATGTGGTAATTTTGGTTGTAGATTCCACTGGTGATATTGAAAAGCAAACCTTGGGAATTGCCGCACGTGTTTATGACGCTGGTAAAATATTGGCAATTGCATTAAACAAATGGGACTTGGTTGAGGCAGAAGAACGCGAAGACAAATTATTAAAATTAAAACATCAATTTAAAAATTCATTTTATCAAATAATTCGACCTTTGATTTTACCAATTTCAGCCGAAATTGGAACAGGTATGAAAAATTTAATGAAACGCGTATTTGAATTGCATGATAAAACGGCCGACCGCGCACCAACATCTTTACTCAATCGTACTATTGAAAAATTGATAGAGGCCCGTCAACCGCCGCTTTCACGTCTGAAACGTCCAATGAAAATCAAATTTGTAACACAAATTTCAACAAATCCGATAAAGATTGCGATTCACGTTGGTGGGGCATCTGATGTACCCGAATCTTATACCAGATATTTGCGCAAAGGAATTGCAAAAACTATGGATTGGGAACAATTACCAATATTCATAGAATATAAAAAATCGGAAAATCCATTTAGCTAGTTTTGACTAAATTCACAGCCACAATATTTTTGTCTGTAAAAATCTGATTCATGATTTATTTTTTGACGAAGTTTCTCGTCCCATTGAAACGGAACATATTCCAGCCCAAGCTCAGATGCAGATGCATCCACCTGGGCTTGGTCTTTGTGTTTTGAAACACCAAAAACTGACATTATTTTATTATATCCGTTATCGCATGCCCAACGCGCACCCCATACAAAGCGCATTTTGAAACATTCTGTGCAACGCTTACCTTGCTCGGGTTCGGATTCCAAACCACAAACACAGTTTAACCATTCATTATGATTATAATCGCCAACATGGTATTTTACGCCCAGACTTTCGCAATATTTTATCTGCTCGGCCAGTCTTTTTTGATATTCAGATTCTGGAAATATATTTGGATTGTAAAATAAAACAATAAAATCAGCGCCCTGCTCTTTTAATTGTAAAATAGCCCCACAAGCACATGGCGCACAGCAAGACATTAAAACAATTTTATCTTTCTGATTCATTATTTTATTTTAAATTCTGCGCCAATTACGGAATCATCGGGCAATTCAATTATGCCATCATGATCATTGCTGATACCCAATTCATCTGCGGCGCACATCATGCCGTTTGACAGAACTCCACGAACCTTGCGCGCGGCCAGTGGCGCATCAAACGCGGGCAATTTTGCCCCAACCATTGCCAAAACAGAAACCAAACCGGCACGCGCATTTGGCGCACCACATACGATTTCCAGTGGTGCACCCTGCCCCGCATCCACTGACAAGACTTGTAAATGGTCGCTGTCTGGATGTGGCGTTGCCGTCAAAATCTTTGCGATTACAATTTTTGGCGCTTTTTTAACATATTTTTCAGTCATAGCAGCGATTTTATCGTCATCTATACGTGAAAACAGATTTTCTGGGACGATAAAGCCTTCCCCGTCATTTATGCGCCATTCAAATTCTTTTGGCCAAGACAAATCTCTTTTGACTGTAAATACTGATTGAATCTTTGCCGCGGCATCTGGAATAAACGGCGCTGAAACGCGGGCAAAAAAGTCTATCATTTGAAAACATTCATTTAATACCGCACCCGCATCGGATAAGTTTCCGTTTTTTACCAATGCCCATGGCTCTTTTTCACTCATATATTCATTGGCAATGGCCCACATAGAACGCAATGCAACTATGGATTTACGAAATTCACAAGCATCCAGCGCAGATGTTAATTCATGCAAAAGCTCATTCATCTTTTCAATTGGCGTTTCAAATCCTTTTTCAAATTTTGGAATTTTCAATCCAAAATTCTTTTCTGTAATTTTGCAAACGCGTGACACAAAATTGCCCAACATCCCGTTCAGGTCTTTATTAACGATATCGGCAAAGCGTTGGATTGTGAAATCTGTATCGTCTGTTTCGGGTGCAGATGACATCAAAGCATACCGCCAGCAATCCGCCGGCGCATCAGATATGGCTTGGTCCAGAAAGATTCCATGATTTGCAGATTTAGAAATTTTATCGCCTTCAAAATTTAAAAAACTGAACCCTTTTAATACATCAACTTTCTTCCAATTACCATCTGCCCAAGCAAATTCCTGGCCTGGAAAAAATAAAGAGTGGAATTTAATATTATCTTTACCCATAAATTGCACGTAATGGCAATTTTCGCCACCATGCCACCAATCTGCCCACTTTTTATTTGCATTTTGTGATATAGAAATATATCCCCATGGCGCATCAAACCATACATAAAACACTTTGTCTTCGTATCCTGGTTTGTTCACCGGTATCCCCCATGGCAAATCACGTGTAATTGATGGATTTGGAATATCTTCACTTAAATATTTCTTTGTTGCGCCAATTGCATATTTTGACCAACCATTTTTTTCAGCGGTTTTGTTAAACCACTTTTCAACATCTGCTTTAACCTTGTCTGCGCGATAAAACAGATTTTTTGTTTCGCGCATTTCAATATTACGACTGCCGCTTTCTGCTACATAAGGATTTATTAAATCTGCCGGATCCAACAATTCACCACATTTATCACACTGATCACCACGAGCTTTCTCGTGTCCGCATTTTGGACAAGTTCCCTCTATCTGTCTGTCTGCTAAAAACATTTCATCGTCTACAGAATAAGGTTGGATTGTTGTTTTTTCTTCTACAAAGCCATTTTTTTCTAAAGAATTAAATAATTCATGAACTAATTCTGTCTGTTCTGGTGTATGTGTTGTCCCATATCCACCATCAAAAGACACATTAAAATCATTAAAAATTTTGGCGTGTAATGAATGATATTTTTTTACCAGATCCGCAACTGGCATATTTTCTTTTTTTGCACTGATAATTATCGGGCTGCCGTGTGCATCCGCACCACATACAAATAAAACATTTTCTGCGCCATAACGAGCGCGAGCAAATCTGGCATAAACATCCGCTGGTAAAACACTGCCTATAAAATTTCCAATATGTGGTACAGCATTTACATAAGGTAATGCACTGGTAATAAGGTATTTTTTACTCATATTTTTCTCGCTTTTTATAAAAATAGGCGCCAACGGGGCGCCTAAAATTCCCGTTAATGCTTGATAAGATTATATTTTCATTCGTTTCATTTTACAAATCCTGGTGGACGCGAGAAGACTCGAACTTCCGACCCCCTCCATGTCAAGGAGATACTCTAACCAACTGAGCTACGCGTCCAGCGGATGAGATTATAACAAACTGATAAATAATTGCAAATTATTTTAGTCGTTTAATCTTCTTTTCTAAACATCTTTCATTACAGGACAATCCATCGCCAGATAAAATCAACGCATGCTGATATGCTTCTATTGCGCCTTTTTTATCCCCTAATTCTGTTCTGGCATCCCCCAAATGTTGAAACAATGCAGAATTTTCATCGGCTACTCGCCCTACTCGCTCTAAAACCTCTGATGCGGCGGACGCTCCTTCTTTGGCCCAAACAACCATTGCCAATGTATCCAAAGCATCTATATTTGACGGAGAATCTTTTATAACGGCCGTTACATATAAATACGCGTTATCCAAATGTTCTTTCTTGGCTGCCCATATTTTTGCCATATTTAATAAAACTTCGGGATTGCTTTTTGTTAAATCGCCAGCTTTTAAAACATCATCTTGGGCATTATCAAATTTTGAATCGGCCATATAAATTCGCGCACGAACAAGCAATAAATATGATTTTACTTTTTCAAAGCCTTCCTGGGACAATCCCGGCATTTTTAATACTTTATTTACGGCATCTAATGCATCATTATACCGGCCTTTTTGTAAATTCATCGCTACTAATTTTTGCAATGCTGGAATAAAGTAAGGATTTTTCTCAAGCACTTTATTTAAAATAGAACGTGATTTATCAAATTTTCCGGCTTTTTCAGCTTCTTTCATCATTACAAATAGACGATAAGGACTGGTTGAATCTATTTTTGAAAAATACTCGGTATATTCATCAGATCCGGCAATATAAAAATACATACCCAAATAATAATTTATTGCATCACTGTCACCACCCATCGATTGCGCCAAGCGCATCAACATAAGTGCCGCTCCAGAATAAGACATTGATGGAGTATGAGAAACATTTTGAACCAATCCAAAACAAAGCGCTTTCTTTAGACCTGTAAACTCGGAATAATCTGCTTTATATGAACTTGCAAACGCTCCGCCTGGGGTTTCAGAAAAATCTTGGTATAATTCCTCGGCTGCTTTACTAAACCCATTTTTTTCATAAAAAGATTTCACATACAAATAATCGTTCAAATTAAAGAAATCTAGTGGAACTTTATCAAAATATTCTTTGGCTTTGGCTGGCTTTTTAATTTCAGCATAAACCATACCACGCGCAAATATTTTCCAACTTTCGGATGCATTTGTTTTCTTTATAAATTTAAGTGCCTCGGATTCTTTCCCAACTGCAACCGCTGCCCAGATTCGCACTGGAGCCAAAATTTGAGAATTATCTTTGGCAACAATACTGTAAACGCCCTTCCAATCATCTTTTTTTATCAAATATGCTATACTGGTGATTCGGGCAGGTAAAGTGCTTTCTTTTTCCAATGCTTTACCAGAATAATCAAAGTTCCCAGCCAAAAATTGCCCTATAGCCACATCAACCTTGACTGGTTTAATATCGGAATCTTTTAAAATCTCTGAAAATTTGATTACAGAATCATAATCATCAATCCAAATGGCATGCTTTATCGCCAGATAATTTCCAAATTTGCTTTCTGGGTATACATAAGATTTAGAATTATGGCTGTTATACAGTTGCCACCATATAACCATTCCCAGAACTGTCAGCCCCCCTAATAACAGAGAGCCCCCAATAATAAACGAATTTTTTTTGTTTCTTACTTTTTTCATAGTATAATCAGTTTATGAAATACCCAACCCAAATACAAGATAAATTTGACCTGTATTCGCAGATTCTGCGAACATGGCAAACAAAAATGAACTTGGTCGCCCCCAGCACATTAAACGATGTGCAAAGACGGCACATAGATGATTCCGCTCAATTGGCAGATTATTTACCAAAAAATATGACTGTTCTAGACATGGGTAGCGGGGCTGGATTCCCTGCTGTTGTTTTGGCAATTTTGGGATGGAAAGTTATCGCAATCGAATCGATTCATAAAAAAGCAAGTTTTCTAGAAGAAGTGAAATCAAAATTAGACTTACAAAACTTGAAAATTGTAAATAACAGGGTTGAAAACTACCTGAAACAGATGCCAAATAGCGACAGAAAGGCAATTATTTTTACCGCCAGGGCGTTTGCGCCGCTGATAAATATACTGGATTACATTGCCGCGTCTGCATCTTCGGCCTATTTATTAAAAGGCTCAGGAATCCAACAAGAAATTATTACTGCGCAGGAAAAATATAATTTTAATTATACGCTTTACCCATCAAAAACTGGGGATGGTTTTATCGTAAAAATTGACCATATCAAGCTACGACGTAAATAAATTCAGAATAAAAACATAATTTACACATAAAAAGTGCTTTTTACTTTAAAAAAGTTACAAATAAATTACTTTTTTTATGTCTTAAACCAACAAAATTTCATACTAATTATTTTCATTATTTAATATAAAAATAATTAAAAACTATGAAATATTATTCCTTTAAAAAAGATGAATTTAATTTATAAAAATTTTCTAAATTTTGTAAATTCAATTTATTTGATCTGGATATTTTTATGATCCATTTTAATGCTGCCAGCCCCTCAATCGTACCAGACAATTTTTCTTTTTTTGCGATTGAGATACCTGCCGAATAATTTCTACTGGTTTTACTAGACGCAGTAAGGAACAAATCCCCTACCCCACAAAGCATATTAAACGTATCAATCTTTGCCCCGAAAAGCCGGCCAAATTGAATAATTTCACGCCAAGCCAAGGTCAGGATCAAAGCTCTTTCGTTTTCCCCAGCGCCTATGCCGTCCAAATATCCCAACAGTATAGCTATAGCATTTTTCCCAGCGCCACATATTTGAACACCATTAACATCAGATGTGTCTTCTAAATAAATACTATTTAATGCTTTATGTGCAAAAGCCCTAACTTTCGCGGTTCCTGCGATGGTGCTGCCGGTTGGTTTTCCTCTGGCAGCTTCTCCTGCGAATTGTGGTCCAGATAATACACCTATATATTTATCCGACCCTGGTATAATTTCACTCACGACATCTGATAATAATTGATCCGATTTTGGTTCTATCCCTTTAGAGCAAATAATTATCGGTTGATTATTCCAAAAAGGCCGGCTTTTTTTAACCATATCCTTAAAAAATTCTGTTGGAGTTACTATTAACCACCCATCAGTATCAGAAATATCGGAAATTTTATCTGTTGCTGTTATTTCATGAGAAATAACAACCCCAGGTAACCTGGAATTCCGGTGTTTTTGATTAATTTCGTCTTTATCATCGTATGCCCATATAACAACCTGGTTCCCAGAATGGGCAGCGATGTTTGCCAAAGCGGTTCCCCACGCGCCCGCACCAATTATCCCAATTTTCATTGTAATTTTCCTATGATTTTTTCAAGTTCATTATGGTTTGTAAAACTCAAAATTAATTGACCCGCCCCGTTTCTTTTTAATTTTATTTTTGCAACGATACCTGTGTTTTTCTTGATTTGCTTTTCAAACTCTTGAATTTCAGGCGTATTTTGAGGATTCCCAGAAAAAGACCGGCTCTTTTTACTTCTCTGTGCTTTTTTTACTAGATCCTCTGTATCTTTAACAGATAAATTTCCAGCAAGTATTTTCTTTGCTAATGCTTCAGGATTTTCTGCGACGGCCAACGTTCTTGCATGTGTAGCGGACAATTGCCCATCAATTACCATTTGTTTGATTGATTCTGGTAATGCCGATAAACGCAAAATATTTCGCAAATAACTGACTGACTTGCCGATTAATCTGGATACATCCTCGTGAGAATAGCCGGCTTTTTTCATTAAATTATCATATGCAGCTGCTTCTTCGATAGCGTTCAAATCAGAACGTTGAACGTTTTCGATTAATGCAATTTCTGCTGCGCTGTTTTCATCCAGATTTTTTACCAATGCTGGTATTTCAGCCAGCCCAGCTATTTTACTGGCACGCCACCGACGTTCCCCAGCAATAATTTCATACTGATTCGATTTTCCGGTAACACTTCGTACCAAAATTGGTTGCAAAACACCCTTTTCGCGTATGGAATTCGCCAATTCTTCTAATTCCTGGGGGGCAAAATATTTCCTGGGCTGATCTGGGTTTGATTCAATTGCTACAATTGGAATATGTCGAACAGCAACACGTTCGGCACCAGACAATACTGAGATTTCAGGCATTGTACCCATTTCTTTTTGCAAATCCGCTAGTCCGCGGCCCAATCCAAATTTAGACATTTATTTCTCCTTTGTCGCCACAGGCATTTACAACCTCGGTCGCCAGACGTAAATAAGCCTGGGCACCAGATGAATTAAAATCATAGAACAGGGCAGGTTTCCCATGGCTGGGAGCCTCTGAAATTCTGACATTTCTGGGAACTACAGTTTTAAATACCTTGTCACCGAATGTTCCACGAACGTCTTCTTCTACAGCTTTGGTCAAGCCATAACGACGGTCATACATTGTTAAAACAATACCCAAAATATCCAGATTTGAATTCCATTTTTTCTGAATTTCATTCACAGTATTCATCAAACTTTGCACACCTTCTAACGCAAAGAATTCACACTGTAATGGAATAATTAAAGAATCAGCTGTAGTCAACGCATTTAATGTCAAAAATCCCAGAGCAGGGGGACAATCCAGCAAAATATAGTCATAATGCTCTACAATTGGTGCCAAAGCATCACGCAAGCGATATTCACGATTATCCATATCCAACAATTCTACTTCTGCGCCGGACAATTGCTGACTGCTGGGCAAAATATGCATATTTGGGATAGCAGTAGAAAGTATATTATTTGCTGCTGTATCTGTTCCCATAATTACACCATGAACACTTTGTGGATGCGAAGCACGAACAAACCCAAGCCCCGTCCCAGCGTTTCCCTGAGCGTCCAGATCTACCAACAAAACCCGGCGTTTTATTGCAGCAAGCGATGCCCCAATATTTATAGCGGTCGTTGTTTTACCAACACCGCCTTTTTGATTTGCAAATGCGATAATTTTTGCCATTTCCTGTTTCCTTTACCACGCAAAAATACCCGAATCCAACGATTCGGGCAAGGCTAAAATCATTTCGTGCGAAATAACTTATAACTTATTGATTATACGTTATTATTTATACGTAATTGTCCGCAAGCACTGCCAATATCAGCGCCACGTTCCCGGCGAATTCGTGCATGGATGCCATTTTTTAATAATACGTCTTGGAATTTATGAACTGTATTTCCACTGGGGGCAATAAAGTCACGTTCAGATACCGCGTTCCATGGAATTATATTCACCATACAATTTTTACCGTGTAATAGAGCAATTAAATCTTTTGCATCTTGTTCAGAATCATTTTTTCCGCCCAATAAAATATATTCTATCATCAATTGACGACCTGTTTTTTCTGAAAACCCAAAAGACGCATCTAAAACTTCGGTTAAATCATACATTTTATTACTAGGCATCAATTCGCTGCGCATGCTGCTGACAGCGGCGTGTAATGAAATAGCCAGATTTATAGGCTTGCCCCATTTAGTAAGCTCGTTTATACCAGGAACTATGCCACAGGTTGAAACGGTTATACGACGCCAACCTATATTTAATTCAGAATTTACACGTTCCAAAAAGCCCTTTAGGTTTTCTAAATTTTGTAATGGTTCGCCCGTGCCCATAACAACTAAATGAGACACATCATTATTATTTGGATCGCCATTTGCACGCGAATTTCCAGTGTCCCCACGAAGTGCCCATTGAGCAACCAAAACCTGGGCCATCATTTCATTTACGGTCAAATTTCTTTTCAGTCCCAGTAACGTGCTGGCACAAAATTTGCAACCCATGGCACAACCAACCTGACTGGAAACACAAACACTGTTTCCATAGCTGGTTCGCATTAAAACCGATTCTATCAATTCATTATCATTTAATTTTAACAAAAATTTAGTTGTTTGCCCGTCTGATGATTCTAATTTTTGAACAATTTCACAGGGCAGGGTGGCTGAGCCCTTGTCCAGCTGCATCCGCAGCGATTCTGGCAAATTTTTCATCACGGAAAAATCTGGCGCACCGCGATTTAACCATTCAGTTATTTGTTTCGCGCGAAATTTTGATTGCCCTAAATCCGTTACGAATTTTTCTAGTTCTGGTTTTGTAAGATTAAAAAGGACCTGTTTCATTAGATTTTGTATTTATCATCCATAATTACAACAACTGCTTTTCTACGTAATTGTTTTAATTGCTGATCTCCTTGGAACATTGCTTTTTTCCATACTGCATTACGTTCCAAAATGTTATCCAATTGAGCATAATCTTTCATTCTTTTTTTATTACAAATTAAAATAACCGAATCATCTTGGCGCGATGACCATTTTAATAAATCTAGACCAGCCATACGTTCACGAATATCATCAGATAACTCGTATTGTGGGGCAGTTAACTTCTGTGGTGCACCACCCAAGTTCTCGGCTATATGCATTGCATCATCACAATCTTTGGGTACAGTCAAACTTTTTGCAACAGATTCTGGTATATTTAATAAACGAATAAAGGTTATTTCTAAAGGCAAACCTTTGGCACGTTCAAGTTCTGCTGTTTCGCTTGCTATTTCCTCTTTATTAACGGCTATGGTTGGCATTATTGTGCGCGCAATTACAATTTGCCACGCTATATCTGCCTTGATTGCAGATTTTGCCATTTCACGTTCTGTCCCAGATAAACTTGTCATATTCATCTGTTTTAATTGCTTATTTACTTCATCATCTGTCGGGGTAATTTTAAAATTTTCAGCATATTTTATTTTTACGCTGTCATCTATAATATTATTCAGGGCGCGTTTGCGATTATCTGTATAATTATGTCCCTGGGCAGTCATTAATTTTACCCGTGCCACAATATCCGCATCAGTTATTGGTGTTCCATTTATTGTTGCAATAACACTGGCAGCATTCAGCGCACATGGTATTAAACAGAAAGCAAAAAGCATAAATATTTTTCTCATTAACTATTTTCCTTCGGTAAGTTTTAATGCAAATTGGAACTTGAATCGTGTACCACCATAATAATTTTCACCATCTTGGTAAATACGCTCGGCCCCATCTTTGGAATAATCAAACGATATTGTATAGCACGGATGTTCATAATACAAGCCTGTGCTTAAACGTTGTATTCTGTCATCAGATATATTGTAAATAACACGTGTTTTTAATGAAAGTCTGTCAGTCAGTTTAATGCCGCCGCCCAATACTGCTTCGCTTATTACTCTGTCCAGAACCAGCGCATCTGTAAACTGTGTTGCTCTGATATACCCACCTTCTGCGTAATTATCCCCACCCACACGAGCCATAGATTCTAAATGACGCAATCCCAAATCATCATTTCCAAATCTGAATCTATTTAAAAAGCTAAAATATTCACCAGAATAAAAACCAGCTCTGGCAACATAATCAGACGCACCATCATGAAACCCAGAATTTGGATCCAAATTTCCCGGGGTAAAAAAGTCATAACTTTGCCCAACAAAAATTTCAGAACGTAAATCATTTACTGAAAATGCCGTCCAATCCAGTCCATAATCCGCATAATTTCCATTAGTCCAAAGATCATACCCAGACAAACGATTATCAGAAAACAACATTGCATCAGAAAGCAAAGAACCGGCTGAATCTGTATTCACAAATCCAGATGCATTTAATCTGCGCTGTACTGTTAATCTGGCCTTGGGCTCGATTATATTAATCCAATCTTCGCCGTTTTTCATAAAGGGCAACGACCATTCAACATATCCAGATGGCAAAAAGCGGGATTTAACCCCAGAAAAATCGTCTGGAATGCCATAAATAGGGGTGTTTATAAAATTATAGGCATCGTACCGCACAGAAGCAGAAAGTGTCAGTTTTTGCCCAAATGGGAGAATCCACGGCGATATTATTTGTGTGGAGCCAATTAGTCTTTGACTGGTCGAATCACTGCTGCTGATACCCAGAACATCACCCATAAATGATAAATATGTATTTTCAAATATTGGTGTAGTTTGATAAACACCATGAACGTTGGGTAAAATATCGCCAGATGGATTATTATAATTACCACTTAATACACGCAGTTCTTGGAAGAAATGTGTATCAATTGTTGTATAGCCCCGGGACGCAAATAATTCCAGACGTGCACCCGAATCTAAATATGGCTGGTCATTATAAAAATCATATTGCTGTAAATAAGTCTTGTCTGACGTCCTATCAAAAAAGATATTTAAAAGTGCATTATCGCCCAGTTCTACCAAATCTTTATTAAAAACATGCCATCTATCCATGCCCGCTTTATTATGAGTATATGAACCCGTTGTTTTTATACTGGAACGCTTCATATTCAAACGATGTTCTACTTGCCATAAAATATTTTCGTCGGTTAAATATGACGCTGTGATGGTAGCATCATGATTATCAGAAAAATTCATATAGAACGGTACATTAACCTGCATTCCCATATTGTTTGTTGAATTTAAATATGGAAATAGAAAACCAGTTTTATATTTTACACGTGGATCAGGATAGCTCATCTGGGGAAACCAAAACACTGGAACGTCATAAAACCACAAAACTGGATTATAAAAAGTCATTTCCATCTTTAAATTTTCATGATCCAATTTAGATGCAGATATACTCCAAGCATCCCTGACATCGCCACAATTAGCGCACGTTGTATAGCTTAAATGTAATGCCGTTGTTTTATCCCCATCTTTTTGTATATCTTTGGCGGTTATTTTTGTCTGTTTTGATAGGTATAAAGTAACTTCTTTACCAGATACATTGGTATTTTTTTCACTTAAATAAGCATCAACTAAATTTATACTTTGACCAGATTCGTTCGTTATACTGGTATCCCCGGTTGTTTTAATTGCTTTTTCTGTTACGTCATATTCTATTTTTGGTGCAGTTATAGTTTTTGGTGCGTTTGCATCTAATCCAGCAGCACTTGCGGCAGCACAAAAAAATAAAGCTAAAAGACAAAACGCATATATTTTTTTCATTTTTTAAACAACATTAATATTAAAACGCCTATAACTGTAAACTCTACAGTTGCTAAAACAGCCAGACCTGAAAATGATCCAACTATACCAGAAAAAGTCATAAATAGCCCCATTGCTGTGCCCATACTTGCCGTAGCAATAAACGGAGATAAACTTATTCTTCTTCTTAAAAGTGAGGTTTTTAACATGACCAGTGTAGCAATTAATACAAATATTATGTCAATAAACGGCATTAAAAATCGATTTGCCAATTCCGATATTAATAATTTATATTCAGACGGTTTAAAATCATTTTTATTGCGCGTAACACTGATTAATTGCGGTGTTGAAATACGTCTTGTCTTAAAAGAGAACTTTACCTGTTTGTCTGATATATTCATATCCATATCAAAAGAATCAAAAGTACCAATTACAAACGAATCGCCCAAAGTCTGAACCGAACCATTCGCCATAACAATAGACATTCCACGTGATGTTGATATCAGCTTTCCTTTTTCTGCCAAAGCAACTAACTGATTTTTTGAATTACGATTATCAAATAACATCAATCCTGAAATATCCATGTTATTAACCTTGTTAACAAACACAACCAAATTATCCGCCAGTTCATTAAAAGAGGCTTCTTGCAAAGCAAGATGAGCCAACCCATATCTCATTTCCCATTGTTTTTTATAAAATCTTTCCTGGGTTGTTGGCACCAGCCAAATACTTAAAATCAAATGCACAACAGTCAATAAACCTGCAAAGATTAACGCTGGCCTGGCAATTCGAGCAGGGGATAACCCAGAACCAACCATAACAGTTATCTCGCGATCCGCTATTAAACGATTATAAACAAACATAACAGCTATAAACAAAGCAAATGGGATTATAAGCGTTGCGATAAATGGTACCATCATCAGGGTTAAACCCAAAAAGCCGCCCATACTAACATTATATTGAATAAGTATTCTCAGCATAGATAGAATTTGCAGCATCCAAGCCAAGCCGGTTAAAACCAGTAATAGCATTATAAAAAATGAGGCTATTTGCCTCAGCAAATACCTATCTAGAATCTTCATGCTTCAAAGTATAATCACAAGGGAAAAAGATTGCAAGAAAGAAGGACAAAGAAAAAACCTTTGTCCTTATAAAAAATCCGCCAATTGGCGGATTTTTTTATTTAACGGTTGTTGTTGCGTTACGGTTCTTTTCCCATACGCTTTCGTCACTGCCCAATTTCCATGGACGTTCTTTACCATAAGAAATGGTTGAAATACGTTTAGCTTCGATACCGTCTTTAACCATCACAGCTTTAGCTGCATTGGCACGACGTGCGCCCAAGCCCAAATTGTATTCTGTTGTTCCGCGTTCGTCGCAGTTACCAGCAATTTGAATTTTGGTTTCTGGATAATGCTTCATATATAAAGATTGGCCCAACAAATTATTTTGTGCATCTTCTCTGATTACTGAAGAATCAAAATCAAAGAACGCGCGTTGTTCGTTCAAATTTGATGGTTCAACAATTTTATTTGCACCACCACATGCTGCCAACAAGCCAGCTACGCCTGCTAACATCATAATTTTTTGCATTTTCATGAAAATACTCCCTTGTGTTTTTTTGGTTCAGGTATTATTTTACATGCTATTATCTGAAAAATCAAGGGAAAATCTTATGAAATTCAATTCGTTACACGATTTATATCTGGCAGGTGTAAAGTGGGAACTTTCTAATTTTACCCCTTTAAAAAAAATATCACCCCAAGAAAATGTTGAACAAAATATAACAAATAATACAAAAAATATAATTACACCTATTGCCCCGATGTCTCTTACCACAGCCCAAGAAATAGTATGCAATGCAACAAATTTTTCAGAACTGTGCGATACAATTACAGAATTTAATCATCCATTAAAAATGTTTGCAAAAAATATTATTTTACCGACAATTGGGAAAAAATTACTAATTTTAACCGATGTACCTTCATCCGAAGATGATGAATTTGGACAAATTTTGTCTGGCGTTTCTGGTGAACTTTTGGACAAGATGTTAAATGCTATTGGTCTGGAAAGAAGTCTTGTGTCTATATGTCCATTATTGTTTTGGCGCACACCAGGGGGCAGAACACCAACTGACGAAGAACTTTCTTTGACCAAACCATTTATTGATAAATTTATTGATCTTAGCAAACCTCGGGCTGTTTTAACGCTTGGTCCATTGGCGGCAAAATATCAATTTAAAAAAGATCCTGAGTTTCAAGTATTTTCTATTCCGACCCCAAGTTATATGATTCTGAAACCCGATTCTAAAAAGACTGCATGGGACCAATTGCAAAAAATGTTGAAAAGTATGGAATAAATGTCTAGAATCAAGCTGTCTGATTATAAAGGAGACCACAATAAAACCAACATTTAATAGAGAAGCACGCCGTGATTTCGGTCCACGAATGAATAATAAAATTTTTGCAAAAAGTGTTCAGGTAATTTCTGAAACTGGCGCAAATCTTGGTGTAATGCCAACCCCACAGGCTTTACAAATGGCAATAGATAATGACATGGATTTGGTTGAAATAAACGCAACCAATGTGCCGCCTATTGTAAAGATTATGAATTACGGTAAATTCAAATATGAGCAAAAAAAGAAAGCTTCCGAAGCTCGCAAACATCAAAAAACAAACGAAATGAAGGAAGTTTGGATAAAACCATTCATTGAAGAAAATGATTTAAATATCAAAATGAAAAAGGTATTTGAATTTTTAGGCGATGGGGACAAGGTTAAAATATCAGTAATGACCAAAGGCAGTAAAAAAGTACTTGCGATTGGTGCCAGATCTGGTGCAACAACAAATCTTTTTGAACGCGTTATTCAAATAATAGGGGACAAAGGATTGGTTGAATCCAAATCCAAACCTGATGAAAAAACAAGATCTATAATAATTGCGCCTGCAAAATAAAAAAACCGCCAAACGGCGGTTTTTTTATTTTTTACCTTTAGATAAAAACTCTTCCAACCAATGATTATCTACATTCAAAGATTTTACGTCTTTGACTTGTAATAATTTTTGCTGCAGAGGAATTGTTGTTTTTATACCTTCTATAATAAATTCATCCAAAGCTCTTTGTGCACGCATCAAACATGCTGGACGATTTGGTGCCCAAACTATCAATTTTGCAATCAAAGAGTCGTACGTTGGTGGTATTTCATACCCAGTATAAACCGCAGAATCAATTCTTATTCCCAATCCCCCTGGTGGATTATATGCTGTTATTTTTCCAGGATTTGGAATAAATGTTTCTGAATCTTCAGCATTGATACGAAATTCTATTGCGTGTCCGTTTGGAATAAGATTTCCCTGGTTGTATCCCAGCTTTTCACCCTGGGCAATACGAATTTGTTCACGAACCAAGTCCACCCCATAAACCATTTCCGTTACTGGATGTTCCACCTGTAATCTGGTATTCATTTCAAGGAAATAAAATTTACCGTCTTCAAACATAAATTCCAAAGTTCCAGCATTTGTATATCCCATTTTTTTCACAGCAGCGCGACAAATTTCAATCATATCATCGCGTTGTTTGGTGGTCAGTGCGGCAGCAGGGCATTCTTCCATAACTTTTTGGTTTTTACGTTGCAACGAACAATCGCGTTCCCCAAAAATCACCGCTCCGCCATGTTTATCCGCCAAAACTTGAAATTCAATGTGTCTGGGATGTAATAACAATTTTTCCATATACAGGGTGTCATCACCAAAACCAGCCTTGGCCTCGCGCTTGGTCATTTGAAACGCTTCGGCCATTTCAGAAGCACTATTAACTGGTCGCATACCCTTGCCACCACCACCAGCCGATGCTTTCAACATAACTGGATATCCAATTTTTTCACCCCATTCCAATGCGGATTCTAATGTGTCCACTGCGCCCTCACTACCTGGAACAACCGGCAGACCGCATTTTATTGCGGTTTTCTTGGCGGCGACTTTATCACCCATTTTGGAAATCATATTTGCATCTGGACCAATCCAGATTAAATTGTGTAATTCGACTTTTTCTACAAATTCTGCGCGTTCAGATAAAAATCCATACCCTGGATGAATTGCATCAGAATTAGTCAGCAAAGCCGCTGTTAAAATTGCAGATTCATTAAGATAAGAATCTTTTGCTGGACCTGGACCAATACAAACAGATTCGTCTGCAATATGAACGTGCGAAGCAGTGCGATCCGTAGAAGAATAAACTGCGACTGTTCTTATACCCATATCTCGACAAGCACGAATAATTCGCAGAGCAATTTCCCCACGATTCGCTATCAGGATTTTTTTTATGGCTGGCATTTTATTCTATCACCATTAATGGCGTATCAAATTCTACTGCTTGTCCATCGGAAACCAAGACTTCTTTTACTGTGCCATCTTTATCGGCTTTGACTGGGTTAAATGTTTTCATAGCTTCTATTAAACAAACTGTATCACCGGCTTTAACTTTCTTACCAACTTCTGCAAAATGTTTTGAACCTGGTTCCGGTGCCAAATATGCGACACCAACCATTGGTGAGCGTACTGCATTTATTATACATGCCGCAGGATTAGAAGATGCCTCGCATGAAACCTTGGTCAACGGAGCTGCTGGAACAGGCATAGGAATTGTTGCAAATGCTTGTGCTGCGCCTTGACGCGAAAGATGTACGTGTTTACGATAAATACCAAATAAAAATTGGCGTTCTAAATCAAGTTCAGTAAGACCCATTTCATCCATAATTTTAGTCATGGCTTTTACTGTTGCGCGAAATGACATTAAGTATCCTTTTTAAACGTGCAAAATTAATTGTAGCAAATCTGAAATAGATGTCAAGGAACAGGATCATACCCAAATCCACCCCCCGGGCGACAACGCAAAATTCTTTTTAAGCCCAACCATACCCCACGTAAAACACCATGTTTCTCAATCGCCTGTTTTGCATACTCACTGCAAGATGGCGTAAAACGGCACATTGCACGACCACCAAATAATGGGGATAATCCAAATTGATAAAGTTTAATTAAGACAAGGGCTATTTTTTTCATTTGATAATTCATCCAGGGCTTTCTTCATTGTTTCTATCCCTATTGTCAGTTTAGCCTCTAAAATTGCCACTCTGGCTATGACAATATAATCCATTTCTGGATTCATATCCGATTCGCATGCACGAAGCCATACACGCATTAAACGCTTTGCCCGATTACGATCATGTGCACGAGCGAATGTTTTTTTTGAGGCTATCAATCCATATTTTGCATCACCAATCCATAATGTTGGACGACAACGAACTATAAAAATAGGTGTTTTAACCACTGGATCATCTATCCTGGCTATAAAATCTTTATGTTTTCTTATTGTTTGTCTCATAATACTAATTAGTATAAGATAATAATTGCATTTTGCAAATTCTGCTTTATGATTGCGAAAGAAATTAAAAATAATGGGCTTATCTTGAGGAGATTAATATGTACAATCGTATTATGAAGATGTTTTCTTCAGACATGACTATCGATTTAGGTACAGCAAATACCCTGATTTATGTAAAGGGTCGTGGCGTTGTATTAAATGAACCATCTGTTGTTGCTGTTGCTGAAAATCGTTTGCTTGGACGCAAAGAAGTTTTAGCTGTTGGTGAAGAAGCAAAGAGAATGTTAGGTCGTACCCCTGGCACAATATCGGCCGTTCGCCCATTACGTGATGGTGTTATCGCAGATTTTGAAATCGCCGAAGAAATGATTAAATACTTTATTCGCAAGGTTCACCATCGCTCAATGATGACTGCACCACTTATTATTATATGTGTGCCATCTTGCGCAACCCAGGTGGAACGCCGCGCTATTCAAGAAGCCGCTGATGCTGCCGGTGCACGCAAAGTTTATGTAGTCGAAGAATCAACTGCTGCTGCTATTGGCGCAGGACTGCCGATTGAAAAACCTGTTGGCTCTATGGTTTTGGACATTGGTGGTGGAACAACTGAAATTTCTGTTATGTCACTTGGTGGTGTTGTTTATTCTAATGCTGTTCGCGTTGCTGGTGATCAAATGGACTATGATATTATTGATTACGTACGTAAAAACAAAAACCTGTTAATTGGTGAAGCAACCGCCGAAGACATTAAAAAGAAAATCGGCTGTGCAATCGCACCAAAAGATAAAACAAATGAAAAAAGCCTGAAAATCAAGGGTCGTGATTTAACATCTGGTGTTCCACGCGAAACAACAATCACTGAATCACAAGTGGCTCAGGCGCTCAGCCAAACAGTTACAAAAATAATTGATACTATTCGTCAGGCATTGGAATCAACTCCACCTGAATTGTCCGCTGATATCGTTGATTATGGTATTGCTATGACTGGTGGTGGCGCATTACTGCGTGATTTAGATATGGCGATTCGCGCTGCAACTGGATTACCCGCGTTCTTAGTAGACGAACCACTTTCATGCGTTGCTCGCGGCAGTGGAAAAATGTTGGATGATTTGGATAAATCAAAACACATTCTGCAAACTATGTATTAAAAAAAAGCGCCAATGGCGCTTTTTTTTAAGTTAAAAGTTGAAAGTTGAAATTTAAAATAGTACCATTTTATCCAAAGGAAAAATTATGGAAGAAAACAAATTATCTTTTGAAGAAGCTTATAAACAATTGACCGAACTGGTTAAAAAAATGGAGTCTGGCGAATTGCCATTGGCTGATTCGGTTAAGGCGTATGAAACTGGAATGAAATTAAAGGCTCATTGCGAAAAATTATTAAAAGACGCCGAGCTTAAAATAGAAAAATTAAAAACATCCGAAGTTTAATGGCTGAAAAATTAACCCTTTCACCGATTATGAAACAATATCTGGATATGAAGGCTGAAAATCCAGATGCTGTTTTGTTGTTTCGGTTGGGCGATTTTTACGAGGCTTTTTTTAACGACGCCCGCATAGTCAGCAAAATTTTAGATTTGGTTTTAACTCATCGTGGAACTGATGAACGCGGCAGTGATATTCCTATGTGCGGAATTCCATGGCATGCGGCAGATAACTATTTTGCCCGTTTGGTAAAATCCGGCACCAATGTCGCACTGGCTGAACAAATGGAAACTCCGGACGAAGCAAAAGCCCGCGGACATAAACAAATAGAACGAAAAATCGTTCGTGTTATTACCGCCGGAACATTAACCGATGATAATTTACTAAGTCCGAAAAAATCTAATTTTTTGGTCGCTGTCGCACCATCGGAAATATCTGGATATAATTTTTCTGGCTGCGATATTTCAACTGGTGAATTTTTTATAGGACAAACTACAAACATTTTTGATGATATTTACAAGATTTCCCCAGCCGAAATTATTTATCCCGAAGATTTGGCCGAAACGCCAGAAATAATGCGTATACGCGAATCGTTCCCTACAACACCTGTATACAAAAAATTATATTCCAGGGCTGATATTGATACAATTACATCAAAAATCTTACCTATTTTTGGCATACCAACTTTTGCTGATAAATTATTAGCAGCTTATTTAAATAATACCCAGCGCGGGACAAATGTTGCGTTCCGAACACCTTATCGTTTTGGTGCGGGCAAACAATTATTGGTTGATTCCACATCTTGGAAAAGTTTGGAAATTGATTCTGTATTAAACGATGGTGGTGCTTGTTTATTAGATATATTGGATAAAACACACACGGCGGCCGGCGCGCGAAAACTGCGTGGATTTTTACGGCAATTGTCTGGCGATGTTGGTGAAATTCGCCGCAGACAGGAACACATCGCACATCTGTTATTAAATACAAACGTTTTTAAATCTATGGGCAACGAATTATCAAAATTGCCAGATGCTGGGCGTGCAATAACACGTTTGATTACTGGTCGCGGTACACCACGTGATTTACGCGCAACATCTGATTTTCTGAATTCTTTACCAACTATAAAATCTGTTGGGGAAAAGCTGGATCTAGATTTAAGTGCTAAATTCAAAGAAATTAAAACTTTTGATTCGTTTGCTTTGGAACTTCGCAATGCATTATCAAATAACATGCCGGCATTTTTCCGCGATGGCGAAATAATTGCGGATGGATTTGATGGTGCGCTTGATAATATGCGACAAATGGCACATGGTGCAAAAGAAACCATCGCAGTATTGCAGGCAGAGTATATCCAACAAACCGGTATCAATATTCTTAAAATAAAATTTAATAATATATTGGGTTATCATATAGAAATTCCAAATACTCGTGCGGACGCCTTAATGAACCCAACATCTGGATTTATTCATCGTCAGACCATGGCAAACAATATGCGATTTACAACGGCGCGCCTGATTGACTTGGATAATGATGTTCGTGGCGCAGCCGATAAAGCTGCAGCAATCGAATCTGAAATTATTTCAAAATTGATTGAAAAAATTCGCAATATTTCTGATGAATTATTACAAACCGCGGACTTACTGGCCGAAACAGATGTATGGATGGCATTAACAGCTGCGGCTGCAGAATATAATTGGGTCCGTCCAACTATAACCAATGGTGATGAATTTGAAATTATTGCTGGTCGTCATCCAGTTATAGAAAGCATATTAAAAAAATCTGGTAATCAGTTTGTTCAAAATGATTGCAATTTAGATGATAAAAAAATCGCATTGCTGACGGGGCCAAATATGGCGGGGAAATCAACATACTTGCGACAAAATGCATTAATAGCGATTTTAGCACATATGGGTTCATTTGTTCCGGCCAAATCTGCAACTATTGGTGTTTGTGACCAGTTATTTTCACGCGTTGGTGCATCTGATAATTTGGCCGCGGGGCAATCCACGTTTATGGTTGAAATGCAAGAAACCGCAAACATACTTAATCGTGCAACAAATAAAAGCTTTATTATTTTTGATGAAATAGGGCGCGGGACTGCAACGTGGGACGGGATGGCTATTGCCCAGGCTGTATTAGAATTTTTGAATAATATTCAGCCCAGAACTTTGTTCGCAACGCATTATCATGAATTGACCAAGATACCATTGAATGCTTTGAAAAATATGAATGTCCAGGTTGCAGAACACAACGATGAAATTATATTTATGCATAAAATCGCGCCTGGCGTTGCAAATCGTTCTTATGGAATTCATGTTGCGCAAATGGCCGGTATGCCTGACAGCGTTGTGTCCAGCGCAACGATGATTTTGGAAAAATTGGAAAACAATGGGGGACACACACATGCTCATGAAAATCTTTCGGGGCATGTTGGCAAAGAAAAACTTTCTGATGTTTTTATTGTCAGATCCAAAGATAAAGAATCCCCACAATTATCCCTTTTTGGCAAATGAAAAATTCAGGATTTATTTTACTTGATAAACCAAGTGGCATTTCCAGTCGCGGGGCAGGGGGACGCATTGCGCGTATGTTCGGCGCAAAAACATTTGGACATATTGGAACATTGGATCCAATGGCATCTGGTCTGTTAATAATCGCACTGGATGAAGCAACCAAAGTTATCCCTTATATTCCAGATGCACATAAAGAATATGAATTTTCTGTTCAATGGGGAACCGAAACGGATACCCTGGACATAACGGGGCGCATTATTAAACAAGACGATAGCTTGAAAATCCCATCAAAAGAAACCTTGCAAAAGATTTGTAATGAATTTATTGGGGAATATGACCAAGTGCCACCAAATTTCAGCGCCGTGCATGTGGGTGGACAGCGGGCATATAAACTGGCATTGGCTGGCGAGAAATTAGATATTAAATCTCGTCTGGTTCATATTTATAGCCTGAAAAATATAACTGATTCTGCATTTATTGTTCGGTGTTCTAGTGGTACTTATGTCCGCTCGCTGGCGCGTGATATTGCAAAAAAATGCGGTACAATTGCCACCTGCACCGCTATTCGTCGCACTAAAACAAATGGATTTGATATAAAAAATGCGGTATCACTTGATTTTCTGGAAAATTTGTTTAATAATGGCGGGCGCACTGCGATAAATGATTATTTGCAGCGGGCGGATTTTGGACTGGGCGACATTCCGGTTTTAAATCTGAATAACAATGACTCTGCATTGTTTCAGCACGGCGGCTTTTTAACTAGATCTGCTTTTACAGAAAATGGTTCTGTTCGTGTTTATTCTGATAATGAATTTATTGGAATTGGAATAATTGAAAACGGTGTCTTAAAACCAAAAAGGATTATTAATGTCGATTAAAACATTTATTAAAAGTATCAAAGCAAAAGTTATTGCTGAAAACAAAATCAACGATAAAGACAATGGCGGTTCCGCAACTGCCCAGGTTGCAATCTTAACAGAACGCATTAAAAACCTGACAGAACATATGAAAAACAATCATAAAGACAAACACTCGAAACGTGGTTTGTTATTGATGGTTAATCGTCGTAAAAAATTATTGGCTTATATCAAAAAGAAAAATGCTGCAGATTATGAAGCATTAATCAAAAAACTTGGTTTGCGTAAATAAATTTTAATCCCCTTTATGGGGATTTTAATTTTATTTGCAAATTGCAGTTTTTTATTTATAATCAAACGGTAAGAGAAAAAAGATTATTCATTTTTATTTGCATACAGCTGATAAGAACGAATAATTTTTCTCTTGCTGAATAAAAATTTAAACAAAGGGAAAAAAATGTTATTCGGTTTACTTGGGGACAAGACTCCCAAAAATGTCTTGAACAATCCAATCCGTTCAGAAATTGAATTTGGTGGTGAAAAATTAATATTGGAAACTGGTCGTTTTGCTAAACAAGCAACCGGCAGTATTATGGCCAAAATGGGTGAAACAATGGTTCTTGCAACTGTTGTATCTTCACGCGAAACCAAAGAAGGCCAAGACTTCTTTCCATTGACCGTAGATTACCAAGAAAAATTTGCGTCTGCTGGTCGTATACCAGGCAGCCGCGATCGTCGCGAAGGAAAATCTTCATTAAACGAAACATTGATTTCACGTTTAATTGATCGTCCAATTCGTCCATTGTTTCCAGAAACATTTACTAATGACACCCAGATTGTTGTTACTTGTTTTTCATATGACAAGAAAAACCAACCAGATATATTGGCAATGATTGCATCATCTGCTGCATTGGCTATCTCTGGGGTTCCTTTTATGGGGCCAATTGGTGCAGCACGTGTTGGTTATGCAAATGGCAAATATTTGTTAAATCCAACTAAGAAAGAAATTGTAGATTCTGAATTGGAATTGGTTGTTGCTGGAACCAAAGATGGCGTTTTAATGGTTGAATCCGAAGCAGGCGAATTGTCCGAAGACGAAATGTTGGGTGCTGTTAAATTCGGTTTTGATGCATTCCAGCCTGTCATTGACGCAATTAACGAATTAAAAGAAAAAGCTGGAAATGCCGCATGGGATGTTGCTGAACGCGCACCAGAATACAAGGCAATTGAATCTGATTTGGAACGCTTTGCTGACCAAATTGGCGAAGCATTAAAAATTTCCGCTAAATTGGAAAGATATGCCGCATTGGACGCTATTAAAACAGATGCACGTGCATCAATTGCGGATGCAACTGATTTACAGAAAGCATGGGCTGGCGAAATTATAGAATCTATTACTGCACGTATTATGCGTCGTAATATTTTGGATAAAAAACCACGTATTGATGGTCGTGATTCTAAAACTGTTCGCCCAATTGAGGTTGAAGTTGGCGTACTGCCACGTACACACGGCTCGGCGTTATTTACACGCGGCGAAACCCAGGCTTTGGTTACATTGACATTGGGTAATGATAAAGATGCACGTCCTGGGGAATCTTTGGACGGAGCATTTGATGATCGCTTTATCTTGGATTATAATTTTCCGCCATTTTCTGTTGGTGAAATTGGCCGTATTGGCGCACCAAAACGTCGTGAAATTGGGCATGGGAAATTGGCATGGCGCGCAATCAATCCTATGCTGCCATCCAAAGAACAATTTGATTATACAATTCGCGCAGTATCCGACATCTTGGAATCCAATGGCAGTTCGTCTATGGCAACAGTTTGTGGAACAACTTTGGCTTTGATGGATGGCGGTGTCCCAATGACACGTCCAGTTGCAGGTATAGCAATGGGTCTGATTAAAGAAGGTGAAGAATTCGAAGTCTTGACCGATATTATGGGCGACGAAGATCATTTGGGTGATATGGATTTCAAAGTAACTGGTACTGACAAGGGCGTTACTGCTTTGCAGATGGACATTAAAATCACATCTATTACTTTTGAAATTATGAAACAAGCATTGGCACAGGCAAAAGATGGACGTATGCATATCTTGGGAATTATGACCAAGGCTATTAAAGCTCCACGTAAACAATTGTCTGAATATGCTCCACAGACCTTTACAATGAAAATAAATCCTGATAAAATCCGCGATGTTATTGGTAAGGGTGGCAGTGTTATCCAAGCATTGACCAAAGAAACCAATACCAGTATTGATTTAACAGACGATGGAACGGTTAAAATTATGGCAACGGACAAGGCTGACGCTGAAAACGCAATGGCCAGAATCAAAACCATTACAGCCGAACCCGAAGTTGGTATGATTTATGAAGGCGTTGTATCTGGAATGAAAGATTTTGGTCTGTTCGTTAAAATTATGAATGGAAATTTTGAATCATTGGTTCATATTTCTGAAATAACCGGCGAACGTCTGAATAAAATAGAAGACGCCAAAATAAAAGAAGGCGACAAAGTATTTGTAAAATATCTGGGCGTGGATAAACGTGGCAAAACCCGTCTATCTATGGTCGGAATCAATCAAAAAACTGGGGCCGAGGAGAAAAAATAATGGATATGAAAGCATTAATGGAACAAGCCAAGCAATTACAAAGTAAGGTTTCCGATGCCCAAGAACAATTGGGGAAAACCAGTGTCAAAGGTATCGCGGGTAATGGTATGGCCATTGTAGAAATGAGTGGCAAATACGATTTAGTTAAGCTAACATTGAATCCAGATTTGCTAAAAGAAGATTTGGAAACAATGACCGCTTTGATTTCTGCTGCATTTAACGATGCTAAATCCAAGGCGGACGATTTGATTGATAAAGTTATGTCTACAGCAACGGCCGGCATGCCATTGCCAGAATAATTTTCAAATCGGATGATTAGCTCAGTTGGTAGAGCGTCTGGTTTACATCCAGTAGGTCGGGGGTTCGAGTCCCTCATCATCCACCAAGACTCTGGCTGTTTGTATAAACAGCCTTTTTCTTTGCAAAAATCCCGCAGTTCCGCGGGATTTTTTAATGCTGTGACTATGGTATAGCAGATATATCCGCCATATATACCCAATCTATCCCACATTCTATACAATGGCTATTTTCGCATAGTCACTACTATGCAAAAACGCGGTCTTTCCCGAGAATATCTTGAACTTGTTGGGCGTGTCGTTCTTGTATATCTGGCGTATTACCATTTTCAACTGCGGCTTTCAGTATTCTAACAACTTCCATTTTATCGGTGTAATTTGCGGGCTCAGAGTCGTTAGTTATTGTATTTATAACGTCCAAAAACCTGTGCGCAGTGGTAACAAATGTTCCCTTTGGTACAAAAGTAATATCTTTTAATTCGCAACTACCATGAAAAACTATTACAGAATAAATGGGCAAGTTTTGGAACTGTTTAGATTGTTTACGCAGTTCTTCAATATGCCTATTGTTTTGCATTATCGGATTATAAAAACGAAACTTTTGCCCACGACGCATTCCTTGTGTCCATTGCGTATTGTGAGCATTTCCAAAAATCCACCCACCATAATCTTTTACTTCAATAACGATAATTCCAACCTTGGTCGCAACAACCAGATCTATTTGCGAGAATGTTCCATTGCGTTTTCGGATATATAAATCATGAAAAATTGCCCCGGCGGGGATATCATTTTTTAATAAATCCAGCACTAAATCACGTTCAGCCCAAGTGCCACGATCTGCGGACGTTACCGTTTCCAGCAACTCGCGATTTCTGTGATGTCGCCCGCGGTTTATAAAAACAAATTCATGATTTTTATTACGCGAATTACTGCGAATAATCAGTACGGATAACAGTATAAAAATAACAACGATTATAAATTCCATAATCTGGATTATAACACAAGATTGAATCAGGTCAATCATCGACCATAAAACACCTTTTCTTGTTCTGGGAATGTGTCGTATTTTGATGCGATGGTGAACAGGTTTTGCAGGTTTATGTCGGCGGGAATTTCAGATGACATGATGCTATTTATGATGCGTGGGGATAAGTATGCTAGGTTCAGGTATTTATAGATCGTGCGTTTGTCGCGCTTTTCGGATTCTGCGATATTCGTTATCGGTGTTCCGTTTTCGTAATCTTGTTTGTATTTCCAGCCGTATGATAACGCCTTGATTAACAATGTTGCGTTTTCAGATTTGGTCAGTATGGATACTTCGCCGCCATCGCATCGGTGGTTGATGCATGTTCGCGATGCTATATAAACGGGCGTTTCCAAGACCGCGTATTTACCGTCATCGGTTATGTACATCGGCATCGGGTCGGCGTTCTGATTTATACAATCGGTTTTGAATGGGCTCAGGTATGACAGGTCAGCAATGTTTATAAATATCGTCAGCTTACCAGGGTTATAAACAATCTTTTCAATCATTGGTTGAATCATCGTGTCACTGTATTCGGTTTGTTTGAATGCAAGTTTAGCGGATTCCGACAGACATTCCATGTCAGAATCCAGGAATCTTTTAATTGTATCTGTCATGATTGATTCAATATCGCCTGCGGGCAGTGATGTTTTATCGGCGCGATAGTATCGGTATTTTTTGAGTCCCTTGTTACCCTTTTTATTTTTGAACGCCGTGCCATCCGCTGTATATAATTTGTTATGCAACAGCGCGGTTCCGCGAGTGTACGGCGCATCGCCGTGCGTGTTATTTTTGGCCAGTTTTTCTTGCACGGCATTGAACAATCGTTCATCCATGATAGCTTTGTGAATACCATCGAATACCTCTTTGGTTGTGCGGTTTGGCATTTTGCCGATATAAACTGGATTTGTTAAAATTCGTTGAATTCCCGACACGCATAGGATCTTGCCGCCTTTCTGATTTCCTTTCTTGGTCATCCAAGTTTTACCATGTATACCTTTGTCGATAAGGCGCCCGCGACAATCGGACAGCGATGTGGATTCAAGGTATGTTTGGAATATTTCGCGCACTGTTGCGGCCTCTGCCGTATTTACAATCAGTTTGCCAAATTCTACATCGTATCCAAGGGGTAACATTCCACCGGTCCACAAACCCTTGGCCTTGGTAGCACGCATTTTATCGCGAACGCGTTCCGATGCGACCTCTCGTTCAAATTCCGCGAATGATAACAGCATATTCAATGTCAATTTGCCCATCGCGGTTGATGTATCGAATGATTGCGTGATACTGACGAGATTACAATCGTGCGGTTCAAAGTCTTCTTTCATCATTCGTTTAAAGTCATAGATGGATCGGCTCAATCGATCAATTTTGTACACCAGTACACATTGGATTTTGCCATCACGTATATCGGTCAGCATTTCGCGTAGTCCCGGTCGTGCCATTGTGCCACCGGATATGGCCGCATCCGAATATGTTTTGACATATTCCCATCCCTGAAAAGTTTGTGACATGATGTATGCACGGCACGCCTGTTCTTGGTTATCCAAGCTGTTAAATTCTTGATCCAGCCCACGTTCACTGGACTTTCGCACATATACAGCACATTTCATAATAACCCCTTTGGCTGACAACACTAATGCTTAACGTACGCCCTTAGTCAAGTTAATAAGACAAGATATTTTAATTATAAAAATTGCGCTAATTTACTGGACTTCGCGCCCTTTGTAAGCGTTAGTGTTGATGTCAAAGGAGTCAAAATGACAGACAAAAATCAATATGTACGCGGGTTTCGCGAACGTGTGGCAAAATACGCTGAACAATGCGCCATGTGCGGTGTAAAAATTGAACCGCGGCACATAACCCGCCTGAACGCGTATGCAAAGAATCCCGCCGAATGCGCGGCACGGTCAAATAAAAACAAATATCACGTAAAACCGGGAACTCAGCTGTTGAAAAAATTCAAGGGGCGTGAATTCCTGGTTAATGTGACCGCACCTTCTGCGTTTACGTTCAACGGGCGCACGTATAAAACCCTATCCTCCATCGCCGCCGAAATATGTGGCCATAAAGTATCGGGCTATGATTTTTTTGGGTTTAATAAGAACAAATGAATGATTGTCATTCAACTATTAAATCTGGTTTTGTTATGGAAGTTTTAAGCGCCGATATGATATAATATAATTGTTTGAAATTATAATTAATAAGGAACAATATGACTGAAGAGATCAAAGATACGGATTCAAGCACAACAAGCGCCCCGCCTGATACAAGTCTTGCGCCAGACGAGATAACAATCGCTGTGCCGGATAAAGATGCCGCACTAGCTGAGTTTGCGATAGAGATATGGCGACTGCCAAAGCTCTTGGATAAACTTATATCTCGATTGGACTATGACGAGCAAAACAAATACCATAGCCAATTCGCCTGGTTCAACAAGAAAGCAATAGAATATTTATACAGCACTGGCATGACAATAGCATCACTGGACAAGATGCCATTTGATGTTGGAATGCCAGTCACACCGATCAACATTGGCGATTTTGACAAGGACGATGAATTGGTTATTGACCAGGTCCTGGAACCAGTAATCATGCAAAACGGAAAAATCATCAAAACCGGTTCGGTTTTACTAAAAAAGGCAGACAAATGAAAAACTTTATAGGAATAGATCTTGGAACAACCAACAGCGCAATTTGCTCTTATGACGGCGAGCAAGTTAAAATTTGGAAAAGCACCGATGGTTATGATGTGACCCCGTCCGCGATTTACATAGACAAGCGCGGAAATAAATATATTGGGAAACGGGCATATGATCAGACACCAAAGGATCCCGAAAATGTCGCTTCAAGATTTAAGCGTTTCGTGGGAACAAATACTCCGATAAATATTCCGAACCTTGGGAAAACAATGTCGCCGGAAGAATGCTCGGCCGAGATTCTAAAAACATTGTTCAACTACCTGTCGGAAGACATGCAAACAGATCCAGACATCGGTGTTGTTATTACCACACCTGCGGCATTTAATCAGATGCAAAAAGACGCAACCTTGCAAGCGGCAAATATGGCTGGCATTGGAAAGGTGGCATTGATGCAAGAACCAGTCGCCGCGATCATGAGCGTTATGAGAACAAGACCGGAAGACGGAATATTTCTAGTGTATGACCTGGGCGGTGGAACACTGGACGTAGCAGTGGCAGAAAGTATCAATGGTCATGTGAGTTTGCAAAGCCATGGAGGAATTGCTATGTGCGGTGGCCGCGACTTTGATCGCCTGCTGGTTGACAACGTTGTATATCCATGGCTGTCTGATAACTTTGATTTGCCGGACGAATTTTGGAATGATTCAAAATACAAACCACTGGTTCAACTTGCATCATGGGCCGCTGAACAGGCGAAGATTGCCTTGTCTTCAAAAGAAGATGCTACGATCAGTTTATCAGAAGCCGAAGCACGCATGAAAGACAATAAGGGCGAAGATATCTATCTCGACATTTCCATTACACGAAAAATGTACAACGATTTAATTGCCGATCAGATTGACGACACAATCAAAGCAGTAAACGAAACATTGGATAAAGCCGGATTGAAAACAAGCGATGTCGCCAGGATTGTTTTTGTCGGCGGACCGACTTGTTATAAACCATTGCGTGATAAAGTTTCACAGGCCCTGGGTATTCCGGCAAACACGGATGTCAATCCAATGACTGCCGTTGCCGAAGGCGCAAGCATATTCGCGGAATCAATCGAATGGTCCACGCAAGATCGCGCGCGCAAAAATATGCGCGGATCGGTACAATCACAGGGTGCAGTAAATGTGCAATTTGACTTTATCGCTAGAACACCAGACGTAAAAACGAAACTGATAATTCGCCTGCCGGACAAAGTCAAAGGTAAGTTTGAATTCCAAATAGATTCCATAGATTCCGGTTGGTCATCGGGGAAAGTTGCCTTGAAAGATGGTGCGACAATAGAACTGGTGCTGTCAAAACTCGGCGAGAATAGTTTCAAGGCATTTTTGTTTAACGAATTCGGCGAAAGTGTTGCACTAGATCCAAGTAAAATATCAGTAATGCGAACAGCCGCGACAATCGATTCTATTCCAGCTTCGCACTCAGTAGGCATTGCCGCTTTGGATAAAATCGGCGGATCGGAAGTTATGGATTATCTTGTAAATGCTGGCGACATATTGCCAAAACGCGGACGTAAAAAATTCAAAGCCGCAACCACACTGAGAGCTGGCGATGTTGGATCGTTGGACTTTAAAATATGGGAAGGCGACATCACGCATCCGGTGACAGACAATCGTCCGGTTGGGGTTATGAAGATATCCGGAACGGACTTTGACGATGGGGTTATTCATGCGGGTGCGGACATAGACGTTGACTTTGAAATGTCAGATGACGGCAACATACGTCTTGCGATTACAATTCCAAGTATTCGCGGTTCTTTCAATTCTGGGAAAAACTTTTATTCTCGTCAGGAAGGACAAAAAGACTACTCTGAAGCACCGGAAGCCATTATAACAGAAGCGGAAAAAACAAAAGATCGCGCAGATGAAATGGCAACACGAATAAGCGACCCGGACCTGGACAAAGCAAGGGAAAAACTGGACGAAGCCAGTTCAATCGCGCCGGATGAACCAGATCCCGAAAAGACAAAAGAAGCAGAAGAAAAAGTATTCCAAGCCAAACGTGATATTGCCGCCATACGCAAAAAGCATTTGCGGGAAATAAGACAAATGGACCTGGACAACAAGGTGGAGTTTTTTAACAATACCCTAAAGCAATTTGCTACACCTGGGGATATTTCTGCCTTTGAAAATTTGGTCGCAAGCGCAAAACGAGTTATAGATCGTGACAGCCGAGAGTTTGAAGAATTTATAAATGAATTAGGACATAAGGTATTCACCATTTTATGGAAACAAGATTCATTTGTAGTGCTGAAGTTCAAAAACCTGGCCAGCAAACCGTTCTATTTTAACGACAAGGCACAATTCAATGCGCTGGTCAAACAAGGCCAAGCGGCCATGCAAGCTGACGATATGGGCCACCTGCGTCAAATAGTTATGGAACTTGAAACCATCCGAGTTGGTGGCGGTTCCGGCATGGAAGATATGGATATGACGAACATTGTTAAAGGATAATAAAATGAAAAACGATCCATGGTTTCCCAAAGATTACGAACCCGCGAAAGGAACGATTGTAAAATCCCTTGTTTTCGCAGGCGATAAGTGGCAGATATACCGATTGGCCGATGGACAAAATATGCTAGCTGTTCGGCCGGAATTAGCAAAGGCGTGGAATGCAGATAAGTTGATAGACAAATCAACTTTGAAGAGCATTAAATTCGGTGGTGAAACGTTTTTATTTATGTTTTCTTCGGACAAGTATATTCTTGCACCGATTGATTATAACTATTTTTCAGTAAACAAAACGTCCGCGTTATCGTTCGCCGCCGCCCTCCGAGAATCACGGGAATTGCTGCCAAATACTTCATTTAAAGATTCCTTATATGTTGAGCAAATTTCGCGGTTGCTTCCGATTTCAGAATTGTCGTCTGACACAAATGATGGATTGCTACTTGGAACATGGCTGACCGGTGGGGTTCCAGTACCCACAAAATCAATTCGCAGGTTACAAAATCTGACGCCCAATTTTTCGCTTGGCGACCTGGAAGAGATTATCGAAAGCGCAGGAATTGAAACAGACACAAACTACAGAACTGCCAGCAAGACAAAACAAAACGATAATGAGCAACCGAAAAAAGCTAAAAAATCAGACAAATTTTCATTGCCAGGCGCAACATACCTTGAACAATTCTTCTTTGAAAACGTGATTGATATTGCCCTGCATCCGGAACGATACGAACCGATGGGAATTTCTTTCCCTTCGCCAATTATCCTGTATGGAAAACCAGGAACAGGTAAAACTTATTCCGTAGAAAAGTTGGCAGAGTTTCTCGACTGGCCGGTATACTCGATTGATTCAAGCAGTGTCGGAAGTCCTTATATACACCAAACTGGACAGAAGATCGCCGCAACGTTCAACAAGGCATTTGAAACTTCGCCGTCCATTATCATTATAGATGAAATGGAAGCATACCTGTCAAAACGTGATGGGGCGCAAGATTTCAAGGTAGAAGAGATCGCCGAATTTTTACGATTGATACCGGAAGCCGCAAAAAACAAAGTGCTGGTCGTGGGCATGACCAATTTGCTAGACAGCATAGATCCTGCCATTTTGCGAACCGGACGATTTGATCACAAGATCGAAGTGCGTATGCCAAGCAAAGAAGACATCAAAGCGATGCTTGATGCTGCGTTGGCGAAACTTCCCGTGGAAGATAATGTAAACCTGGACAAAGTCATTGATGCGCTGGTCGACAGACCACGTTCTGACGTTGCGTTTATCGTAAAAGAAGCCGCACGTTTGACAGCGTTCCAGGGCAAGACAAAGATATCTCAAGAAGAGATAGATGCTGCGTTAAAAACAAGAACCATAGTGGCCGATACTGCCACAAAGCGAAACCCTATAGGATTTAACAAATGAACATTTTCAGCAATCCCTTTTACATTTTAGGCGCAACCCCGCGAGATGACCGGCAGAAGATAATAGAGCTGGCACAGGACAAAAGTCTTGAATTGGATTCTTCTGTTGTTACCGAAGCACGTCTTGCCCTTACGACACCGCGCAAGCGTATAAGGGCTGAGATTTCATGGTTCCCAGGATTGAGCGATAAAAAGGTCAAAGAAACCATAAAGTCCATCGAAAGTCAAAACCTGCAAATGGATGGTGATCTTATTGTTTCGTCTATTAAATCACCACTGATCAGTTTTAATGTTTTTGCGACAATGTTGTCAATCGTGCCAACAACGAAGGATAAAGCAAAGCGGCCTGACATGCTTCCACTTATGCTTCAATCGTCAATGTATGCAATGGCAACAAGCTTTGAAAATATAAACACCGAACAGCTGATGAAGATTCTGAATGAAGAACGTTCAGTTGCTGGGATTCCAGAGATAACAGATTTATCATCGGTAGATGAAGAGCTGCAAAATCACAAAGAATTCGCCATCAAACAGGCACAAGCAGCTTTGAAGATGGTAACGAGAAAGCGACTGACAAAAATCATGCTCGACTTGGTAGAAGAAGCTCAAAAGAGTAAACAGCATTTAAGTTTAGTAGATACAATTATCGATACAATATACGTGCCGGAAGTGCAAAAAGAACTTCAAGAATGGGAAGATTCTATCAAGAAACAATCCGAAGGCATCACCAAGATGTGCAACAAGAAAATACGCACCAAAGCTGCCCTTACGGCGGCGGTTGATGAGTTTATATCCGAACTAAAAACCTTTGACGAGATCATGCAACCGATACAGGTCAGCATGCAACAGCGCGGGATGGAACACGATGCCAGCCGTGGTATTGGATACATAGCACGTGGAGTTGCTTTGGATTTAGCAAACGATGCGAATGAAATGGACCTATCTGAAAAAGTCATCCGTGCTGTCAAAGAACTTTTTTCAGAGATCGGATCAATCGATGAACGCGTGTCAAAAGACCTCGACGATTTGCAGAATATAAAAGATCAGGATAAACAACGGGCAAAAGACATGACATGCAAGATCGAGCAAAAAGGTTTTTGGCGGAATCATTCATTAGAAATATCCCCTAAAGGAATCAAAAAAGATGGTGATTTTGTATGTAAACTAGAAGATATCAACGCTATTCGTTATGGGACGACAGCCAGGTATACAAACGGGGTATATAATGGTACAGATACTCTATTGGCATTTTCAACACCAGAACAACAAGAAACAATAATAACCTGGCTGGATCATGGTAAAAATTGGATGATTGCGGCGGATTGTTTATGGAAAGCGGTCGGGGTACGATTGGTCTTTGCGATGGCAAACGAACTTGCACGCGGTGGGAATGTATACGAAATAATATATGACACCAAAGTAAAACTTGGAAAAACCAATACTTGGGGACCCGTTGAAGAAAAGTTCTTCAGATGGTCAGAAGTAAAAACTTCAATTGTTCAAGGACACTTTGTTATTGCAGCAAAAGACGGTTCGGGATTTGCCGTAACTTTATCGCTTCAAGATATAGATAATGTGCATGTGGCAGAAGCTCTGTTGAGAGTGTATTTCAATAAAGGTGGCCCAAGTATCAGTCAAGCCCTGGGTATAACAAAAGAAGCAGCCAAGAAGGAAAAGCGGGTTGAACTAAGTACACCAGTAAGCTTGGCAAACTATTCATTTTTATGGTCCTGGTTTTGGGTCATCCTTATCGGATTTATTTTGATTATATGGATATCTAACGCTTAAAGCGGTTTTTAATAATATGGAATATAAAGCGGGGTATGAATTTTTGAAGAAATATCGTTTGCCGTTATTCCTTGATAACACGGAAAGTTTCCGTGTTGATCGAATTATTTTCCCTGTTAGATGAAAATAAATTCCCTGTTAGCTGCAGTAGGGAATTTTCTGCGGATTCGTTTTTATAGTGCCCGAAATCCGTGGGCTAAAATCAACCAAAGGTTGTGGGGTTTTGGTCAAAATGGGCCAAAATTGCAAGAATTCCCTGTTAATTCCCTGTTAAACAGGAGAATTTATGGTACCAATAGCATTGAGGTATGGGGATTTGGGCAACAGAATGCCGACCCACCAGATATAAAACACTCCGCAAGGGGTGTTTTTTATTTATTTTTTTATTCTTTTTATTATGACTTAATTGTGATAAAATTATTATCTGAAACATAAAACAAAAGGATGAATTATGTTAAAAAAATATCAATGGTTGCATTGTTAATATCTGTATGTACGGCTGCATCTGCTTTTACAATATTTAATAAACCCGCTAATACAAAGCTTACCAAAGCTGTTACTGCTGCTGAAAAAAACGCTACAAAAAAAGACACAGCCAACAAATCATGCAGTTGCGACACTGCTGCATTAGAAGGCAAAATTAAAGAACTTCGGGATAATTTGGACGACATGAAAAAAGTATATGGTGAGGGAGCCATACAAAAAGAGATGAAGGCAATGAAGGACGAGTATAATAACCAAATTAAATTTATCAATAACAACATTGAATCTATCAATAAAAAGCTTGATGAAATACAAAGCCATAAATGATTAAAGACGACATTGCAAAATGTCGTCTTTTTAATTTTATCCCGCCGCCCATTTGGGCGATTTTTTATTCTGATAGGTTTTTAAACTCACCGCGGTCCAGCATTGCTGCAATTTCAT
>CAZPLT010000002.1:0-1834 GCA_964587855.1 uncultured Muribaculaceae bacterium | reverse complement strand
TTTTATTCTGATAGGTTTTTAAACTCACCGCGGTCCAGCATTGCTGCAATTTCATGATGCTTTGTCTTTTTTGCACTGGTCATCGGCAATTCTTCTTCGGTTATTGCGAAATGGCTGACCCATTTATATGGCGCAATTGTCAAATTTGATGCCTTTAATAACAGGGCAATTTTTGCAACGGTGGTTCCTGGCTTTACTTGAAACACTCCATAAGCAACAACTTTATCATTTATAATGCGTTCTAAAACAGCCGCAGACAATATTTCATCATTTTGCAAATACAAGTCTTCAAGTTCTTCGGGATAAACATTTTTACCAGATTCCAGAACAATAACTTGTTTTTGACGTCCCTTGATTACCAATCGTTGTTTTCTATCAAATTTTCCAAGATCCCCAGTTTTAAACCAGCCATCTTCGAATGCTTCCTTGTTAGCTTCATCATTTCCAATATAATGTGGCATAACCAAGTTTCCACGAACCCAAACTTCGCCGATACCTTCTTTGTTTGGATTATGAATCTTAATTTCATTGCCTGGTAATGGTCCAGCATAATAAGTTTTTCCATTTGCCAATTTAAATTTAAAATTAAAATTTGCTGGGCCCGTTGTTTCGGTCAATCCATAACAATCACCAACAGCAAAACCCAAACTTTCAAAAAACTTACGTACTCTTGGTTTTAATGTTGCACCTGCGGAAATCAAAACCTTGACCCGTCCGCCAAAGATATCATGAATTGGTTTAGTTACTTTTTTTACCAGTCCTCCAAGACCGATAAATTTTAAAACTCCGCGCATTCTAACAACGCTTCGTACCAAAATATATGCATGTTTTTCTTTTAATCCGTCTATGATCTTTTTATAAAAACCTTCCCATATTCTGGGAACCGCTGGTATAACCTCTGGGTGATATTTTTGAAAATCTTTTAAAAATTCTTTTGGGTTTAATACTGGCTGTAATAATAGCGAACACCCTAATGAAATAGGGGATATAATATTTATAACCACACCATAAATGTGATACAGCGGCAAAAATCCATAAAACATATATTCTTTATGTATTACAGGGCTATAGAATTTTGAGCCTTCGCCCAATGAAACAATATTACTGTGTGTCAGTCCGACGACCTTTGGATTTCCAGTTGAACCACTGGTAAATGAAAGCATTGCTAAGTCATTTAAATCTACATCAGCAGCGACAAAGTCTTTTTCGTCTGTATCATCTGGGGTTTCAATATCAAACATTTTTGGACCGCCATCTATAAAATAAGACTTTTGCGCCAGTGCCAATTTGCAATTGGTATGTTTCATCATATTTAAATGTTCTGTGGATGATAAACCAGTATCTAACATAAGTGCCTTGGCACCCTGGGAAGTAATTGCAAAATAAGATTTTATAAATTCTGGGGTATTCCCGGACAAAATCGCAACAACATCACCTTTTTTAATTTTAAATTTCTTAGCTAATAAAACTGCCCTTTTTTTTACTGAAACCAGTAAATCGCCATATGTCTCACCCTGGCGAACAAAAAACGTACGTGCTTTGTTTTCTGTGCACGCTTTATATAACATTTCATAAATATTATTTATCATATATACACCTTTTTAGTCTGTCCGCAGATTGTACCTATCGGACCCAGGAAAAACAACCTATAATTACTTTTTTTCAATTTATCCCTTAAAATATGGGTCGGTGATAATTTTGGTTGATTTTTGACGAATTGTGCCTTAAAATAAACCCGCTAATATAAAGGTTACTAAAATGGCTAACAAGAAAAAAGCGTCAAAGATTGTCGTAAAGATGAATAATCCAGAAACCGGCTTCTTTTACACAAAAA
>CAZPLT010000001.1:80060-150117 GCA_964587855.1 uncultured Muribaculaceae bacterium | reverse complement strand
ATCTTTTTATATTGCCGTGATGACCGGACAACAGGACTTCTGGGACATCTTGTCCACGCCATGTTGACGGGCGAGTGTATAACGGCCATTCCAACCCCCCGATTTCAAAACTTTCATTTCCGACACTTTCAGCGCCGCCATGAACCACATTATCCAACAAGCGAACACAACTGTCAATAAAAACCTGTGCCGCTATTTCCCCGCCGGATAAAATATAATCGCCTATACTTATTTCCTGAATTTCATACTGATCAATAACACGTTGATCTATACCCTCGTACCGACCACAGAGCAGGGTTATCTGTTCTTCTTGCCCGGCAAATTCCCGTGCCATTTTTTGATTCAAAGCCTTACCACGTGGTGAAAAATAAATGATTTTCCCTGGCTTTTTTATTGAATCCAAAGCATCCGCAATAACATCGGCACGCATAACCTGGCCGGCACCGCCACCAAATTGTTCATCATCAACTGCTTTATAATTCCCAACCCCAAAATCACGTAAATTTACAGTATCATAGGACCAAATTTTCTTTTCCAATGCGCGTCCAACAACCCCACCACCAAGTGTGCCGGGAAACATTTCTGGAAAGATAGTCAAAATATTAAAATGCATTATATACTTTTTTGATTACTAACTATTTGTGTTATAGCAGAGGTTTTAAAGTTTTCTCCACTATCCCATAACTGTGTTTTTCGAATATATTCATTACCTATTTGTTTAATCGCTTTTTTGTCCGGATACAATTTTGGTTTTTCCGCACTTCTTAAAATATCAACCATTTCAACTATTTCATCTGGAGTTAAAACAGCCAAATATTTCGAAAATTCTTTTATAATTAAATCCTTTTGCATTTGATTCAGTATTATTTCATATCGAATGCCCAAAAACATATTCGCTGTTATGCGTATAAAGGCACCGGCAATCGGTTTGCCGTATAAATCTCTTGCTGGAACCTTCTTGAAAAGTTCCCCGTCTTCGCATTTTATTTTGTAATTTTTCCCAAAAAAACTGCGTTCGACGGAAATTATTTTATGCCAAGTCATTATTATCAAATATTATAATTACTTTTTTCTTTTATATCAACTCTGCAAAAAAATAATTATAAAATTTTAAACTCTTTTCTTTTGTAATTTATTAAACTCTAATTGATTTATAACAATTGCCGAAGTAATTTTATTATCCATTCCCTTTACGACATATATATATGAGCCCTTTCTTAGATATCCATCTATTCTTACATTTTTATGTATATCATAAGAAAGCTTTCTATCTGATAACCATACTGTATAATATTCAGTATAATTATCTAATTCCCAGTTATCTATTTTTTTAAATTTTGTTATATCAATATTTTTATTTATCATAATAAATAATCTTTTTATTTTCTAAATCAACTTTTGCACCAAAAAAAGATACCATTTCGCCATTATCTAATTCTAAAATATCACCAGCACCAAAATTATGGACCGCAACAACTTTATTCTGATCAACCATCATGCCAATTAAATCCGTATGATAAAATTCGCCTTCGGATAAAGCGGGCAGGTCATTACGATTTATAAACAATTCTGTTCCAGATAAAGCTTCTGCAGCATTACGATCGTCAATTCCAGTAATCTTGGCGATTATTATAACCGAGCTGGGTAAAGCACGAACAAATTTTAATTCGCCCGGATTAAATTTATCACTCTCAACCTTTAACCCTGAAAAATCTGTCGGATTTTGAGTATAAGTATGAACACGTAATTCACCACGCAAACCCTGGGCGCCAACAATTTTACCAACAAGAATTTTATTCGTATTTTCCATTTTTATATACAGGGGCGCAACAGCGCCCCCATTTAATCTATTTAATATTATTCAGCTGCTGGGGCTTCTTCGGCTGGAGCTTCATCTACTAGAGCTTCTTCAACTGCCGGTGCTTCGGCTGGTTTTTCTGCTTCAGCTTTTGCTGCTGCTTCGGCTGCTGCTTTTTCTTCGGCTATTTTTGCTAATTTAGCTTCTTTATCTTTCAATTTCATCTGGGTCTTTTCAGATGGTTGATTTTTCTTGGTTTGCACAGGGTGTGGTTTTGCAGCCAATACACCAGCATTAGCCAAAAATTTATAAACGCGATCTGATGGACGTGCACCTTTAGCCATCCAAGCTTTTGCTTTATCTATATCCAATTTAATTCTGTCTGCGGAATCTTTGGCAGCCATTGGATTATATTTTCCAATAACTTCTAAAATATTACCTGAATTACGCGCCAAACGACTGTCTGCAACGACAACGTGATAATAAGGGCGTTTTTTTGCACCATGACGTGCTAATCTGATTACTACTGCCATAATTTTTATCCTTTTTGTTTTTCAATAAAAATTCACCGAAAGCAAAACTTGCCGTTCGGTGTCCCGCGTCCACAGACGAAGGATTTTTATTTGATTGCCATAATTATTACGCAGAAAAAAGAGAAAGTCAAGCAATTCCTGCTTTTAATAAATCATGAAAGTTTATAATTCCAACTGGTTGCCCTGAATCATTCAAAACAAATAGTGTTTGTATTTTTCTTTCGTTCAAAATATGTAAAGCTTCGAACGCCAAAATATTTGGACTGACTGTCAGTGGATTTGTTTTCATAATTTCATTCATTTGCTTACCAAGCAACCCATTTGAAATTTGACGGCGAATATCACCATCGGTGAAAACACCTAGCAATTTTCCATTATTATCAACAACTCCGACACAACCAAAGCGAACAGGGCGTCCCATAACCTCTACCGCGGTTTCAAATAAATCATTTTCTTTTACAATTGGTAATTCATCGCCTTTATGCATTAAATCTGATACACGTATAAGAGATGCACCTAATTTCCCACCTGGATGCCAACTTTTATACATATCTGGGGTTAAATTATTTACATGTTCCAAAATAACAGTTAGCACATCACCCAACGCCATTGTCTGTAACATACTGGTCGTTGGTGCTTTACCAATTATACAACATTCTGGTATAGCTGGCATAACCAAAGAAACCGTAGCAGCACGCGCCAAAGCAGAATTTTCAGCCCTGGTAATTGAAATAAGGGGAACATTAAATCGTTTAGAATATCCGACAATATCCAATAATTCTCTGGTTTCACCAGAATTAGAAAGTGCAATAATAATTTCATCCGAAGAAATAATAGACATATCACCATGTGATGCTTCGCCTGGATGCAAGAAAAATGCACGGCTGCCTGTACTGGACATTGTTGTTGCTATTTTTCTGGCAATGTGTCCTGATTTCCCCATTCCAGTCACAACAATTGAGCCACGTCTTTGTACCAACAAATCCACAGCACGTCCAAATGCGGGGTCCGCAATCAACGCTGTTTTTAATTCACTTAACCCCTTGATTTCTGTATCCAAAACATCAGATGCGATTTTATTATAATCTATCATTTTAAAACCTTAATTTTATTAGTTATTTTCCATAAATAAAATTTCTTTATTTTTTTCTTTGGCATATTCAATTTCTGCCTTTGTGCTACCACCAATATAACCGTTCTTATTTATTACAAAAATAGCGTCTGACATATCAATTCTTTTTTTATGCATAATATCAAGAATCTCATGTTGCTCTGGTGTATACGCATCTTTATCAGGAATAGTTGGGTAAATTATAGATAAAACGCAATTACCATCTAATTCTAATTTTTCAGACCAGTGTTTAAATTCTGACTCGAATTTTAAGGAACCACACATTGTTATAACTTTCATTACACTATCCTATTATTTTGGTGCGGGCGAAGGGAATCGAACCCTCGTCTCAAGCTTGGGAAGCTTACATTCTACCATTGGACTACGCCCGCGACGCAACTGCTATTTTAATTAACACAATTTAAAAAGCAAATAAAAATTTCCCAATAATTAGGGGAACTTTTTATTCTATACAGCAATTAACCGCATTACGAACCCAATCACCCAAACGCTTGGTCGTTGATTTTTTTGTAAGTGTTTTTTTTGCGAACTTTATTTTCATTTCTTCACAATCTTCGCCAGATTTATAAGGCAAAATTTCACCATCAATTTTCTTTACCCCATCCATATCAATTAAATTCATATTGATTCCCCAGAACAAAGAATACAAATCATATGCTTTCTCATACAAATCTTGGGCGTCTTTTTTCTTACCCTGGGCATTTGCTTTATCGCCAACTTCTTTTAATCTCATTGATGCAGCCAATAAATGCTTTGAAATACACCATACTTCGCCATTTTTTGAGTCATTAGATTTTACAATACGCAACATCAATTCTTTACGCATATCACGAACTGTATTTATCAAATCGTAAAAACCAACTTTGCCGGTTTTTGCACCAGAAAAGAAAAAATGTTCTTCCAGTGATACCAAATTCATCAAAGCAATTGTTAAATCTTGATCCGAAGATAAATCCAATGGATTTGCTTTCTTCACATTATCCGCTTTTTCAATCAATTGTTCCAAAGTTAATTTTTTTTCAACTTTCTTCTTCATTTTTCAATCATCCTTTGTTTATAAATATACTATTGTTGCAAAGATTGCTGTCGCAATCAGCAAGAAACAAATTGGAACTATAACTTTCTGAAATGCGAATTTTGCATGTCCGCCATTATCGCGCTTTATCTTTTTATACCAACGTGCGCCAAAATAGAATGAAATTGTTCCGACAATCACGCCCAGCAAAAACTTATCAATTCCGAACATTTTTTGTTCGCCAAAATTTATTCCAGGCATTAAATAAACACCCGCCAATAATGCATAATACAAAACAAATGGTAAAATTATTTGTAAAAGCAAGCTTTTTACATTGCGCTTTTTAAGCCATCCAACTGTCCAGAAAAACATTGATAAAGTCAATGCTCCGGCCCAAATTCCAGTAATTACATCATCTACGCCCAATAAACGTGCGCCCTCAAGCCCAGCGCCAACTGCAACCGTACATACAGGACACACTGCAGATACCGCGCTAATCCCAATAGCATATAATAAAATACCAAATAATGATAATGATAAAATCTTTTTCATTTTTCTTCCTTTTTGCGTCAGCAGATTACAAAATTTCGCATTATACGTCAATTATATTTTTATTTTTCTTACCGCACGTAAATGAGCCGATCTAGCCCGAGAATTTAACTCTATTTCAGATTCAGATGGACGATAAGTTTTTAATGCCTCGAATGGGGCAGGCGCGGCGAGAAATCGTGGATCGCCAATTGGCGTTGTCCATTCGTGAAATTTTGATTTTACAATTCTGTCCTCTAGCGAATGAAATGTTACACAAACACAAACCCCACCCGTATTTAAAAGATTTGGCACAGCGTCCAATGCGGCAGAAATTTGGCCCAATTCATCGTTTACCGCGATACGCAAAGCTTGAAATACAAGTGCAATATCTTTTGGATTATAAATCAAATTCCGCAACTGAAAAGTAGTTTGGGGCAGGGATTCTTTCATTGCACGCGCAATTGATCCCGCTTTCTTAACATCACCATATTCGGCCAAAATTTTTGCTAAATCCGATACAGATAAACGCGCAATTAAATCAGCTGCTGTTTCACCATTCCCCATACGCATATCCAATGACGCATCAAACCGCCATGAAAACCCACGCTCGGGCGTATCAATCTGCATAGAAGAAACACCAAAATCAAAAACAATCGCGTCCACTGATTTTGATAATTTATTTAATTCAGAAAAAGGGGAATTTATAAGTTGAAATTTATTCTTAAATTCTTTGGAAATACTTTCTGCTATTGGAATAACAGACGAATCCCTATCGAAAGCAATTACATTTGCACCACGCTGCAGGAAAGCGCGTGTATAACCACCCGCGCCAAATGTACCATCAATAACAGTTTTACCACTGATGTCGCCCAGAGTTTTCAAAACGCTTTCCAAAAGAACCGGTATATGTTTCATAAAAGAGATTATAAAATAAAATATAAAATAAACCAATAAAAAAGGGTGATGTTTGAAACATCACCCCATTTGTTTATTTTTCCGTGACTTCGGCATCTTGTACGCCGTCATCAGGTTTTTCATCTGGTTTGGCTTCGGCTTGCTGCGCTTTATAAATTGCTTCGCCCAATTTCATTGCGGCCTCGGTCAATTTTTCTGTCGCAGTTTTTAAATCTTCTGCCGTGGCATCTGATTTAGCCAATTCTTCGCTTACTGCTTTTTTGGCTGATTCTATTGCATCACGGGTTGCAGCGTCAACCTTGTCCCCGTGTTCTTTTAATGATTTTTCAGTTGCAAAAACTGCGGTTTCAGCTTGATTTCTGGCTTCGGCCAATTCACGCTTTTTGCGATCGGTTTCTGCGTTTGCTTCAGCTTCGGACATCATTTTTTTGATTTCTTCTTCGGACAAACCGCCGTCAGATTTAATGGAAATCATTTGTTCTTTACCGGTGCCTTTGTCCTTGGCTGACACATGAACGATACCATTTGCATCAATATCAAATGATACTTCTATCTGGGGCATACCACGTGGAGCAGGTGCAATACCTTCTAGATTAAATTGTCCCAACAATTTATTGTCCGCCGCCATTTCTCGTTCACCCTGGAAAACACGAATTGTAACCGCATTTTGATTATCTTCAGCAGTTGAAAATACTTGGGATTTCTTTGTTGGAATAGTTGTATTTCTATCAATCAAGCGTGTGAAAACACCGCCCAAAGTTTCAATACCCAGCGATAATGGGGTAACATCCAATAATAAAACGTCTTTGACATCACCTTTTAAAACACCGCCCTGTATTGCCGCACCCAACGCAACAACTTCATCAGGGTTAACGCCTTTATGTGGTTCGCGTCCAAAGAATTCTTTAACGACCTCCATAACCTTTGGCATACGGGTTTGACCACCGACCAAAATAACTTCGTTAATTTGAGATTTTTCAATTCCAGCGTCTTTTAATGCTTTCTTGCAGGGTTCAATTGTGCGATCAATCAAATCTGCAACCAAAGATTCCAATTTGGCGCGCGACAGGTTAGTGTTGAAATGCACCGGACCCGAAGCTGTTGCGGTCAAGAATGGCAAATTGATGTCAGTTGATGTTTTGCTGGACAATTCAATTTTTGCCTTTTCCGCGGCCTCTTTCAAGCGTTGCAGTGCCAGTTTATCGCCGCTGATGTCAATTCCGCTTTGCAATTTGAACTCTGCAATCAGGTGTTGCAAGATGCGCGCATCAAAGTCTGCTCCACCCAGCATAGTATCGCCGTTTGTGGATTTAACTTCGAACACTCCATCAATAATTTCCAAAATGGATATATCAAATGTTCCACCACCAAGGTCATAAACAGCAACTGTGCCATTTTTGTTCTTGTCCAAACCGTATGCCAATGCAGCAGCGGTTGGCTCGTTAACAATACGCAAAACATTCAAGCCCGCAATACGACCAGCATCTTTGGTTGCTTGACGTTGAGCGTCGTTAAAGTATGCAGGAACAGTTATAACCGCATCTGAAATCTTTTCGCCCAAATAACTTTCAGCATCTTTTTTCAATTTGCCCAAAATCATCGCGCTAATTTGTGATGGGGCATATTTTTTCCCATCAATCTCAACCCAGGCGTCCCCAGTATTATCGCCCGCAACAATTTTATATGGAATATGTTTTTGAATTTCTTTCACTTCTGCGGAATCAAAGCGCAGTCCCATTAAACGTTTAATTTCATAAACTGTATTTACAGGATTTGTAACCGCTTGGTTTTTAGCGGTAATACCAACCAATTGTTCGCCATTTGAAGCAAATGCGACAATTGACGGCGTAGTACGCTGACCCTCGGCATTTTCAATAATCTTTGGATCTGTGCCATCCATAAACGCCATAGCGCTGTTGGTTGTACCCAAATCAATACCCAATACTTTTGACATTTTTCATACTCCTTAATCTTTATTGATTTACTCTTGGGGATATAGTTAAAAAAATTCCCCCGTCAAGGGGCGGAACTATAAAAGAATATAATCCACTTGACAAAATGATTTTTTGCACCATTTTAGTAATCCAAATTATTAAATTTAAAGGTAAAAACAATGAGTACACCAACATTAACGGCCAAATTAGTGCAACAAATCTTTACAGAATGTCAAAAAAACGCAACTTTACAAAACAGCGTTCTTGTTAAAGGTACAAAAACAGGGGAAACCCGATTTAATCCTGACATTGTAAATAAAAGAAAAAATATTATAAAATCACTTATATCTCAATTGGAATATGTTAATATGCCACTATCTTTTGCAAACTTATTAATAACAAAAAATGGTACTTTTTGGACCGCATTTCATAATGATATGGATAAATTAGTTTCGTTGGGAATTGCGGCTGGGATATTAGAACATTATCCTTTACAAGGCAGATATCAACAATATTTTATTGCAAAAAGTTTTCAAAATCATTTATAAAAATGTAAAAAAGGGTATAAAATGAGATCTAAAGATGTTTATAACATTTCAAAATCTAAAATAGAAGGGAAAACAGCAAATGAAATAGCTGTCGAGTTATTCAAACTTCCACAAAGAAATACACCTGTGCGTGCACTCGCTTATTTATATATTCTTTCCGACGAATTTGGCTATTCTTCGGAAGTTGGCATTAAGGCAATATCTGACTATTTACAAATAGAACGCGGTATTAACGAAACTAATAGATCAAATAAAGTTTCTTGTCCTACTAAAAAATTATATTTAGAAAACCAATCCGTTATTGATCTCTATGCTAAATAATTAAATAAATTTAGAAAATTTGAAGCTATGCCAGATTCGGAAAACAAAAAAGAGCTTATTAAAAAAGAAATGGAATTTTTACATTTAAAACTTAACAAAGCCTCAGACAATAAAGCATTTCATATTTATTATAAATTTAATCAAATACTAGAAAGAATGTAATTTAATTAAAAATCCCGCAATTGCGGGATTTTTTTATTTTTTAATTTCACCAACATACGCGCCCATGGAAATTGCCGCAGTCAGCAGGGGACTGCTTAACGGAACAAATGAATTTGAAACATTTAAATTTGGAATTGTTGGATCTGACGATACTTCGCCTGAATTAAACATATCAGTTAATGGAACGCTTTTAGCAACACCATCCACCAATGCAGTCATTACATAGGTTTCATTATTTTCTATAGCACTTAATGCTGCATCAGCAAACCGTGATGCTAAAATTCTGTCTGCTGCAGTTGTATCACCAACACGCTGAATATGTTCTGGAAAAGCGGTACGAACCGCAAAACCATTCTTTTTTAATTCCCGTGCAACCATATCAGCTGCTTCGCCAGAATGCCCACGCATTTTAATGCCTTCGGCAACCACAATTACACCATAATCCCGTGGGGAATTTTTGAGATGTTTAGTTAAAGTATTCATTGAAAATTTAATTTCTGGAATTAAAATCGCCGAAGCACCAACCGCAACCCCAGCGTGCAAAGCCAGATGTCCCGTATCGCGACCCATTGATTGCACAACGAACCATCTGTGATGTGAGCGTGCAGTTTGCATTAATTGGTCGCAAAAAGCAGTTAATCCCTGAACCGCAGTATCAAAACCGATTGTTCTTTCAGTCAATGGTATATCCATATCTATTGTTTTTGGAATACAAACTATCTGAACATTAGAATAAACATGACGATTATTATGCGCTAAACTTAAACTACCATTTCCACCAATCAAAATCAAAGCATCCATATCCAGCTTTTCTATAGATTTCTTTAATTTGCTTTGAAAATCTTTTAACTTACCTGCACGTGCCGCGGTATTAAAGTTTTCAGCCTTTGCATTACCATTTTTTAAAAAACTGCCCGACATTCTGATGTATTCTGGAGGTGGTAAATTATCATCAAATTTAATTATAGCGGGTGGATTTTCAATCAAACCATCCGTTCCGTCCAAAATCCCAAACATTTGGTATCCACGACCAATTCCACCAGCAACCAGTCGCATAATAGCGGCATTTAACCCACTGCAATCCCCACCGGTTGTCATTATTCCAATTTTTTTCATAATATATCCTCTTTATTTATATCTTATCATAATTTGGATTGACAATAAAACTTATTTTGGCTATTATTTGGAACGAGAGGCGGAGAGAAACAAATATATAACCTGACAAAGGGCACGCCTATGTGGTTTCAAAAAAAAGAACGTTTTGCAGATATGGGCAAAACAAAAAAATCAACTAATTTGATTATTGATAATGCTGTCAGCCGTCAAAACAGCTGGATGGCCAGACGCAGCGCTATTGCTATCAAGGTTTTGCGCAAATTAAATATATTTGCAAAACCTGCTGTTCCTGCCGCTTTGGTTCCTGCAAAAAAAACAGTTAATGCAAAACAAAACAAACCACAGGCTCAGAAAAAAACAAACCATTGGATGTTGACATATTGGTTCCCAATTATTTGTGCTTTGGCGGTAATGATTATGCTGATTTATGTTTTGCTGTCACCAAAATGTTCTGTAGAAGACAAAAAAACAAATAATGTTCCAGAACCAACTATTCAACCTATTCAAACCAAAGTTGAACAAGCTCAAGAAGTACAAAAGACCGAAATGCCCAGCTTTGATTTAGTAAGAATTGATAAAGATGGAAAAATATTGGTTGCTGGACGTTGGTTACCAAATCACAGTGTATCAATAAAAGTAAACAATAAAATCATATCTACAGAAAAAACTGATAAGAATGGTGAATTTGTTTATTCCCCAACAAAAAGTTTTGCTGCTGGAAATTATATAATTCGTCTGTCCGGGGTAGAACAGGAATTAAACTCGGAATCTGATGTATTTGTTTATGTGTCTGAAAAAGGCGGTGAAAATTCAATGTCTTTGCTGATGGATAAAAATGGTTCTAAATTCTTACAATCACCTATATTAAAAGATGGCGATTTAAAGGTCACAAAGATTGATTATTTGGAAACTCAAAGAATCGTAGTCCAAGGTGTTGCTATACCACGTACACGCGTAACATTGGCACTGGACGATAAAATTTTGGGAATGGCGCATGTATCTGATCATAAAAACTTTGGATTGGGCGCAAATGTTGGCGAATTGAAACCAGGCAACAAATATACCATTCGCATTCAAATGCATGATGGCTCTGACAAAGTAGCCGCATTGATAAAATATCCATTTACAATGCCAGAAATGTTACCGGGCGATGATACATGGTATGTTGTACGCCGTGATGATTCTTTATGGATAATTGCCAGAAACTTTTTGGGTCGTGGCATCAGATATACAATGATTGTTGATGCAAACAAAATAGAAAATCCAAATTTGATATATCCAAAACAAAAATTGAAAATACCTGTAAAAAAATAACCTCCTAAATATAAGAGGTGTTATGTGAACGATCAAAGGCAAAATACACTTAAACAAAATGGTGGCGCAGATGCGCCAAAAAACGACTTTTCTGAATTTGAAGAGGATATTTTAGAATTAAAAACTTTGGCTAATGCTTTACAATCTCAAAATAGATTTCTTTTTATTCGAAAGATAAAAAAGATAGAAGGCTGGCTAAAAGTAAATAAAGCAAATAAAAAATTAATGCGTTCTACCAGAGATAGAATTGAAAAACTTAAATCTGAAATAGAAAACTCAAAATAATTTTTATTTTCTAATAAAGAGTATTTTCAACCATTTGAAAAAGCTGCGGCGAAATCCCAAAAAAAATTTATTTTTAACTGCAAATTTAACTGCACGATCCCATACTATCTTTTTGTTTTGTTCGCGTGCAAAAGCGCGGGCAGGGTCACGCATTGCGCCCAGTGGCGCGCGTCTGTACCAATAAAAAGTATTTGGGATTGTAGCTATTGAATTTGCATAAAATACGGCAGGAATAGTAAACATAACATCTTGACTGGTAACTCGCCCAGGTTCAAATCGCAACTTATTTTTTATTAAAAAATCGCGGCGAAATATAAATCGCCAAACTGCTGGACGGCGTGCAACTTTGCTGATGTTTATCTTTGATTGCTTGCTGTGATAAATTTTAACACTTTTAAAATTTTCAACTGGTTTATCACCATATTTTTCATCAACAACTCCAACTATCGCAATATCTGTGTTACCAATACCAGCCATCACATTTTCATAAAAATCTTTATTTAAAAGTTTATCATCTGCATCAATAAAATGTAAATATTCACCAGTTGCCGTATCAATTCCTGTATTTCTGGCAACAGAAACACCCATCTTTTTTTGCTGAATAACTTTTACTTTATATGATTTAGCAATTAAAACACTGTTATCTGTACTGCCGTCATCAACAACGATTATTTCCAAATTTGGATAAGTTTGAGACATCACAGAATCAAGACACTCTCCGATATATTTTTCAGTATCGCGCATTGGGATTATTACAGAAATTTTTGGTAATTTTTTCATTTTATATCGGCAATATCACGCGGACACGTAATCCACCCAGTGGTGAATCTTCCAGTAATAATTGCCCACCATGATTTTCAATAGCTGTTTGTGCGATAGATAATCCCAATCCGGTTCCACCGGTATCTTTGCCACGTGCTGCATCCAATCTGACGAATGGGCGTAAAGCATCTGCACGTTTATCCTCTGGAATTCCCAGACCATCATCATCTATGGTTATTTCTACAGATTCTATACCGTCATGCTCGGTAATTAAAACTTTCTTTTTGGCATGTCTGGCAGCGTTTTCAATTATATTTTGGAATGCACTGGCCAAGGCAGTTGGTCTGGCATAAAAATTAGCAGCAGGGGATGGAAAATCAGTTTCCAATTTCTTTTTCCCAATCGCATCACGAGCAATACGTGTCAACATTGGTGGCAAAGAAATATCTTGCTCTATTTCTGGAATTTCACCACGCGCAAACGCCAAATATCCATTAACCATTTCAGACATACGATCAATATCGCGCAGTAAAACATTTTTATCCGAGCTCTCGGTTTCAACCGCCAATCGCATACGTGCCAGTGGGGCCTTTAAATCATGGCTGACCGCATTTAACATATCCGTTCTGGTACGATTATAACGATTCAAACGTTCTTTCATTAAAATAAGTGCTCGACTGGCCTCGCGGATTTCACGACTGCCCATTGGTTTAAAATTAGGATCATCCAATCCACGACCAAATTTGTTTGCTGCACGTGCAATTTTATGAATAGAACGTGTATGCATAATTATAAATGGGGCTATTAAAATTCCAACTATTAAAACCGAACCGATTAACCAAATTATAAATACTTCGGTACTGGTGGAATAAACACGACGAAGAGATGTCGCAAAAGTCATTATTTTATCATCGCGTGGCACATCGACATAAAGCAAACGATTAGCGCGATCAATATATATATTTACTGGGTTTTTAACTTTAAATTTTAAATCTTGCGCCAATTGCCCAGCTTCACGGGATTTATTATCGTTTTCCCGTGGCCGATTTAAATGTTCATTCACAGAAACATTTATTCCTGTATCATGCGCCATAGTAGAAACTGCTTTGATGTTTCCGCTGTCCCACAGATTTAACATAGTTGTAATTTCACCAGACAAAGACCGTGCCATAGATGCATGAACACGTTGCCAGTGATTACCAAAGAACACGTTTGCCATGATGATTTGAGCCACTATCAATGGCACCATTATCATCAGAACCGTTCTCCATAAAAATGATTTTGGAAATAATTTCACTTTATCACCAATTTATATCCTTTGCCACGTACAGTGACCATTTCAACACCATCTAACACACTTAATAATTTTTCGCGCATACGTTTCGCGACCATAGGGGTTGCAGGCACAATATTTCCTACCGGAAAAGTCAAATTTTTTAACAATTCTTTCTCGGCTATTGATAATCCCAACAACTTATCATTAATATAGAACTCATTATCCGAAAATGCAAGTCCCCTTGGCAAAGCGTTTCTTTCCCTAGATAATTTACTTTCTGACTGACGCATTATGTTTTTAAGGCGTAAAACAAGCTCTTTTAACTGAAAAGGCTTTGCCAAATAATCATCTGCACCACCAGAAAGTCCAACAATTGCATTTTCCGGTCCAGATAACGCCGTCAGCATTATAACAGGTGTTTGATTATCAGATGCACGTAAACCTTTTAAGAAAGTTAACCCATCAACACCAACCATCATTCTATCCAAAACGATTGCATCAACAGATATTCTTTTTAATATTTCTGTGGCTGTTTCCGCAGATTCAGCGGTTATTACGGCAAAAGACTCGGATTTAAGACCTTTGGCTAAACTGCCACGCAACAAGTCATCATCATCAATAATAAGAACAGTTTTTTTCATATTTATTTCCCCCGCAAACAAGGGGGATTATTATTTTTCCATCGGTTCAACCGCATATTCTCCGGGTTGAATTGTTATAGCTTCTGGCTTTTTCTCATCGGTGGCTGCTTGCATTGTCATACCCTTGTTTGCAAACTCCATCTTAAACAAAGCATATCCAGTACCACCACCAATCGCTGGGCCCTGTAATCCCAATGAGTAATACCCACCAATCATACCAAAGTCTAAGTCAATATAATCAACATTTATCAATAAAGAAACATTGGTCAAACCATCTGTAGTCATATTGCATGAAAATTCACGAGTAGCCAATGTAGCCTGGGAATTAGCAGGGATAACCAAATCTACTAATGCTGGTGCACATTGAACACTGATGCCATTTACCAAGAAATCATAGCTCATCCCTATGGTAGTTTTTGACAATCCTGTGGATATATTTACCTGGGTGATTGTTGCCTGGGGGATTTTTACCAAAGCATTTGCAATTCCAACCCGTACTGGGAAACTGATTCCAGATTGCAAACAAACACGTGAAAATGGATCCGCCTCACAAATATGAACCTGAGAATGGGCATTAGTCATAAACACGCCAGACAAGCTGTTAAATAAAAAGGTTCTGGTAATACGATCATTCAAACGGGTACAGCCAAAATCACGGCAAACAACCGCCGGTCTGTCCGTAAAACGAACCCCTGGCATTGCATCGGTTTGTTCAGATTGCGCAGCAATTATATTGTCGTCATAATTCAGCGAGTCTGTACGTTGCATAAATTCTGTTTCTGGAACAAAGTTCGGATCATCTGGGCGTGCATAGTATGAAGCAGCCGGAATATCTGTATAAATTGTTTGTAATTCTTCGGCTATGCTTGACGCAAATGGAAAAGTAGCCGCGACCAATGCCAATAAACCGAATGTTTTTGCCTTTTTAAATGCACCCATAAATATTGCCATGATATTTACCCTTGTTATTTTGATTTAATGTTAAACTATTTTGGCAACACATGTCAAAGCAAAAAAATAGTGTTGAAATTTAGAAATCATTTGGTGTATAACAAATATATTACAGGGCAAAATTTATATTAAATGTCCCAAGGGAGTAATAAATGGTTGATGTTATAATTTCTGGCGATACTGGAAAAATTCATTCGGTTTATCATAAATCCGCCACCGAAGCGGCACCTTTGGCTGTAATTTTGCCTGGAAATCCCCATACTGGGTATCATATGAACGATCGTGTATCTTATGCTATGTTTCGGGCTTATATGGATATTGGATTTTCAGTTGTTCGTTTTAATTATCGTGGCGTTGGTGATTCCGAAGGTACATTGGGAACAACTTCGGACAATATGATTGATATCGCAACCGTAATTGATTGGATACAAAATCAAAACGAAGAAAGTGACAGATTATGGTTGGCCGGAAATCACTTGGGTGCATGGTATGCAATCCAGGCAATGATGCGCAGACCAGAGGTCAGCGGTTTCACACTGGTATCACCAGATTCATCAGTCAGTGATTTTACATTTTTATCACCACGTCCAAATCGTGGTTTGATGATACAGGGCAGCAAAGAAAGCGAAGACGCACATGCCTTTGGTGTTCATCTGACACAGATTTTGAAAAAACAAGCGCAAATAATCGTAGAAACAATAAAAATAAAAGACGCAACCGCTGAATATGCAACACCCGCCGAGCTAAAACAATTATATAACGATATCAAGGCCTATGTAGGTCGCGAAAACGAAGACGATAAATTATTATAATGAAAAATGAAAATGAAAGATTTTTAGATCCGGAAATCCCAGATGAAATGGCGGCGACAATTCGCCCAAAGAAACTGGCTGATTTTGTGGGCCAAGAATCACTGAAACAAAACTTGAACGTTTTTATCACTGGCGCACGTTCACGTGGCGAAGCAATGGATCATGTGCTTTTATATGGTCCCCCGGGACTGGGCAAAACAACGTTGGCACATATTGTCGCAAACGAACTGGGGACGAATTTTCGTGCAACTGCTGCACCCATGCTGACCAAACAGGGGGATTTGGCGGCTATTTTAACATCCCTGGAGCCAAACGATGTTTTGTTTATTGATGAAATTCATCGCTTGCCGACCGCAATCGAAGAAGTCTTGTATTCCGCAATGGAAGATTTCAAATTAGATATTATGCTTGGGGATGGACCATCCGCGAAAAGCGTTCGTATAGATTTACCACAATTTACATTGGTTGGTGCAACAACACGGACAGGATTACTTTCTAATCCTTTGCGTGATCGATTCGGAATTGATTTACGATTGAATTTTTATTCATCAGATGATTTGGGGAAAATTATCAAACGCAGTGCAAATATTTTGGGAATCCCAATAGCCGAGCAGGGCGCAATGAATCTGGCTCAGTCTGCACGTGGCACACCACGTATTGCAAACAGATTATTAAAACGTGCCCGTGATTTTGCCACGGCATTGGGAAATAAAGATATTACGGACGACACCATTAAAACAACATTGTTTCAATTGCATATTGATAAACGCGGACTGGATGAAATAGATCGTGAATATATGAATGCTATCGTTAAACATTATGCTGGCGGTCCAGTCGGTATTGAAAACCTGAGTGCGATTTTATCCGAACCCGCCGACACAATAGAAGATGTGATAGAACCATATTTAATGCAACAGGGTTTCATTCAACGCACCCCGCGCGGTCGCATAATTACCGAACATGGGTATGAACATTTGGGATTAAAAAAATGAAACTGACCACATCATTATGGCTGATGAATTCATTAACTGGGGAATTTTTAATTCAACTTCGCGGACCAAATAAAAAACGCAATCCTAACAGATGGGATACATCTGCCGGTGGTCAACTTGACCCTGGGGAAACATCATTACAAGCAATTAAACGCGAGACTTTTGAAGAACTTGGTCTGTTAATTCCATATTCAAATTTTATTTTCCTAGGTGATTTTTCTGGTTTAACATCCACAGGAAAACCCAAACACTCTTTTTTATATTTCGCAAGTTGCAATTACGATATAAAATCCATAGAAATGGGAATAAATAAAAATGAAATAACAATGGTACAATATGCTAAATTAAAAGAAATAGCAAGAATGGTTGGCTCTCCTGCTTGCTCTATTCAACCAGAAAAAATAAAATTACTAGAAAATTATTTAAAACGTCCTTTATCCATTGTAAAACAGCGTGTTCCAATTGTTTACTCTGATTTATGTTATAATTAAAATAAAGAAATTATAAGATAAAATGAATCTACATAAATTTAATTTTTCAATTGCTTATGCTGATACTGATGCTGGCGGCATTGTGTATCATGCACGATATATTGAAATCGCAGAACGCGCACGGATGAAGTGGATGATGGACGCCGCGCCAACAAATGGAGATATCGGATTTGTAATTCGCGAATTAAATATGAAATATAAAAAACCACTGAAATTGGGCGATAATTTTGTTGTCGAAACTCATGCGACTGAAATTGGCGCAGCATCAATAAAAGTTGAACAAAAGTTCGTGAAAGACGGCGAAATTTATGCTATACTGCATGGCACCGCTGCCTATATCGGTGCCGACATGAAACCTAAACGAATACCCGAAGAATATATAAAGAAAATAAAATAAAAGGAAAAACAAAATGCAAAATAACTTTTCATTTCTATCAATTTTTTCACCGACCGACCCGGTGGCTTTTTTAACATCCATTATGTTGGTTGCAGCCAGCGTTATATCTTGGACTATTATTATTGGTAAACTCCGTTTATGGAAAGAAACCAAAGGTCGCCAAATCAAGGTTTCCCGTGAAGATAATCTGGAAACATTCACTGATAAAATTATTGAACCTTATGATAAAAATTTATGGTTTTTATCAATGGCTTCGGCTGTTGCGCCATTTGTTGGATTGTTTGGAACAATTTGGGGGATTATGCATTTGTTCAGCGCAATTGGGGCAAATAATTCTACCAGTCTGGCGGTTATTGCACCTGGACTGGCGGTTGCGTTGGGCGAAACCGCATTGGGTCTGTTTGTCGCAATCCCAGCCGCAGTTTTTTATCAATTCTTCAGCAAAAAATCTGACGAGTTTTATAACAAAATAGATTCCCAAATCAAAGAATTGAAGAGAAAATAAAATGCCACGCAGAAGAAAATCAGTTGATTCAAATTCTTTGATTGTTATGACGCCTATGATTGACGTTATGACTGTTTTGCTGGCGGTGTTTGTCGTTACTGCACCAATGTTGACCAGCGGAATTGATCTTGATTTGCCCAAAGCAGGGCACAGTGCAATGTCCGGTGATGATCATGCAATACAAATTGGTGTTGATACCAGTGGCAGATACTTTGTCGGCAAAGAAGAACATTCAAAAAAAGAAATTGTTAATCGTTTAATCGCTATGCGTGGGGAAAACCCAAAACTGACCATTATGATTAATGGTGATAAAAATGCTAACTATGGCGCGGTTATGTCAATGATGGGCGCACTAAAAGATGCTGGATTTCAAAAAGTTGGTCTGCGAACAAAAATTGAAAATTGAAAAATAAAAAATCATTTTTTTCAGAAAACTTATTGGCATCCGTTGCGGGGCATTTGAGCATTCTTGCCATAATGATTACTTCGTTTGCAATATTGAACCCTATGGACCAGATTGTTATGTCTGACCATGTTCAAATTTATGATATAGATTTATCCCGTGTTGAAATAAAAGGCGACGAAACACTTGTATTTAATACCGAAGCCCCCGAATTGCCAAAAGATGAACAACAACAGAAAAAACAAGAAAAAAAGCCTGAACCAGTTGAACCACTGGGGGACGATGATAAAAAAATAGAAAAAATGACTGCTTTGCCGGATCCGGTTAAAAAAACCGATACCAAGCCAACCCCAAATGCGCAAAAAGCAACCACTATTGTTCGTGTTAATCGTGAAACAACCAGTTTGAACCGCACCATGACAGTTTCTGTGGTTGATGCACTGCGTTTTGCAATGACACGTTGTTGGGTATTTAATAAAACCTATCCGGGGATTGAAAATATTCGCGCTGTTGCACATCTGTCTATGAATCAACGCGGCTTCGTGCAAAGTCTGTGGTTTGAACAAGAATCCGCCGCCGCTAACGACCCGGCCATGGCATACATTTTTGAAACCATTCGCTCGGCCGTTTCAAACTGTCAGCCTTTCAGTATGCTTCCTGAAAATGAGTATGAAAAATGGAAGACTATTCAGCTGACTTTCTTCCCATCAAATGCCAGTGTACAATAGATTGATATAACTTCATATTTATATTGAAAATTCACTGTAAATAATCCATAATTACATTATATAAATATACAAGAGGTAAAAAAATGGAAATTAAAACTAATTTTGGAAAGAAATCCATATTTGATGCAAGTATTAAAAAATTATTAATAACAGCGATAACAGAAGGGCAGGTAAAACAGCTGGGGGATGACAATATAGAAATATTTTCAGTATCGCAAAATGGTAAAGAAATCGCGAAAATCCGTGAGAATTACAAACTTGGACGTTCAACTATTGAATTTAATGGGCAGATTTTTACAAAAAAGGATCGCCATTTTGTTAACGGTAAGATTAATAATTCTTTAACTGATTCAACCAGTCCTGAAAGTCATAACACTATTGATGAAAAAGACTTTGCTGAAATATATTCTTTAGCCGCTGTTCACAGCAGATAATAAATCAATAAAATTGTTAAAAAATCCGCCAAATGGCGGATTTTTTATCTTAACCCCTTGGATTGACAGCAAGCTTCGGCTGCTTTGCGCCAATCAGAATATCCAGCCCCAGGATTACGTAAATCTTGCCATTGTTGCCATCCACTGCAATTTTGCTTACCTGATGAAGTTTTTTTACATTTTGCATAACGACGTAATTGGCAGGTTTGACTTGATACTTTGCCATTTGTAGTAGTGCACTGAACAACCATATTTTGATTTTTTGCATCATCTTTGCCTAACTCTTTTTGTGATTTAAGAGTATAAGCACCCGCAGATGCACAAATTGTTATCAATAATCCAAAAATAAATATTTTTTTCATGCTAAAACCTCTTTATCAAAATAATAATAGAAAATATTTTCAAATAATACAATAAGAATAAATACTGATTACTCAGCTGTACGAATACTCCATGGAACATCATTCATAATAAGATAATAAAGTTCTGGATTATCTGAATCTGGATTTTTGATGATTGGTCGCACAACGAATATATCAACATCACACATGTCATTATTACTGCGGCCTTTTTCGGTTTCTTCATATTGAGTTTCTTGCATATCTTGGTGGAATTTATTTGCAAAATCCATTGCTTGTAAAAATGCCGCATCATCATCTTCGGCAGACAAAGAATCCCCCGCCCACATCAACCACATACCATAATTAACTATATTGTCTTGTCCACCAGGCAAATCATCGGCTGATAATAAGCAAAATGGCTTTAATTCTATATTGCTAGAAAATTCCCCTGTTGAAGTTTCGGTCCAATCATACGCCCCTTCAATAAGTGTCATAGCGCCATAAAGTATTCCGGCTTGTCGTTCCATTCTTGCCAAACGACCCACATTTTTCATGGTGCTAACAAACAACCAATTACGAAGTTTTCCGGATTTCATACCAGCACGAGCGACTCGTTCCGCCTTGCTTATTGTTTTTCCACTTCTTAATAATTTAGTAAAATTCTTGGCTACACGCCAACTACGAGCAATAACATTTCCACGTTGTGGTATTTTCCAAGCCTTCATTCCTCGTCGTAAATCTTGTATCTTTCCGAAAGTCGAAACTGCTTCTTTATATTTTTTTACATCACCTACTTTTTCTGTTTCTTTTATCGTTTTTTCTAGATCTTTTATTTCATCTGATTTCTTGGCCCATTTAGCTGCATCTGTTACTTTGTCTATAGCTTTTAATTCTTCTGCGGCTTTTGACGCTTTATTTACAAGACTTATATAATCTTTAACTGCATCTGCTTCTTTTAAAACTTTTATGCTCTTAGCTAAATTTTTTGCTGCTTTGGCTGCTCGCAAACCCTTGGTTGCACCAATTAATATTGTTCCACCGCCAACTGTTGCAACGGTTATTACAACATCCAATGCAATCTCGGACCAGGCAACCCATTGTAAGTTAACATCACCTGCAACATAGTAATCATTTGTATCTTTTTGCCCATCACCATCTTCATCCCCATAAGATTCAATTCCGACAGATTTAGTTGTTGCTAGATTTACAATATCGCTGTCATTTGCAAAAGCACTGCGCGAAGTACATCTGGGACCAGAATTAGTATGTATTAAAGTTTTATTATAATTATGCGGATAAAAAATATCGACGTTTTCTTCTATATATTTTAATGCAATTACATTATTTTTTTCTTCACCAATATAAGGATCCAATGCGCCAGCTTGAACAACCAAAATTCCATACCATGCTGGCTCGGTATTGGTCCAAAGATTTGGGTCATTTGCCGCACCAATTTTTGGTGATATACAATCATCGGTAGTACAAGGGATTGCACGCTTATTAGCAATTAATAAACGTTGTTTTAAAATTTTCGGCTGGGTTTCATAATTTACAACTATTTTACGCCCCGCTGGGAATCTATATTCTACAGGTGGAACAGTCATTGTATCATCATCCGCCAATTGACTTATTTCGGTGCAATTCAAAACTTTTTGTATTGTATTGGGACTTTGGAAATTTTTATATATCCATGCCTGGATATCGACCTCGGGCGAGTCTTCATTAACCGATGCAGCATCTGCAATTAATGCCTGGGCAAAAACTTGTTGAGCACATGTTGCCTGAATAGTATTTTCCGAAGTTTTAGGTGTTGATATACTATCAACAATACCCTGAACATCCGGGGTTTGTAAATCATCAGCATAAATAAAACCAGACACTAAAAAAACAGCGCAAAAAATAATTGCAAAAAATCCGATTTGTTTTTTCATTCTCTCTGAATAATTATTATAACACGAAAAAGAGCAGGGAGGCAAGCAGCTCTTACCCAGATGAAAAAAAGCCTTGATTTTTATTATTGAAAAGTATAAACTTGGCGAGCCTTCATCTTTAATCCCACGGATTAGCATAAGATGATAATTGGGGTTGTAGCTCAGCTGGTTAGAGCGTCTGCCTGTCACGCAGAAGGTCGCGGGTTCGATCCCCGTCAATCCCGCCATATTTTTGGCCCCATCGTCTAGAGGCCCAGGACACCGCCCTTTCAAGGCGAGAACACCGGTTCGACTCCGGTTGGGGCTGCCAAAATCTGGACGAAAGAGCGCAACAGCGTTTTTTCGTCTTTTTATTTTTATTTTTAGGGCGCGCGCCGGAGTCGGAGAGCCGGGGCAGACTGTAAATCTGTTAGCTTTGCTTGAGTTGGTTCGACTCCAACCGCTCCCACCAAAAAATTTGCATCGCGGGCGTAGTCCAATGGTAGAATGCAAGCCTTCCAAGCTCGAGACGCGGGTTCGATTCCCGCCGCCCGCACCAAAAAATTAAACCGCCAATTCGGCGGTTTTTTATTATTTATATAATTATTTATAATGGATATGGGCCATCTACAACCATCATTTGTGGCAAATCTGCCAAAGTTTCTGTAGACGTAGAAGAAACAAGGGCAACAACCCCACCAACTACTACTAATGCTGCTGCTACTATCCAACCAACAACTGGAACTACCGAAGACACTTCAGCTGTAGCAAATATACCCGCTAAAAGAGAACCGGAAGCCCAAGTAGCCGTAGCACCACCAATAGCAGCTACAGTTATACCGGCTACGGCAAAATTTGTTCCCCATCTTTGCCCAGGTCCAACCCCTGTATTAATTTTTTCAGGGACAACATACGATACAAGATATGCATAATGCCCTTTGCATTCACCAGATAAAGATGCTACATTTGTTGCAAATTTAGTTATCTCCTCTTTTGCCATCGGAATATTATCCATAATAACTAAATTAGCTAAATCTTGATACGTAACATCCTCTATTATCAATCCTGGGAAAGCGTGCATATGTTCTGGTTCATCAATAAAATATTCTTCGCTGTCACCTTTTATTTTTTGCATAGCTATATTTACAGGGTCGCTATCATAAACAGAATCAAATGGATTTTTAGATGAATAATCTGAGCAATCATTATCCCATGTTTTTTCGCTAATATAATCTCTGTCTATAACTTTTGGATATTGCCAGGATGAAGTATTCGCAACAAGTATTCCAAGCGCAACTTTATATTGTTCTAATAACTTGTTTTTACTAATTTTAAATTGTACTGTTTTATCAAACTTTTTTAATCCAAAGGTAAATGATTCTTTTGTCTCATTTGCAATTTTCATTATTAAATCATTACAAAATCCATCTTCTTTATGAAATGCTGCACCAGTAATCGCAACTGCTATTATATTGGCTTTTGAATTAGCAGCTGATGTAAAACTTTCTATATCTTTCGGATTTCCCAACAGTTTATCAAGTTCTTCTGCAAAATCAGATTTGCCATTTTTATTATCATCAGCCGCAAGTATCCTTTGCATACATTCTTCAAACGCACTTGTTGGATTATTTTCTCCATAACTTCTAGCGCTATAAAAACAGCCTATAAAAATGAATATAATAAAAATATTCAAATATTTTTTCATTTTTACCCTAGATCAATAACTATAGGATTATCACTTGAACCATTTCCGGTATTATTTCCATTAGACGGTGTGCCACAATCCGCGTCGGTTAAAGTTACCGTTCTGACATTATCTTTTAGAATCCAGCCGCACTTAGCATCTGAGACTACATCTTGTGCGATATATGAAGTGTCTGTTCCAGAGACCTTTTCTGAACAAGCATTATCTTTTCTGCTCTTGTTTAAATCATTAACTTGTTTGGCTAAATCATTATAACATTTTGTTTGATTGTTATAACACCATGTACATTGACTTGTAACCTGTAACAATTCATCTTGTTTTTTTGCTAATTCTAATTGTTGTTGGGCGAGTTCGTTTTCTCTTTCATATCTTGTTTCATCGTCTTCTATTTTAATTGGTTTATAAGCCTGGGCATCTTTCCATGGTTCATATCCAGCCTGGTCATTTTCCATTCTTTCTGTAAAAGATAAATCAGCATAAGTTGTTGGAAATTTTGTTGCTGCCAACGCTACATCATCAGAACCATTTTGTCTTTGTAAAGCACGCAGTTCATTTTGACGTGCAGTTTTATTGTTCTCCCAATCTGCTTTTTTCAATTCATAAGGATTACTTAAAATCAATTCACTGGATGAATTTTCTGTTTGTGTTGAATTAACTGTTGGAAAAGCCGATGGAAAGCCAGTAACTTTTACCGCACTGTTATTTTTCATATAATCTTCAAATGATGGTTGAATATAACCATTACAAGCCGTAACATAGTTATGTCCAGTCAAATTTGATAATTGGATTACCACCGATGGACGAATATCAGATAAACTTAATCCTTCGCAATTATTACGTTGTGCGCATAATCCACCGACTATTACATCAACAACATTGCGACATTCCCCAGCATTTAATTCTGTTCCCTGGGCATAAATTGCTGTCGGCATGCGCTGATTATAAGGGCTGTCTGGATTATAAAAAGGGTTAGAAGAATAGCTTTGGACATTTTGAATCTGACCGTATTGGGACAATGGGAAATCTGTAGCGCATGCGATCCCAGCGGGGATTATCCAGCATGCAACAGCCATTGAAAAAGCGTATACTTTTTTCATTCTCTCTGGTCAATTATATCATTATTCCCATTATTATTAAAGAACAAATTGCGCCGATAAAAAAGAAAGGGGCAAATGGAATAAATTTTTGTTTTTTAAGCATTCCCCATACTCCGCCCAAAACACAAGATATTATCAAAGAAACTGCCAAACCGCTGGCGCCCAACCATATACCACCAGCTGCCATCAATTTTACATCGCCCATTCCAATAGCTTCGGGGGACTTTTTTTTGAACAGCAATCCCATAATAATTCCCAGCCCATAACCAATCGTGCCGGCAATCACAGATTCCCCAAAATCAAAGAACCATGGGAAAAATGTGACCACTAATAACCCAATTAACATAAAAGGGAAAAGATAAACATCTGGTATTATTCTGTTTTTCCAATCATTTTTGCACATCATAGCCGCGCAAAACACTGCTGCTAGTAATAAAATTATAAAAATCGCTAACATTTTTTCCCCTTGTTTTTCTTTTTTTAATTATGCTACAATTTGATAAATAATAAAAGAAAATAATAAACAGAGAGCAATATCATGGCATCTATCGGATGGACCCCCGCAACCTTAAACAAAATGAAAGCCTTGCTAGAAAAGGGCATGAGCACTTCTGAAATCGGCAAAAAAATCGGCATGTCCAAAAATGCCGTTGTAGGCAAACTGAATCGCCTGGGCTGGAACAACAAATCTGTTGCTAATGCTAATAAAAAAGCACCTGCAAAGAAAGAAATTGTTATAAAGGTTAAACCAGCAAAAAAAGATAATGTTAAAAAAGTTCCGGCTAATACCGCAAAAACTAAAAAAGTCACAGCGCCATCCCCAAAGGCCCCAGCAAACAAAACTACTGTAACCAGCAAAAAAAACCTGGTCGCGCATCAACATATGATTCAGCACGCTGTTGAATTGGCAATGTTAAGACCAGACCAATGTCGTTGGCCAATTGGCAATCCAGATTCAGAAAATTTCCATTTTTGTGGAGCCAAGGTTTTTCCCGGCAAACCATATTGTTATGAACATTGCCGCGCAGCATACCAAATGCCACCACCAAAGAAGTCTTAAAAATGGCAAATAACGAGAGAGAAAATTTTTCTAGCACACATATCGCAACCATGCCAGATTCTGACATGCCTGTATTTTCTTTCAATAATTCTAAATATACTGATAAAATTATGACGGAATCTTTTAACATCTCTGGAAATAAATTTTCTGCTTTTTATGATGCTGATCACAAACTTATATTTGTGTTGGATGAAACACGTACCGAAAACACTCCGAATATATTATTGATAATTGCGGATCGGGAAGGGCGCAAATGGGACGATATTTTAAGCAATGATTATAAAATGGATTTGGAAGACGTCCGTCCAAAGAAAAATAATAAATATCAAAAGCTGGATATAAATTATACAGGATTGCCTGTTTATGGGCAACTTATTGCTGATTATAAAACAGGTGGAACCATAGATAATGCATTGGATAATTTAAATAAGTTTAGAATAACTGTCGGTCAAGAATTGGCCCAGGCCAGATTAAATGCTGCTATGCGTGAAATTGAGATTTCAACCGAAACCATTAAAAAAACCGAAGAATCCCTGATTAAATTACATTCTAATATCAAATCTTTGAAAACAAAGTTGAACAAAATACGCAGTGAAGTTGGGAAAAAACCAACAAAAGAATCCGCAGCAAAAATATTAAAAGTCCAATCCCAAATGGATAAAGTAAACGAAAAAGAAAAACGGGCAAAGGCCAGATTGCGTCGCGCAAAAAAAAGACTGGAAGATGCAAGAAATGATTCAACCGCAGCACGCAATGTATTAAAGGCGACAAATAACGTCAAAGATTTAATAAATATAGAAAAATCACAGGAGCCAAGAATGGCAGATGAACCAAAACCTTTGTTTAACAAAGATCCTGAAATAATAGATGATAAAATTGCTTTCCAACCGATTGGATTTGAAACACCTTCATTTAATCCAACAGAATTTAATATCAAGCAAACAAATTCGGAAGACAACACAACAACCCCCGATTCGATAACTTTCACTGCACCACAGCCGATTGAACCAACTGTTGTTGAACCGGTTATCAATACGACTGAACCAACAACTATACCTGTGAATATGCCTCAGCAAACTATTGCTGTACCACAACAACAGCCTATTGCAAAGTTATCAGAACCAACCGTTCCGCCAGTGGTGCCGCCGGTTGAAATGGAAAGACCCGCATCCCCAATAACAAATCCTGATGTTACAGTTTTGCACCCACCTGTTGGGGCAAAAAAGCCCAGCTTTGTTTATTATATAATGTTGGTTATTTTAATCGGACTTTGCATTTTAACTTTGTCTATTTATCAATCCAGAATGGATAAATCTGGAACACCAAATCTGGCGCAACCCAGTGTCGTTTCTGAAAATGTTCCGACAGAAACCGCACCAGCACCACAAACAAATGAATCTGCATTTATAATGCCCCAGCCAGAACCAGTTGCGGAACCGGCACCACAACCCATGCCTCAGCCAGCACCGATTGTAAAACCACAACCACAGCCAGTCCCAGTTATCACAGAACCGGAACCACAACCAGCGCCAGTCATTGAACCAGAACCAATGCCCGCGCCAGTCGCAATGCCAGAACCTGTGGCGGAACCAGAACCAATGCCCGCACCAATTGCCGAGCCTGAACCCGTACAAGAACCAGAGCCAGAGGTTATATCCGTTCCAGATGAAAAATCAACAATAACATTACCACTGAAACCAGAATATCCAGTACATGGTCCATCAAATTACAATGAAGAACATAATACAGTTTCTTCGCAATTATGCACCAGTGGCGACGCCCCAGATGAAAATGGTTGTTGCTCAGGGGAAAGTTTTAGATGGGTAGAAAGTATGAATGGCTATGCATGCTGCGCGATAGCGGACGGCGAATGCTACCCCCCATTAAAATAATAAATATATAAATAAAAAAATCGCGCGTCGGCGCGATTTTTTTATTTATTTTCCAACAATATCTTTAGCGATGAGTTCGGCAGCGGGGCGGGCGCGACGCCACATCTTGTCTGCTTTGCTTAAATCAGCAATCATTTTTTCACGCACCGCTGGATTTTCCAGTTTATGAATTTCGCGGATTATATTTTCCGCTGTTGCATTTCGTCCCAATAATTCTGGAAAAATTGTTTTATTCATCAAAATGTTTACTAATGACGCCCATTTAATTTTCAATAATATGTGTGCCAACATTTCGGTCAAAGGGTTCATTTTATAAACAACAATTGCGGGGATATGCATTATTGCCAGCTCGGCTGAAATTGTGCCACTGGCGGCAATCGCAATATCGGTTTTTTTGTATAATTCATAACGTTGGGATGCTGGAACTAATTCTGGTTTGGTGCACCAATCCGCGGTTTCTTTTTTAATATATTCAAAAGTGGTTTCAACCACTGGAATATAAAAATTATACCAAACATCAGGTTTCTGGTGGCACATTTTTTCCGCCGCGGTGCGCATTAATGGCAGCAACTTTTTTACTTCGGACATACGGCTGCCTGGAATCAATGCAATGTTTTTATCTTTTTTCTTTTTGCTCTTTGCCACCGGTTTCAATCCGTCTGCAATTGGATGTCCGACCGCGACAACTGGCAAACCATATTTTTCAAAGTAAGGTTTTTCAAAATCAAAAAATGCGTAAAGCTTATCAAAAATTTTGGCGAATTTTTTCGCGCGCTTTTCACCCCATGCCCAAACCTGGGGAGCAACAACATGATAAAATTTAGTCTTTATACGACCACGAACTTTTTTAATAACGCGTTTTGCAAAACTGGGACTATCTATGGTCAGAACTATGTCCGGCCCGAATTTGATTATCGCATCTGCGGTTTCATTTATTCTGCGGGTTAATGTTTTAACATTTGCTAAAACTTCAAACACACCCATTACTGCTAAATCAGAAATTGGAAAAATAGGGCGCAGCCCCGCCGCTTGCATATGCTGTCCGCCTATACCCATAAATTTGGTATCACGTGGCAGGGCGCGCATTATTTTTTCGCCCAGAACGTCGCCAGAAACTTCACCAGCAATTATAAAAATTTTTAGGGATTTCATTGTTTTGCCGAAACGCCACGCGTAGAACGATTTTCAATAAAGTCTATTGCGTCCATCGCATATTTACTATTTTTAACTTCTTTGCGGACATTCTTTAATCTGTCCGAAGAAGTAGTTTCACCTTCGTCCTTGGCAAAAAAGGCTGCATAAACAGCATGTATTGCATGAATATCTTCGGTTGTAAATCCATGACGCATTAAGCCAACTTTATTTATTGTTCTGTAAATACCTGGGCGTCCCTCGAATATAGAATAAGGAACCACGTCTGTACCTATACCGGTCATTCCACCAATAAAAGCATTACGGCCGATACGAACAAATTGATGTATTGCGCTGCACGCAGACACAATAACAAAATCTTCTATTTCAACATGTCCAGCAATTTGAACCAAATTAGATAAAACAATTCCGTTACCCAATTTGCAATCATGCCCAATATGAGCATTCACCATAATTTGGCAATCATCGCCGATTTCTGTCCCATCACTTGCAGGGGTGCCCGAATGTATTGTTACATATTCGCGAATACGATTTCTTTTGCCGATACGCAGACCTGTCATTGCTTCGGCGTCTTGGAATTTAAGATCCTGGCTCATTACACCCAAAACGGCAAAAGGATACACGATTGTATCGTCACCGATTTCGGTATCACCATCGATAATTACATTTGATATCAGTTCCACGCGATCGCCCAGAACTACATTTTCGCCAATTATACAAAATGGTCCGATTTTTACATCGGCACCCAGTTTTGCTTTTGGATGAACTATTGCTGTTTCGTGAATCATAGGCAGAATTATAAACTCCGCCACGTCAAATATGTATTCAATTAATATAACGAATTATAACACGCTTTTAATTGCTGCCTTGGCGCTAAATTTGACCCTTGTACGAACCAAAATTATTACCGCACAAATTATTGTGGGCATTGTTGTTAATAAACCAAATAATCCCAAAGATAAAATCCATAAATCTTCGGACCAATTTTTTAATAAATTGCTATCCGATGGAGCACGATGACGTATAACTATGAATGATTGAACAAAAATACCCATACCCAATACTGCAAAAGCCAGAGCATTTTCTGTCATCAAAAATAATACCAATGCTAATATAATACCGGCACGCATTAACCACATTAATTTTTTATAATGTGATTTTTTTAACCAGCCAGTTGGTCTGACCGAACGCATCATAATGCTGACAATTATTGTTACCAAAGTAAATATTAAAGACAAAGTATGAATTATGGTCAAATGACCCAATTGACCGAATCGGAAAAACTCGGGCTGCATAACTAAACCAAAAAGCAATAACCCCATCAATAATATTACTAAACTTTCTGAACCCATTTTGTGACGATTACGATAAACCATTAAACGCCCAGCATAAAAACCGAACAAAGTCGCAATAAATTGAACCAAAATTGTCTGCCATGTCCCCCACGCACATAATCCAATCAATGCCGCAGCAATTATTGGTGCAACTATATCTGCTTTTTTGCGCCATTTTTCTTTAATATTTACAAGATTGCTAAACGACGGAACATGCCAGCCAGCAAACAAAGATAAAACAAAAACGCATGCAGCAGTTAATGCAGAAATTCCCAAAGAAATTCCATCACGCAAAGCGTTAAAACTTTCGTGACTTAATAACCATATCGCAATAAAAGCAATACTCCACGTTGCAATTGTTTTTAAGCGCTTTTTTGAATCTGGCAAAAATCTTGTGGTGATTTCTGGAGCAAAAATCCAGAATACTGCGAAAATAGGTAGACAGAGCAGGGTGCTCCAAAAAAAGTCTGGACTGTGCAATGCGATATTATTAAAACTGCTTATTGCCGATTGAACTACTAATGTTGGGTCAAACATAAATAACCTTTTATTTGCGTTTTTTATACGAATGTATATTATAAGAGTGTATGAACCAAAAACAAGTTTTTTTTACCGCACTGGGAAACCGAGTCAAATTTTATCGCGGGGACTATAATATAACCAGCGATGCAGTTTGGTTGGCGGCATGGGCAGCCAAGGCTAAAATTAAAACTGTTCTAGATGTAGGCATTGGCACTGGTGGTGTTTCTCTTTGTTTATTAGAACATAATCCAAATCTGGAAATTACAGGTATTGATATATCAGAACAAAGATTGGACGAGTGTGAAAAAAATGCTGAATTAAATAAAAGAAAAATAGAATTATTAAATACAGATATTCTAAATTGGAATACATCAAAAACATTTGATGCAGTTATTACTAATCCACCTTATTTCAAGGGCAGTGCAGCGGGACACGGCGCACATCATAATGTAAATTTAACCGAATGGACACGCGCTTGTTTGAAACGTGTTCGTCCACGTGGATACTTTTTAGCGATCGCAGACAGCACAGTAATCAGTGAAATTATCGCGGCATTACATAACGGTAAAGCGGGGGAAATTGAAATTATTCCTTTGTTTTCTGGTAAAAAGAATACAGCAGAACGGGTTTTAATCAGTGCAAGACTGGGTGTAAAAACAGGAACGAAAATTTATTCTGGAATGATGATGGATGATAAAAAAATATTACAAGATGGCAATCTTATTTGACTTTTGCATAAAAACATTATAAATTTCATCAGGGCGGACGAAGCAGGGCGCCAGCGGGTCAGGGGGAAACCAGCAGCCCAGCGCTTCATATCGGGTCGCCCCTTTTTCTTTTTCCCTTGCTTAAATTTGAAAAATTTCCTATAAATATAGATTATGGCAATGAATAAAAAATCAGTTGCGACCAACATGGTCGATGTCTATATCGGACAACGCATTCGTCTGCGCCGTAATATAATGGCAATCACACAAAAAGATTTGGCTCAAAGATGTGGCGTAACATTTCAACAAATTCAAAAATATGAAACTTCAGGAAATAGAATATCTGTTTCACGTCTTTTCCAAATTGCGACCGCGTTGGAAACACCAATCGGATTCTTTTTTTCCGGATTAACCACAGAACATGCAAATACTGAAAGTGGTGATAAAAAGCTTCGCGTAGCAGAACCAGACCATACAGATCCAATGTCCAGTAATGAAACCTTGAAATTGATAAATTTATACTGGAAGTTACCCAATAATGATATGCGTAAACATATTATGGCATTACTTGAAAGTATGGGCGGCTAAAATTACCGGCTTTTTTCACCAATATTAAACATAATTAAATACTCTATATTCCCACTGCCGCCCCTGATGGGGGATTTTATAGCATTTGATGCAATATAACCAAATTTAGCAAATGCTATTACGGTGTTTTTGATTGATTCTGCATGATATTTTTCATCTTTTATAATACCGTGAAATTTAGCAGAAACGCTGCTTTTAACCTCGAACTGGGGCTTTATCAATGCGATAATTTGCTTTGGATTCCAATTAACGACCGATTGCGCAATATCATTTAGTGATATAAAAGACACGTCGATTACCGCTAAATCCACAGGTTTAATAACGGGCAGAGTACGAATATCAGTATTTTCAAATGATGTTACTCGTTTATTTGTGCGAAGCTCTGGAATCAGTTGATTGGTTCCGACATCCACGGCAAAAATTTGAGCAGCACCACGATTTAATAAAATTTCGGTAAAACCACCGGTACTGGCACCAATATCAAGACAGGTAAGGCCGGTCGGATCGACTTTAAAATGGTCCAAAGCGTGCGCCAGTTTTAAACTACCGCGTCCCGACACAAAAGGTAGAGAGTTTACTTTAACACTATCATTTTCTTTTATGATTTGACTGGATTTTTTGCATAATTTACAATTTATAAAAACCAGGCCCATATCGATCGCAGCGGCCGCTTTTGCCCTGGTCGGGTATAATTTTTGTTGAGTAAGATAAACATCTATACGCATAATACCGGCATTTTAGCATAAAACGAGTTAGAAATAAAAAGAAAAATCTGAAAATAAAAAAGAGAGAGAAACAGCCGCCAGTTTTTTAAGAATGAGCGTAATTTAATTTTGTTTTCGTTTGATATGATATATTATGTATTGTTTACAAATCTTGCGATGTATAGAATTATGGGGCTAATTGAATAGCCCCATAATTCTATACATCTTAAACTATACATAATATACATTATGCGCTTATTAAGTATCAAAAATATATGGGATTTCCCCATATATTTCGTTGTTCCCTTTTTAACGGAACTCTTTGTTTTTTAATATAATTTTACAATTATTTTTATCCCAAAATCTTTTTCTTTTGCGCATCAAATTCTTTTTGTGTAATTACCCCACGCTTTTTTAACTTGTCCAATTTTTCTAATTGCTCTGCTGCATCAACCGTCGGTTTGGTGCCACCGCATGCTTCACATCTGCCTGTCCACTGCCCAGGTCGCCATACCAGTGATAAAACCAGCGCAACAAACCAAGTAACCCCGAAAATCAGCCCAAACCACGATAAAATAGTGATTGTTGTTATATCAGATGCCGACAAACTGCGACCACGAGCAATTAATACCGGGATTTGAATCAAAAAAATCAATAAAACTATACATAATACAGCTATTGCCAGAATCATAAAATATGCCATTGTTTCTCCTTTTTTTTATTTTACACATTTTTTTCAACCAAATATATTTCTTTTTCCGTCCACGATACATTTTGTTTTACAATTTTTGCTGGGTTTCCCGCAATAATCGTAAACGGTTCTGTGAATTTCTTAGAAACTAACGAAAACATCCCTATAATAGTATTGTCTGGGATTTGGGCATTTTTAGTAAAAATTACATTATTTGCTATCCAACAATTATCCCCTATTATCAAAGGTTCTTTTTGTTTATTTAAAATTTCTTTTGTGTCTTTATCAAAAATCGTATGGCTGTCCGTAGCAAAAATTGAAATCCCCCAAGAAAACATACAATTAATTCCGATTTTAATCATTGTATTACTGTTCGCCATTCTAAATTCTGCGCCACGTATTGTTGTATTGTCCCCAATTGTAAGGATTTGATTGTCCCCATCCCATAAATGAATTTTTACATTATAGAATTTATCCGTCTTTCCTATTTCAACATGGCAATTATCCCCATCTATATCTATTTGAGAATTTATTGCTTTTATTGGCAAAACTAAAATAACTTTATTGTTATTCCCAGCAATTTTTATTGAAAGCCCAGGGATAAAATTCCAAAATCTTTTTTTATATTGTTTTCCATTTTTTACAAAAATTATTTGATTATTTCTTGCTTTGCCGGATAAAAAACCTCGCAAAACCCTTCTGTTTCTTTCAAATGGGATAAATCCGCATAATAAATTTATTGCTATTTTTTTTAACGACATTTTTTATCTTTTTAAGAAATTTCTTTGATTCTGCGGACTCTGCGTTCTATCGCGTCGAATTGGGTTTCTAGAAACTCGGAAACACATGCCATTGCCATTTCAGGATCTGTTTCATCAGCTGCCAGCGCAAGTACATTTATATCATCATGAAATCTATCTGCACGAGCCTGCTCTGGACGTTCGCATCTGGTTGCGCGTATATGTTTATATCTGTTTGCTGCAATTTGAACCCCCGCACCTGTCCCACATATAACTATACCGCGTGCCGAACTATCTGTTAGTATAGCATCTGTTACACGTTTAGTAATTTCTGGAAAATCTACATCATCTTTTGGATTATCTGTACCCAAATTTACTACTTTATAACCAGATGCTGATAACATTTCGGTCAAATACAGTTTCAACCCAACCCCACGATGATCCGAAGAAATATAAATATTGCCATTAAACATTGCACTCTCCACCCTTTCTGCAAACTAATTTGCAATCCAATCTGTTGTTATTTGTAATATTTAGCTTTTTATAAGACAAAACTCCCGTCATTTCAGCATCAGAAAAGATATTTGCAATATCAACCGTTGCTGGACCATCAATCATACCATGTAGAAACAGATTCTTTGCAACAACTTTACCTATAATCTTGCCCCCGCGTCCAACAACTAACGTATCTGCCATAACCTTGCCATTTATTTGACCATGAATTTGAACGATATTACCACCCTTGATATCACCAATTATTTTGGCACCTGCTCCAATAATTGTAGGACTATTTTTTTCTTTAGAATTTGTAAACGCAAACATCTTATTTCCCCTTTACAAAGCTGTACGGATTAAATGGACGATCATTGTATCTGACTTCATAATGTAAATGAGGCCCCGTTGTACGACCAGAATTTCCAGCCAATCCAACTATATCTTTGGCATGTACCGTATCGCCACGTTGAATACGAAATTTTGATAAATGTGCATATAAAGTAGTAAAGCCCATTCCATGATCAATTTCTACAACCTTGCCATATCCAGTTTTATCACCAACAAAAACGACTTTGCCTGGAGCAACCGCGTATAAAGGCGTACCTACGGTTCCAACAAAATCTAATCCGCTATGTGGTTTAATTACGCCATCTAATGGATGTACACGATCCCCATATTTTGAAGTTATGACTGCATTTTTTACAGGTGCGCCCATTGGCAGTATAGCCGCTGCACGTGATAATCCTTGCCATAATTCTATCTTGTCTGCTAATTCTTTGTATTTTGGATCTATATCTTTATCTAAATCCATTGGGGAAATTGCACCCCCGACAATACTGTTATTTACAGCTAAGGCTTTTTGCGACAACGTACGTGTATTCAGTCCCAAATTGGCCAAAGAACCTTGAAGCTTTGACATATTTTTATTAATTTGGGTTAAATTTTCTTTGGTTAATTTTGATACACGATCATAAATTTGATTTGTTGCGTCACTGATGATAACTATGGATTTTTCCATTTCTTGATTAGATTCAAATAATTGACGGTTTTCTTCACGTGTAAGTTCGTATTCTACAGAAAGTTCAGATAAATTCTTGATTTCTGGAGTATAATTGCTGTCAGTCATCATATTTTTTATACGTGTTCCCAACATTTCAATCTGGGCCCAAGTATTCACACGACGTTTTAACAATGCCTCTTGCGCGGCTTTTTTCATATTTTTACTATTTATCAACTGATCATCTATATCGTTCATTTCTTCATGTAATGCAGAATATTTCGCATAAAAAGAATTCAGATCAGACATATATTGAACATGCTGTGCACGAGCCTCTTCCAATTGCCGAGTACGTTTTTGTAACAATGGACGATGATAAACAAATACATAAGTTGCCCATATTGCCCAGATAATCAAAATAATCTTGCCCAAGCCACGCGCAATCCGCCAAAACGATGTTTGACGATAAGAAATTAAATCCCCACCAGAAATAATTGTTATATCCCGTTCTGGAAACAATCTGCATATCACGCGCCACACTGCACGAAAAGGCGCGGTCAAAAGAGATGCTAGGGAAGAATATTGTCTGGCTATCCAGTTTAACATAGTGAAATTATCATACTATCAGATAAAACAAGTGTCAAAGTAAAAATAGCTAAAAAATTCAGTAATTATTTTACTATCTTTTTTATATGTTTTTTGACTTTTTTAAGACTTTTTATTGGGTCTATTTCGCCAATCCCACCAATCAGTTTGTCTAATCTATTATTTTTAACCAAAGCCCCTTTAATAGGCTCTACAACCGAGCAACAATAAGGACATTTAATAGCTTTCGTAGAAATACTGGAAAAACAAAATGGACAAGAACGTTTATCAGATGCTTTTTTAATCTGCATTTTATTTAAAAATCTGACAAACAGAAAAACACCTAACATGGTTAAGATAAAACCAATTATAGAATTCATAAACAGCCCTATTCCTATTCTGGTATTACCAGATAAAGTTATAGAGATTGCCGACATATCCATATCACCTAACATTAAACCGATTGGTGGCATAATAACATCTTTGACCAAAGAATTTACAACGCCATTCATTGCCGCGCCGGCAATAACACCGACAGCCATATCTATCGCATTGCCACGTTCAGCAAATTCTCGAAATTCGGCAAAAAAATTTCCCATCATTTTTTATCCTTTTGATATTTTTTTATAGCATTTAATGTTTTGGTAAGTGTTTTTGAAACATGCTCATCATTTGTTTCAACAATTATATCAGCCTGGGCATAAATTTTATATCTTTCCGCAATCAAAGTAGAAAGAATTCTCTTGGGATCCGCATTTAATAATTGTGGTCTGGTATCACGAAAAGTCGTACGTTTTACCAATAAATCTACATCCGCTTTTAGCCATACTGTTATCGCTTTTTTGTGCGCTAATTCACGAACAGTCGGAGTAATAAATGCCCCCTCGCCCGTTGAAATAACTTTTAAATATGGCGGAGAATTTAACAAACGTTTGAAAACCCGTTCTTCTACACGGCGAAATTCTGCTTCACCATATAAAGAGAAAATATCAACCACACTGCAGCCGGCAGCGGCCTCAATCTCTTTATCAGAATCAACAAAAGGAATATCCAGTCGACGTGCTAACATTCGCCCAACAGACGTTTTCCCAGCACCCATTAAACCAACCATTACTATTGGTTTATCTAAATTTATATCTAAATAATTATACATACTTTATACCATACATTGCATAAAACATATGTGCAATAATTTTTTATTTTTTTCTTGTTGCACATTTATATGCATTTTTGTCGGCAATTGATAAGGCAATCGCAACGGCCTGTTTTTGTGGTTTCCCTGCCTTGATTTCTGTACGAATATTTTCAGAAATAGTTTTGCGTGTGCAACCTTTGATAAGTGGCATTATTCCCTCCTTATTCTTTGCCCATTATAATATCATTTTTTATAAAAATAATATAGGATTAAAATACTCGGCTTGCAATCATATTAACTAAGGATTAAAATAATATCCACTGATCCCATAGTTCAATTGGATAGAACAAGTTCCTCCTAAGAATTAGATGCAGGTTCGATTCCTGCTGGGATCACCAAAATAACCTTTTAAAAATCGTATTTTTCTGTTAAAATATAGTGATATAGAATAAATACAAGGGGGGAGATTTTGCGAAAACTTTATACTTTAACTGCTTTACTATTTATTCCGATTGTAGCTTTTTCTTCACAAAGGCAAAATTCTCGAACACCTGAAGAATCATTGCTTTCTTCGGCATATTCAGATCTTTACTCAGACATGCCTACATTTGTCCGTTCGCTGGTCATGCCACGAACAAATCCAACTACGTCTTCTTCTAGCACCAGGGGATCGTCCCCACGTATTAACGATTCAGATTCATCATCTACAAGTTATTATTCAAAAAAATACGATACTTTGGACCAACCTATTCAAACCAAAACAGAATATATAAGCTTTCTCAAAGATTCGGTTGTTGGAAATAAAGAAGATTGCACAAATAAATATAATAAATATGTTGCATTTTTTGATCATGACTCAACCCTTAGCGGGGAAATTAGCGCAGCTAAAAAGGCTCCATCAAATACAAGACTGGATATAACTTGTGATTTTCTTAACTATTCTTATTGGTGTTTTGCGCTGGGATTTGCATATGCTACACGTGGGTTTGACGATCCATACAGAATAAATACAGGCAGCAAATGCCTTACCTATCAAGAATTTTGCCAAGGCAACAAACAACCTGAAAGTTTCAGAATTGATGAATATCTTTCCAGAATCATAGATGAAATAATGTTTTATAATACAAAGATACGGGATACAAATAGAAATATAGTTAATACTATGGTAAAAAACCCAAGTGGTGGATCAGCTAATGGTTGGAAAGGGTACGATACTGACAGCTGGGTCCAGGAACGTTTCCCTGTAGAAGAAATGAAAAACATATTATGTAAGTAATTTCTATTATTTACTAACGTCTTCGCCCATATTTGCCAATTGTTCCAAATGATTTGCCGCGATTACGGCATCTATCATTTCGTCTAAACCTTCCCCACCAGCCAAAATATCATCCAATTTATATAATGTCAGTTTTATTCTGTGGTCCGTGACCCTTTGTTCTGGGAAATTATACGTACGAATCTTTTCGCTGCGATCCCCAGAACCCACCATAGATTTTCTTGATGCATTACTTGAAGTTTCTTGTTCAATTCTTTGTTTTTCGTAAAGTTTTGAACGCAACACATCCATACAAAAAGCACGATTTTGAATCTGTGAACGTTCATTTTGGCTGCTGACTACAATGCCGGTTGGCAAGTGCGTTATGCGGACAGCGGAATCTGTTTTGTTAACGTGTTGACCACCTGCCCCTTGGGAACGATAAGTATCTATTCTTAAATCTTTTTCTTCTATAACGACGTCTATTTCTTCGGCTTCGGGCATTACCGCGACAGATACTGCACTGGTATGAATACGTCCAGATGCCTCGGTTTCCGGAACACGTTGAACACGATGAATCCCAGATTCAAATTTAAGGCGAGAATACGCCCCATGGCCATCAATTTTAAAAACAATTTCTTTATACCCACGCAAACTAGTTGCATTTTCTTCTATGATTTCAATTTTCCACCCATACCGAAGCGAGTAAGATTTATATTGTTGAAACAAATCAAAAGCAAACAAAGCAGATTCTTCACCCCCAACCCCGGCACGAATTTCCATAATAACACTATGATCATCCGCATCGTCTTTTGGCAGCAAAGCTATTTGAAGTCTTTGTTCAACTTCTTCAAATAACTTTTTGAATTCAGATAATTGTTCTTCGGCCATTGATTTTAATTCGGGCTCACGCAACATATCATTTGCATCCTGAATTCCGGCCTGGATTTTGAAATATTCGGAAACTATCGGGATAATTTCCGATAGCCGAGAATACTCTTTTGACAGTTTAGACAGCTCCGCCCCTGATATATTACCAGAGTTCATCAATGTTTCTATCTCGGTTGAACGTTTTTGAATATCTTTTAGCTTATTTTCTATCATTTTACTTTCTTTAACATATTAATTGCATCAGATAATGGTAAATTTTGCTGTTTACCAGTAACCATATCTTTGACTGTAACAGTATTAGATTTAACTTCATCTTCTCCTACTATTATACTGAATTTGCTTTTTATTTTATCAGCAAACTCTATTTGATTTTTGAACTTTTTATCGGCGTCCAGATACGGAATCGAGACGATATTAGCCCCACGCAGTTCAGACAGAACAGACATTGCGAACGGAACGGTATTTTCACCCATCACCAAAACAGAAACCATTACTGGAGATTCAAATTTATTCAGTTTTATTTTATTATCTTCTAATAAAGCGATCATTATTCTAGAAAAACCAACTGCTGCACCAACACCGATTATCTTGGTTTTACTGAATTTTCCGGCTAAATCTTCGTATCTGCCACCACCACCGATAGCGCCCAAAGACGGAAAATCATCCAAAAAGAACTCGAACACTAAACCGGTATAATATGCATGACCACGCATAATTCCCAAATCAATTTTGGCATTTTTTATACCCATTATTGCCAATTGTTTCATGAATTTATCCATTTCAGAAATAGCAGAATCTAACTTTACACTCTTTTTCAAGAATGATTGATAACCGTCTGAAAATACTTTTATAATTTCAATTGATTTATCCCCGATTTCTTCTGCCAAAGCGCCCTGAAAATCATCCAATTTGTCTTTTTTATCTATTAAAACAAACGCTGCCCTGGATTGTTCTTTGGACAAACCCAATAATTCAAAAAAAGCATTCCAAAATGGGCGTGAACCAACACGAATATTAGTCCCACCAATAAATTCACGACAAGATTCATAGGCTCGTGCCAAAACAGCAACAATTTCAGCATCATAATTTAATGACAGCTCGTTTATACCCAAAACATCTAAATCCATTTGATAAAATTCGCGATAACGCCCTTTTTGCGGACGTTCACCACGATAATTTCTGGCAAATTGATACGCACGAAAAGGAAAAACCAAATCATTCAGGTGACCAGATACATAACGAGCCAGCCCGACAGTACCATCATACCGCAGCCCCATTTTTGTATCGCCCTTTTGAAACATAAACATTTGAGTTTCAATTTCGTCCCAATTATCTTTATCGGTTAAAACCTCGGCACGTTCTATGGCCGGCAAGTCTAACCGTGCAAATCCGGCGGTTTTCAAGACTTGCTGCATTCTATTGGCGCATTCATCAAAGCACCGCTGTTGAACCGGCAGCAATTCTATAAATCCAGATAAAGGTTTTGTTGGTTTAAGATCCATTTTCTTTTCCCTATTTTTTACTTTTTTTATATTAGCAATATTTTGCCGAACTCGGCAAGTATTGTTTGTTCTGAGTATAAATAGCTATAAATTCACGCCCGCGCAGGCGTGGTGAAAGAAAACAGATAAAAAAATCGAACGATTTTTCATAACATTAATAATGTTATAATAAAAATTCTTGATTGCAATAAATAAATATAATGTTCTATAATCTAAATCAAAGGAAGGACGATAAATGCCAAAAATAACGACAAAAAAAACCGTTAAACCCGTAAAATCCGCCAATAAACAAGAATTAAATGTAGTTTGTATGTGGTGGCGACGCGAAGATGGCAGTGAAAAATTCAGCAAAGAATATGTAAATCGCCTGTATCGTATGGTTGAAAAAAACCTGACCCTGCCCCATCGGTTTGTTTGTTTTACCGAAGATCCCAAAGGCTTAGACAAGGGTATCGAAACATTTTCATTACCACCTGTAAAATTACGTAATGGACTGCCTGAACGTGGATGGAAAAAACTGGGATTATTATCTGAAAAACTGGGAAATTTAAAAGGAATTGGTCTTTTCTTGGACTTGGACGTTGTAATCATAGATAATATTGATGATTTATTCCGTCAACCTGGTAAATTTATTATCTCTAGGGACAGAGCAAACGATAATTCTGTTGGAAATTCATCCGTATTTAGATTTGAAATTGGTAAACATCAAGATATTTTGGATTATTTCGAGAAAAATTTTGAACAAATTCGTCACGAAGTGCGTCACGAGCAGGCTTATATGTCCCGTGAAATGCATAAAAAAGGCATTTTCAGCTTTTGGAACGGCGAAGAATGCCCAATGTGTAAATCTTGGGTACGATCATTCAAATATTGCTGTCTTTTAAAATTCCCATTTAATTGGTTTATTACACCTAAATTACCAGTTGGTGCAAAAGTTGTTATTTTCCACGGAAGACCAATTAATGAAGAAGCCATGAACGGATATACCGCAAAATTTGGTTTACGACACGTTCGTCCGACCAAATGGATCAGAAAATATTGGATTGGAAAATAAAAATGAGCCCTGAAAGAAACAAAATAGCAAACTATAAACATGCTTTTTTTGCACGCATGATGACTTTTGCCATTTTGTTTACACTTTCTTTTACTTGTTTTAATAATGCCGAATCAGCAACCGCATCAAATTACATAAATCCTGCAACTTATAATACAATGCGACCATTTATGAATGAAAAAATGCAGACTTCTTTATATTCCAGCAATACTGAATATACACCTGACACATCTTCTGCTTTTGCGCGTGCGGCCACGGGTTCTGGCAATACGTCTGGGGCAAAATTAGCACGCAGCGGTACCACATCCAGGACCAATTCTTCTACTTCATCTGGCACCAGAAGGGTAGTCGCGCGAAGCGGTTCAACATATTCTTCATCGGGCACCAAGAGAGTGGTTGCGCGAAGCGGTTCAACCGCAAAAAGCGCCACAACACATTCTTCATCTGCCAGGGGAATCCAAAACAGAACCGTATCTGCACGATCTTCACGCGGGGATACTTCAACTCGCTCTTCTGACACAACAATAACCACTGTTTCTGATACTTCGGTAAGCACATCACAATGTTTGGCTGATTACAGATCTTGTATGGATGGATATTGTGAACGAAAAAACGCTGCTTATAATCGTTGTTTTTGCAGTGATGAGTTAGCTAACATAGACAATACCCTGCGTCCCGAAGTAGAAAATATTTTACAACAAATAATTGTTATAAAAAATGGCGGTTCATCCAGTACCAGTATTACAGATGCCGAACTAGAAGACCTATGGCAGGATACTTTCTATGAACATACTGGCACAAATGATATGGCATCTTTAAACGATGCGCTGGATATAGACTGGCCGGATGAAACCGATGATAGCCTGCGTGGACAAAACGCATTCTTGATCGGCCATAATTACTGTGTTCAACATTTGAAAGGGTGTTTTTATATGGTTTCAAACCTGCGCGATTCTTATAAATCCGAAATTTCCAGGGATTGCACCAGTTATAAAACATATTTAACTAATTTAAAAACTGCTGGTGAAGCAGTTATATCCCAGGCAGAAGCCGCATCAGAATAATACTATTGCTCTTGGCATAATCTGTTATGCCGATAAATATTTCGCGCAAAATCATCACTGATTACATTCCAATCTGAATCACGCCCATAAATTGGTTCACATATTTTAATTGTGTTAATTGTGGATGGTCCATTTTTCGCGCAACCGCTGACGAATATCAGACACCCCAGTATTAAAAGTTTCCGCATTTATTTTCTCCCTTATTTTTATAATTTCATCTTGTTTTATATTTATTTGTTTGGCGGTTTCTATTTGGCACTCTTTATTCCCGAGTGTTTTTCCAAAAAAATACGCCGAAATTGTTATTACCCCCGCCAATCCCCAAATAATTATTGTTTTTTTCATATTTTACCTTTCGTATTAAAAAACGCCGCAAATGCGGCGTTATTATGTTTTGTTTTAACTCTTTTATGTATTCATTGCACCGAAAAAATCCGCATTAGTTTTTGTAGTGCGTAATTTATCTAATAAAAATTCCATTGCTTCCAAAGTTCCCATTGGATTGATAATTCTGCGTAAAACATACATTTTGGATAGGATATCTTTTTCAACCAACAAATCTTCCTTGCGCGTACCGCTACGAGTAATATCAATTGCAGGATAAACACGTTTATCGGATAATTTGCGATCCAAAATAATTTCGCTGTTACCGGTTCCTTTGAACTCTTCAAAAATAACTTCGTCCATTTTACTGCCGGTATCAACCAATGCCGTCGCAATAATTGTCAGACTGCCGCCCTCTTCTATATTTCGGGCCGCACCAAAGAATCTTTTTGGACGTTGCAAAGCATACGCATCAACACCACCAGTTAAAACCTTACCACTGGATGGCACAACCGTATTATAAGCGCGACCAAGTCTGGTGATTGAATCCAACAAGATAACGACATCTTTGCCGCCTTCTACCAATCTTTTTGCTTTTTCAATAACCATTTCTGCAACCTGAATATGGCGCGCGGCTGGCTCATCAAAAGTACTGGAAATAACCTCTCCCTTAACGCTGCGTTTCATATCTGTAACTTCTTCTGGTCTTTCATCAATCAAAAGAACAATCAAGCTGACATCCGGATAGTTTGTTGAAATACTGTTTGCTATATTTTGCAGCATAACCGTTTTACCAGTGCGTGGAGGCGCAACAATCAAAGAACGTTGTCCCTTGCCCGTTGGGGAAATCAAGTCAATAACACGCGCAGAAAGTGAACGACCCTTGTCCTTATCGTTTTCTGTTTCCATTTTTAACATTTTATCTGGATATAATGGTGTCATATCATCAAAAGAAACACGATGTTTCAATTTTTCTGGTGCTTCGCCATTTACTTTTTCAATTGTTTCCAATGCAAAATAACGTTCGGATTCGTTTTGTGGGGCATCTATTTTACCCTCGACATAGTCACCAGTTTTTAATCCATATTTCTTAATTAAATTAGGAGAAACATACAAATCATCTGGTCCAGCCAAATAATTTGATTCCGGCGCGCGCAAAAAACCGAATCCATCCTGCATACGTTCTAAAACACCATCGCCAACCAATGTTGTTTTTTTATCCATAGAAATAACACGCAAAACCGCAAAACGAAGTTGCTGGACGTTCAATTGTGATGGATTTTCAATCCCCATTTCTTCGGCCATTTTTAATAATTGCTGGGGCGACTTTGCCTTTAATTCATTAACGTGCATGATTTTACCTCTTGAGAATTTGGTGCAGAACTGCACCCGATTTGATAGTTACATAATAGCTAAAAAAGCCTTGAAAGTCAAGTATTTTCAAATAATAAACAAATTTAAGAAAAACAAAATCCCCCTGACGGGGGATTAAAAAATAAGAATCCGTAATTTATATTACTTTTTCACCAATTTCCTTACCCACAAAATCAGATGTATTAATTCCGGCATTTTTCATATGCTTTATTAAATCAAAAGTTAACGCCGTTGTTGCCTTTTTAAAGCCGGGTCCTTTTTTTATTTCTGCCATCTTTTTACCTCAAAATTATTTTTTATTTTTATAAATATAGCCTAAAAACTATTATTCGTCAAGTATTTTATTCTTTAACTGTTTCTACTTTTTCTTCTTCTGGTAAATTTAGTTCTTCACTAACTTTCTGCTGTTCTATATATCTTTGTTCTTTGATAACCCGGGCACGGCGATTTTCTTTATTACTTACCCCGTCTTTGGTTTGTACTTTCAAATCATTTTCACCAGAAGACACCATAACTATTTGATCTGATGGGATACCGTATTTCACCAACATATTGCGCACCGCCCGTGCACGGCGTCCACCCAAAGCAAAATTATAATTTTGCGAGCCTTTGGTATCTGTATGACCAACCACAGAAATCTTTACATTACGATTTTCTTGGGTTGTTGCGGCCAATTTTTTAATAACTTTTTCATATTCTGGTTTTATTATCGCTTTATTAAAGTCAAAATGAACTTCGAAAACTTCTTCCATTACATGTTGTTTTGGCTCCAACGGAATTTGTTGAACTTTCAATACAGCAATATCTTCATTTTTTGCTTGCTTGTCCAAGCGTTCATTAATTGCACGAATTTCTTCACGCATTGCTTGCATCATTTCAATAAATTCTTGACGAGAAACAGTGTCGCTGGGAACTGCTACAGCAGCAACCGGTTTTTCTTCTACTACTTTTTCATTATTACCAGTATTTTCAGTAATTATATTTCTATCACCACCACTGTAAATATTCTGGTTGAACATAACCGGAGGGACAGGATCAACATTAATATTATTTACAATCACAATACCGTCCCTGGCACGCAATTGGCTGGGTTTTATTGCAATTGGTTCTGGATAGTATTCAGATTCTACAGATATATTATTTTTTGGTGTCGCTTTACTAGCCAGTTTTGGGGTTCCACATCCATTTGGTCCGCCCTTGCGCAAGACATCCATTACACTATTAAATCTAGTACGGCATTCATTTGCAGTTGCGGTTTGCCCACTTGTCACGGCAGTCAACCAACAATCAAATTTTGCCTGGGCTTCGGCTGCTTCTATTGGGCAATAATCTGTCATATCGTTTTTCAACATGTTGATTAATTCTTGGCATGCCCCAGATAATTCAAAACCCAAATCTTGATCTTCGACCTGCCAATTATCAACGGATTCAGGCATTGGGGTTTCCCCAGAAAATGCCACGATTGCTTTTTGAGCAAATATTTCACCGATATCTGGATATCCAGATTGGCGGGCATTAAATATAGCATAAGAACGATAATTCATCGCTAATTGAATCAAGAAAGAATCCGCCTGAGTCGATGTTTTTATATCCAACTGTTCAATATAATCAACGGTTGGGGTCGAATATGTTGTTTCGGATTCCTGGGTATTGCCAAGATTAGCACAAGCAGTAACCACCAACAATCCAAAGAGAGTAAAAATTTTCTTCATATTATTTCCTTTCTTATTAGACATTATACGAAATTTATAGAATTCAATCAAGCATATTTATGATATAATATATAACATGAATACAAAACCAGTTGTTCTTTGCATAATGGATGGTGTTGGTATCAGTACGACAAAAAAGCATAATGCTGTTGCACTGGCTAAAATGCCTTTTTTAAATAATCTAAAAAAGAAATACCCAGCCACATCTTTGCGCGCCAGTGGCACAGCAGTCGGGCTGCCGCCAAGCATCATGGGTAACAGCGAAGTTGGACATATAACGATTGGCAGTGGCAGAATTGTAAACCAATTCTTGCGCAGATTTGATTTAGAAAACTGGAATAAAAATAGTCCATTATCCGAATTTATAAAAGATATGAAAAAGCGTGGTGGAATTGTTCATTTTATGGGTTTGATGTCAGACGGAAAAATCCACGCCGATATAAACGAAACTATTTTAATAGCAAACAGATTATTAAAATCTGGGCTTAAAATATGTATCCACTTTTTTTCAGATGGACGTGATACTCCGCCCAAAAGCGCACAGAAATTCATAAATAAATTACGCCGTGGATTACCCAAAAATAATTCTTGGTGGTTTGGAACACTGGTTGGTCGTTATTTTGCAATGGATCGAAATCAAAATATTAACAGAACAAAACTAGCGTTTGATGCGATTGCCTTGGGACATGCAAAGTTTTCCGCACTGACAATTGATGATGCATTGAGTGCGGCATATGCTCGCGGAGAATCGGATGAATTTATCAAACCAATAATTATTAAAAAATCTGTAATTACAAACAAAGATGGGATTCTTATTACAAATTATCGTTCAGACAGGGTCAGACAAATTTTACAAATGTTGAATAAAATAAATGCACGCACAATTGTATTTTCCCAAGCAGGGTTAGAAGATAAAACCCCATCTTTGTTGCCAGACCTGCCCGTAAAAAACACCTTGGGCGATGTTTTGGCAGATAATGGTTTATCACAATTGCGAATCGCTGAAACAGAAAAATATAATCACGTTACTTACTTTTTTGATGCGGAAAGAACCATTAAATTTCCCCGCGAAGAAAAGGTTTTAATTCCATCACCAAACATTGCGACATTTGATTTAAAGCCCGAAATGTCCGCAATAAAAATTACTGATGTACTGCTGCCAAAATTAAAAAAATTTGATGTTGTAATACTTAATTATGCAAATGGCGATATGGTTGGACACACTGGTAACGAAGCCGCAACGATTCGCGCGATGGAGGTTTTAGATGCACAATTGGCGCGTTTAGTGCCCGCTGTTTTAAATCTGGGGGGAACGGTTCTAATAACTGCTGATCACGGCAATGCTGAAAAGATGTGGAATTATAAACTAAATGCCCCATGGACATCACATACAACGAATCGGGTTGCATTTATTGTTGTTGGGTCAAATCGAGTTAAATTAAAAAGTGGCGATCTGTCAGACATTGCACCAACCATGCTGAAAATTTTGGACCTGAAAAAACCAAAAGAAATGACGGGAAAAAGTTTGATTTAAACTCGTCTTTGCTTGAAAAAATCTTTCAATAATTTTGCCGATTCGTTTGCAAACTCTGGCATTTGGGAAACAAATGGTTTCCACAGGTTTTTCTGTGTTTCATACACACACGCCCCATGCAATATTCCCCCGCCCTTTTCATCGGTTGCTGCGAAAATTACACGTTTAAGTCGTGCAAAAGAAATAGCCGTAGCGCACATTGCACAAGGTTCCAAGCTGACATACATTTCACAATCAGTTAAAAATTTTTCGCCCAGTTTTTTGCATGCTTTATTTATAGCAATAATTTCCGCGTGCAATGTTGGATTACGCTTTAATTGAACCTGATTTTCCCCGCGCGCGATAATTTTACCATCACGAACAATGACCGCACCAACCGGCACATCCCCATGTGATGAGGCTTTGCGCGCCAGTTTCAAAGTTTCTTTGATAAATTTATTCATTTGTTTTATACTTTACCCTATGGATTCAAATTTGCAAATCATTTCAGGAAAATGGCGTGGTAAAAAATTACATCTACCGCTAAATGCCAGACCAACACAAAACAAAGCACGAATTGCTTTGTTCAATATGTTGGGAAATATTTCCCCCCATATCGTTTGGGATGCTTTTGCTGGCAGTGGTGAATTTGGGCTGGAATGGCTGTCACGAGCACAAAATTCCAAAGCAATTTTTACAGATACTAATGCAGAATCAATAAAAACCATTAAAAGAAATCTGGCGTTATTGGATGGTGCAAACGGCATAATTGTTCAAATTGATGCACTTTCCGCAATTTCGAAGTTCGGATCTGATGCCGATTTAATATTTATTGATCCACCATATTCAAATGCCGGATTAGGCGTTGAATTTATTAAAAAAATTGCACCTGTGGCTAAAACTGGTGCAATAATTGTATGGGAAACAGAGAAAACTTTTGATATCCCCACCCTGCCCACAGATTTGAAAATTATCAAAGACAAATCTTATGGTCGTGCAAGATTTCTAATTTTAATTAAATAAAATTTTTGGAAATATTTTATTGTGCTAAAAGCGATCCAGTTAAAATATTAACTGTTCCACCCAATGTCCCAAGTGGGCTGTTTCCACCACTTTGCAGAACAGAACCAACCTGTTGCATTGTTGTTCCAGCATTTTGTTTTTGCCCCAATCCACCAACTGTCTGAGTCAACATATTACCCCATAATTCACGTTGTTTCGCACTTAATTTTTCAGAGGCACATTTTATCGCTTTTTCTTTTAATTTCGCAACCATTGAAACTTCACTTGCCAAATAATCCGCATCTTCAAATCCAATTTTTGGAAATATTTCATAAATATCGGATTTAGTAATTCTATTTTTATCACTATCTTCCAGCGATTGATCTTTTAACACAAATCCTTTACCTGGATAAGGATAATTTTTATAAATTTGATTTTCATCATTAAATGCATCATAACAAGGGGACCCATCCATAGCCCATTTAACACTGAAAGCATAATTTTTTCCATCTTTACCCAGACATGCTGTACGACCAGACATATCAATTGTGCCGCCAGCCTTGGCCCATTCTTGGACTAACTTTTTTACAAATTCAATTTCAGAATCCGAAGGAACACATTCTGCGGATAAAGCTGCCTGTTGTTTATTTAATTCCATAACATTTCCAACCAAACCCAAAGCAGTAGGAATCAAGCTGTTGCCAGCCATCAATCCCGCAGCCCCTTGTGAAGTTTGTTCAGATACAGATGAAGCCTTTTTAATAGCAGCCACAGCCCCATTCAAATAGCACAAGGCAAAGAACATCGAACAAAAAAAGATTATTGTTTTTTTCATATTCTCTCTTGAGCTTATTCTAACAGAAAACATGTTGCAAATCAAACTCTTTTGCAATAGGATTATTGAAATGGAATGGTCAAACAGAAATTTTCTTATTTCCAGTAATTATCGGCGCGGTCAGCGCTTGTGGCAATTTATATTTACTGGCTGGGGACTGGTTCTGATTGGCGCCCTGATTGCTGGCTCTATGATTTCTAAAAATTTACGATGGATGCCTATTTCAGGAATTAATTTATCAGACGTAATGCAAAATCAATTTAAAATGACAAATCCCTCATTTTCTGGAATAGATAAAGATGGACACCCATTTACAATGCATGCAGATATTGCCAGACAAGAATACGACATTCCAAACTTTGTTTTTTTGGATAATATTCGTGCAAAAATTACCAGGGTATCAAATGGGCAAAATATCACAGATAATATTCGCGCAAAAACTGGAAAATATGATAAACTAAAAAAAGACGTAACATTGTCCGGTAACGTTCGTGTTAATTCTAGTAATGGGGACCAAATAATTACAGAAGAATTGGTGATAAAATTATGAAACAAAGTATTTTAAAAATTGAACATCTTTCCAAAAACTATGGAAAACGCACAGTTTTAAAGGATATTTCTATTGACGTCCGCCAGGGAGAATCCGTCGGATTACTGGGTCCAAATGGTGCTGGAAAAACAACGGCGTTTTATTGCATCACGGGACAGATACAATCCACCAGCGGACAAATTTTTTTAAACAGTCAAAACATTACTCACTTGCCTTTCTTTCAACGTGCACGTTTACATATTGGATATCTGCCCCAGGAAAACAGTGTTTTTCATGGTTTATCCGTAGAACAAAATATTATGGCGATATTGGAAGTTATACAAACAGATCCTGAAAAACGTGAAAAAAAATTAAATGAATTATTACATGAATTTTCAATTGAACATTTAAGAACTTCGCCTTCTACTTCTTTATCTGGTGGCGAACGCAGACGTGTTGAAATTGCCCGTGCGTTGGCAAATGATCCTAAATTTATTTTATTGGACGAACCATTTGCTGGGATTGATCCAATAGCTGTAAATGAAATCCGCACATTGGTGTCCCAATTAAAAAATCGTGGTTTGGGCGTTATTATTACCGATCATAATGTTCGTGAAACTTTGGGCGTTACAGACAGATCTTATGTTTTACATGATGGGAAAATATTGATTCATGGAACAACCGATAAAATTATCAAAGATCCAATGGTACGACGTGTTTATTTGGGTGAAAATTTTAAAATGTAAATATTCTTTAAGGAAGGGAAATGTTCAAAATAAAAAATATTCATGCCAGACAAATTATGGACAGCCGCGGGAATCCCACCATTGAATGTGACGTTTTTTTAAGCAGCGGGATAATTGGTCGTGCCAGTGTGCCATCTGGGGCTTCAACTGGAACTCACGAAGCATTGGAATTACGCGACGGCGGCTTGGACTATATGGGCAAAGGTGTTTTAAAAGCGGTAAAAAATGTAAATAAAATCATAGCTCCTGCTCTTTTGAAAATGGATGCCAGCAAACAATCCGTAATAGATAAAAAGATGATTGAAATTGATGGAACCCCTAATAAATCAAAATTAGGGGCGAACGCTATCTTGGCAGTATCTATGGCGGCGGCACATGCCGCAGCAAAACAATCTGGAAAATCATTTTATAAGTATTTAGGTACTGGAACTTTGTTACCTCGCCCAATGATGAATGTAATCAATGGTGGCGCACATGCTGATAATGGTTTAGATGTCCAAGAATTTATGATTATTCCAATCGTAAAAAACGAAACTAAATCAATTAAAATAGGCAGTGAAGTTTTTCATAATCTAAAAGCTATTCTAAAGAAATCAGGCTATTCAACAAATGTTGGAGATGAGGGTGGCTTTGCACCAAACATAAAAAACACTCGCGATGCACTTGATTTAATCACCCAGGCGATAAAAGCCGCTGGATATAACCCTGGCAAAGATGTTGCTTTGGGTCTGGATGTCGCTGCATCTGAATTTTATAAAAATGGAATTTATAAATTTGAAAATAAAAAATTATCATCAAACCAAATGATAGAATTTTATAAAAAACTAGTTTTGGATTATCCAATTATTTCCATAGAAGATGGATTGGCCGAAGATGATTGGAATGGATGGAAAGAAATGACCAAGAGCATTGGCAAAAAAGTTCAACTGGTTGGTGATGACTTGTTCGTAACAAATCCTGTTCGATTAAAACGTGGAATTGATAACAAAATTGCAAATGCTATTTTAATAAAGCCAAATCAAATCGGAACTATTACTGAAACCATGGATACTATTAAAATTGCCCAAGATGCTGGTTATGGTGTTATAATTTCTCATCGCAGTGGCGAAACCGAAGATACGACTATTGCGGATTTGGCGGTTGCAACAAATGCCGGACAAATTAAAACAGGCAGTATGTCGCGCACCGACAGAATGGCAAAATATAATCAGCTTATGCGTATAGAAGAAGAATTAGGTAACAAAGCAAAATATTCTAATAAAATTTGATTACAATAAAATACATCTTGGCTGTTTTACTAATATTCGCGATAATGATGGCGCCTGCATGGTTCGTCAGCCAAACAAAAAAAGATAAATTGGACCATGGCATTGTACGCAGTGCCAGTTGGCTGTTGGGCTGGACTGGGATTGGCTGGGTTTTTGCTTTATTTTGGGCCGTAAAGAAATAAAAAGTTTAATATTGATTTTTCTAAAAAAATATAGTCAAATCAAGCTATACTAAAAAAAGGAAGACACAATGGCAGGCAGCATAAACAAAGTAATTCTTGTTGGAAATATCGGCACCGATCCCCAGGTCAGAACTACCAGTAATGGACAAAAAGTAGTTAATTTTTCACTTGCTACATCTGATCGTTGGAAAGATCGTCAAACAGGCGAACAAAAAGAACAAACTGAATGGCATCGTATTGTAATATTTAATTCTAATTTGGCTGATGTTGCTGAACGCATGTTGCAAAAAGGAACTAAACTTTATATAGAAGGTCAATTGAAAACCAGAAAATGGCAAAATCAACAAGGCCAAGATGTTTATACAACCGAAATCGTTTTGAACCAATTTTCTGGACAACTGGTAATATTAAGCGGCGCAAAAGCAATGGATGGTGGTGATTACAGTTCACAAAACACAAGTGGGCAAAATACATCATCTGCTCCCGAAGAAATTAATGTTTCACAAATTGGTGATGATATACCATTTTAAAAAACCGGCGTTTCGCCGGTTTTTTTTATTCTAAATCATCTACATCGCCATCGTCATCTTCGGCTGCATTTAAATCTATTTCTTTTGGAACACCTATTATTTCTTCGATCTTTTCAGAGGCTTCATCCAAATCCAATTTATACAATGCTGAATATTCCTGGGCCATTCTTTCCAGTGCGCGCAAATATAAGCCACGTGCAGAGAAAGTCATCTGGTCGGCAGATGCACGTCTTTGTAAATCACGAACGACCTCGGCAACCTTCATAACATCGCCAGAATTTATATTATCTTCATAAATTGCCGCACGACGCGCCCATATCATTCGTTTTACACCGGCTTTACCCTTTGCGCTTTCGATGGCTTCATTCATTTTCTTTTGAGTAACTAATGGACGTAATCCAGATATTTCTGCACGATCCAACGGGACGCGCAAAGTCATCTTGCTGCGTTCAAAATCAATTACTAATAAAGAAACTTTTTGGCCACCAAACGATTGTTCTTCGATACGAACAACCTTGCCGACGCCTTGGGTCGGATAGACAACGAACTGTCCAGTTTTAAAATCTAATTTTTTTGCTGCCATCAGCCACGCCCTTTGTGTTGGCATTCTCTCAATACTTGATATTATATCATAAAAAAATCAGGATTTCAAACTTTAGTAATTGCGAAATCTATAAAAGTTATTTCGCTTTTTTTACTGTTGAACTGCGATGTATTGTAGAAGTAACTCCTGCTACAGTTTTGGTACCCATATTACTAGTAGCAACCCCAGATTTACGAGCAGAACAAACCCATTGTCCATTAACCAAAATAGGTATTTGACCATCTTTACATTCGGCTACGACAGAAGAAGTTGAGCCCCACGAAAAACAATCCCCACGTTTAACAGATAAAAATATGTTACTATCTTCACCTTTCTTGGTATACGCACCATATTTAGCATTCCATACCCCAGCCGTTTCGCCGGAACACCATTTGCGTTGTCCAAAGCATTCTATAGAGGTTAAATTACCCTCACTGTCCAAAGATTCCACAACAACTGGGTCAGTTGTTATAACATATCCAGCATTAGCTTTATCGCCAGCTCCCATTGATTTACCAGTTTCTAAATCATAGCACCATAATTTTTCACATGTTTCTGATTTTATGCCATCTATACTTGTAGAGCTTGATAATACCCAACCAGCGCCACAATCTGCAAAAATAAGATTTGTATCTTCACTACGGCATTCGGGGGCTATTAAAATTAATGTTAACGCCAAGAACGATGTAAAAAATTTAAGTTTCATGATGAATTCTCCCTGTCCCGTATTTTATAAAAAAATCACATTATAAAGCAAGCACAATTTATTGTCCGAGTCCCGCAGGTTTAAATCTTCCAACATTATTCACCAGTTCTTCCAGCGCATTAAGCTCTATCGCGGCTGGTATCGGTGTTTCCCCATCTGCAATTTTAACATCTGGTAATTCTTTATCCCGTAAAATTTTAATATGTGAAACAGTATTTCCATCAACCCACACCAACATCGCTGTCTTTTCATCATAAGTCAGTGGCATTGGTCCATGATAATTTTCATCAGTTCCATAATAAATCCAAACCGAATCACCATTTATAGTTTTTACTTGGGGACTGCCGAATTTTTCTTCTAGAACGGCAGTGGTTTTTATCTTGGATGCTTGCTGATCCAAATCATCTGGGAAAACATATCCCCTATGCTTGGTCTGAAAAGTGCAAGCACATGTTAAAAATAACAAAAAATAAAAACCAATCCGTTTCATAATTAACCTTCCCCATTCTTTTTTGGACTATTGCGCAAAAGAGCAAATGAAGCAATGTGTTTTTTTAATTCACATCTATATTCATTGTCAGTTATTGCGCATTCTACCAACCCTGCAAACTTTTTCGGATTCATTGCACGAGCAGCATTAAAACGGCCCTCGGTTTTCAAGAAATCTTCCAAGCTTGCTGCTGTACTGGCATCAGAATCCATTATCAGTGGATTTTTACCCTGCTCTATCAAAGCTGGATTAAAACGATACAATGGCCATACACCAGAATCAACCAACATCTTTTGATGTGCTGGTCCATTTGATAAGTTATAACCATGCGCAATACATGGACTGTATGCCAAAATTATTGATGGTCCATTGAATGCTTCGGCTTCTTTGATTGCACGAATAGCCTGCATTTGATCTGCACCCATTGCGATTTGAGCAACATAAGCACCCGACATCATCGCAATCAATCCCAAATCTTTCTTGGCTATTTCTTTACCACTGACGGCAAATTTCATCGAAGCACCAAAAGGTGTTGCTTTGGATTGTTGACCACCAGTATTTGAATAACCCTCGGTATCCATAACCAAGACATTAACATTTTGACCGCTATGCAGGACATGGTCCAAACCACCGTATCCAATGTCATAAGCCCATCCGTCACCACCGATTATCCATACAGATTTATCAACAAGCGCATCCAGCAGCGATTCGATTTGTTTATCGCCTTTGGCTTTTTTACGAACCAATTCAACATTTTCGCGCTGCTTTACGATATCTTTTTCATCAAATAAAGATTCAATAATCTTATCATCTTTATCATCAAAGACTTTGAATAATAAACCCTTTAACATTTCGCGACGTTGATTTAATGCCATACGCATTCCCAATCCATATTCTGCATTATCTTCGAATAATGAATTAGACCATGCAGGTCCGCGACCATTCGAATCTGATGTATACGGAGTAGTTGGCAAATTCGCACCATAAATTGATGAACACCCAGTTGCATTTGCAACAACCATATGATCACCAAATAATTGTGTTACTAATTTTATATAAGGTGTTTCACCACAACCCGCACATGCGCCTGGGAATTCAAACATATGTTCAGACAGTTCTATATGCTTTGGTAAATTAGTATTTAATTTATCCTTTGGCACTGGAGGCAATTTTGCTGCTTTATCAAATGCTTCTTGGGCGCCCAATTTTTGTGCTTGTTCAATTGGAACAACACTTAATGCGCCAACCGGACAATTTTTTACACAAACCTGGCATCCTGTGCAATCTGCTGGTGAAATTGTCAGTAAAAATTCCATATCTTCACCCAGTTCAGATGTCTTCATTGGAACACCACCAATATTTTTACCCGCATTCATACGAATCGCAGCATGCGGACACAACATTGAACATTTTCCACATTGAATACATTTACTTAAATCACACACAACAACATTTTCACTGATTCCACGTTTTTCATATTTCGAAGTTCCAACTGGGAATTCCCCTGAATTTGCCATTGCAGATACAGGTAAATCATCACCACACATTGCGGCCATTTCACCCAAAGTATTCATAATACATGCTGGCGCATTAGCCGTCATCGCAGGGATCCAATCCGGTGCTGATTTTGATGGCTGTGCTGGCAAAGTATATTCATGCAAAAACTCTGCCGCTTTATCAACCGCTGCCCAGTTTGCAGCAACAACATCCTCACCTTTTTTATGATAAGTTTTTTCAATCGCATCTTTTGCAGATTTTGCCGCGATAGATGGATTTATTACTTTGGTTAAATTGAAAAAGTTCAACATTATAAAAGTATTTATTCTGTTCCCTAGTCCCAATTCACGCGCTGCGCGATTCGCATCCAAGAAATATACTTTGGCTTTTTGTTTAATCAAATGTTCTTGGACATCACGTGGCAACATTGCAAAAGCTTCGTCTGGATTATGCCCTGTGTTTATCATCACAATTCCACCAGGTTTCAACCCACTAAAAACATCAAATCTTTGTGCAATGGTAAAATTAGAAACAGAAATAAAATCCGCATATTCCACCAAGTATTGTGATTGTATTGGCTTTGGTGCGAATCGCAAATGCGAAGCAGTAAGTCCCCCTGACTTTTTGGAATCATAAACTGCATAAGATTGCGGATACAAATCAGAATTATCCCCAACTATTTTAACTATATTCTTAACCGCGCCAACTGTTCCGTCAGATCCGATTCCGTAAAGTATTGCTGATTTTCCAGCAACATCATTTGCAAACTTTGGATCCGTTTTCAGCGACAATTTCGTAACATCATCTGTAATACCAACAGTAAAATTATGATGAAGTTTTCCATTGATTAAATTTTCAACCACAGCCTGGACATCACGGGGTTTGAACTCTTTGGAACCCAAACCATAACGCCCACCAAAGATTTTTATACCACGATTTTGCAATACGGTTACAACATCTTGGTACAATGGTTCACCGATTGAACCGGGCTCTTTTGTCCTGTCCAATACGGCAATATTTTTAACACTGTCTGGCAAAACTTTTAAAAATGCATCTGTCGGAAATGGACGATACAAATGCACCGCTATCATTCCAACGCCCTTTGGCAAATGTGGCAAAGTTTCAGTTATTGTTTCTGCCGCGCTGCCCATTACAACAATTACATTTTCGGCTTTTTTGTCACCAGTATATTCAACCAAGCCATATTTACGTCCCGTCAATTTTCCAAATTTATTCATAACATTTTGAACAATTTCTGGAACCGCATCATAGAATTTGTTTGCGGCCTCGCGCCCTTGGAAAAATACATCTGGGTTTTGCGCGGTTCCGCGAATCGTTGGCGCATCCGGAGTCATACCGCGATTGCGCGCATCTAACATTAAATCTGTTGGAATTAATTCCTGTAAAACTTCATCTGGAATATATTCAATTCTGGATTCTTCATGGCTGGTACGAAAACCATCAAAAAAGTGTAAAAACGGAACGCGCGCGCGAAGTGTTGCGCTATGTGCTATTGCAGCCATATCATGGGCTTGCTGAACATTATGCGAAGATAATAATGCAAAACCAGTTCCACGAACTGACATAACGTCAGAATGATCACCAAATATAGACAAAGCATGTGTCGCCAAAGCACGCGCCGCAACATGCATAACAAATGGTGTTTGTTCCCCTGCAATTTTATACATATTTGGAATCATCAACAGCAAACCCTGGGACGCGGTAAAAGTCGTCGCCAATGCGCCCATCTGCAACGCGCCATGAACTGCGCCGGCTGCGCCACCCTCAGACTGCATTTCAATTATTCCGGGCACTGCGCCCCAAATATTCTTTTTATGCTGATACGCCCATTCATCTGCCAACTCACCCATGGTGCTGCTGGGTGTTATTGGATATATTGCTGAAAATTCACTACATCGATATGCCACATCTGCTGCGGCCCAATTACCATCAACTATCATCTTGGTCATAACTACTTCCTTTTTTTGGTCACGGATATGAATTATAGTATTTTGGAAGACGTAAAACAAGCATTGAACCATATATTGACAATAAAAAAAGCGGTCAATTACCGCTTTTTTATTTAATTTTTTATAATTATTTTTTCACAGGCTTTAATTTAGACATTGCACGAACCATATCCATTGCACGTTGCAATTGATAATCGCGGGCATCTTTTTCAGCATCTGTTAATTTAGAATCATCATCTTCTTCATCATCTTTTGCATCTTGCTTTTTAGCTTTTTCATTTTTCAAAGCATTTTTAAAGCTGGCCTCGGAAAAGATATCGTTTTTCTTTTCCAAAACTTCTACTTTGGATTGCAATACTTCTACGTCCGGAGTAATTCCTTCGCCCTGGATTGATTTACCAGATGGGGTGTAATACCGCGCAATGGTCAAGTGAATTGCTGTGCCATCGCCAAAAGGTTTTTGTTGTTGAACGCTACCCTTACCAAATGATTGACTGCCCATAACCAATCCACGTTTATTATCCTGAAGCGCGCCTGCAACAATTTCTGATGCTGATGCAGATCCATGGTTTATCAAAACAACAACTGGTTTTCCATGTGTTAAATCACCAGGCTTTGCCATACTGCGATCAATATCTTCTTTGCCACGACCACGGGTTGAAACTATTTCACCACTATCCAAGAAAGCATCAGAAACTTCAATGGCCGCAATCAAATATCCACCTGGATTATTACGAACGTCCAACACATAGCCTATAACTTTCTGTTTTTCTAATTTTTCTATGGCTTCTTTTAATTCTTTGGCTGTAGTTGCGCCAAAATCAGAAACACGAATATATCCAATTTTTTTATCATCCCCCTTGGCAGCAAATTTTATTGATTTAACTTTGATTATATCGCGAGTAAGGGTAATTGTTTTTGGCTCGCCACGTTCTTCGGGAACAATTGTTAATTTTATCTTGGTCCCTGGACGCCCCTTCATTTTTTTAACGGCTTGATTCAAAGACATATCAAAAACTTGTTGCCCATCAATATGAGTTATATAATCGCCAGCCTTTATCCCAGCACGATAAGCTGGGGTGTCATCAATTGGGGAAATAACCTTGATTGCGCCCTTGTCCGATGTAATTTGAATACCGACGCCACCAAAACTGCCCGAAGATTTATCGTCAAAATCTTTCAAGTCATCAGCATTCAAATACGAAGAATGAGGATCCAATTCCATCAACATTCCGTTCATAGCTGCTTCCAGCATTTTCTTTTCATCAACTTCTTCTACGAAATTTTCACGTGCTGTTTCAAATACCAATGCAAATTTTTTCAATTGTTCATAAATTTGGGCATCTGTCAGATGTTTTACAGGTGCTTTCTTTTCTGCCGCTGTCGCACTAAAAACAACCACAAATGATAATAAAATCGAAATTAAAATCTTTTTCATAAAAACCCCCTTTACAATTAACAAAATTTAGCAAAAAAAAATCCCCCACGCAAGAGGGGATTTATCTAGAAAACTTTCTATCTAAGTTTTTTAAATTATGTATAGTTTCACACATGAATTTTACTTTCTCTGTGTTATTTTTTTCCCCTTTTTCTGTTTCTGTATTTTGCCGTAAGTCATCCGAAGCCTTAATAAAACGCTTTAGCCATACTATAGTTATTCGATTTTTCATTATATCCTGTAATTCAGAAGAACCTATACCGGGCATTTTATATTTTCTTTGAACATGAAACTTTTTATAAATTTCATAAACCGGTTTACAAATATCAAGTTCTATTTGTAAAGAAGCAAAAATATCCCGATAAATAAATTTATAACTTGCTTCTGCAAAATCTATAAAAGATAATTTGCTGGTATCTTTATTATAAAGCACATTCCCCGCATTTAAATCCCCATGAGACCATGCTTCCATAGTTTTATATTCAAATTGACTTATTTGATTTTTAACTTTTATCATATATTTAACATCATTTACCGCAAACCAATCTGACATTTTATTTTCTACAAAGTTTTCAAATCTAGAAAATTTTATTTCTGATGTTATCTTATGATTTACAATTTCTTTTGTTGGCTTTAATTCATTCATATCCACCAAAAAACTTGACAACCCGTTTACAATTTCCAACTGTTGACGACGGGTCAAGGTTCTATATAATTCTTTCGTTAAAGGCCCACCCAAGGCACGTTCTTCGAGAACTTGATACTCATCATCATTAATATAAACCATTCTTGGAATATTGTAAGTCGGGTTCCCTACGGCATAAATTTCATCAATAACCTGCTTAGTCTTATGTTGTTTAGCAAGCCATTTTTCTTGTGCTTCTTCTCCAAAATTTGGCAAAGGACGTTTTAAAACAAACCCATCGCCGTAATAAACAGCGTAAGTCTCGCGACCATGATTTTGTAATTTCCTAATTTTCATACAATAAGTATAGTATGATTTGTATATTTGTCAAGTATTAAATATTTGTCTAATTTTACAAAAAAAACTATGGTTCTTTGAATAATTTTGCAGGGTCAACTGCTTTTGTTCCGCGGCGCAGTTCCAGATACATTTCAGCGCGATCTTCGGGCATACGGCCAATTGGCTCGCCCGCCAAAACATCTTGGCCCAGCAAAACATCTGTCGTTGCAAGTCCGGTCAAAACCGAATAATATGAATTTTTATGTGAAAGTATTACCACTCGACCATTTTTACGGAAATCATCTGCAAATTCAACACGACCATCGGCAGGCGCCGTCACCAACGCACCACTGCGCGTCTTTATCAGCCAACCATCAGATACCAAACCCAATGGGGATGTTTCGCCGAATCTGCGCAACATAATCCCAGATACAGGTGCCCGCATTTTACGCCAACTGAATGAATCATCGGATGAAACCTCGGCCCGCGATAATCCAGCTGTCAATTCAGACAAGCTTTTTGCGCGAACAGATAAATCACGTAATTTTTTTTGTAATTCATATTGCTTGGATTTTAATTTTTCATTTTGTGCGGAACGTGTTCTCATCAACTTATCCAAATAATCTTTATTTTCGGCATATTTCTTTGCTGTTTTATCAAGATTTTTTTGTTGTTCTTTTCTGGCGTTCATAACTTTTTCCAGTTCGGCGATTTTTTCCCCCGCCGATTTTATTTCAGAATCAAACCCATCAGAAACGCCTGTTAACAAAGCCGATGTCAAAATATATTCATGGGTATCAGATGCAGAAAATGAAGGATTTTCAGAAATAGTTACCAATCCTGCCGCGGCTTCGGCCAAACGTCCCTGGTTCGTAACAATCGATGCCATCAAGACATCTCGACGTGCATCTAAACTTTTAATTTTATCTTGGATTTCACCGCGTTGATTTTCAATTTTATCCAGACTTTCTGCAGCACCAACCAATTGATTTTTTGTTTTCTCAACTTGGCGATCCGACGTTTTAACCTGTTGTTCTATCTTTTTATTTTGCTGTTCAACCTGGGTAATTTGTTTTTTTACCGCAGCCAATTCATTCGGCGCCGCATAAGCAGAACCTAAGATAAAAAAAACAAAAGTTAAAAAATAAAGGTACTTTTTCATTTAGTTACTATTTTCAAGAAAGTCTTTTTGCCTTTCTGAATCATTATTGATTCTGCGGGGGGGACCATAAAATCTTTATCAATAATTTTGACTCCATCCAGCTGAATCCCGCCCTGCTCTATTGCCCGGCGCGCTTCGGATTTAGATGGAACAATGTCAGATTGAACCAAAAAATCAACGATGTTCACAGCCCCAGACATTGCCATTTTTTTACTTGGAATTCCGGTGCTTTCTGCGCCACCACAAAATAAAGACTTGGCCGTTGCGGCAGCATCAACCGCCAACATTTCACCATGAATCAATTTAGTAACTTCGTATGCCATTTTTTTCTTGGATGCAACAATGTCGTTCGTGCACATTGCAACTATTTCCGACATTGGTATATCTGTAAATAAAGACAACAGCAAGCCTGTATTTTCGTCCGGCATATTGTAAAAATATTGATAAAACTCAAACGGGGTGGTTTTATCACGGGCAACCCACAATGTTCCCTTTTCAGTTTTACCCATTTTTTTACCATCAACTGTCATAAGAAGTGGCGCGGTCAGGCCGTATATTTCGCCCGCGTCTTTACCTTCGGCAATATTTTTCTTTCTGAATAATTCCGTGCCTGCAACGATATTTCCCCATTGATCACTGCCGCCAATCTGTAGAACACAATTTTCCGCATCATTCAGATGAACAAAGTCATACGCCTGCATCGGCATATATCCCATTTCCAAAAATGTCAGACCACCATTTTCACGACGGCGGGCATAGGCCTCGGACGCCAACATTGTATTAACATTGAAATGAGTGCCAACCAAACGCATAAAATCCACATAAGAAAATTTATTTATCCAATCTGCATTATTTACAAACTTGGTTTCTGGTAAAACAAAACGCCGCGCCAATGTTTCCACTTCGGCCATATTATGTGCGACTTGCTCTTTGGTCAGCATTTTACGCATATCAGATTTTCCAGTTGGATCACCAACCAGCGCTGTTGCGCCACCAATTAAAACGATTGCTTGGTGTCCTGCATTTTGCAAATGCCGCGCCATACGCAGAGCGAAAAAATGCCCAATATGCAAAGAATCTGCCGTTGGATCAATCCCAACATAAAAAGTTATTTTTTTATTGCCATTCAATAAATCTTTTATCTGTTGTGGGTGGGTCATATCTTTGACGAACCCACGCTCTTGCAACATATCAAATAATTTCTGTGTCATTTTTTTATCCCTTTTATTGCCAAGACTTTCTTTAATGGAAATAGTATCATAATCAATGCCCCAAGGCAAACAAGCAATGTCGTAACAATGCCAAGATTATCCAACATAGGTTTTACCAAAATCATCATTATTCCTGTTATACCTGTACTGAACATAGAGTTAATAGATAATATTGTTCCACGTTCATCAGATTTTATCTTATTATGAATATAATCTTTAAAAATCAACGCCGCCATCGTTTGAGTTGCTGGAATTATCGCAACAAATCCACTGAGAGCATAAACCAAAGCTATATTGCCTGCCGCATGCACAGCAAGTATTGCAGCGATGAATCCCGCTGCCAAAAGCCCCAGGCATAAGAACAAAAGGTTTCTGACCCCCAGTAATTCTTTTGCTTTATGCGCTATTTTTGAAAATATCGCTCGGCTTCCTTGGTTTATACCAACAAACAAACCAAACAAAGCAACGGGAACCATTGCTGCCGTCATCATCGGCTGCAAAACCCAAAACATAATTAAGGTAAATCCTCCATAAATCGCAGGGAATGTCATCAACCATTTAATTTCAGGATGTTTTATAGACATTTTTGTAATACCTATCAAATCACGCAAAGGACTGGTTTCAGGTGCGATTTTACGACGAACTTCGTGCAATTCTGGCAAACGCGCGATCAATAAAAGTCCGACAAATGCCGCCATTGCTTCTATTGCCAGCAATAAATCAACACTAAACGCAAAAACCACTCCACCTATCAATGTCGCAATAAATGTAGATGTTTGAGCAAAAGTACGAATACTCCCATTTTCCTTTAAGTATTGATTTTCTTTATTCATACGTTTTAATAAATCAAATGTGTATGCTTCCCCTGTACCGGAAAACAGTGCAGCAGCCAAACCAAGGCCTGCCTCGCACAACATGACACCAAAAAAACCATCCGCCCAAATCAGCCAAAGCATTGATAAAAATTGAACCGCTGCCCCAATTAATAATATCTTTTTGCGTGAAAACACATCGGCCAAATAGCCTGATGGAATTTCAAACAAGAAAGATACCAGGCGAAATATTCCTTGGATTAAAAAGAAATCCCCAACGGAAACATTTTTGCCCTGGTATAATAAAACTATGACTGGAATAATTGGCATAAAATAAATACATGCCTCGGACCATTTCAGTATAGCCAATGAAGTTTTATCAGATATTGTTTTCATAATTTAACTCGTTTTTTTATTTTAACATATTTATTGTTAAAAGTTTTGTAATAAAAAAAATCGCGCGGGTGCGCGATTTTTTTTAATTTGTTCGGATTTGTTTTATTTCAGCATTTTTGCTACTTCATCCGCCAAATTATCATCGCGCTTTTCGATACCTTCGCCCAACAAGTAATAAGCAAAGCCAGCCAGTTTTACGCCTGCGTCTGCTGCAACTTGTTTAATGGTTTTAGATGGATCCATTACAAATGGTTGTTCTTCTAAAACAGACTCGCCATAATATTTTTGAATACGACCAGCAACCATCTTTTCAACGACAGCTTCCGGTTTTCCATTTGTTGCGCCTGATTCAATGAAAATTTTCTTTTCGCGCTCAACTGATACAGGATCAACATTATCAATTGTCATAAATTCTGGTTTGTTTGCAGCAATGTGCATTGCAATTTTTGGACCAACTTCGTCCGCACCAGCTTTATCCCCGTCCAAAGCAACGATTACACCGATTTGTCCCATGCCTGGAACCAATGCGTTATGAACATAAGAATAAATATGTTGACCATTGACTTTCGTAATTCTGCGCAAATTCATATTTTCGCCGATTGTTGAAATCGTGGCTGCAATATCATCTTTGACCGCATTCATTGTTGCATCAAAATCACCGCCTAATTCCAAAGCTTTATTCGCGACATCCGCGACCAATTTTTGGAACTTTTCATTTTTCGCAACAAAGTCTGTTTCTGCATTTAATTCAACAACACATCCCATTCCATCGCATTTAACAACGGTGACCAATCCACTGGATGCAACACGACCAGCTTTAGATGCAGCCTTTACAATACCTTTTTGACGCAACCAGTCAGCAGCTGCCTGGACATCTCCATTATTTTCAATCAAAGCTTTTTTGCAATCCATCATTCCTGCGGATGTTTTTTCGCGCAGTTCTTGAATTAATTTTGCTGTAATCTCTGCCATATTATTCACCTTTTTCTTCAAGTTTTTCGACCAATTTTTCACGACGAGTTTCACGTTGTTCACTGGCTTTGGATTTTATTTTTGCTTCTTTTTCTTTTGCAGTTTCTTCAATTATTTCTATTGGATCTGGTGCCATATCACTGGATACGACTTTCTTACCTTGGGCGCCGCCCAAACGTTTTTCAATTCCAGACAAAATAGCATCTACGAACAAGTCACAATATAATTGAATTGCACGCGAAGCGTCATCATTTCCAGGAACAGGATAATCAACCAATTCTGGGTTTGCATTTGTATCTGCAATTGCAATTGTTGGAATATCCAAAACTTTTGCTTCACGAACTGCATTCATTTCGCGTGGCATATCGATAATAACAACTGCCTGGGGTGTTCCATGCATATCCAAAATTCCGCCGAAAATTTCGCGCAATTTTTCTGATTCTTTTTGCATTACACCGACTTCTTTCTTGGTAAATCCAAGCTTTTCAAAGTTTTCAATATCTGCCTCCAGCTTTTTCAAACGACGAATCGATTGTGAAACTGTTGACCAGTTAGTTATCATTCCACCCAACCAACGATTGTTAACATAAAATTGTCCGCAACGTTCAGCGGCATCTTTTACAATATCTTTGGCTTGGTATTTTGTTGCAACGAATAAAACCTTGCCACCGGCAGCTGTAATTTTTTCCAGCGCATCCAAAGCACGATAAAGCATTGGTGCAGTTTTATTTAAGTTAATAATGTGAATCTTATCTTTGACCCCGTAAACATAAGCCCCCATAAGTGGGTTCCAACGACGAGTATGATGGCCGAAATGAACACCGGCTTCCATCAATTGTTTCATGGTAAATTTTGGCAATGCCATAGTTTTGCTCCTTAAATAGCAATCGCAAAACAATTATAAAATAAATTATAAATCTTTTGCGTTTCTGTTGTTTCCTTGACTTTTTCCGGCATACCCAAAAATGGGACAGAAACTTGGAAAAAATCTGTGTTTTTACGCAGTTTTTCAACTGCGCGTAGCGCGAGTATAAAAGATTTTATTCAGATTTGCAAGACATTTATAAATAAAATACTATTTTATTCTTCAATATTCTCATTTTCTGGCTGGTGAATTTCAACATCTCGTGTCATAGAAAAGAATTTATCAGCGCGTATTTTTGGTAATTTATCCGCTGGAATTTCTTGCAATTCTTTTATATTCTTTACAACAGATGTTGCTACCATTTCCATTGTTGTTTGCCAATCTGTATGTGCGCCCTTGCTGGGTTCTTTGATAATTTCATCAATTACGCCAACCGCTGCCAAATCGCGTGCTGTCAATTTCATAGCTTCCGCTGCAACATCTTTGAACTTGTTATCTTTCCATAAAATGGTTGAACAAGATTCTGGTGCAATAACAGAATAAATAGCATTCTCTAACATTAATACGCGATCCCCTGTTGCAATTGCAATTGCACCACCAGATCCTCCCTCGCCTACATTGATTGCAACGAATGGGGTTGCAATTGATAAACCAGTTGCAATACTGGCGGCGACCGCCTGGGATTGACCACGTTCTTCGCCTTCGCGTCCTGCAAAAGCACCAGATGTGTCAAACAGCGATATTAATGGCAAAGTAAATTTTTCAGCCAGTCTCATTAATCTTTGCGCTTTGCGATAACCCTCGGGCACGGGCATTCCGAATCTATATTTTTGACGGGTTGCAATATCACGACCCTTTTCCTGACCGATAATTACAGATGGAATCCCACGAAAATAAGCCAGTCCGCCCTGCATTGCTGGGTCTTCACCAAACAATCTATCGCCAGCAAGTGGGGTCCAATCTGTTGTTAATCCAGATATATAATCCAAAAAGTGCGGACGATTTTCATTTCTGGCCAATAAAACTTTTTCATATGCCCCTGCTGTTGCTGTTTTGGATTTAACTTTCCCATTCACAACATATTTAGGAGTATCTACTAAAATTGGTTCTATCTGTTTTACAGGTTGTTTAGTTAAAACACTTAAAATTGATTCCAATTCTTCTTTTAATTTTTTTCTGGGGGATACAATATCAACCATTCCATGTTCATACATAAAGTCAGCAGTTTGAAAATTAGATGGTAATTTTTCACGCATGTTTTGTTCAATAAGTCGCTTACCAGCGAAACCGATTCGTGCCCCTGCTTCGGCAATATGAATATCCCCCAGCATAGCAAAAGATGCCGTTACACCACCAAAGGTAGGATCAGCCAAAACAACAATGTATGGCAATTTTGCAGCATGAAGTTTGTTTACAGCAGCGGTTGTACGCGCCATCTGCATCAAGGATAAAATGTTTTCCTGCATACGCGCACCACCAGATGTAGTGATCATTACATAAGGGTGTTTTTTTTCAATTGCATGTTCAATTGATGCAATAATTCCATCGCCAACACTGCGTCCCATAGACCCCAACATAAAATCAGGATTCATAACCGCAATTGTTGTATCAATACCACTTATTTTACCATCGGCCGCTGTTAAAGCATCCGAGCGACCAGTTTCTTGTCTGGCCTCGGCCAAGCGTTCTTTATAAGGAACCCTGTCACAAAAATTTAATGGATCATCGGATGTAACCGGCAATTTCAAAAGCGTCCAATCATTGTTATCAAACAACAAATCAAACCGCTGTTTTGGTGTCATTGAAAAAGCATGCCCACATTTCGGACAAATATAAGAATTATCTTTATAATCTTTATAATAAACCAACTTTCCACAGGATTGACACTTTATCCACATCAGCTTTTTCACACGATCATATTTTTCGCGTTTACGACTTTTAATACCCGGAGCTTTTAATTTCCACATTTATGCCTCATTCATTTTTTTTATAAGTTCCGGACTGGCGCGGAACAAAATTGTTTTACGACTGGGCAGATTCATTTTCTGTCCCGTACGCGGATTAGTTGTTGTTTTAGGCGCATGAGTTCTGGACTGGAAAGAACCAAATCCACGAAGCTCTATACGATCACCATTTGATAATGCATCTGCCAGACGTTTTGATACACAATCAATCATTGCCGCCGAATCTGTCGCCGGCATATTATTAAACTTTACTTGAATAGAACGAACTATATCTGAACGTTTCATTTTTTTTACACCCGCGAAGGCGGGTGCCCCCTGTAATTACATAATGCGCAGAAATTTAAAACTCTACTCCAAAATTAAAAAACAAATCACTCCATTCTGGGTTTTGATTTATTATCAATTTCAATTTCCAATTTCTACGCCATTTTTTTAATTGCAATTCTCGTTTCATGGCTTTGTGTATATTATCATAGGTTTCATAATATACCAGTTTATCTAATTTATATTTATCTGTAAAACTATTTTTAAATCTACCGCTTTTATGTTCTATTGCTCTTTTAATTAAATTATCTGTTACGCCTATGTAAATAGTTCCCATATAATGGTCAGCCATAATATAAACAAAACCACCAGAATTTAAACTCATCTTTTTACATTGGATTCCCGCCTGCGCGGGAATTTAACTGGCGGACAGGGAGGGATTTGAACCCTCGATACCCTTGCGAGTATGCCTGATTTCGAGTCAGGTACGTTCAACCACTCCGCCACCTGTCCAAAGATTGTTATTATACAAATATTGATTTTTATTTGCAAGTTTTTAGAAAAATTAAAATATCACTTGCAACAACATACATTTTTTTTATAGACTTATTTGCATCAGGGAGAAAACTATCATGAAATTTATTAAACTTACAGCATTTTTATCTTGCTTATTCTTTACTTGTACTAACGCTTTTGCTGCAGATCAAATAATACAAATTAATCTTGTTGGCGGTACATCTGTTGGTTCTCCATCTGTATTTTATATGAACAAAACACAGAAAAAGTTTTGTGTTGAATCTACCTGTGAAACAACTTTAACTCAATTATCTGAATTACCAACCAGCACAAACCCTTATGTTGGAACTGTAATTAATGGAGTTCCATTAATTCAAGATAATGGACAAATTATTACTGACGATTTTATATTTAGTTTTACTATCCCTGACTCAATATATACCGCTACAAATTTATTTAGTTCGAAACAATGGGCTGAACTTCATTTTACTGGAACTAATGCCAGCCCCAGTTACATTACTATGAGTGCGGCTACTCTATCATGGATGAATCCAGAAACTGGAAAACAAATTTTTAAATTAGCTGCTGTACCTACATCTCCAGGTAAAAAGTTCCTTGCTTTTTCAACTACATCAAATCTTGCTGCTGATGGTTCATTGATTGTGATTGATGGGTCTGGAAACATTCTTTCTTTTGCAAAATCTTTATCTGGCAATATGGATGTATTTGCATTATGGGAAACTTTGCCCACAGAAATAATCTGTTCAGCTGGTGAATATCTGCCAGAAGGAAAGACAGAATGTGGTATATGTTTG
>CAZPLT010000001.1:46163-79960 GCA_964587855.1 uncultured Muribaculaceae bacterium | reverse complement strand
GGTGCCCCGAAGCCGCACCAATCTCTCCAAAAGGTTCTGACAGCGCAGATGATTGCATAGTATCTGAAATAACCTGTATGCCTGGCGAATTTCTGCAAGCTGGTGCCACATCATGTTCTCTATGTTATGAGAATAATTGGTGCCCAGGCGGAACATTCTCGGCCAGTACATCAGATCAGGGTACTAATATATGCCCTAATGATGGACAATCTGTGGGTAATACGAGCTCGATTTATCAATGTTACAAAGATCAATTACCAACATATATTTCTAACGGTACCGGAGATGAAACATGTTTTTATGGAACTATTGGTTATACAGAAAAGTGCATAAAATATGTAAGATCTTGTGATGGTGGTTATTATTCAGAAAAGGGTAATGATTATTGCTCTACTGCAGGAATTGGATATTATTCGCCACAAGGTGATTTAAATCGTTATCAATGTCCGGGAACAAAAAATGGCGGTAAAGGCGAAACAGAAACAGAGACCGCTTCTAATATCAATCAATGTATTATTTCAAAGACTATTTATACCACTGGTAACAACGAGGTGATAAATGGTGTCGGGCTTACAAGTTGTTCATACTCTGAAACAACAAAAGGATATGGTATTGCTGAAATTATGAATCTTGAACCACTTACATTGCCCAAAGGTCCAATAACTGATCCACAATGTACAAATTCGAAAATAGTTTTTTGTTTTGGTGGATATTTCTTGGAAAACGATTCTGGTTTGGAATGCGGTCCTGTTGGTGATGGATATTACAGTCCACGTCCTAATTTTAACGAAATGACTGGATGTATAGATAAATCTGATAATTGCCCATATGAACTTGATGTTGAAGTTTACCAATCTTCACGTGGTCGCGAAGCATGCCCAACAGAATACCCGCTTAGCCAATTACCACGCAACTCGGAAAAAACCTGTTATAAAGAATGCAAAACAGATATTTCAAATGCTAAAAGTGTTACACCTGTAAAGGCAACTATATTATATTTATCTTGGGGTAAGGATCCAGAACCTGTTTGCCAATATAATGTAGAATGCAATACAGGATACAAAGTAGTTGACAATGGAACAGAAAAAGCAGCTTGTGTATCGGATGAATCTTCTGGTGGAATAACTTGCGCTGGGGGAGAATACTTACCTGCAAATTCTTCGACTTGTTCCTCATGTATGAATGGCGGTTGGTGCCCAGGCGGAACATTCTCGGCCAGTACATCAGATCAGGGTACTAATATATGCCCTAATGATGGACAATCTGTGGGTAATACGAGCTCGATTTATCAATGTTACAAAGATCAATTACCAACATATATTTCTAACGGTACCGGAGATGAAACATGTTTTTATGGAACTATTGGTTATACAGAAAAGTGCATAAAATATGTAAGATCTTGTGATGGTGGTTATTATTCAGAAAAGGGTAATGATTATTGCTCTACTGCAGGAATTGGATATTATTCGCCACAAGGTGATTTAAATCGTTATCAATGTCCGGGAACAAAAAATGGCGGTAAAGGCGAAACAGAAACAGAGACCGCTTCTAATATCAATCAATGTATTATTTCAAAGACTATTTATACCACTGGTAACAACGAGGTGATAAATGGTGTCGGGCTTACAAGTTGTTCATACTCTGAAACAACAAAAGGATATGGTATTGCTGAAATTATGAATCTTGAACCACTTACATTGCCCAAAGGTCCAATAACTGATCCACAATGTACAAATTCGAAAATAGTTTTTTGTTTTGGTGGGTACTTTTTGGAAAACGATACTGGTTTGGAATGCGGTCCTGTTGGTGATGGTTATTACAGTCCACGTCCCAATTTTAATGAAATAACTGGGTGTCTAGATAAATCTGGTAATTGTCCATATGAATTTGATGTTGAAATTTATCAATCGTCACGTGGTCGTGAAAAATGTCCAGACCCATATATACATTCAGAATTACCACGTAACACCATGAAAAAATGTTACAAAGATTGCATATTGGACGTTCCAAATTCTATCAAGGTCACACCAACCAATTCAAAAATATATATTACGTCTGGTGGAATTGGTGAACCACAACCAACGTGTAAATTCAATGTAGAATGTGAAGAAGGATACAAAGTTCTTGAAAATGATTCTGAAAAACCATCCTGTATTCTTGATGGAAGTATTTGTCAAAATGATCCAAATGCTTTGGAGTCCGATTCTAAATGTGTACCAACCAAATGCAAAGACGGATATCATATTGAAAACAGTAAGTGTATTGCAAATGTAGTTGCATGTGATATAGAAAATGGTCTGGGCAGAAAAGAATGGATGGGGGATAATAGATTAAATGGCAAATGGACCATGTGTACAGCATATAAATGTAACCCTGGATATACTTCGGAAAGATATTTAACCAATGAAACCGATAAACCTTGCGGTGAATGCAAAAATAGACGTGATGCAAGTGGAAACATAGCCGTTAGTGCATGGAAAGAATATAACTGCGAAATAGCAACCTGTATGTACCAAGGCGAACTTTACCGTCTTGATTCTACTAACAATACATGCGTTCAAATTTGCGATACTGCTGGTCGCGAAGATCTTACGGGAACAATGATTTGGGATCCATTAAGTGAAAAATGCGAAAGAACTTGCAAACCTGGATTTACAAGTTGGTAATTAACTTCCGCGCAAGCGGAAGTTCTTTTATCCCTTGCTCGGCTATAATTTTTTCCAAAAATTTTTTAGTTGTATCAAAATTTACCGGTAAAGTATAAAGATTATTTAAATAAGGCACTGCACACTCGCTGCATACTGCACGTGCTGTGTGTGGTGATATATGCGTAAGATTATCTGTTCGTCCGCAATTACTGCATCTTGATAAATCCAAGGCATATCCTAATTCTTGCAATAAATCTATTTCCCAATCCAGATATAAATATTTTGCATTATCTTTTGATAAATTTTCTAACATTTCTTTTGTTTGGTGCCACAAAGATTCATATTTTTCCCGTTCTGGTAATAAAACCGAAATTAAAGAAAATGAAGAATTCATAAATCCCAATGAGTCCACATCAGATATAACAGACGCACTTAAATTCTTTTCTGCTTCCCAATGAAAAACACCCAGTTGACAATCCAATCTGGCATTCCAAGATACCGCGCCAAATTGTCCTACCAATGGTTTGTTTTTCTTTGCAACAATTGCGCCCTTTATCATACCAGACAATATTCCATAATCTTTGGTAAAAATACGTGCTAAACAATCACGCTCGCCAAATGGTCGCAGTTCTATTAAAATTCCAATTGATTCAAGTTTCATAAAATATATTATAACAAAATCGCGCCAAATGGCGCGATTTTTTTATTCGGCAGTTTTTTCTGCTTTCGCTTTTTTCACCTTGGTCGGCTTTTTCTCCTCAACTTTTTCAGCGGAAGGTTGCTCGACTGGTTTTTCTTCGTCCGAATCTTTTTCTAATTCTGGGGCTACTGTTTCTTCTTCCCCTTTCTCTTCGACTACTGTTTCTTCTTCAACTTTTTCTTCTTCAATATTTTTAGTACCAAAAGTTAAAACTTTACCAGCAACCAAAGCATCGATTTCATCCTGAGTTTGCGCAACATAAATTTTAACAGGAACGATAACATCTGGATGCAAAGCAATTTTTGTATCAAACGCACCGATTGTTTTGATTGGGCTGCCCATCAAGACTTGGGAAGACTCAACTGCAACACCTGTTAATTCTTTTAACAAGCGCGCAATATCACGGCTGGAAACGCTGCCATACAAATGACCTGTATCGCCTGCTTGACGGATCATATGGAATTTTGCACTTTCTACTGCTTTGCGGCTGCCTTCGGCAGATTTCTTGGCTGCTTCATGTCTTGCGGCCAATTCTGCTTTTCTTGATTCAAACACCGCAATATTTTCACGTGAAAAACGCAAAGCTTTGCCATTTGGCAACAAATAATTACGCGCATAACCAGTAGCAACATCTACTTGATCGCCAATATTTCCCAATTTATTAATTTTTTCTGTAAGTATGATTTTCATAATCTGTCCTTTTTTACAAGTTAGGGATAATTCCCAAATACAATTTTATAAAATCAATTAGAATGATGCGGATGTTGCGTATTGCGAAGTTTTTGACGAGCGAGTGTATTAAACATACATGACCGAGTCAAAAACAAGCAAACGCAAAACAGACGCGTTATTATAATTGATTTTACCCTAAGTGGTTGCGTACAAATGGCATCAGACCCAAATGACGTGCACGCTTGATTGCAATAGTCAAAGCACGTTGATCTTTGGATGGAACACCACTAATACGAGATGGAACAATTTTGCCGCGTTCGGTTATATAATGTCCCAACAGTTTTACATCTTTATAGTCTATAACTTTACCCTTTAATGGGTTTGATTTTTTGCGATAAATCGCTGCACGAACTGCCATTTTATTCCGCCTCCTCTGCGCTTTTTCTCATCATAATTGACGGACCTTTTTCCAAAGCATCCACGCGAACATTCAAGAAACGAATAACATCTTCGTCTATGCGAAAACGACGTTCTAATTCTGTAATATGTTTGCCATCTAATTCTATACCCAACATAACGTAATGAGCCTTGCGGTTTTTACGAATGACATAAGACAAGCCCTTAAGACCCCAAAACTCTGTGGTCTGAACTTTGCCGCCCAGTTCTTTGATTATTTCTGAAAATTTAGCCGCTTTTTCTTTGACCTGCGGTTCGGTCAAGTCCTGGCGAAATACCAAGACGCTTTCATAGAATGCCATTTTATCTCCTTATGGACTATGTGGGCTGCTGCACCATGCAACAACCAAGAAGCGATCCCTATTATGTCGATTTTTTCAAGAAATGCAAGAAAAAATTTAATCTTTGGGCTAAATTCTTATTGACCGGGTTCGTGCAAATTTACTATGATGTGAATATCGAGGGATTTTTATGAACAGTAAATTTCATAGTTCGTTAAACAAGATGGCTCTTTTTACAGCTTTGGTGCTGATGGGCGTTATTATGTTTTATTCAGATTTAATAAAAGTAGCAACCTCAAATATCTGGTTAAACGGTATTATTCTGGGAACTATTCTTTTCGGAATTATTTCATGCTTTGTTGATACCCTGCGTTTGGTTCCAGAATATAAATGGATGAAAAGATTTTTTGCGGGAAAAACCAGTATTGATGAACTTCCGCCAGATATGTTACGTCCTATTGCGATTATGCTTAATCGTGCCAAGGCACAAAAAAAGAATTTTATCAGTGCACAAGTAATGAATGGTTTTCTTAATTTAATTATCGGACGGTACGAAGATCAACGTGACCAATTGCACTATATTACAAATGTTTTAATCTTTTTGGGGTTACTTGGGACATTTTGGGGATTGATTCATACTATTGGTGGATTTTCAAACTTGATATCAATTCTTGATTTTAATGATGCCAATATAATGAGCACCATGCAACAAAACCTGGCAAACCCATTATCCGGTATGAGTATCGCGTTTTCATCATCTTTATTGGGATTAGCCGGTTCTTTGATTGTGGGATTTTTGGAATTACAAACAACCATTGCTCAAAATTCTTTACATCGTGAATTAGAAGAAAATTTAGCCGATAAAACAAGATTGGCAAAGCAAGCCGAAGCCGACGATTCCACTGGAAATGTAAATATGGCTGTAAAAGATTTAACAATTGCAATTTCACGATTAGAACGTGCAGTTGCACGAGTAAAATAAAAAATACTGGGGGGAGAAAAAATGTTAAACATAAGATTCAAAGAAAAAACTAATGCTTGGCCAGGATTTGTGGATTTATTTTCCAACCTGGTAATTATTCTAATTTTCTTGCTGATTGTATTCGTATTTTTGTGGACTACTACAAATGTTTTCCATGAAAAAAATTCCGAGAAAAAAGTTGCTGCATTACGTCAACAAAATGATCAACAAACCGAACAAATTGCTCAAATGAGTGCTGACGAAGCCGAAGCAAAACGCTTACTGCTTTTATCGCGCAGCCAACTGGAAGCATTAGAAAATGAAAAAGCACAATTAAATCAACAATTGAATATGGCTAATAATTCTATGACCCAACTTCAATCACAAAAAAATCAACTAAATCAACGTTTGATTGATGCAAATAATTCTATGAACCAACTTCAATCACAATTGGCTTCTTTGTCTTCAGAATATCAAAAAGCTAATCGTATAACTGCCCAAGAACGCGAAATATTGAACGCGCAAATTCAAGAATTGCATGCTCAATTAACAAATACTGAACAACTAAGTTCAGCGCAACAACAGTCTTTGGCTACTGAAATTTCCAGACTAAATAAATTATTAAATATGTCTGAACAACGTGCCAAAGATCAGGAAACTCAATACATAGAAATGTCAGATCGTTTGAATAAAGCAATGGCAGATAAAATAGCCGAGCTGGGGAAATATCAATCTCAATTTTATGCCGCTATAAAAAAAGCTTTGCAATATTCTAATAAAGTAGATACCAGTACCGATAGATTTATAGTCCCAAGCGATATTTTATTTGCCCAAGGTGAATATAATTTATCCCCCGAAGGTAAACGTCAATTAAAATTGATTGCTCCGGCTATAGCCAGTCTAGAAACAACTATTCCTGGTAACGTGGCATGGATAATCCGTGTTGATGGTCATACCGATAAAACACCAGTAATACAAGGCACACACAAGTTTAAAAATAATACTGAACTTTCATTACTTCGTGCCCAAGCAGTTGTAAAAGAATTGGTTAAATATGGGGTTTCAGCGCGTCGTTTAGTTCCCAGTGGTTTCGGTGAAACACATCCTGTTGATACTGGAAAAACTCCTAAATCATTGCAAAAAAATCGTAGAATTGAATTACGCCTGACAAATCCGTAATAAATAAAAAATAACTTTTGGTGGGGGCGGGGGGACTTGAACCCCCAAGGATTTCTCCACAGCATCCTTAGTGCTGCGCGTCTACCAATTTCGCCACGACCCCAGATTTCGCAAATTTTACATCATCAGTTATTTTTTTCAAGTGTTTTCATTAGAAAATCAAAAAAAATTAGAAAGAATTTCATTTTAATATATAAATTTTTATGATAAAATTATTATAATAATGGGAAAGGACTATTTTATGAAAAAGGGTTATATTTTTTTTGCGTCATTATTTGTTGTACCATTTGCTGCAAATGCCGCTGGAACTTATTATAATGGTGACTATCAATCCCCACAATATAAATACACACAATCTGCAAATTATAAAAGTAATACTGGTACTACTAAATGGCCATACCCTACTTCTACATACAAAAATTATCAATCCCAGTATAATTCTACATCAACAACAAAATCTACAAGTTCTGAAAAAACCAGTAAACTTCATGTTTCTGCTGGAATCACACGCGAGACTGCTAATTGGGAAATGGAAATGAATCAGTCTGACAGTATTTTGCATTACGATAATATTTCTTGGAACGTTTTTGATGCAAATGCAACTTATGATTTTGGAACGGTAACACTTGATGCTGGAATAAAATATGGTATGCAAAATGGCGAAGCCAATATGGTAGACGATGACGTTTCAAATGGTGGTTATTATATTGATTCTCTTTATTTGGACGACCCTAATGATGGTTTAACCGAAGATGTCCTTTTGGGGGATATTTATGGAAAATCCATTTCTATTGGAACCAGTGATTCTGGCAATATGTTTGGATTTAACATGGGTTTAAATTTACCTGATAAATTTAGTATAGGTAAAGCAAAATTTACCCCATCTATTGGATACCGTCATTTTTCTTATAGTTTAAAAACAAACAAAAATAATGGTCTGTCGCTGGAAACAGGATATTGCGTAGTGGTATCTGGATCTGACGAAATACAATGCAACCCTTTAATTATGATTGATGAAGATGGCGATGGTGCCATAGATTCAGTGCTTTGGGATGAAAATATTGTACCATCTGGTCAGATATATTTTGGTGATACATTTGCATATACTCAACCTGGGACATCTCATAAATACGATGTTTCTTGGTCTGGTCCTTATGCTGCATTGGATATGGATTATCAAATAAACCAAGAAACCACATTAACCGCACGTTTAGAACTTGGATTACCATCTTATACGTCCGAGGGGGATCAACCATATCGTCCAGATTGGGAACACCCAAAAAGCATCGAAGATTCTGCTGGTATTGGTGATGCATGGCATTTGGGATTCAGTGCTAATTGGTTCACCGCATTAACAGACAGAGTTAAATTATCACTTGGGTTTACATATGATTATTATAATGTCAGTGGTGCCGAAGCAAAAACTTACTTGAACAAAGATTACTATACGACTTTGTACTGGAATCAAATAAATGATGTGTATGCTGGTGTCGAGCAAGATGCCATAGATGCAAATGACGGTGTAGTTATGGGTATTTTAAATCTTGAAGATCAATGTCCTGGATGGGTATGCACACAAAGTGGCGAAATAAATTCATTTTATAAATCTATGGGTATTCGTATAGGACTGAGTTCACAATTCTAATTGTGATAAATTAGGAAATAGTTAAAGATGAAAATTGATAAAAAATCTTTTTTTAAAAGCTTTATGTTATTAGCTTTTTTGACTGTTTCTTTGAATGCTTTTTCTGTCCAAGTTGAAAAAACCGCTGAAACTGCTGCTGCTGCAAAAACCGTTGCTATGAACGAAGCCTGCAGATCCGCATTTTCAGATATATTAAGTAATCAAATTTCTGATGTTCAGGCAAAAAACTTGGCCGAGCAAATTACTGATGATGAATTGGTCAGTATGATTGATTCTATATCCATAGAAAACGAAAAATCTGATTCAACCAGTTATTCTGCTGATATAATTGTTGATTTTGATAAAAGCGCATTAAATAAATGGCTGGAAACTCATGAACTGGGGACTATTGTTGATACTCCGGTTATAGCCGGCAGAAAACCAATATTTTTGGAATTAAACAGTATAAGTGAATTTGCTGATGTTATGCGTGCATCCCGTGAAACTGGTGCAGATTTAAAAATTATAAATATTTCAGGTAATAAAATTTCTGCAAATATACGCGAAAACTCTTATGAATCATTTGTATCTTTGGTTCGCGACGCAGGGGGAATTATTTCTTATTAAAAAAGAGGTTAATAAAATGAAAATGAAAATTTTATTTGGTATTTTTGCAACAGTATTTGCTGTTTCATCTGCTTTTGCAGAAGAAGCTTTGGATACAACATCCGCCGACATTCTTGCTAATACACCTGTAAATAAACGCAACGATGCCAAAAATTCAAAAAACATTCCTGCTGTTGCACGTATATCTATGACTGGGGCGGCCAAAATACGCAGTTCTACTGCATCCGAAGCAATAACAACTATTACACCAAAGGTTGAAATAGAAGACATTGAATGCGATATTGGCGAATACCCTAAACTTGGTAAATGTGTTACATGCGAACAAAAAAACAATCCAGGGGTTAAATGGGCTAACTCGGGTAAAGATTGTAAAATTACCGAATGTATTTCAGATGAATATGTTTTAATTGATAAAGATAAAGACCAACCTAAATGCTTGCAAAAATGTAACGTTTGGGGCGGCGTTGCCACGCGCGAATGGGTACGAGATGAAGCAGAATTTTCTTTCTGCGGCAGTGGAAAATATCTGGAATGCGATAAAGGTTTTGCAAAAACTAGGGAACAAACCAGCAGCAGCGGAACTGAATTTGGTCATTGCATAGTAGAAGGTACCATGACCGGTGCATGCAAAAATGATGGGGATATGAATCCTGGTAAATTTGAAAATGGTCTTTGCATGCAAGTGTGTGAAAATGGATTTTGGAGTACCTGTTCATTACAAAAATTCTGTAAAACCGGATATGAACAAGACAATTTACGTGATGTTATTTTTGTAAAAGATAAAACAGACTCAAAAACATCTGTGTATGATTGTGTAGAAACAGAAGAAGAATAAATATTAAAAGTAATACAAGAGGGGGCGCAATGCCCCCTTTTTATTTTTTAATTATACCCTTAAAAAAATTATTTACTTCTCTTGTCTAGATTTCTCTTTCTTATTTCTGCCAATTCTTTTTTTTCATTAAATTCTCTTTGTAAAAGAAAAATCATACCTTGTTTTTGATCTTCAGGTAGTGTCTTTAAATTTATAAATGCTATATCTTCATTTAATTTTTTTGTTGCTTCTTTTATATCAAAACCGACCATGTTTACACCTTTTTTAGTAATCATACTGTACAATCTAGCAAAATTTCCAAAAAATACCATTGAATTTTTTTCGATCAACACTATATGTAATATCATGAAATAAAAAAATTAAAAGGAGCACATTATGAATCCTGAAGATATGCAAGAAACACCCGCAGGGGCAATAAAAAAATATACAACCGACTTTACCGAGCTGGCCGCAAATGGCAAGCTGGATCCGGTTATTGGTCGTGACGAAGAAATTCGACGCGCTATTCAGGTTTTATCCCGCCGCACAAAAAACAATCCTGTTTTGATTGGTAATGCGGGGGTTGGAAAAACGGCAATCGTAGAAGGTCTGGCAAATCGTATTATTGCAGGCGATGTGCCTGAAAATTTATTGCGCAAAAAATTATTGTCTTTGGACATTGGGGCGCTGATGGCCGGTGCTTCGTTCCGTGGTCAATTCGAAGACAGATTAAAAGCCGTTTTAAAAGCTGTCAAAGATTCAAATGGCGAAATAATTTTATTTATTGATGAATTGCACACTATGGTCGGTGCTGGCAAAGGCGAAGGCAGTATGGATGCTGGTAATTTAATGAAACCAATGCTTGCACGTGGTGAACTGCACGCGATGGGTGCAACAACTTTGGATGAATACCGCCAATATATTGAAAAAGACCCTGCCCTGGCGCGTCGTTTCCAGCCCGTATTCGTTGACGAACCAACTGTTGATGATACAATTTCAATTTTGCGCGGATTAAAGGAAAAGTACGAAGCTCATCATGGCGTTCGTGTTTCTGATGCTGCGATTGTTTCCGCGGTTCGTTTATCCGACCGCTATATCACGGACAGATTTTTACCGGATAAAGCAATTGATTTAATGGACGAAGCCGCAGCGCGCGTTCGTATAGAAGTTTCCAGTAAACCGGAAAAACTGGACGAAGTTGACCGCCGATTGATGCAATTAAAAATAGAACAACAAGCATTGAAAAAAGAAAAAGATTCAGACAGCAAAAAACGTTTGGCAGATTTAGAAAAATTAATAGCGGATGTTAATGCCGAATCTGATTCACTGACCCGCGAATGGCAATCCGAACAGAAAAAAATGCGTGGACTGTCAGATGCTATGGCCGCATTAGATGCTGCCAAGGCCGAGGTTGCATCCGCAACACGTGCCGGAGATTTTGAAAAAGCATCTGCGTTGCAATACGGAAAAATTCCTGAACTGGAAAAGCAGATAGAATCTGCCCGCGTGGAAAAAGAATATAAAACTGTTTTACCAGAGCACATTGCTGCAGTGGTCAGTCGTTGGACTGGTGTGCCTGCAGAAAAATTAACAGGTGATGAACAATCAAAATTATTAAATCTGGAAAACGATTTACAAAAACGAGTTGTAGGACAAGAAGCAGCGATTAAAGCAGTTGCTCACGCCATCAGACGTTCGCGTGCGGGGCTGTCTGACCCCCATCGTCCAGCTGGCAGCTTTATGTTTTTGGGACCGACCGGTGTTGGAAAAACAGAACTGGTAAAAGCAATCGCCGAACAATTATTTAATGATGACACGGCAATGACCAGAATAGATATGAGTGAATATATGGAACCCCACAGCGTTGCACGCTTAATCGGCAGTCCCCCGGGATATGTCGGTTACGAGCAAGGTGGCGCGCTGACTGAATCGATACGTCGTCGTCCATACCAGGTTATTTTATTTGATGAAATTGAAAAAGCCCACCCAGATGTATTCAATGTATTTTTACAAATACTGGATGACGGCAGATTAACCGATGGTCAGGGTCGTGTTGTAAATTTCACAAATACAATAATTATAATGACCAGCAATCTGAAAGATGATGCGGCAGTAAAAAAACATTTCCGTCCAGAATTTATAAATCGTATTGATGAAATAATCTGGTTTAATTCGCTGGGTAAAAATGTAATGCCTGGAATTGTAAAAATACAGTTGCGCAATTTGGAACAACGTTTAGTGCAACGCAGAATAACACTGCATGTTTCGGATAAAGCAATCGATTGGCTGGCCGAAAATGGATACGATCCAATTTATGGTGCACGTCCATTAAAGCGCTTGATTATGACAGCGGTCGAAGATCCAATCGCAGATAAAATATTATCTGGACAAATCTTAGACGGCGGTACAGTTGATGTTGATGTAAAAGGTAAAGAATTAGTAATTAAATAAAAATCCCGCAAATGCGGGATTTTTTATTTCGGGGCCAATGTAAATCTGGCGTTTAATGGATCAGTTGAAACTATTTCTATGCGCAGGATATTTCCTTCGCGCGTAAAAATCTGCATCTTGCGTTCGTCTGTAATATTTTTCCATCCCAATTCATCCAAAGCATCTCGATAAAAGCGTTGGAATTGACGTCTGGTGACTTCCTCGCTCGCGACGGTTGTTTGCGCAATTTTTCCATCTGGCTGAGAGTAAACAAACCCATCATCTTCGACTACATAGGTTTTTTCCATCTTTGGAATATCTTCAAAATTAGGCAACCATTCGTCAGCATTTGCCACGCCCGTACAAAGAGCAAAAATTAAAGAACCAAGAGCAATTATCTTTTTCATCATTTGTATTTTATCATAAATAAAAAATACGTGCAATCGTATTTGTGAAATGATATAATAAAAAATAATTGTACAGAGTAGATTATGAGAGTTTGGACAAGTTTTGCACTAATTTTGGCACTTTTAACTACGGATGCCTTGGCTACAAATAACCGTTCACGCCCTGGGTCTATTACTGGCGCCATGTTATCTAATGCCCAAAGTCAACAATCTCGGGCTAATACATATGGAACTGCTTCATCAACTACAACCAGCAGCACTACTACAACTACGGAAGAAGAAGATGAATGTGGCGACACATTACCATTATTGGGTGTGAATGTTTGTGCTGCACGTACTGCATGTGCCGGAATCAAGGCTGATGGGCACAGTGGTGTTTTTAATAAAGAAACCTCAACATGCCAAATACCTGTTTGTGTACATAACTGGTCCGGGGTAATTCAAAAAGACGGCGAAGATGTTTGCACTTTGGTTGATATGAACAAAGCAATCACTTGTAATGCAGATTTATTTGACCAGATTGATAATATGCGCAGATCCAGTCAATGGGTTGTCCCACTTACTGTTGTTGGTGGTGCCGGGATTGGAACTGGTATTGGTGCATTAGTTGATAAAAAACAAAATGCAAAGGCAGAAAATTTGGCATCTATTGCTGATGCAAACGAAGCTGAGGTAAAAGCCACTGGTGGTAAAACAGTAGCTGTAACTTTTGCTGGGAAACAATACAAACTTCCAAGCGAAGCTGATGCATTAAAAAAAGCATTGCTTGGGAATAACACCTTGAAAGACAAAATATCCAACGCAAACAAATTAATTGATAATTGCGCTGCTCAAATGTTTGTAGATATGACTTCACAAACTGTTAATGGGAAACCAAAATGGGGCCGTATAAAAATAACCGATGGTTCAGATTGTACATCAAAAACTATCGAAAACGTAAAATACTGCCAATTTCAAAATATGAATACGACCAGCAATACTATGGCTGATTGTGCCAGAAATGTTTATATACCAGTTGATTTTAATAATCCATATCCTAGTAACGGAACAAATCCACCAGAACGTCTTTATAACTATGGTTCATGGACACGTGATGTAACATGCTATTTTCGTGACAGCCAAGGTTCTGGAGAAGCAGATGTATCTGCAACAATCCAAGAAGATTTAGCAAGCATGCAATTTTTACAAAATTATGCTAATAACAATTCTACATCTAAGACAGATATTCAAAATAAACTTAGACAATTTGATTTTAGTAATTCAGGATTTGCCAATAGTCATAAAGGTAGTAATAACGATATACTAAATTGGATTTATATAAAAAGCACAGATAACAAAACCCAGTTCAGCAGCATTCAACCAAAAAAATGTGATACAAACGCCATAACACAAATATTGCAAACAAATGAAACTGTATCAACAAATAACACTACTAACATATTATTTGAAGCGTATGGAGCATTATACGCTTTACAGGGGTATGGTTCATTAGACGCTCAATTAGAAGCATTACTGAATGCATTGGGAAATATTGAAACATTCAGCAGTGATGTGTTAACAATTTATGAAGGGTTTGGTGATGATATCAGAAAAGAACTAGGTAATAAACGTCCATTCTTTAAAACCGCCATGGGTCGTGGTTTAATAATTGGTGCAGGTGTTGGTGCAGTTGCAGGTGTTGGATACTGGTTCGCAGAAGGTTCCAGTACATTCTGTAATGTTGGTGGATTGGAACAAGTTAAATTAAAGAAAAGTTATTCCATACCATCATTCCATGATTATTTATATGAAAAGGGCCTTATACAATAACGTTAACAAAATGATAAAAAAATAAATGAGCTCAGCTGAGCTCATTTATTTTTTTAATGTTTGCTATTAACCAACTATCTTTTGCCAGATTGTTTTCTTTGGGACTGGTCTTTGTGTTGGTTTACGCTTTTTACGACGTGGAGCATTTTGTGTTGTCTTTTTTGCATCATTATGTTCAGCATTTTTCTTTTTTGAGTCTGTGCTGGGCGTATGAGCATTCAAAATATCATCTGTCTTTGCCGCTTCTGGTTGAACACGTTGTATTGAATATTGTTCTATATTCATCATGCTGTCGTCGCCGACTATTACAATTTCTGTATCAAATTCTTGTTCCATCGCTGCCAATTCAGCTTTTTTCACATTTAACAAATAAATCGCAACATCAGTTGGAACATTCATTATGATTTTTTGCGCTGCTTTGGCCAGCAATTTTTCTTGCAAGTGCCTGAACAAAATAACCGCCGAAGTTTGAATACTGGGAACAACACCCGCACCCATACAATGTGGACATTGTACATAGCTACTTTCTATAAAGCTGCTGCGCAAACGTTGACGAGACAACATCAAAACACCAAAATTATTTATCTTGGCAATTTGTGTACGTGCCCGATCCTTCTTCATAACTTCGCGCATTTTTGTTTCCAATTTACGATTATTGCGTTCTTCTTCCATATCAATAAAGTCTATTGCAACAATCCCAGCTAAATCACGCAAACGTAATTGCAATGCGATTTCTTCGGCTGCTTCCATATTTGTATTTAATGCGGTTGCTTCTATATCTTTTTCTTTGATTGCACGTGAAGAATTAACGTCAATTGTAACCATTGCTTCGGTAGAATTTATCACCAAAGAACCGCCTGATTTTAATTGAACGTATGGTCCATGTAACCCCTCAAGCTGTTGTTCTACACCAGCCTTTACAAACAAAGGAACTGTTTTATCTTTATATTCTGTAATTTGTGCCTTGGGCGCGCGACCATGCATTTGTTTAAAGTAATTAACCGCTGCATCGTATGCTTCATCCCCCTGCACCACCAATATATCTTCGGGCTCACTTATAAAGTCGCGAACAACACGACGCAACAATGAATCTTCGGTATGAATTACCGCCGGAGCAACCGATTCCAAAGTTATTTTTCTGATTTCATTCCATAAGTTAACCAGATAATCATAATCTTTGGCAATTTCTTCGCCAGATGTTCCAAATGCCGCCGTACGTAATACAACAGTCATGCCCTTTGGAATTTTAAGATTATGCAGTATTTCACGCAAACGTGCACGTTCTGGTCTGTCACCAATCTTTTTAGAAATACCATAAGAATTTCTTTTACGACTGTTCGGCATCAGAACAGCAAAACGTCCCGCTAATGACAAATAAGTTGTCATTGAAGCGCCTTTTTGACCTCGTTCTTCTTTGACACCCTGAATCAGTAAAATCTGTTTAGGTTTGATTACATCTTGAATTCTAAATTCCCGGGCACGTTTTTGAAATTCTTTGTTATCTTCGCCCGCATCATTATCATCATAATCTATGGTTTCGGCATCTTCATTTGGATCGTCATCATCATCAACAATGGCCGCATGTGCCATTTCCAAAAGCTTTTTTTTCTGTTCTGCTGGTACTTGATAATAATCTGGATGAATTTCGGAAAATGGCATAAATCCATTTTTCCCAGTGCCATAATCAACAAAAGCAGCTTGCAGGGATGGTTCAACCCTGATTACTTTTGCCAGATAAATATTACCTTTGATTTGAGGTTTAGTCGTTGTTTCTACATCAAAATCAGAAACCCGATTGTTTGCCGGATCCACGACCACAACCCGCGTTTCTTCCGGGTGGACCGCATCCACGTATATTTTCTTGCTCATTTATAAATCCTTTTTCATTTGGGGCAAAAATAAATATGGTTCCAACCTGTCCCCATGGGCCTGTGGCCATTCCAGGGGATCGCATAAACAAAACAACACAAAGCGCGATGCAAATTGAAAAAATTAGAGTTAGAAATAACACCAATTCACCCATTTTTAAGTTACATCATGGATGCTATCACGGAATTTTACAACTGGCAAGAAATTTATTTTTTTCGCGAAATACGGGGCATTTTAGGACGTGGCAATTTTTGTGCCAATGCGGCGGCTTCGGCCAGCCATCTTTTCATACGTGCCCTTAACCAATTTTCATAAATAACAAACAATCCACCTGCCCCAATCAGTGGCAAAACATAATAAATTATTCTATATGCCAATAATGCACCGAAAATGCTGGCACGATCAACATCCCCGGGTAATGCCAATAAAAATATGCTTTCAAATACACCAATGCCACCGGGAACCTGGCTGAATACCCCCGCCACCTGGGCAATTACAAACAAGCCTATGAAAGTAGTAATCTGAATGTCTACAAATGGAATCAAGCAAAAATAAAGAACCATCCCCGCCAAAGTTGTATCCAACATACCCAAAAATACCTGGAAAAATGCTGCTTTGGTTGTGGGAATTTGAAAAGATATTTCACCTATTTTTATTGTTTTATTGCGAAATAATTGTGTCATTGCAAAATATGCACCCAGTGCAGCAACACAAAAAATGAATAACGCGTGTATCCCTATACTGGCACCGACCGAATCCGCAAATAATGCATGCGGAACCAAGAAATATCCCAGAACAACTATTGCTGCGCAACCCAAAAAGTAAGTAAATCCATTATAAGTCAACATTTTTACTATATCCCCAGCGCGAATACGCCATCTGGTATAAAGTCTGTACCGAATCGCACCGCCTGACACAACCGCATGTCCAGCATTATTGGATATAGCAAATCCCAAAATTCCCGCCAGCATCCATTTCCACCAGCTGACCATTTTCCCAACATAACGCAAAGCCAAATAATCATAAAAGCTGAGTGCGATATAACCAGCCAAACATGCAATAGATGCCCAAACCAAATTCATAAAGGGGATTTGCATTAATGCGTGTACAATTTCAGATAAAGAATAATTGCGTAATTGCCAATAAAGCATTCCGATTGCAATAATAAAAAAGAAAACTCCCGCCCAAGAAATAATTTTTTTCATCAATCGTTTAAATTTTACCGACACTTTTTTATCCTTTTTTACAGGAAAGAAGGATACCTCTTGCGGGGTAAAAAAGCAATTGCAATTTGTTCTTTCTAATTTATACTGCATTAAAATAATAAAAAGGAATCTTTATGCGACCAAGTATGCGGAAAAACGACCAAATTCGTCCGGTATCAATTGAAACCAATATCAATAAATGGGCCGAAGGTTCGTGTCTGATTAAAATTGGTGGAACTCATATTATCTGCACCGCATCAGTGGATTTCAATCAACCACTTTGGAAACGTCAGCAAAATAAAACCGGCGGTTGGATTACAGCAGAATACAATATGTTGCCACGTGCCGTAGAGGTTCGCAAAGGACGCAAACAACAACTGGAAGATCATCGTAATGCAGAAATTACCAGATTAATTGGTCGCGCATTTCGCAGTGTATGTGATTTGGAGAAATTGGGGAAACATACAATCACCATTGATTGTGATGTTATCCAGGCTGATGGGGGAACACGTTGCGCATCAATCACCGGGGGATTTGTCGCATTGACACAGGCGGTTAATTGGCTGCTGACCCAGGGTCGGATTCGTGAAAATCCAATTTCAGATTATGTTGCCGCGGTCAGCGCGGGCGTGCGTAATGGGGAATTAATTTTGGATTTGGATTACGAAGAAGATTCAACCGCAGATTTGGACGCTAACTTTGTTGTAAGCGGTGACGGAAAATTTATAGAGGTCCAAGCAACCGGCGAAGACCATCCATTTGACGCCGATAAAATGTCAGAACTGATGAAATTGGCCGCGGGCGGTTGCACAAAATTAATAGATTTACAAAAACAAGTTTTGGAATAAAAGACGCGGCAAACGCCGCGTTTTTATTTTATTATCGAATTAATGATGCAATATATTGACTGCGTGCTTCTCTGGCACAAATTCTGCAATGATGATTATTGGAATTCGCCAAAAGAAATAAAAGAATATTAATCTCACTCAATGAGCCCTTAATAGTCTTATTAGAAGACCACTTAAGCCAACCAGTATTTGTCCCATCATTATATTCTATTAAACATGCTGTGTTTATATTCGCTTCGTTGTTATGGCTATCTTGGACTGGGATCCAACCATTTGTAAATTTATAAAAGTCATATCCTGCAGAATTAGAACATGATACCATTGCTATACGTTTTATTGCTGTACCACCTTCTTCAATATTTCTTCTATTGAATGTTTTAAAACATTCTTTTCTTGCTTCTGGCGACATAAATTCATCTATTGAATATCCGGTTTTATTATTTAATATATAATTACCAGGCTTTATTATTTCAAAATTAAACCATGGATAATTTTGTTGCCAATTCACAGGCAAAGACTCTGGCATTTTTATGCCAGTAAATAACTTTATTTTATCAAATATTCTTAATGGTTTCATTTCTAACACTCTTTTGTTTAGGCATCGTATATTATACTAATATATTATATTTGTCAATAAATATAATGTTTATAAAAATAAAAAACGCGGTTAATACCGCGTTTTTATTTTTCGGTTTTTTTTACATCATGCCAGGCATGCCGCCACCCATTGGTGGCATTGCTTGTTTTTCTTCGGGAATTTCAGACAGCACTGCGCCAGTTGTCAGCACTGCACCAGCAACAGACGCCGCAGATTGCAATGCAATCTTTACAACTTTGGCCGGATCAATAATTCCCATTTTTAACATATCACCATATTCGCCAGTCTGTGCATTGTATCCGTGATTATAATCTTTGGATGACAGCACTCTATCAGCAACGACTTCGCCAGAAATGCCGGCGTTATCAGAAATCTGAATCATTGGTGCAGATAAAGCCGCAGAAACAACCGCAACACCAGCGATTTGGTCAGCGTTCATATTTGCAACGAATTTTTCACCCAGTGCGGATTTTGCGCGTGCCAATGCGACGCCACCGCCGGGAACTATGCCCTCGGCCACTGCGGCGCGTGTCGCCGACAGCGCGTCATCAACGCGATCTTTTTTCTCTTTCACCTCTACTTCTGTCATGCCACCAACCTTGATAACGGCAACGCCGCCAACCAATCTGGCCAAACGTTCACTTAATTTTTCGCGGTCATATTCGGAAGTGGTTTTATCCAAAGCGATTCGGATTTCATCCGCGCGCGCCTTGATTTCTTTTTTATCCCCTGCCCCATCAACAATCAAGGTTGTATCTTTGGAAACAACGATTCGTTTTGCACTGCCCAATACCGCAGTGGTTATATTTTCAAAAGACATTCCCAAATCATCGGAAATAACCTGGGCACCGGTCAGCACCGCGATATCTTTTAACATTTCTTTTCTGCGATCGCCAAAGCCTGGGGCCTTGACCGCGCAAACTTTTAATCCACCACGCAAGCGATTCAAAATCAATGTCGCTAATGCTTCGGATTCAACATCGTCCGCGATAATTAACAATGGTTTTCCACTTTGCGACACGGGTTCCAAAATCGGAAGTAATGCTTGCAAGCCTGTAATTTTCTTTTCAGAAACCAAGATTTGGGCGCCATCTAATTCGGCCAACATTTTTTCACTGTTGGTTACGAAATAAGGGGATAAAAATCCGTGATCAAATTGCATTCCTTCGACCACATCAATTGTGGTTTCCAGACCTTTGGCTTCTTCGACGGTTATCACGCCTTCTTTACCAACGCGTTCCATCGCGTCTGCAATTTGATTACCCAATTCTGCATCGCCGTTTGCAGAAATAGTTGCGACCTGGGCGATCTCTTTACTGTCTTTGACGGGTTTGGCATTCTTTTCAATATCCGCAACAACGGCCGCAACCGCGGCATCAATACCACGTTTAACATCCATTGGATTTGATCCTGTCGCTACAATTTTGCGACCTTCTTTGATAATTTTTTGTGCCAATAATGTTGCGGTGGTTGTACCATCGCCTGCCTTGTCCCCTGCTTTCTTGGCAGCTTCTTGGACCAGTTTTGCGCCAATATTTTCCTGGGGGTCTTTTAATGAAACTTCTTTTGCAACTGATACGCCATCTTTGGTTGCAACAGGTGCACCATAAGATTTTTCAATTACAACCGTGCGCCCCTTTGGCCCCATAGTAATCTTTACAGCGTTAGCCAATTTATCGACACCCACAACTAATTTATCAGTATCAAAATTTATTTCTTTTGCCATTTTTTACTCCTCTTATAAAATTCCCAAAATATCTGTTTCTTTGATTAAAACATAATCTTTGCCATCCAGCTTTACTTCATTAGCAGTTGACGCCCATTTGGCAAATAAAACAACATCATTTGGTTTAACACTCATTGGAATTTTTTCATCCCCGTCATACGAACCAGGTCCCACGGCAATTACTTTGCCACGACTGGGTTTTTCTTTTGCGTTATCAGGGATTATAATGCCGGACGCGGTTTTATTGTCTTCTTCCATGCGTTCCAGCAAAACGAAATTATGCAAAGGTTTCAGCATTTAATATCTCCTTTTTGCTACCACGAAGGCAATATAGTTTATTATCCAGCAATTTCAAGTGCCAAATTTATGGTTTTAATTGAAAAGTTTTATAATGTTTGATAATTTTAAATAAAAAGGACGACCACCATGTATGATAAAAATAATATTTTCGCAAAAATTATTCGCGGGGAAATTCCAATTGGCGATAATAAAATTTACGAGAATGAATATGCAATTTCTTTCTATGATATAAATCCACAATCAGATATTCACGCGCTGGTTATCCCAAAGGGCGAATATGAAAACATCTTGGATTTCATAACAAATGCACCAGATACAGAGCAAAAAGGCTTTTGGTCGGCTTTTGATGAAACCACAAAAATTCTTGATCTGACTGATAATTTTAATATCTGGGCAAATACTGGAACAGATGCACCCTTTATAAAACAAACGGTTATGCATTTTCATTTACATTTGGTTGCTGGGAACAGAAAATGTAACCTGGCAGATTTAATGGCTGGATAGTTATGATCTATAAAATCCGCGTTGTTCCGAAAGCAAAAATATCCAAAGTTACCCCCGGCGACCCGATAAAGGTTTACACGACTATGGTTCCCGCAGATGGCAAAGCAAACGAATCGGTTATAAAACTTTTGGCAAAACATTTTGGTATCGCAAAATCCAAAATTAAATTGGTTCGCGGTGAAACCAGCCGCGATAAAGTTATAGAAATTAACGATTAAAAGTTAATTTTGGTAATGAATAATATTATTAGCAGGGCTGCCCAAATCCGGCAACTGAAAACATCTGGCGCCACCATCATCACAGAACCAAGTTCCACCTGTCCCAGCCGTAATATAACAATCGGTTATAGCATCAGAAAGTGCCGCACTGGTATGCCCCATTGGACATGTATCATGTGATGTTCCACCAGCACAATAATATCCAGCATTACAAGGTTCGCATACACCAGACACCTCATAAGTTCCAGCATTACACGCTGCCCATTGCGCATAAATAGTAGTATTTGCTGTAAAATATGTATTACTTAAACCAGGATTAATAAGACTACCAGTTGCTGGAATTATTGGTGTTGTACCACCAGTGGAGGCAGCCCAATACCCAGTAAATTCATATCCACTACGAGTTGGTATATTTACTGAGGGTATAGGTCCTATACCACCAGAATTTTGCCATTCAATTCCATAAACTTCTTTTATCGTGCCAGAACCACCACTTGCTCCAGACCCATCATTTAAAGCAATAGTGTATGTCGCAACCGTCCATTGTGCATAAAGAGTTATATCTGTGCCAGGCCCCGCCAGCGCAGGATGCGATGAACCAGGCGTATAATTAGTTCCAGAACCATTTAAGGCAGTATTCCAATTTGTAAGTGTATATCCCGTTTTTGACATAGTACCACCAGCTGATAAATCACAAGATCCGTCATAAGTACAAGTTGTTGATGCCGCACTACCAGTGCCAGTATTAACATTATAATTTATATTAATTGTATTTGGTGTCCATTGTGCAGTAAGTGTTATACCCCCACTTGTTGCTGCATTTTTTATACTGCCCCCTGCTGCAACAATATGAGTTGTAGAATTAATATTATTTCCAGTACTTGAGCAATATGTAAGCGGCGATGAACCCGTTATAGTGCAAAGCCATCCAGCAAAAGTATATCCAGATTTTGTATAGCCACCAGGGATAACATTTGTAGGCGCAGTAGTAGTAGAGTCATATACAAAACTGGTTGGTGATGATGGTGCAGATCCCGCACCCCCACCAGCATCGTAAGATATACTTATTTCATTTGCTGTGCAGATTGGGTTATACGTCCCATTATTATGAATATCTCCATACCCTGGCTGGCAAGAAGTTGCATAGGTGCAAACATTGCTTACAACGGACAATGCGCAAGTTGCATGGACAGGATTAGGATTACAAGCAGTGCAAGTTGAAACCGGGCAATTTGTAGCACTGGTTCCAGGACCGGTATAATACTGGATGTTGGGCGTTGCATTTGTGCATGACGCACATGATGCACGCCAAGTTGACGCATCTGTATATTTTCCGACACCACATTGACTGCAGACAGTGCCATCAACCTCATACCCAGCATTACAATCCCAATCCCAGATTCTTTCAGCACCATCAGCACACACAGCCGCACGGGCATTGCCGGTATTAGAAGGAGCAGAATTAATTACTAAATTTGTGCTTTCTGTCGTCCACTCCATGATGAGTGTATTTAAGTTAGTTATGCATTTCCTTTCTTTTCCAAAAAAATTCGCCAGAAAAGTATCTGCTGTATCACAAATTAAAGGGTTGCCCCCATTCTCATTATAGTAATCATTACAGCTGTGCGCGGGACTTGGACAAGTATTAGTTGTTGGATAAGGGATACAATTGCAATCTGTATATGTATCATTTACAGAACAAGCTGTCCCGAAAACATCCGAAGAAAAAAGTATAATGGCCAATGAAAAATATATAATTTTCTTCATGATTTTGATTTTATTGATAAAACTTATTCAAAGCAACAAGAAAAAATTGTGTTGTCATATTCATATTATAAAAAATCCCGTGTAAACACGGGATTTAAATATTAAAAATACTATTATTATTTAGACGCTTCACATTCCTGCCAAGCATTGTAAGTGCTTTTTCTGTTTGCAACTGACGCGTTGAATTTATCAAGGCAATTTTTATAATTTGTTGCCCAAGCTCTAAGCTCGGCCGACGCATTAGGATTTGTTAATGCATTATTAAGTGCCGATTCCCATGCCTGTCCTTCTGATTGTCCTTGATCCATATATGCAGAAACCATTCCTAAAAACAATTGTGGTGCTGTTGCTTTATAATTAGTAAGCGCGACAGAATCAGATGCCGCAACCTCTTTTGAGTCATTGTATTGATTTGATTCGTAATCACAGGTAGCTTCTTTCTTGCAAGATGTTGCCATAACGACTGGTGCAATAAGCAATAAAGCATATCCAGCTTTTGCTGCTGCTTTGTTTTTTGCATTTGCCCATAAATTTCCTAGTTTTTTCATAACCCGCCTCCTTTTCTGGCTTTGTTATACTAATATTATAGTATTAAAAAGTTATTTGTCAAGTCCTTTTATTTTGTTGATATTCCGGGCTTATTCACAGACCGCACAGAAACCGATGCCATTTATCCTTTATAAAAATACTGATTATCAGGCTTATATTTTAATAATCTATAAACAAATCATTTGCTGCGCTATTTGGCCATGGCGTTGGGGTAGTAATTTTATCACAATCTGTTGTATTACAAGTTGTGCCAAGCCCATTAAGCTTCCAACAGCCCAATGTAAAGTCAAACACACATGTTTTGCCATCAACAATATTCAAAGAATAATAATTACTTGGCTGTGCTGGTGCAGTCACACCAACATCATATTCAGGGTTCCTATATGTACCATCATTTTTATTTATAACAACCCAACGACCACTGCATTCAACAACACTGCCCCCCGGATATTCCACCGTAGGAGTAGTTCCAACAATAGTCCCACCAACACATACCAAGAAATTCATCCCTGCCCTGTACTGTCCGGTGCCTCCTGTACCAGCATCAAATGCCGCCCCAAATTCACTGGCCGTAGAACTGGTTGCACATATATTGTCGCCTGCACCCCCCAACGGCCCCCCCCCGGTATAACCACTGGTTGCTGCAAGGTTTAGATTCGGTATGGTTTGACTTATTGTACAACAATTCCCGAATGTATCTAGTTGGGCAGCAGAACAACAATTCGACCATTCCGTAGTGTTGGTGCCACCATCTGGTGGAACAAAAGATGCAAATGTAGTTCCAACAACATTAAATCTGTCGGTCGAAACCTCGCAATATGCCATATCGCTGGTTAAATCCCCTGGAACTGCACAACCATTATTAGACAGATACCAGCCAGGATCGCAAGCGGTTCCACTGCATGATTGAATTGTATTATCTGCAAACCAAGCAAGCAAACTTTCGCTTTGCAACCCGGTTCCCAAAATTGTTCCGCTTCCAGTTATTGGGTTTTCTGTACAATTTCCCCAAATACGTTCTGTAATACGACACAAGTCTGATTCGGAATTCAAACCACCATCACACCACAAATGAATTCCCAATGGCGCCGGAGTAGCAACATTGGTTCCAACAGAACTGCGCAGATACATTTCGTCACCACCATTAAATCTTTCAATTATTGTTCCACTTCCATTATCTGTTCCAAATTTTCCCGTAGTGGTCATAATATCTGATATTACAGAAGCACCAGCATCTGCAACACATTCGCTGACCTCGTCCCAACAAGGGTTAGTATTATTATGATTCAAAATATTTGTTCTCATGATTGCTGTTTCAGATTGACACAAACCAAATTTAGATTCCAAATTCATACAATTACGAATAATGCAATTCTTGCCAACTTCGGTACATGTGGTAATAATCTGATCCAATGTTTTTGCAGTTGCAATATTTCCAATCGCTGCACCCCAGTATGCGTCTGTGCCATGACCATTCATCAAAGTTGTGCATGCTGTTTCTATATCTGAACAAACCTGATTTACATTTTTATCATAATTAACACCGAAAATTGACAGTGCCCGGGAATCAAAATATTCCAGCGAATCCGCAGTATTATTCATACATTCGGTCGTAAGAGTTGTACAACTTTGACGCATATCTTCTAATTTTTTTTCTTGCGCCAATTTTATCTGGGCCAATGCATCTTCTAAAAAGTTTGTCCACACAGTATCTTGCAGCGATTCGCAATTTACCATCGCAGGTTCTATGTATTTTTTCTTGGTTTCTAAAAACGTTACAAATTTTTTATTATTTGATGCTTTTACCCATTTATCACTACCAGTTGGGCGAGTAATCATATTTGCCAATTGATTTAAATCGCTGGTTAAAATAGCATCGCCTGTTGCGGGATTTATATATTTCCCGGACCAATCCAAACATTTGCTCATATCTTCGCCGCAAACAGACGAATCGGACAAAGCATCCAGCATCTTTTTCTTGCACGCAAGAATATCATCCGAATTACGTGTTTGTTGATTATTTAAACGCGACATTTCAAGCAATGCATTTCCTTCGCGAACTTTTTCAAGTGTTTTATCTTTCAAGCTTGCATAAGTTTTTGCAACAGTATTACAATCTTGCTCTATCGATGCATTATAAGCACTTTTTACTATTGGAATTTCATCTTCGGCGCAAACTTCGTTAGCCATTTCTAAACAAGTTGGCAAAGCCGCTGAGTATAAAGCTTCGCCTTCTTTGACCACTGTTTCTGCCCCAAGCTCTGAATCAACCGTGTCAAAAACATTTGTGTCCATTGATAAATTTATTGCCGATAGAGCATTCGTAGATTCTGTTTCCGCACTGGTCGATTGCAACTTTTTCATAATAGTATTCAAAATACTTTGTGAATCTGATTTGTCTTCTTGTTGATATGCTGTTTCCCCCTCGGTCGCGGTGAACATAGCCACAGCATCTTCTTTATCCATATTGACCGCCAACAAACGTTCGTTAAAATCTAACATCTTGTCTTCTACGGTATTCAACGTTTTTTTGATGTTATCAAATTCATGTATTCTGGCCGAGCAAGCACAACGTTTTAATTGTGCATCTTTGTTTGCACAAAATTCATCCATACACTGGAAAAAAGTATCACGACAAGCTTTATATCCAGATGTAGCAGTACCCGTCAATCGTGTAGAAGTTGTCCCCGAGCGAGCAACCGTTGCACTGCGTGATGAAACCACAGGTGTTGACACAGCAGAACGTGAAGAAATTTTTCCTGCACGTCCAGGAACAGATAAATTAGAAACATTGCTGGTCGCATTACGTGATGAAACCACAGGTGTTGACACAGCAGAACGCGAAGAAATTTCACGTGTTTGTTGTGTTTGTGGAACTGCACTTCGTGTCTTGGATTCAGAACTTACACGTGGCGCAGTACCGCTGCGCGTCGAAGTTTGTTGATTTGATTTTGATGAAGTTGATGATTGAGTGCTTGTTTTTTGCTCGCGACTTTCTGTCCTGGAAGAAGGCACAACTGATGATGTTGTTGTTGAACCACGCACAGCTGCACGCGCCGCGTCGATATCATCGGCACGCACAAAACCAGCGCAAAACAGCGCAACACAAAAAGCAAGACTAAACAGCTTTTTCATATTATAAAAATTTTAGCAAAAATAGGGTTTTCGGCGCAAGTGTTAAATGCCAACAGAATGCTTTATTTTCAACATAAATATAGATTCATTACCAAATTGATCCGTATTGTCCGGATTAACACGATAAACAAATCCAAGTGCCCCAGTTGTCATTGCACCCAGTTTGGTGCGATATGCCAAAGAAAATCTGGTTTCACGTACATTTGGCGCCAAATCAAAGTTTGCTATGTACGGGGTTGTATTCAGCTCGTACCCACCAGGAGTTTCAACAATTTCATAATCCATTGTTGCGTATTCCATATTACCTTTTCTTACCGCCAAAGGTTGTGTAATCGCAAATGACCAATTTTTATAATCAGCAGATACCGCAAATGCATCTGATTGAATTTCTGATAATCCCAAAATTACATCACCATTTGGATTTGCACTGGTATTTGCAAAAGTTGCACGCGCAGTTAAACTGAACGAATCGGTTGGTGCAAACATTGCGATGGAATCAATATAAATTGTATCACCACCACCCAATCCCATTAATCCATCAGAATAAGTACCCAATATTGTATTGTTTTCGTGAACAGTTCCCATAGAAGTTTTTAATGCAAATTTATTACCCTTGTAACCAATCGAACTCTCGCCACCCTGGATAAACCCTAGCTTTTGTGATTCATAAGTTCCGGAAATTACCGGATCATATTCCAACAATTGTTCATCAGTAACTTTTCCACTAAACGCCTTCATACCAAAATTCCATGCACCACTGCCAAAACATACACTTGATGATACTGCATCAGATGCCAATGATAAAATAGGATTAGAACCATCACCACGCAATACAACATTATCCGAATCATTCAAATGATGTTTATATTCAGCATTAAATTTCCAATCGCCCGATTCGTATCCAAATGACATTTCATCCAGTCCATTCATATTAGAAGTTCTGTTTGATTCTGATAATTTCATACTGGTTGAAAAACCATTCATTGTTTGTTCAACATTATTATTTTTTTCTGTTGAAAAATCACCCAAAACATCGGTCAAGAAAATGCCGCGACGACCGCTGGATAATCCAAAATCACTTTCGAAAACTCGGGGTAATGTTAAGCTGCCATCCGCCGATTCCAATGTATCCCACACAGGCAATGATAAAGAAGCATTGCGGGAACCAAATGCCCCAGATAAAGAAAACACAGTTGAATTAAATGTGCTGGCACTGGCCGAACGCCATTGAGCGCCAATCGTAGATGTCCCTGTTGCATAATAAATACTTGTACTTGGTGTAGTTGCGCGTTCCAAGTTTACTAAACCATATCCGTATACTTCGGAAAAAACATTCAAATAATCTTCGCCACCATCAACACGTGCCTGGAATTCAGGCGGCAATATATATTTAGCTTGTAAATAGCTTATCAATTCAGCCTCGGTTTGAGGTGTGCCATTAGTATTAGATGCAGCAAGCAAAGTACCATCACTGGTCAATGCCAACAGTGTAAATATTTGACCAGAACTCATATACGAAAACGCACCCTTGATCGTGGCAACTGCACCAGCCATTGCTGAAACAGCCTGTTCTCCTGTTCCACCAGCTGCCGCAAAACACCATGGATCAACGCTGCTGGTACCTTTGCCCGCCATACCACAAGCACGCGAAGCATAAGTATTTCCATCATCCCCCAAATATGAAGACAATGTAATTTTTCCAGTAAGTGTAGTACTTAATCCAGTAACAGAAGAAACATTATCTGTCCCGTCTTCGGTCTGAACAGCAACAACTGACATAAATAAATGATTTAGATTACTCCATAAAGATGGGGCCATATTTTCAAATGTTGCATCCAGAATGCTTAAGCTTTCTCCTTCGCCCAATCCCCAATTAAATTCACCCGTTGAAAAGATTAAAATTGGCGACCAACTGCTGCCCATACCACCAAATAAATTACCCGCGTCATTTCCAGGTATTGATGTATCAGATGTATTTTGATTATAATAATAATTTAATAAATTTAGAAATATTTGCTGTTTCGCAGAAGTAGTTGTCCCAGCTGAAGTTAATACCAGCGCATCGTTTATTGTTGCGGAACTGATACTGCGCATTGGTTGAATCAACGCCGAATTTGCAATTACATTTACAACCCTGCTGCCAACACCACCCAGATTTGCCGCATCCAACATTGCCTGGAAGTTTAAATAATCTGCGGCTGTTAATTGACCAGCAATAACTAGGTTACCACTGCCATCCAAAGAATAAACATTTGTTGCCCCGCCACCTGCATCAACATATAATAAATCATCTGCGCCAACAGTACCTGTAAATCCATAAGCCCCATCAACAGTAAATGTTCCATCGGTTCCATCATAAGTGGCCGTATAATCTGTTCCGCCTATATTTACCAGAGTAATAGTATCATAAGCATCACTATCGGCGGCACCCAAAACATCACCACTGATATCTTCGGTCCATAAATTTCCACCACCGGTACGATAAACTACTAGCTGACTGTTTGGCGCAAACCCATAAAAATCGCCTGTTGCACGACCACCATATTCCCACCCAGCAATAATTTTTGCCAATGAGGATTCCGTGCCAGAAGCATAATCATTAAATACAGTTCCATACCCAGACAAATCAAAAATAGTGTTTTCTACACCACCGTCTGCTGCATTATTATAATATTTATCAACGGCATACGTTGTGGAATCAACGGCACTACTGGTTGCATAATCTATATTTCCACGTATTGCACTGCCCGTGGGATTAATTCCATTATTTGTTATCAATGCAGTTAAAATTGGACGTCCACCACCAGTAGCATTTAAAACCTCAACCGGAGCATACGCACCAGTAGAACCCAAACGAAATGTAGTTTGTCCCAAATATCCACGTGCCAATGGTGAATACCCATGCATTAATAATAAATAATTTTGTTTATTGTCTTCTGACATATATGCAAAATCTTCACTGTACGGAAGATTAGCCGCAGTACTATAAAAATCAGGTTCATAATTAGTTCCAGATGGACCATATGGCAAAGCACCCAAAGACCATACCGTTGTTGTCGTTGTTGTCGTTGTTGTTGTTCCCGTATGAGTACCTGTATTTCCAACAGTACTACTACTGCTATCACTACTTGATGAAGACAGCAATACTACACCGCCAACAGCTACAGCCGCACCACCAACCAATAATGTCATATTTTGTGGGGTAGAAAGTCCGTTAAAAAATCCGGTGGAATATTTATTACTTGCTTGCTTTTTATTATATTTTTTTATTTGCTGATCACACTTTGATGCATCTGCACCATACGCCTGTAAAATTTGAGACGTACGAGTATCATTATTTCTGATAGCAGTACAAACAATAGACAAGCCAGTACTGTCAACATAGTTTATATCAGCACCTGAACGAACCAAAGCATCAACTGTCCTGGTATCCCCATTACGAGCTGCTGTTAATAATTTGGCTGCATTGGTGAAATCTGCACGAACAGGAATAGAAGCAAAAAATAACATGCTGCTAGCAATCAAAAAATAACGGGCAAAACATTTTAGCTTCATTAACATTTTCTCTCTTTTATCAATTATAGTAAAAAATTAAAAAGTAAGTAAAGCAGAAAAATAAAAACTGGCAATGCCAGTTTTTTACTTTGCAACAATCACTGCTGCTGGGCGTAAAACAACGTCCCCCAACATATATCCTGGTTGAAATTCATTGGTTATTGTCCCGGATGGATCGTCTGATTCTTCAATATGAACCGCATTATGCAACATTGGATTTAATAATTGCCCGACAGATTCTATCTTTTTTATGCCGGCACTTTCCAAAGCACTTATTGCTGCCTGCATCAAAGATTCAAAATCTTTATTATCTGGTTGATGCTGGGTTGCTGCATTTATAGCATCAATCAATGGCAAAAATTTTTCAGCAACTGCAATAGCACGAACACGGGCTGCAGCCTGGGCATCCATAGATGCACGACGTCTGGTATTTTCTAATTCGGCCATTGCCCGTAAATATTTATCATTTAATTCTGTAATTTTTGATTGTAATTCTTCTGTCTTGGAATTTGCTTCTTCAACCACGGCTTCTTCTTTGTTATCAACAGAAGTTTCCGGAATAACTTTTTCATCTTTCATATTAATACCCTGTGCTTTTTAATTATCTGTGCTTTTTATTATAGATAAAAACTCTTCTGATTTCAAGGAAGCCCCACCAACTAAAACACCGCTCACATTTTTAACAGACATTATTTGCGATGCATTTGCACTGTTTACTGACCCACCATATAATATTGGCGCCGGAGTCATTGCGGCAATTCGTGTATGTACTGACTCTATATCTTCGCTGGTTGGGGTTTGCCCTGTCCCGATCGCCCAAACGGGTTCATAAGCAATTATAAACTCGGATAAACCCGCAGGCACGGATGTTTTTATTTGCTGACTGATAACATCTAATGTTCGTCCTGTTTTTTTATCTTCTGCTGTTTCCCCTATACATATAATAGGAATTAAACCGTTAGCCGCCGCAACAGATGCCTTGCTGGCAACCAATTCATTTGTTTCATTATGATATGTGCGACGTTCACTGTGACCAATAACAACATACTTTGCGCCAGTATCCGAAATCATAGCCGCGGAAATTTCGCCAGTAAAAGCCCCATTTTCATGTGCACTGCAATCTTGCGCACCCAAATCCATATTTTTCGGTCTGCCCTGGGCAGTATTTAATAAGGTAAAAGGAGGACAAATTATAATCTTATTATCAGTTTTAACATTCCCCAGCTTTTCATAAAATTCTTGCAGCACAGAAACAGTGCCATTCATTTTCCAATTCCCAACTATAAATTTCATTTGCATTTCTCCTGCTTCGTTTGCTATCTTAGCCCAAAAGGGGAAAAAATGCTAGAATATTTAAGAAAAGCTTCGGACAAGCCATTGGCAAAAATTTTAATGGGAATACTGATTTTCAGCTTTGTTGGTTGGGGGGCAGCCAGCTGGATATTTGGGGAAAGCCGTATTGATGATTCAATACTGCGGGTTGGTGGTGCGCCACTTAAAATACAATCTTTTGATGCGCAACGTGGTCGTATTATAAATTCAATGAGTCGTGAAGAGCAAAAAAAACTCTATTCTGACAAAAAATCCCAAAAAGCGTTTTCAGAACAAATCTTGTCACAAATGACAACTCAGTTAATGTTGCAACAACGAGCAATTGATTTGGGATTAACCTCGTCCGATGCAAATGTTGCCATGATTATAAAGGCTGAACCCGCCTTCCAAACAAATAAAAAATTCGATTTGGGAAAATTCAATGTAATTTTAAGTCACGCACAAATGACCGAAGAACAATTAGCAGATTCCATTCGCAGCGAAACTTTGCGCAGAATGGTTTTGTCTGGGGTCAGTGCGGGAATGCCAGCACCAAAATTTATGGCCAATGCAATATATCAATCTAGATACACCACTCGTGAAATTGAATTTGCCAGTGTAAAGTTTTCTGATTTTAATATATCTGTAAATCCAACCGAACAACAATTACGTGAAACATATGCGAAAAATCCAAAGCTGGTTCCAGAATCCAGAAAGATTTCCTATGTTTTGATATCTGCAAAAATGAGCCAGCCAGATAATTATGATACGGGTTATAAAATTGCACAAAAAGTAGAAGACGATTTAATCAGCGGTGAATCAATGGCGACTGCCGCTGCCAAAGCAAATGCAAAATTTGTTTCTGTACCTGCAATTTCTATGGGACAAAAATCTTCTGATACAATCGTTGCATCAACAGATGTATTTGCAATGGACCAAGGTATAGAAAGCGAAATCATTGAAACAAAATCAGGTTTTGCAATTGTGCGCGTTGATAATATCACCCCACAACACAACGCTCCATTTGAATCTGTTAAAAAAGATTTAATTGCGAAATGGAAAATTGAACAACAAGAAAAAATGGCATATAAAAAAGCAAATGAATTGCTGATTAAATTAAATGCTGGTGGAAAATTATCTGGTGGACAATCAGCCAAAGTTGGTCGCGCAAATGGTGCACCAGCCGAAGTATTAAATATGGCTTTTGCAAACCGAATCGGAACAAAAACAATTGTACCCGCTGCAAATGCTTTTTATGTTCTGAATGTAAAAAAAGAAATCCCAGCCGCCGCAAATGCTGATAAACAAGCAGCATTGGAAAAAGAAGCAAACATGTTAATAAATCGCGCTTTGGCTGATGATTATATGGCGTTTATGCAACGTAAATATCCGGTAAAAATAAATCAAAGAGTTTATAAAAGACTTATAGGTGAATAATAGAGATAAAAAAACCGCGCTTCGCGCGGTTTTTTATTTTTTTATGTCATGTTATCTAAATTTTCATTAACTTGATATGATTCATCATCGGGGACTGACACTGGGGAATCCACATAATCCGTATTTTCAGTTTCTTTCTCAACTTTTTCTTCTGTTACCTGTTCTGA
>CAZPLT010000001.1:15378-46063 GCA_964587855.1 uncultured Muribaculaceae bacterium | reverse complement strand
CATAATCCGTATTTTCAGTTTCTTTCTCAACTTTTTCTTCTGTTACCTGTTCTGATTGTTTTTTATTTTCCATTTTTGTTGGCTTAACAAATATAATATTATCATACTGTCCTGAATCTTCTATTTGTTCTTCTTCTTCTGATACTAATTCTGATTCTTGTTCAATTTGTTGTTTTTCTGATTTTTTATCTTTATTACCAATACTATTTATAAGTGCATTTCCACCAATTGATGCCGCTACACCGCCGACAACCGCAATTGCACCACCAGTTACACGATTCTTACTTTTTTCCTGTTGTGCTGCAATTATCTGGGCATCACTTCCTGTTTCATCCATTATCGCTTCGCTGAGTCTTCCAAATTTACTGTCACCACGACTGGTTCCCTGATTGTTATACAAAGCAGTTGCGGCATCATCAAATACCACTTCGGATTCTAGTCCAGCCTTCAGACCCAATTGTTCTTTTGTATATTTTAATGTGGCAGCTTTGGTTAAAAATTCTTCGCGCAACAAATCCAAATTATTACCATCATCTATCTTTACATCTGTTACACCATACTTAACTTGTTTATCTGAATATGTACAATAAAGGTTTGATAAATAATTTTGCATTTCAGCAGTTGCAGCTTTATCAGATTTTTGTTCGGACAAACCCTGGGCCAATTCCATACCACCAATACCCATCGCAGCGGTTGAAACACTGCCTACAACCTTGCTCATAACGCTTTGATCACTTTTGTTTACGGCTTTTTTTACATTACTTTCTATATCAGGGTCATCAAACTCTTCGGTTTCTTCATTTTCATCAGAAATAACATTATTTATAATACTATCCTGTGGCTCATAAGGACCCATAGCAAAAGCAGAGAAAGAAAAACTAATTCCTAATAAAATTAAAAATATTTTTTTCATTTTATTTGCCTGCCCCACTTGTACCGGCACCGATTGACGGTGTAACTTTATTTAATCCAACACCCGCTGCATTTAATCCAACACCCGCTGCTGTTCCAACGCCGGCACCCATCAACGCACTGGTCGCGGCTTTTTGTTCACGGGTTAAACGCGCTGCATCTTCTTTATAAGTTGTTACATCAACACCAAACCAATCCTGGGTGCAATCAAATGTTTTTCCAGCATACAATTTTTTACTGGCATACGGATTACCATTACCCGCAAGCCAAAATTCAACTGAAAAAACACAACTCATTGTACGCGTATCAAGCATCGCACCCAAACTTTTGCATTGCGATTCCATTTTATCACGCAATGTATAAAGTTCTTTTTCATCTATTGGAACTTGCTTTTCCGCGTCTTGACGCATGGTTCCCAAAACATCCATCGCGCGCGCGGCCAATCCAGAATCTGCTGTTCTGCATTTTTCAGCAATCTTGGAACAATCAGAAATTACTTTATCACCTGCCGCTTTATTCAAACATCCATTTAACTGTGTTCCGCATCCGGTAACCAAACATTCGTTATATTCCGAGCCGCATGTTTGAACCTCTACAAAATTACCAAGCAATTGATATGAATCTCTGTCAGCCTTAATTTCTGGTGCAAACGCGGCATATTCCGCACCCGTACATTTCGAAGCAATGCGACAAGATTCTATTTTTTCACCCCATAATAAATCTGTATCCAGCGCACAATTTTTAAAATTATCTCCACACTTTTCTTTCATACAGATTCGTAAACTTTCATCGCAAGAATTTCTGTTGCTGCTGGTAACTGCTATTTTGCGAACAACAGCCGAAGATACAGTAGTTGAAGATTCATCAGCCGAACGTTGTTTTTTTATTAAGTCTTTCAAATCTGATGATCCACTGGTTTCAACAGATTGACCATTTAACGCCGCAGAAAATTTATTGGTTTTTTCGGAATCTATGGTTGGTGTTTCTTCTGCAGATTCTTCGGTAGTAGTAACCTGTTCTTCGGAAACAACTTCGGTAATAATTGGTTCTGCAACAGCGGTTGTTGATGCACGAGCCGAAGTCGCAGTAGTCGTAGGACGAGATCTGGATGCGGACTTGGCAGTCACAGATGTTGTACGCGAAACAACATCAGCAGCACTTGCAACACCAGCAAATATAAAAGATAATAAAGAGTAAAAAATAATTTTCTTCATTCTTTTTATTTTAACCTCTCGCAGGCAATACTTTGAAACTTGCACAATTGTTTTGCCATTGATGTTTCGTTTGGATATTTTGCCCCACAACCATTCTTCATATTTTCAGCACACACATTTTCAACACATGTGTCATACGCAGCGTTATCTTTACAATCCGCTTGCGCCGTGGCCAGTTTCGTTTCGCGCGTAGTTTTATATCCCGCAACTATTTTTGTTATGCTGGCGGCAGAATTTTTTATAGCAGTATCCCGCGCTGCTTTATTAGTATCACGAATAGCATTTGTAAATTGGGAGCATCCCGTTGCATCAACACTGCATTCCGAAAAAATACGATTAAAATCATTATCTTCACGACAAGCAGAAAAATCCGCACCACATTTTTTATTACTTAATACACAAGCATTTATCGAAGATTCACATGTTGTCTGGTCTTTCTTTGTATTTGATACTGTTTGAGCGCTGGACATTTGAATTTCTATACTGGCCGCGCGACAAGATTGCTCTATTAATTTATCATACTCGCCCGTATTATCAGTCGTGCATCCATCAATTTTTTTTGCGCATTCTTTTATTGCCCATGCGTATCTTTCGGCAGGATTTATAGGTGCTGATTTTAATTCCTTTGCCGTCAAAGTATTTTTTGCCGCCATTCCCAAAGTTAATGAAGTCATGCCACTGGCTTCGGTTCCAGCGTCAGATGTTCCACACAATTGACAACGCGCAGCTGGATTAATTCCAATATTAACAGCACAGGCAGAATCCAAACATTGATTAAAGTTCTGTTGCACGCATGCAGCATAAGAATTTACGGACAACAGTCCGCAACCAACAATTAAAAAAATTGACTTGAAATCTTTCATTTCTCTCTTGTTTTATTTTATCACAAAAGAGATTGAGTTAAAAGCAAAAGTTATCTATTATTTTTTTTATTGTATTATTGATTATTTCTTGCTCGTCCGATGAAAAACGCCCCAAAACCCAGTCAGCTGTGTCAATTGGTTGCGCACCTCGACCCACACCAATTCTGATACGATGATAATCTGGTCCAACAGCAGCATCTATGCTTTTAATTCCATTGTGCCCAGCACTGCCACCACCAATCTTTTCACGAACGTCCCCAAGTTTCAAATCCACGTCATCATGAATTACAACCATATTTTCAAGCGGAATTTTATAAAAAGTCATCAATGCTTGAACCGCCAACCCTGATAAATTCATAAAAGTTTGTGGCTTGGCAAAAATAATATTATCAATTTTAGTGGTCAAAGCATTTTTTTCTTTCTTCCACGTTATATTTTGCGCTTTTCTTTCTGCCAATTTGTCTATGGCCATAAAGCCCACGTTATGACGCGTGCGCGAATACTCAGATCCAGGATTTCCCAGACCAACTATTAATACAGGTTTATTCTCTTGCATATCTTACTGTCTTTATTCTATTATAATAATACCATCAAAGGAGAAAAATATGAACTTAAAAAAATCAATCGTACCAGCATTATGCACTATGTTATGCTTTGGCGGAGCCCAGGCATCTATACTTGATCTTTATATCGGCGCAACCGGCGGTATGGGAAGCGAACGTTACATGGTTGACGGTCCAATGGCCGATGATTTCAGCGAATCTGCCATATCTTATGGTGCAGTTATGGGTATTGATATCCCAGTTATTCGTTTAGAAATAGAATACAATCATGTTGATACTGACGTTTTGAAAACAAATATGGCCATGGGTAACGTATTATTTAAATTATTCCCTTCAATAATCGTAACCCCTTATATTGGTTTTGGTGGCGGTATGCAATATGGTGGATCATTCAAAGAATCTAATGTTGATGTAGATGAAAATTGGGCTGCCCAGGGTATGCTTGGGTTAACCTTTGCAGTCCCTGCAACTGCTATGAAAATTGACGTCGAAGGTCGCGCAGTTTATATGCCAGATGTATACGAAGATAATTTGGATGCATTGCATTACGAAGGTCGCTTGAAGCTTAGATACCAGTTTTAATGCTGACATTAATTGACGGAAATTCTTTATTATTTCGTGCATATTACGGCGTGCACGGGCGTCTTAACCGTAGCGATGGAACGCCCGTGAACGCCGTATATGGTTTTTGCAATATGGTATTACCACTGCTTGCAAACACAAACCCCGAAGACAGATTTTTTTGTGTTTTTGATGCCGCACGAAAAAATTTCCGCAATGATATTTATCCCCAGTATAAAGCTAATCGTGGTGACACTCCTGAAGATTTAATTGCTCAAATAGAATTAACACACGAGGCCGCGCGAGCAATGGGAATGCCCGTATTGGCGATTATGGGGGTCGAAGCAGATGATGTAATCGCAACACTTGCCGCACGTGAATGTGATACCGGAAAAACCAGAATTGTTACCGGTGATAAAGATTTAATGCAGTTAGTATCACCCTGCTCTTTTTTATATGACGGAATGAAATCTATTGAAATTCACGAAGCCCAAGTTTTGGAAAAATTTGGTGTTCGCCCAGACCAAGTTATTGATGTTCAATCATTAATGGGGGATTCCAGTGATAATGTCCCAGGCGTTCCAGGAATTGGCCCTAAAAAAGCAGCCGAACTTATTAACGAGTTTAACAATCTGGATAAATTATATGAAAATCTGGACACTATAAAAAATGAACGTATTCGTAATTTATTAAAAGATTACAAAGACCAAGCCTATATCTCACGTCAGCTGGTTACTTTAAAAGCTGATGTAGAATTACCAGAATTTAAAAATGAAAAATTCAAATTTGATTTGCCCACATTTTTAGAATTTGCAGAAACAAAATTGGAAAGCAATTCTTTGAAAACCAAAGCAACCAAATTATTTGCGAACAAAGTTATCACCATTGACATTCCACAAATAAAATATGAACAAACAATAATTATCACGACTGAACAAGAATTAGATAAATTTTTATCTGGTATAAATAATGTTTTGGCAATTGATACTGAAACCACTGGCCTGGATTCTATGGCTGATAAAATTGTTGGGATTTCTTTGGCAACAAATTCTAAATCTGGTGCTTATATTCCAATCAGACATACAGAAAAACAAAATGATTTATTTGGTACAGAAGTTAAAAATTCATCTGTATCACAACTTTCTTTGAACATAGTAAAAAATAAATTATGGCCAATTTTAACAAATACAAACATAATAAAAGTTGGACATAATTTAAAATATGATTTACATATTTTATCTAACGAAGGCTGGGATACAAATGCTATTGCGCCCATTGATGACACAATGCTTCTTTCTTATGTTTTGCATGGAACGGCGCACGCTCACAATCTGGATGAACTGGCAAAAATTTATCTAGATCATGAAAATATAAAATTTTCATCATTGTTTCCGACAAAAACAAAATCCAAAGATATGCACTTTGAAACTTTGTCTGTTGAAATTGCTGCACCATATGCCGCCGAAGATGCTTGGGTTTGTTTTGGTCTGTATGAAATCTTTCGTGAAAAACTGAATAAAAATGAAAAATTAAAAAAGCTTTATGAAAATTGCGACCTGCCATTATTAAAGGTTTTATTAAACATGGAACGCACGGGCGTCATGGTAAACCAATCTCGCTTTTCTACATTATCTGAAATATTCCATAAAGATATGGAAGAGCTGGAAAAACAAATTTGGCACATGGCTGGACATGAATTTAATATCGCCAGTCCCCAACAATTGGCAACTGTATTATACGAAGAAATGGGTTTACCATTGCATAAATCCACGGACGCAGATACATTGGCAGAAATAGAACATCCAATCGCAGATAAGATTTTAGAATGGCGTTCATTATCGAAACTGGCGGGAACTTACACAGACGCGTTGCCGCACCAAATTGCATCTGATGGACGTATTCATACAACTTATTTACAAACCAGCACAAACACTGGGCGTCTGTCTTCGCGCGATCCAAACCTGCAAAATATCCCGATAAAAACCAAGCTGGGTGAAGAAATAAGAAAATGTTTTGTTGCACCATCTGGTCGTGTTTTAATATCCACTGACTATTCTCAGATTCAATTACGATTACTGGCCGATGTTGCAGATATAAAATCATTCAAAGAAACTTTTGCTCGTGGTGAAGATATTCATTCCAAAACTGCACGAACCGTTTTTAAAATTCCGGATAGCGAGCCAGTTCCAAAAGACTTACGTGCCAAAGCAAAAACATTAAACTTTTCAATTATTTATGGAATTTCTGCATTTGGTCTGGCAAACCAATTAAATATTTCCAGAACCGAAGCACAAATAATAATAGATTCTTATTTGGCTGAATTACCAGAAATAAAAAATTATTTTGATAAAACAAAACAATTCGCATTGGATAACGGATGCGTTTATACCCCATGGGGTCGCCGCATAGAATTACCCGAAGTTCGAAATCCTAGATTACGCGCATACGCAATGCGTGCCGCAATTAACGCCCCAATCCAAGGGTTCGAAGCAGACCTGATGCGATTAGCAATGATAAAAATTTCCGAGTTAAAATCTTCTTCTGCAAAAATGATTATGCAGGTTCATGATGAAATTGTTTGTGAATGCGACATCGCGGAATCATTAAGTTTTGCAGACCAAGTAAAAACAACTATGGAAAACGTTGCATATTTATCTGTACCTTTGTTGGCAGAAACAAATATAAGTACAGATTGGGGAAAATAATTTAAAAACATTATTTTGAAACAAATTTAACTTCATTTAATACAAATTTTCTGATAAAATATCTATAAGTCATAAAAGGTATTTAACAAATGAAAAAAATTTTTTTGCTAATTACAACCAGTTTTCTAGTGTTGGGACAATCGGGTAACGTTGAAGCAGCATCAAGACGCAGTATCGCTTCTACTAATACTCAACTTAAATCTAGTGCCCCTATTAAATCTGATCCCTCTATTAATCAAACTGTATCTGCGCGCGCTGGAAGTTCTAACGCTATTAACACTACTAATAATAAAGTTCCTGTTATTGCTGCGCGTGCCGGGACAAAACAAAACGTTGTTCAAACTGGTGTCGGCGTTTCCGCTGCAACTACTAATACTACTGTCAGTGATGAATGTAGAACTAAATACTATGGTTGTATGGACAGTTTCTGTATGTTGGAAAATGATACTGGTGGACGTTGTAGATGCAGTGATAAAAAAGCCGATCTGGATAATGTTTTAGTAGAAATAGAAAAATTAGATACACAAACAAGAAACATGGCCACAACAGGTGTTGAAAAAATTAACTTGGGAACCGGCAATAAAGCAGACTATGTTTTAAATACTGTAAAAGATGCGGCAAAAGAATTTTCATCAGATTCTTCGTCATCTAAAACCGAGAAAACAAGAACCAGGGCTTCATTGGATTTAAGTATTTTTGACAGTGAACCAACTTTCGGATTTGATGACGAAACAGCAACCGTTGAAAACGCTGATTTAAGTTTAATCCAGGATAAAACTGGTGATAATTTACATAATGCGGCTCGCAACATTTGTGTTCAACAAATGCCAGAATGTTCAAAAGATATTCGTATGCTACAAATGATGTATGCTCAAACCATACAATCTGATTGTCGCAGCTATGAAAACTATTTGAAAAAAATGAAAAACGAATCCGCAAAGAAATTACAAGTCGCAGAACAAGCGTTACGTAATGCCGCTTTGGAATCTTATGAAAACGCAAATAAGTGGGATTTGGGACAATGCGTAGTTGAAATGCGTAAATGTATGCAAGACGAATCCAGGGGCGCCTGTAAAAATGACTGGACCGGATGTGTTGGTATAGTTGCCGCAGAAAATGCAAAAAGCAGCAGTGTTGTTTCCCGCTCTAAATCAAAAACATATAACATAACAGGCAGTGCAACAAAAATCCAAATTGCTGCCAGTACTTATGATGCTTTGTTATCAAAAAGACCTTTGTGTGAATCAGTAACTAACAACTGCGTTAATGCCGTAAGCAAGGATAAAGATGCCGTATGGAATGCATTTGTACGCGAAATCGCACCATCTCTTAAATCAGCAGAATTACAAGCCGAAGCAAATCGTCGTACCAATTGTATAGGTAATATATCCGAATGTTTCAGAAAAGGATGTATGGATACAATAGATCCAAATGATCAAGAAGGCAGCTTTGATATGTGCTTGTCCAGACCAGAAGCAATGTTGAATATATGTAAAGTTCAATTGAATGAATGTGGCATTTCCACTGATTCCGCGGCAGAAGCTAAAAAATCCATGATTTGGGATTTCGTAACTGCTAAACTTGCCGCTATGCGCGTTGATTCATGTACCAAGGAAGTTAAAGCTTGCTTGCAGTCTGATGACCGTTGCGGTGAAGACTATACAAAATGCGTTGGTTTGGATACCGATTCAATAATTCGTATGTGTCCTTATGATAAACTTGTCGGATGCCAAAAAGTATATGAAGGACAAGATATTCGTGGCGATACAGTTTACACAGAAATATCAAATATGATCCAAGGTATATTCTTGAACATTGATAATAACATGATGGTGGCATGTCAAAAAGCCGCTGATGAAGCAATGGTAAAAATATGCGGTGGAACAGAAAATTGCGATAACTTATCTGTATCTGATGGCATTGGTAGTCGATCACTTGAATATAAAATATGTGGTTATACTAATAATGGGACTTCTTTGGATGTAAATTATACAAGATGTAAAACTGATATATCACAAATTACTGATAATGAATTACGTTCGAACACCCCGTTGGCTGGCGTTTTAGACGGAATGCTTTATTGGGAAAGTGTTGATTTTGATGAAAATGGTAAGTTAAAAGATATCAGTGACTACATGCAAAACAGCGGAACAACTTTGTCTGCAACAGGCAAAGAAAAGGCCGAGTCAGAAATGGCACAATTACAAAATAGTATTAATACCGCTATCAATACTATAGAATCTGATCCAACACTTAAATACTGTATGACTGGCCGCGAAGTACAAGGTATGAAAATTAACGAAACCGTACAAAAATTGGGGTCAACCGATGCAAATTCTGCAAGATTCCCAGATCTTACAAAGCAAATGCGCATGCTTATTGCTAGTTCTGCAGTAAAAGCTGCCCGTGATAATTACAATAAAAAGTTTGATGAATTAAATGGCAAATTATTGGAAGACCAAGCCGCAATAGGTGAACGTATTGGAAAAATCCAGGAAAAAGATGCTCTTGATTCCAGACGTATGGTTGCCGTAAAGTCTTGTAAAGCTTTGGCAACTGGCAGTTCATTACCAGCAAGTCCAACCCCACCAAAAAGTGGATTTGGGCAAATGTTGGGTATCTATATGACTGTTTCTGGGGCAGTTGCTGCACCATTTACTGGGGGTGCCAGCCTTGCTATGAGTGCCGCAGGAATAATGTCATTGGCATCCAAAAACAACTCGACCTCTGTTACACCACCAAGTGCGTCTGACTTAACAGCCAGCCAATCATTGAACCAATGGAATTTCAAACAAGTTGTAACAACTACTTTCAATTGGGAAACTTTAGTTTGCACCAGATCTATAAGATCCCAGACTTGCAAGAAAACAAAGAATCCTTTGTTCAAGGTAAAATATTGTAAAGAATGGAATGATGAAACAACCAGTTCCAAAGATTTCCAATTCTAATCAAAACCCGCACAATGTGCGGGTTTTTTATTTACCCATTAATTACCCACTGTTTATATTTGATAACTTTTGTGTTTGTAAAATAGCTTGACAAAGCATATATTATGGCTATAATATTTTCAAAACAAAGGATATTATTGTGGCTAAAAAATCTAAAGCTATTAATAAAACAAAGGGATTTTCAGTTGCTGCAAAAAATACAAATATCAAAGCAGTTGCCGATCGCCCCGTTTGGGCAGTCCGTGCTTTACGTTGGTTATTTGTTCGTATGCCACGTGATGTATGGAATTGGATTTGCGGCATTGACTTGAACGGTCTTTGTAATTTAACACTGATGTTATTTATAATTATTTTGTTTTCTTTCCTGATCGGTCAACTATTGGGTCCAAAATGTGATAAAAACAAAACTCGTGCTGGCAGACAACCAGAAATTATCACAACATTGCCAAAAAATAATGTTCAGATTATCAGCAATACTGTTCCTGATGTTGTTATCAAAAGTTATCCAAAAGTAGACCCCCAAGAAGATGTTTTAATAGAAGAAGAAGAAAAAACAATTATCATATTACCATTTAAAGCACCTACTCGTAGGCCGGCATTTATAGAAACAGAATTTATAAATGTTAATGGGGATGTAATTATTGACGGTGAAAGAGTTGGCAAACGTTTACACAATCAAACATACATAAACGGTAATTTAATTATACAAAATATGCGTGGATTTACCCTGCCCTGTGGCGTAAAAGTAAATGGCAACTTGATCGTTCGTAATATAAATGCGTTAAATTTTTGCGGAGATTTCATAGTAAACGGCGATATCTATGTTTCAGAAGATTCTTCTTTTGGGCCAATTCCTCGCAATGCTCGTATTCGTGGGCAAATAATTTTTTAATTTAACCCCGCCGCAAATTGCGGCGTTTTTTATACAACTTCTGTAACTGCACGTATATCTCCATCACGAGTTAATTGTACCACACGCAGTTTATGTTTCATTTCTTCCATTAATTCGCTGCGATCATATGCAGGTTGAGTATGCAAAATTCTATCTGCAAATGCTGCATATGCAGCCTCGGCCGATTCGGCATGAATTGTTGTATAAAAATGATCATGCCCTGTTCCCAACATTTCCCATAACACAGACGCATTATCCGTAGAAATTTCACCACCAATAATTACATCTGGTGTCATACGAACAACCAAATCCAATAATCTGGCGTAATCAAATTTATTATTTTGTTCTGTTCTGGACAGGACAAAATGAACACGATTTTTTTGTGGCGCTTTGATTTCACGAGCATCTTCAACGGTTATAACGCGTGCATTTTGATCAATCAAAGTCAAAATATGATTTAAAAATGTAGTCTTACCGGTACTGGTTGCACCAGAAATTAAAATTGGACTGCCGTCATTAATTGCGGCCATCAATCTGTCGTATGGATCGTCTGGCTTATTTTTGCCACGTGTTTTTATCTGCATTAATTTTTGACCATGCTTTAAATGATAGTTTGAAAAATCCACATCGGAAACACCGCCGCCGCGAATACTCAACGCTATTCCGCCCGTAACATCACGATCATCATACATAACATTTGGTCCAGCAATTGCAGAAAAACGATGATTGCCAGGTAGAGTAGCATAAACAACTGGCATACCACGAATTGGATCAAACGGACGTTCGTAAACATTTGCCACAGTATGAATTAAATCCAACAAATATTGTTTCGTTAATTTTTCAGATTGATATGCAACCCATGGTGTTTTTGCACCATGCAGACGCATCCAGACCTCGCCTTCATGATTAATAGCGATTTCTTCCACAAAGGACGGAGTAAAAAACTCTGCCAAAGGTTTAATTAAAGATTCTAAAACAAGATCTGCCATATTTTATATTTTATCATAAATCGCCGCTTGAATCAAAAAACATAATTTGCTAGAATTAAACAAAGAGAACGTAATATGAAAAAATATATTCCTTATACTTTATGTCTTATGCTTTTGCTGGGGGGTTGTAATATTAATACTGCCTCAACCGAAATGCCTATTTATAATACTCAGGATATCGAGCAAGGTGGCGATACTGCGCCATATTATAATGAACGCTCGGCCCAGTTTATGGAAGCAAACAATCAATATGCTAATATAGATTCATACCAACCAAAGGTAGAAGAAGAAAAAGCCGACAAAGATGCAAAATGGAATACTTCGCGCAAAGAAACCACATGGCAAGAATATCATGGCACTATGGTCAGGGTCGAGGTTTTATTAAATTCAGATGACCTGCGTGAAATGCGGCTTCGTTTGGTTCAAAATGCTAATGGGATGGATATTGACGGAGATATACGCAGTATATTAAATAAAGTGGCAGAATTTGAAATGAAACGTGTATGCGGACGAAACTCTAAATCATTTATGATTGTATATGATAACCCTTCATTCGATGTTCTGCGCCCAACCCCATATTTTGATTTTAAAACTCAAGATGATGGCACAAATATGCGAGAATACGGATTTAAATGCATTTATAATAATAAATAACCATAAACAAAAAGGATAAAAAATGAAAAAATTATTTGGCGCGATTTTAATGGCATGTACTATTTTTATAGCCGCTTGTGACAGTGGCGCAAAGAAAGGCGACTTGGTCGTAATTAACTTTTCTGGTTTTTTAAACGGCGAACAATTTGCTGGTGGAACTGCTGAAAACTTCCCATTAAAACTGGGCAGCGGTCAATTTGTTCCAGGATTCGAAGATCAATTGATTGGTATGAAAAAAGGCGAAGAACGCGATATAACAATTAAATTCCCAGACCAATACGTTCCTGGCTTGGCCGGCAAAGAAGTTATATTCAAAGTTAAAGTTATAGATATTAAAAGAGACAAAGAAATCGAAAAAAAATAACAATTTAAAAAACCGGCATTCGCCGGTTTTTTAATTATTTCTTTGCCCGCGGATGTGCACGATTATAAATCGCCGATATTTGTGACATATCAACTTTGGTATATAATTGAGTTGTTGATAAAGACGAGTGCCCTAATAATTCTTGTAGCGATCGCAAGTCAACCCCATCCGCCAATAAAGCTGTTGCAAAGGTATGTCGCAAAGCATGTGGTGTAACATAATCTGGCAATTGTAAATAATTACGAATTTTTTCAATTTGCTTTTCCGCCATACGCGGCGACATTGGTAAACCACGAACACTTTTAAATAAATTCCCCTGTCTGCCATACGGACATAATTTTAAATATTTATCAATCGCGTCCCATACCACGGGTAAAACCGGGACCAAGCGTTCTTTTCCGCCTTTACCCAGAACCCTTAAAACTTGGGGTCTGCCAGAAATGTCTTGGACGGTGATGGACAAAGCCTCGGAAATACGAAGTCCGCAACCAAAAATCAAAACTACCAGGGCCCAATCGCGCGCTGCTATCCATGGATCATCATCTATTTCATTAATTGCGTCAGACATATTTTCTACATCTTTGGCATCAATTGCTTTGGATAATTTTCTGGGAATTTTTGGCGAAGATATTAATCCTATGGCGGTATTTTTCACGCCAAATTCACGATCCAAAAATTTATAAAAACTGCGCAACGAAGACATAGCACGTGCGGTTGATTTTGATGATAATCCACGTTTAACCCGATCCGCCAACCAAGCACGAAATCCTAAAGAATCCGTTTTAGAAAAATCATTAACCATGATTGAATTGCCGCAATATCTGCCATAAAATTTTATAAAATCTTCTATATCAGATTGATAAGCAGTCGCGGTATGATTGGAATACTTTTTTGTATTCAATAAATAATTAATAAAAGATTCCAGTTCACTGTTCATCTACAGTTATCAGGTCTATTAATTCATCAGGTGTTTCACAAACCGTAATATTGTAATCATTCATATCTGCTATGAATCCTGCATTTTGCATATGCAAAAAAACCCCACCGAAAAAATTCCAATAATTTGAGGTATTTAAAAAGAATATAGGCTTTTTAGATTCGCCTATTTGCTGCATAGTTAAAACATCTGTCAGCTCGTTCAAAGTTCCCATTCCGCCCGGCAATATACAAAAAGCATCTGACAATTCGTACATTCTTTGTTTGCGCTCGTTCACACCATCAACTATTTCCATTTTTACGCCTTCGTGTGCTGGCTCTTGCTTGGCAATAACATGATGAGTTGAAACACCAAAAACTTCACCACCATTATCAAGCGCTGCGGTTGCAACCGAACCCATCAGACCAACGTCACCACCACCAAAAACCAAACGAATTTTATTTCTGGCCAGTAATTCACCCAGCTTTTTTGCATCTTTTGCAAATTCTGGATCTGTACCAAATTGATGCCCACAATAGACGGCTATTGATTTCATAATTTTTTCCTTTATTTTAGCCAATTATAGCATAAAATATAAAAATTATGAATCCTAAGTTTCTTGATTTTATCCAAAAGTATAAAGATACACCAGTTGCACTGGCAATCAGTGGTGGGGTCGATTCTGTGGCTTTGATGAATTGGTATGCCGCGTCCGGATTGGCGGCTGTTATTTTACACGTAAATCACAAATTACGTCCCGAAAGCGAAGTCGAGGCAGAATACGTTAAAACCGCTGCAAAAAATCTGGGGATGAAATGTGAAATCTTGGAATGGACGGGGAAGAAACCAAAAACAGGTATCGAAGCCGCCGCCCGCACAGCACGTTATAAATTAATGCTTGATTGGTGTCGTAAAAATAATATCAGTGTTTTAATGACTGCGCATCAAGCAGATGATCAAATTGAAACTTTTTTGATGAACCTGGGACGTGGCAGTGGGGTTTATGGACTGGGCGGAATTCGCACAGAATCCGAACGTGATGGAATTATAATTACCAGACCATTATTAAATGTTTTTAGGACAGAACTGGAAAATTGGTGTGATTTAAACAAAATTAAATATTTCAAAGATTCTATGAACGAAGACGAAAATTTTACCCGTGTAAAAATCAGAAAAAACAGACATGTATTAAAATCCAAGTTGGGAATTTCTGACGACAGAATTTTACTGGCTACGGAAAATTTATCACGGGCACGTGATGCTTTGGAACAAATTATTAATCATCAATTATCTAATGTTAAGTTTGATGGGAAACGTGCATTTTTCTCTGCAACAATGTTGTTTGCATTGCCCGATGAATTGCAACTTAAATTTATTGGTGAATTGATTAAAATCGTATCTGGCTCTGAATATTCCCCTAGATTGAATGAAATTGAACGCTTGCAAGACAAACTTTCTAATGATACTATCTCAACGCTTTCAAATTGTATTATCAGACGTTTTGGGGATAAAATTCTTATTGCACCAATTGGTGAATCAACAAGTTTCAGGAACAAAAAATGAACAAAGAAACATTCAAAGAAAAACTTAATCAAACTAAACAAGCAGTTCAAAAGAAAAAGCGTGATGGATCACTGACCTATCTTTTTATTTTTATACTTTTATTGGTTTTTGTTGTTGGTCGTGCATTTATATTTGAACAACCACACAATGGTGTTGTAAATAAATCAATGCCAGAAAAAACTTTGTCGTTTTCTGATGTCATCAAAAGCGATATTGCAACCATGAATATTCGTGAAAATACCGCAACCGGCGAACTAAAAGACGGAACAAAATATACGGCCACTATCGCATATGATCCTGAATTATTAGCGAAAATTTCTGAATCGGGCGCAATTGTCAAAATTGACGACTCTAAATCTTGGATTGATTATTTGGGAACATGGTTGCCTATATTAATGGGGGTTATATTTATATGGTGGATTTTACGTGGATTTCGCGGTGGTGGAATGCCACGTGCATCTTCTTTTAATCCAACAAAGATTACTACGGGGAAAACAAAAACTTCGTTTACTGATGTTGCAGGAATTGAATCAGAAAAGAAAGAAGTTATGGAAATTGTTGAATTCTTGAAAAACCCTAAAAAGTTCCAAGATTTGGGGGCACGTGTTCCGCGTGGAATTTTATTGTCTGGCGAACCTGGGACTGGAAAAACACTTTTGGCGCGCGCCATTGCGGGCGAAGCAAACGTTCCTTTCTTTGCTGCATCTGGCTCTGATTTTGCTGGAATAATTGTTGGGTTGGGCGTTGCAAAAATCAAAGAATTTTTTGAAATGGCAAAACGTAATGCACCATGTATTTTATTTATTGATGAAATTGATGCCATCGGACAACGTCGCAGCCAACACAGCTTTAACGATCAAGATCGCGAACAAACATTAAATCAATTGCTGATTGAAATGGACGGGTTTCAAAACGAAAATGGAATCATTGTTATTGGCGCAACGAATCGCCCAGATATGTTAGACGGTGCACTGCTGCGCCCGGGGCGCTTTGATCGCCAGGTTTATATCGAGCTACCTGATTTAGCAGGACGTAAAGACATTTTGAATCTATATGCAAAGAAAGTTAAACTTTCCAAAGATGTTGATTTACAAGATATTGCTCGTGGTACAACTGGATTTTCTGGGGCTGATTTGGAAAATCTGTTGAACGAAGCGGCATTACATGCAGCCGGTGCAAACAGAAAAGAAATTGAAAAAGAAGATCTGGAAGAAGCGCGCGATAAAACATTAATGGGTCCAAAAAAGAATCGTAAGATGCGCGCCCAAGATATAAAACTGACCGCGTATCACGAAGCGGGTCATGCCTTTGTTTCTCTGCACTATCGTGATTTAACCGATCCAATACACAAGGCAACTATTATCCCACGTGGTCGCGCATTGGGTATGGTTCAGCATTTGCCAATTGATGATAAAGTTTCATTGACCCTGGCTGAAATCAAAGCGAACATTTCTGTTTTCTTGGCTGGACGCGCAGCCGAAGAAATTTTCTTTGGTAGCGATAAAATCACAACTGGCGCAGAAAGTGATATCGCGGCAGCAACCAGAATGGCACGTCATTCAATCACTATTGCTGGCCTGTCCAAAAAAATCGGACTGCCTGCAATCAATCAGGTATTACCATTTGGGTCAAGAACTGCGTTGGAAAACGCATCTGAAAAAACGGCAGAAGCTGTTGACGCCGAAGTAAAATCTTGGTTGGATACTGCGCACAAAGACGCCTCTAAAATTTTAACTAAAAATAAAAATTTAGTTAAAAAATTGGCCGAAGAATTATTAAAGCATGAAACATTAACCCGCGAAGAAATTGAAAAAATCGTATTGGGTAAAAATAAAAAATAATGATCGCAAAAATTGAAATGATTCGTATGGAGCCTAAAAACACCAACTCGGTTTTGGTATCACATAACGAATCGGCGGTTATTTTTGACCCATGGGGATATGGCACAGATTGGTTAAAATTATTGAATGAACGTGGACTGAAACTGCATTCAATTTATTGCACTCATGGACATTTTGATCATGTATCTGCCATTGCCCAATTACCAAAAGTTCCATGGTTCTTAAATCCAGATGATATGAAAGTTTTGGAATGGGGTAATCCAATACTTTGCGAAATGGGTATGCCAAAAATAGATTTAATTAAAAATCCACCGCAACATTTGCTGGCTGGCGAAATAGAAATTTTACCAGAAATTTTTGCAACTGCTGTTCATTGTCCCGGCCACAGCCCAGGCGGTATGGCGTTTTATTTCAAATCAGAAAATACTTTGATTATTGGAGATACCCTGTTCCAAGAAAGCATTGGTGCATATCATTTCCCAGGTGGAAACCTGCAACAATTAAAAGAATCCATTGCAAATATTTATAATATGAATTTACCAGATGATACCATTGTAATTCATGGACATGGAATGCATACAACCATTGGCTGGTTAAAAGAAAATAATCCCTTCTTTCATAAATAAAAACCGCCGCGTTTGCGGCGATTTATTTTAAATCAATTTTCCCATAACGACAGCAACATCGCACATACGATTTGAAAATCCCCATTCATTGTCATACCAACTTGTAACATGTAATAATTTATCTCCAACCATTTTTGTCTGGGTTGAATCAAAAATACTGCTGTGTGCATCATGAGTAAAATCAACGCTGACCAAAGGTTTTTGGTTAAAGCCCAAAATTCCATTCAATTTACCCTTGCTGGCGGCAAGCATCGCAGCATTTACATCTGATTCTTTGGCTGCTTTTTTCAAATTAACAATCAATTCAACAACAGAAACGTCAGGTGTTGGTACACGCACCGCTATACCATTTAATTTGCCATCCAACTTTGGCAATACCAAACCAATCGCCTTGGCTGCACCGGTGCTGGTCGGAATTATGGATAAATTTGCTGCACGTGCACGTCTGGGATCGTGATGATTTTTATCCAGCAATTGTTGATCCCCAGTATAGGAATGAATTGTTGTCATCCATCCATTAACTATTCCAAATTTTTCATCCAAAACATTCGCGATTTGTGCCAAACAATTAGTAGTGCAACTGCCGTTAGAAACTATTTTTGCACTTTTCTTTAATGTTTTTTCATTAACTCCGAAAACAATTGTTGCATCCGCGCCATCAGATGGGGCTGAAACCAAAACACGTTTTGCACCAGCGGCCAAATGAACCTTTGCTTTATCAGCACTGGTAAATATACCCGTGCATTCCATAACAACATCTATATTTAATTTTTTCCAAGGCAATTTTGAAGGATCTTTTTCAGCAAAAACTTTGATATTTTGCCCAGCAACTTTAATTGTGTTTCCACTGACATTAACTGGCTTCCCTAATTTTCCATGTACAGAATCATATTCCAGTAAAAATCCAGATTGTTCAGCAGGCATCAAGTCATTGACTGCAACAAACTCTATATCTTTACGACCAGATTCAATCGCAGCACGCAAGACCAAACGGCCAATGCGTCCAAAACCATTAATTGCTACACGTATTTTTTTCATAATTTCTTTCCTTGGGTTTACTGGTTCATTTTATCATTAAAACGACTTAAAATAAATTAAAAAGCAACAGCAACTGGCTTGAATAAATTTACGTTTTCTGATATTATTCCTATGGTTATTTATAATACAGAGAAAATTTAATGGGTGTTCTGGCGCTACCTTTTTATAATTTGATAAATATATTCTTTATAGGGGTATTGTTTACTACTGGCACTGTTATTATTTTCCCAGAATTGATGGGCTATACTGATAAGTTATTGGGATTTAATGAAGATAGTTTTGCTTTTTGTGTAATCGCGGTTGCAGTTATATATGAAGTCGGAATTGTAATTGATAGATTAGCCAGCTTGGTTATCGAGCGCGTATTGAAAAATAAAAAATCTTTTGCGAAACGGTCTACATTATCTAGAATATTTCAAATGCAATGGAAAGATTACGCCCATTTCCAAAAAGCTGAAAAAGGCTCAGAAAATATCAAAAATTTAACCCGCGAATACATTTTTTCCAGAAATAATTTAACCTTGTTTTTTATTCTAACCATTATCGCAGTATGCTTTAATAGATATATCCACTCCATGGTGTTTTGTGATTTAGCGGTATTATTCTATTTCAGTATGAAAAAGCACGCGGACAAGGTTGCCCAACGCGTTGATTTTTCAACTGATGGGGGCTTGATTGTAAAGCATAAATCCCCTATAATTTGGCTATGACGCCTTCTTGTTATATTATAACTGGACCCACGGCCAGCGGCAAATCTGACTTTGCGTGCAATCTTGCACGTAAAATCAATGGCATTATAATAAATTGTGACAGCGTCCAAATTTACAAAGGTATTGAAAATATAAGTGCAAGCCCCCTGCCCGAGGGTTTGGATAAAATTGTCCCACATAAACTTTTTTCCATACTGCCCCTGGCAAAACAAATCAGTGTTGCAGAATATTTGGAACTGGCACGAACTGAATACAATGCGGCAATCAGTTCTGGTAAGTCAGTTGTATTTGTTGGTGGAACGGGATTTTATATCAATGCTATTTTAAATGGCATTTCGCCAATACCAGAAATTTCTGATGATAATCGAAATCGGGCACGCGCCATGGTTCGTGAATATCCAGATGCTGCAAAAAAATTATTATTAAATGCAGATCCAAAATTCGACAGCTTTGACCCACAACGAATGGCACGCGCACTGGAAGTATTTCTAGAAACCGGTCGTCCATTGTCAGAATGGCAATCACTGCCCCGTCGTGGTGAGGTAGCACCAAACGCTGTAAAAATCTTAATAAATCCACACAAAGATATTTTAACCGCCAGAATTGCAAAACGTATCCCAATAATGATTGATAATGGCGCAATGGACGAGGCTCGCGCTGCAATTACAGCAAAATGGGATTTAAATCGCGCAATCGGCGCATCCGAAGCAGCCAAATTTATCAACGGGGAAATTACAAAACACGAAATGATTCAAAACTGGATTACACGAACAAATCAATACGCCAAACGTCAAAGAACTTGGTTTAAACATCAATTTAATGCAGATATCGAAATCGGACACATACCAACAGACCAGGATTTAGAAAATGTTTCGCAACGGTGATATTGTAAAGGTTTTAATCCCTATCGCCGTTGGTGATGGGTATGATTATCGTTTGAACGCGAGCGCGCAAATCGGAACATTTGTCAGTGTTTCTGTTATGAATAGACAGTTAATTGGTGTGATTATTGGTGCTGGGGATTCTGGATTGCCGTCTGAAAAAATTAAACCTGCGACCCCATTACAATTTAATATTACCCAATCTTCATTGGATTGGATTCAAAAAATGTCCGAATGGACCATGATGCAACCTGGCATGGTTTTGAAACTGATTATAAACGTACCCGAAGCTTTTGCCCCACAAAAAACCGAACAACTTTATTCATTCTCTCCAAATGAAAAAATTAAAATGACTGATGCCAGACAGGCGGTTGCAGACGCATTTACCAGTAATGATAACGAATCGATGAGCATATCAGACATTAAAAATATTGCACATGTAAGTTTGGCCGTTATTCGAACAATGATTAAAAATGAAATTTTAAAACCAACCACCTTACAAATAAAAAAGTCAAAATCTGAAATAATAAATTATTTTGATACAAAAAAAGTAAAACTAAACCCAGAACAACAATCCGCCGCCAATGCTATAAAACTGAATGATTTTTCAGTTTATCTGTTGGATGGAATAACCGGCAGTGGCAAAACCCAGGTTTATTTCGATTCGGTTTGGCGTGCTTATGCGGCGGGAAAATCCGTTTTATTAATGATGCCAGAAATTGCATTAACCGCGCAATTTATGAACAGATTTGAATCCAGATTCGGGACCAAGCCAATTGTATGGCACAGCAATTTAACCGCAGCCCGACGGCGCGACATTTGGCGCGGCGTTGCTAATGGCGAAATTAAAATTATTGTTGGAACACGTTCTGCATTATTTTTACCGTGGCAAGATTTAGGATTAATTGTCGTTGATGAAGAACACGATGGATCGTACAAACAAGAAGATATGGGAAATTATCACGCACGTGATATGGCAATTCTGCGCGGAAAAATAGAAAATTTCCCAATAATTCTAGCATCGGCAACACCCGCTATGGAAACTCTGCGAAACGCTTTGGACGGAAAATATACCCATCTGAAATTACAATCCAGATTTGGTGGCGCATCAATGCCAACAATAGAAACCATAGATTTTAGAAAAACCGAAGAACATTCCGGTAACGGATTTATATCCACAACTTTATTGAATGCTTTGGCGAAAACTTTATCGGACAAACAACAAGCAATGTTGTTTATCAATCGTCGTGGGTATGCACCAATTATTCAATGCAAAAAATGTGGATGGCATGCAACCTGTCCCGACTGTTCGGTTGGAATGACCCATCATAAAAAAAATAATTCTTTGCTGTGCCATATTTGCGGGCGCACTCAGCCTATGCCTAAACAATGCCCAGATTGTGAGAATACAGATTTAACAATATCGGGCGCTGGATTGGAAAAAATCCAAGAAGAAATAATCGCAAAATTTCCAAACGCCAGAACCGCTTTGGTGTCATCTGACACAATGATGTCGCGCCAAGCATTGGAAAGATTAGTTTCACAAATGGAATCTGGTGAAATAGATATTGTTATTGGTACACAAATCTTGGCCAAGGGACATCATTTTCCAAATTTAACCTTGGTCGGTGTAATTGATGCAGATATGGGACTGTTCGGTGCGGACTTTCGTTCAGGCGAAAAAACATTTCAACAATTATTCCAGGTGGCGGGACGCGCGGGACGCGCAGAATTGCCCGGACGTGTATTGTTACAAACTTATCAGCCCGAACATCCCGTGCTACGCGCAATTTGTGAATGTAATAGGGATGAATTTATGGCGGGGGACATGACGGGAAGACGCGTGGCAAAAATGCCCCCATTTGGTCAATTGATTGCAATTATCATAGAATCAGAAAAAGAACCTGTATTACAAAAATTCTGTGCGGATTTAGCATCCAACGCACCAAAAATTGAAAATTCTAAAATTATGGGACCAATTCCCGCACAAATTTACAAAATTCGCACATGGTATCGTATGCGATTTTTAGTTGCAGGCGATGAACGCGCCGGTTTACAATCTGCTGTTAAATATTGGCTGAACAAGGTAAAACAACCCGCAAATATCCGTATAAAAATTGATGTAAATCCACAGAACTTTATGTAATCTTTATTTTACTTTCTGTTTCATTTTTGCCCACATTTTTTCAAATTTTTTATTTTTAGCAAGGCCTCGTAAATTCGGATATTTATTAAAAATCGGATTAGTATCCCATAAATCAAATATACTGCAACCAACCTGCTTTTCTAGTTTTGCGATATCTTTTTTGCTTTTATCAAAATATTCATCACCAACTAAAACACGAATTATTGTATCAAAGTCCGATTTTGATAAAAAAAACTTTGATGCCCAATCTGATACTTGCTCTCGCTTGTTCCCTTTTAAGCTTCGCAACCCACTGATTTTTATAGATTCACGCAATAGAATAAGCCATGAATGCAGGCATTTATCAAAGTTTAAAATCCTATAACAAAAAACCGCTCGTCTAAATTTCATTTTCATATTATGGTACAATTATCAAAAAGGAGCAATACTATGTTTTTACTGGATCAATTTCCACTAACTTTTGAACGAAACTCTTTGGAACCTTATATTTCCGAAAAATCAATCGGATTTCACTATGACAAACATTTGGGGGGATATATAAATAATACAAATGGCCTGATTGCTGGAACTGAACTGGAAGACAAAGAATTACTGGAAATTATCAAAAATTCTTCGGGAAAAATATTTAATAATGCCGCACAAACTTTTAATCATAACTTTTTCTTTAACTGCTTGAAAAAAGACTGTAAAACACCCGCCCCAGCCGAAATTATGGCATTATTACCAGAATTCAAGATAGCGGCAGCCGGATTATTCGGCAGCGGCTGGGCATGGATTTCGCGCGATGAAAATGGAAAATTAATCGTGGAAACAACCGCAAATGCGGATACACCGATTGCCCATGGACACCAACCGATTTTAACATTGGACGTTTGGGAACATGCGTATTATTTGGATTACCAAAACCGCCGAGCAGATTTCATAGATGCATTTATCGAGCACTTGGTAAATTGGGATTTTGTTATAGAAAACTTAAAATAAATAATTATACCCACATAAATGTGGGTAAATTTTTGGTCGGAGTGGCGGGGTTCGAACCCACGACCTCTGCGTCCCGAACGCAGCACTCTACCAGGCTGAGCTACACTCCGAATCTATAAAATTATTTTATCACAAACTTTTGCAAACCATCGGTCCGCAGAGGTCGCATTGCAGCAAAACATTATTAATGTTTTGTTACTTGGGGGGCGCCCCCAATCCCCCGTGTCCCGAACGCAGCACTCTACCAGGCTGAGCTACACTCCGATTGCGCCAGATTATGCAATGATATGTCTAAGAATGCAAGTTATTTATACCCTTTAACCACTCCCATGTCCCGGGAATACTCTCTTGTCCCCCTTGGTAAAGGGGGATAAATTTTATGGATGAGCGCCGGCGAATTCATTGAAAATCTTGGGGGATTTGTGGTTTTACTTCCTACCTCAAACTTCAAACCTAAAAAATAAATCCCCCCAGTTTTTTGGCGGGGCAAAAGCCCGCTCAAAAAAACTTGCCCCCCTTTATCAAGGGGGGCATGAGCGTTTTTGACCCTTGGCGATTTTTACATTTGAATATCTTCGCACACTTCGGGGCTTTTTGTTTCTGTGCAATCTACGCCACGGCTGTCCCACAATCCCAGAAATCCGCGAGAACCCTTGCTTTTGCAATTTTTAGTAACTGTAACCGAGCAATAATGACAAGTTCTATTTTCACGATTAAATAAAGACCACATTTCTTTATAACCGCCAGACGTAGTTACACGATATTTATTATTTGCTAGTGATTGAACCACTCGGGTATAAGCATTTGCTAGTGATTGAACCCCTCGGGTAGCCTCGGCTGTTATTCCGGCAACACCGCCCACCCAAGATGCTTTTACCCCACTCGTATTCTGACCACTTTCGCCACTCGTATTCTGACCACTTTCGCTTGATACACTAAACCCTTGCGATGCAGTTGTACCTTTTCCGCCCTGTAATAATTGGTCTGTTGTCAAGCCTGCGCCAATATCATAAGAAATCGCATAAGGTGGTGCCAATGAAACGTCTTCGGTTGAATTATCCCCCGTTGCGCCGCCGTTTGTTGGCATCATTTGACACATATATTGTGCCAAGTCCGCAGAAGCATCTTTGGTTGCATCAGAAATCATAGTATTAAATTTTGTATTATAATTATCTTGTGCTTTACGCAAAGCAGATGCTGCAATTAACATTTTTGTTTGATTTAACAAATTCGGGAACCGTGCAGAAGTTTGTTCTTTCTTGCCCGTAATTTGTGATAAATCACGACCATTAATACAATAGCTTACCTTTGGATCTTGTTCTATCAAATCAATTGTACGATTTATTGTACCGGCAATATTAGTTAATTCTGCATTAATACTGTCAAGAATACCCGCCTCATTTTCTACCCCAACATTTTTTGCTTTGGCTGTATCAATATATTCTTGGACACCAATTTGCCCAGGAGACAATTCTTTTTTACCATCTTTAATTGCCATAGATGCGTCACCCATTTTTATATTGCCAAAAGAAATCATCCCAGTTACGCGATAAACATTTCCATTTTTTTGATTACGCAAACTGCCCGTACCAATGGTGTCATCTGCAGCAAAAACATTACAATCTGTAGTGCTGCCACATACTTCTAGCATTTTAGTATTTACAACATTCTGGCAATTTTCCAATGCAGAATTATCAATATTCAAATACAAACCCATCAACATAGAATCTATATCATTCATACTAAAGTTTGGATTATTCTTTTTACATACAACTAATTTATCCAATGGGCAAATATCATGCATATAATCATAATCCATTCCGACACATTGACTGAAATCAGAACCGCATCGATCGGTAAAGCATGTTTTGACTTCTTGGGTACATCTGTCTACACGCATAGATGCCAGTTTATCAACAACGTAGCCCCAAATTAATGGCTCCATACGTTCACATTTTTCAATCTGAATTTTACAGAATGAACGTGCCATATCAGGACGAGACAAACATGCATCCATTGTTGCTACATCCTTGCCTTCTATATCATCTTTACATGCTTTTTGTACACAATCCGAGATATCGGACAAGCAAGATTGACGCAAATTTGATTCCGCATTTAATTCAGCAATTTTCAAGCTAGGGGCAACTTCGCGTAAAAAATCATCCCAAACATTATCACGAACCGCCATGCATTTATCTAAAACATTTTCACAAATATTACGTTTAGCCTCTAACATTTCTAAAGTTGTATCTGTAATTTCATATTTTGAAATATGTTCCACCGTTTGAGACGATACATCCGAAGTGCGTTTATTATTTTGCATATTTTCTGCAGCAATAAAATTCACACAATTAGTCCAGTCAGAACCGCAAACATCCGCACCAGACATACATTTACGAAAGTTCAACATACAAGTTCCACGATCATATTGATTTGCAGATTCAAAAGAAGATAACCGTGCATCACGAACCGCTTTTTCAGCAGATGCGTATTCAGTATCAACTTTGACTTGCATTTTTACAATTGTGTTATCAAAAGCTTTACAGTCAGATTTAATTTGTGTGCTATAAAGCGAAGTTAAAAAATTTATATCCTTGCTACAAGTATCAGGCATTTGCGCCAAACACAATTCTTGGGCATTACTGTAAAGTTCCAAACCGGTATAATCTGAAATATTTATTTCTTCTTCTTCGTCTTCTTCTTCATCCACATCCCATAATGATAAAAGCTTTTCTTGTGCTGACTTTTTATCCACAACAATAACATTCCCAGAATCGTCGTATTCGCGCTCGCCCTTAAAAATAATATCTGCTTTTGCGCCCGCTTCTACTTTTTCAACCTCTACTGTTTTAAGGGTATTTGCTTTGCTTAATTTTTCATTCATCTTGGTGATTTTATCTTTGAACCCCTGATTATCATCACTGCAAGCACAAGTTCCACCATCCAAAGTTATAGCTTCACCGGGAATATTTAATACCGCAGAATCACCAACACAAAATTGATCCATACAACCATAATATTTTTCATAACATTCTTGATTATAAATTCCGGACGGAGCAACCCTTTCACGGACAAGCGTTGCACCCTTTTTAACAACGGATATTCCCTTTGATTTGGTTGTTTTTGCAGCACTTAAATTTCCAACTATGCCGCAACAGCCAATTGAAACTATTAAAATTGAAAATATTTTTTTCATTCTCTTCTCCGATAAATCAGATATTTCTATCTTCGTAAATTGGACCTACTTCGTGACAGATGGTTTCTTCTTTTGCTGTTGCATTACCAGCCAAAGCACCACCAACACCACCAACGACAACACCTATTAATGTTCCCCAACCACCAAGTGAACTGCCCGCACTTGCGCCCAAAGACGCACCACCTGCAACCCCCTTGGTTATACCAGAAGCTTTGGATTCGCCACCGGTTTCACAAACTTTTTCCCAACGAGTTAACTGACAATTACGTAAATTTGGTTCAAAATTATACGCTGTTATCCAACTGCCTTCTTGATTTTCACTGCGATCTTGTGTGCTGTTTTCAGCAACCGCCTCTTCATAAATAGCTTTACATCTGGCCTCTGCTTCTTCAACAGACGATGAACGGGAAAGCTCATCAACCTTGGCAGCATAAAGGCGCTCCATTCTTTTAACCGCAGCTATGCGACCCTTGATTTTTAATTCACCAAACATCATACCCTTATACGATTTAACACCATCAGGTTCAGCAGAATCTATACATTTTGCCGCAATAACAGATTCTTTTTCCATATCTTCAAAGAATTTATCAGATGCTGCTTCGGCTGCCGCAACCAGCTCTTCTTTGAACGCTGCCTCATCTTTTGGAATTTCTGTAAGATTTGTAATTCTAGAATTTTCTGGGATACAATTCATTTCAGATCCACATCCAGATTTACCCATAAATTCTTCCACATAATTTACACAGCCATTTAACAATTGATAATCTACACGCAAAGCAACAGCAGACATAATAGCATCAAATTGTTTTATACTCTTACAAGATGGGAACATAGATTGCGGACACATATCGGTTAATTCTGATACTTTTTTACCAATACATTCCGGAGCAGTAAAGTTAGATCCACATTTATTCTGCATACATTTTGTTACATCATTTTGGCAGAAATTTACACGCAATGCGCCCAGTTCATCTTTATAGGCTTCTTTTAATCCAGGGACCAGCGCATCACAATCATCAATTATCGGACATATTCCGGCCGCAACATTAATATCGGTTAAACACATTGAATTTGTTCCGGTACTGCAACCTTCTTCTAAGCAAGCACGTATTTTTGAGCGACACAGCAAAGGTTTATTTGTCCGTTCATATTCAGCCGCCTGTGCCAAAACAACTTTGGTTTCTTCGGACCAATCTTTTAATACATCTGATTTAACAGCCATACATTGATCCAAAACATCCAAGCAAGCATTCGCGCGACGTTTTAACAATGATTTATCCAAACAATTTTCAAAATTTGTTCCGCAACCACCCTTGTCTGAAATACAGGCCTTGTATGACAACAAGCATTCACCACGATTATATTTATTAGTAGTATCCAACATTTCAACACGAGCAGTACGAACCGCTTTTTCCGCCGCTGCTTTATTTTGTTGGGCCGCTATTTTTTGCGCATCTAAATATTGGTCAAAAGATTTACAGTCTGACGTAATCATTCGAGAGTATAATAACTTTTCCATTTCAGAATCATCAGTACAAGAATCCAATTTTGAAAGACACTGCTTGGACGCCATATCATACAAAGTAGACCCTATTTCCAAATCTTCCCCGACTTCATCTTCGTCTTCAGAAATTTCTTCGGATTCAAGCCAAGCCGCAAAAATATCACTTTTACTTGTATTATCTACAAAGGCTAAATCTGCACGCGCACCCAGTTTTTCACGTTCTACACCCTCGCCATATAGTTTTTCAGCGCTGGCTTGAATATCTTTAATTTCTTGAATTTTTGATTTAGATGCATTGATATTATCCGAGCAAGCACAACGTTGTCCCTCGGATTCATCTAATAAACAAAATTGATCCATACAACTGCGATAAGCAGTTCTGCAATCAGTTGCCTTAGTTTCAGCAGTAGTAGTTGTAGTTGTGGCAACAGATGTACCAGAATTTGTTTTGGTCGCAGTACTTGCCGTTGATGCACGAATAACAGATGGTTTATTAATTGCCCCCACGCGTGAGTTAGCAGGCCTTTCGGCGGCAATCACCGGCAAAGTAAAAACAACAGCAAACGCAAACGCGAAAATTTTTCTCATCTCCCACTCATTTCCATTATTCTAATTTTATCAGAGATTGCCAATTACAGCAACGAAAAAAATATTAAAGTGATGAAAAAATATAATAATAAAAATCCGCCTGTTTGGCGGATTTTTTTAATTTGCTGGAACATTTACTGGTTCAGACGGATGAACCAATTCTTGTTGCAGTTCGCTGACGGCCGATTTGTTTGCAGTGCGACTGGATACAATCGCCAAAGCCCCACATAAAATAAAGAAAATTATTGCCAAAATAGTTGTCGCCTTGGTTAAAAAATTTCCAGCCGATGCGCCAGTCAATGCACCGCCAAACATAGATGCTGCACTGCTGCCGGACATACCAGACCCCTCGGATTTTTGTAATAAAATAATACCAATCATCATTACCGAGACAATAACCAATAAAACAAGTAATACAGAAAACATAAATTATCCTTTAAAATTTCAGTAAAAATATAATCTTTTACCCCATAATTTGCAAGCAATTTTTATAGATATGCTAATAAAACATAAAAATAACTTGATTTTAGATGGTGGTGGGTTTATTATTGCACGCACGGCGCCCATAGCTTAACTGGATAAAGCATCTGACTACGGATCAGAAGACTGAGGGTTCGAATCCTTCTGGGCGCGCCAGTTTTATAAATAAAAATCCTGCCTTGTGCAGGTTTTTTATTTATAACATTTTGTGTGTCCAAGGATTTGAACCCAGGTTCGGAGCGGATAGTTGATGAAAACAAGCATAGCGAAGTTTGAACCTTACGACGCGAAAGGGGCCCACGAAGTGGGAATTACTATCCTTCTGGGCGCGCCAGTTTTATAAATAAAAATCCGCGATTTCGCGGATTTTTTATTCTTGTGGTTGAGTAGTTGGTACAGCACCAGTTGTAGTACGGGCACGTTCAGCATAAACTATGCGCCCCTTGTTCAAATCGTATGGGGTCATTTCAACCCTGACCTTTTCCCCAACATTTACCCATATTCTGGACTTGCGCATTTTCCCAGATACTGTTGCTAAAATTTCATGTCCATTTTCCAATTTTACACGAAACATTGTATTTGGTAATTTATCTTCTACTGTACCATTAAAAACAATCACATCATCTTTTGCCATATTTTCCCTTTTACTAACGCAAACATTCTATAATCCAAATACAAAAATGCAAGCAAAATAAATATTTTTTGCCAGATTTCTAGCCTAGTTCGTACTTAATTTTTTTTCTTCTACAAATTTTATATAATGATTTTTTTCAGCAGTCGTAGCCAAGTCATTAAAAACTGCTGTCGCTTTTGTTGCTGTAGTTGGATAATTCCCCGTAGATGCACCATCTGCATTTATCAAATAATTAGTATTACCGTTCAATACAATTATTCTTGTATTAGCTGTCTGTGCTTCATCACATTCTATAAAATAATCTGGCATAGGATATCTTTTACCATAACATTTACTATTGTTTAATACATTTAACCATCCATTATCCGCGAGTTCCCGGCATGTCGGCTGCGGAAAGGTTAAAGAAACTTCACCATTAGTAATGGTTTCAGTATCAGTATCCAAAACCCCTTTGCAATATACATTAACATATTTACCATTAACCATTGCTTGGGTTCCGTTATTTTGGGTTTTACGTACACCAAAACAGCGATCTGTAGTATTCAATTGAGAAAAATCGAAATCTGTATACGTTGCTGCAAAATCTGATATTTTACCTATTCCAGCAAGCGTTTTTTCTTGGGCATCTATTGCCTTGCCGCAAACATATTTCATGCCCCAACAATTACTTGATGCATCCCAAAATCCCGCATCATATCCTGTGCCCATTGTTGTATAACATTTATTTGTTATTGGGCGGCATATAGTATCTTGGGCCCACCATTTAGTATTTGCAGCATGCACAGCTGTAACCGAGCAAATAGACAATAAAATTAATAGCTTTTTCATAAACTCTCTCCCTTGTTTTATTTATACTATTTCAACATATTGTTTTACATTATACCAGTAAATACAAAACTTGTTAAAATATTTTTTA
>CAZPLT010000001.1:0-15278 GCA_964587855.1 uncultured Muribaculaceae bacterium | reverse complement strand
CACATCTATCGGCAGAACCAGTGACAGGTACCACTGATACTGGTGTACCAGGTCTTGCTATTGTTGTTGATTTATTTTTAACTGTAGAATGATTTTCTGTTTTATTTTTTTTCACTGTACTAATTTTATTGTTTTTTAATGTCATTGGTAAAACTGCCGCAGCTCTAGAAATACCACCAGCACCAATTATGGCAGATCCAGTTCCAGCTACAAATTTATACCCTGAATTACACTTACAATATTTTGATATGCACCCTTCTGGGGTATTATTTGCGCTTTGGGTTAAGCAAGAGATATTCCAACTAGAATTAGTTGCACATTTTGGAAAACATTTTCCTTGGTCACCAGAAGCAACACCTGGACTAATTACAGAATTATAATTATACGGAACACTATAAAAATTTGATGAACACTTGCAATATGGCTGCATTGTATAGGACGAACCTACAATTCTCCCTATACATCCACCCAAAGTTGGTGGGGACGTACTTATTATATTTTCAGAGCTATCGCACATAGATGTATTTATAGTTGAATTCGTTGGGCATGTTATTGCTGTACAAGTGCACGTAGAATTTCCATTACAAGATTCTGGCGCAAAACTATTTGCTGGGCAACATTGTTTTACCCCGTTACCATCCAACCATGCATCACCTTGGAATATGCAATACGGTTTTATACAAGAGCCCCAATAATCAGAAGCAGCTACAAATTTTATATACAGTTCTATATTTGATTTTCTGCCATTAGCCATCCATTCCCCTGAATATATTGCACATTCGGTTTTTAACATTGACTGCATTTCACTTAAAACACTATCAAATATAGTATTAACATCTTCCATTACTTCTGATGGCAATGGTTCGTCTGTTGAATAATCAGAACGAACACAATTTTCACGTGCGTATCTTACCAATAATTCATAAACAGAACCGGATTGCTCAGGACAAGAAGAACCAGACCAAATTTTATTTTCACAATCATAAGATCCTGGATTTCTTACACGGCAAGCATATGGATAAGTATGTGATGAATCCCCTGTAACCGCGCAAACTTCGTGAATGTAATCATTTAAACTCTCTTTACAATTGTCAGAAATTTTTGCTGATCCGACAGTGTCAACAAATACTAGCAATGATTTTAAACCATCCGAACCACCACCAAATACATTACTGCAAGAATTTAATTTTTCTTTGCATAATGCTTCTGCTGTTGCAACAGATTGCCCTATTAACATCTGGGAATCTATATTTGCAAAGTTTTTAAGCTGACCTATCTTTTCATCATAACAATTGTTAACAACTTCCAAGCACTCATCCCTGACATTTTTTACACGTGATTGTTGCGCTTGATAAATTTCTATTATTGCCTGGCGCTCAAATTCAGACCAGACATCATCTGCAACATCACGACAAGTATCCAATCCACGAGAAGCTGCAGCCTTTTGTTCTTCAAGCTTTGCTATTAATAAACGATTCGTATTTGAATTCATAAAATCGCCATCTAAAGTGGTCGCATTTTCCAATTTAAAAAAGTTTGCCGAGTAAATGGGTTCGCCCGTATTAACATTTAAATATAAGCCTGTAACGTCCAAACAATGAACAAAATTTTCACCACATGATGTATCCGCCGTTATATCTTTACGCACTTGGGCAATACAATCATTTATTTCTGTAGAATTATGAGCATCATAATTATTCAGTCTGGCCTGTTCCATATTATATTCAGTTGTTCGTATCGCTGCTGCCGCTGTTGTTTTTTTACCCTCCAACGATGCCTGGACAGCATTACAATCTTGCTCTATATACATTCCATAAGCAGATACAACCATATTCAATGTTGCTTCGCGCGGACACGCATCTGCCACCAAATCCAAACATTGACTGTGTACTTGAGAATATAATTTTTCCCCTTCCATATTTGATATATCTGAGCTTCCTATAAAATCAGGGGTGTTCCATATAGAACCAATATCACCTGCAATATCTAATGTACCCGAAGTTGATAACGATTTTGTTTTAGTACTGCCCAATACTGATGAAATTCCAGCAAGTTTTTGAGCGCTTTCTGATTTATCCTCTAAAGCAGAGCTTTCGCCAGATGTGGAGGTAAGTGATGCAGCAACTTCTTTCGCAGTCTTAGAAATAGCATCAATATTATAATCAGAAAAGTTTTCCAGTTGATCCTGGGTTTGACTTACTTTGGTTGCCAATTCACGCAAATTATCCAATCTGGAACTGCATGCACAACGTCTATAAGTATCATCTTTGTTTGCACAAAATTGATCCATACAGGTAAAATATGCATCTCGACAAGTATTATAGCCATCCCCCATTGAACTGATATTTGATGATGTAGTTGCCGCACGGGCCATTGTACCTTGGGATAAACCAGTACCAGATTGAGTTTGATACGATGTATTACGAACATTATTTACTGTCCCACTTCGATTTAATACTGTTGTTGTCGCACTTCTGGCAGTTTGGGTAGTAGTATTACGAGTTGAAATTACCGGTGTATTTGTTGATCTGTTTGAACGGGTTTCTGCTGTTTGCGAACGAACAACAGAACGTTGATTTTGCGCGGAAAATCCAGGTGCAGACAAAATGCACACAGAAACAATGCCGCAAAACCGCAGAAATTTATACAATTTAACCCTTGAATTTCCTTCAACTAATTCTACATTATTTTTATATCTGGGCGCAAGGGGAAAACTCGCGAATCGGAAAATTCAATGTTATAATGGTAACATTTGCAAAAGGATACATCATGTCTTTAATACCAATGGTCATCGAAGAATCTCCACGCGGCGAACGCAGCTTTGATATTTACAGCCGCTTACTGCGGGACAGAATTATAATGCTCCAGGGCGAAGTTAATTCCCAGATGGCAAATATCATCATTGCTCAATTGCTTCTTTTGGAATCTGAAAACCCAAACGCGGACATTTCTATGTACATCCAAAGTCCAGGTGGCGAAGTTGATGCAGGTCGTGCTATTTTGGACACTATGCAATATATCAAGGCAAATGTTTCAACAATTGGTATGGGTTTGGTTGCATCTATGGGTTCGGTTTTACTGGCCGCAGGGGAAAAAGGAAAACGTTTTGCACTGCCCCATTCACGTATAATGATTCACCAACCACATGGTGGAACCCAGGGTCAGGTCACAGATATAGAAATTCAAGTTGCAGAATTTTCTAAATTAAAAAAAGAATCTGCAAAAATGATGGCTGAATTTACCGGCAAAACAGAAAAACAATTACACGATGCAATGGAGCGCGATAACTTTATGTCCGCAACCGAGGCTAAAGAATTTGGTTTAATTGACGAAGTTATGATTAAAAAAGCGTGAGGCTTAAAAAATGTCTGAAAACGAAAATAAAAAATCACCAGATCCACAGGTTTGCAGCTTTTGCGGCAAGGCAATGCACGAGGTTCGTCGTATCGTAACCGGCAAAAACGTCTGCATTTGCGACGAGTGTATAAACCTGTGTAATGACATTTTGGCAGATGATGATAAGCAAAAAATTACAACCGATGCTTCGGCACTACCTACACCATCAAAAATTTATAATATCTTAAACGAATATATAATTGGACAAGATGATGCTAAACGTACCCTGTCTGTTGCGGTTTATAATCACTACAAACGCCACAGCGCCGGTCTGCGTTCAGATGTCGAGGTTCAAAAATCAAACATTTTAATGATTGGACCAACTGGAACTGGAAAAACCCTCTTCGCACAAACTTTGGCAAAAATATTGGATGTTCCATTTGCAATTGCTGATGCAACCACTTTGACCGAAGCCGGTTATGTTGGTGAAGACGTTGAAAACATTTTAACTCGGCTGCTTCAAAATGCTAATTTTGATATCGATCGCGCCGGGCGTGGAATTATCTATATTGATGAAATTGATAAGATTGCAAGAAAAAGCGAAAACCCCAGCTTGACCCGTGATGTTTCCGGCGAAGGCGTTCAACAAGCTTTACTAAAATTGATAGAAGGAACTATTGCGAATGTTTCCCCCCAGGGTGGCGGACGCAAACATCCAAACGAAAGCACTTTGACATTGGACACCAGCAAAATTTTATTTATTTGCGGTGGTGCTTTTGATGGACTGAACAAAATTATTGGCGCACGAACAAACGAACGTGCGGGAATTGGTTTTGGAGCAAATGTGGCCAGCAAAAAAGAACGCGAAGCAAAAAATCATCTGTCGGACGTTCAACCCGAAGATTTGGTTCGCTTTGGAATTATTCCTGAATTGATCGGTCGTTTGCCAGTTATCACAACTTTGAACGAGCTAGATGAAGATGCGCTGGTTGAAATTCTGACCAAACCAAAAAATGCGATTGTTCGTCAATATCAGGCTTTGATGGAAATGGAAGGCGTAAAACTGGTAATCAAAGAAGACGCTCTGCGTACTATTGCTAAAAAAGCACTGGCACGTAAAAGTGGGGCTCGTGGTCTGCGCAGCATATTGGAAAAACTATTGCTGCAACCAATGTTTGATGCTCCAGATAAATCAGAACTGGCGGAAATTGTAATTGATGCCGATGTTGTGGACAATAAAAAAGCCCCTGTGGAAGTTCTGAAGAAATCCAAAAAAGCCGCATAACTACCAGATAATACGATATTATAGCGTATTATTTAACCGGTTACTCCACTTGAAAATATTTGTAATAAATACTTGACAAAAGAATATATTGTCTTATAATTAGTATGAAACAAATTCCTAAGATGGAGGAAAACGATGTCGAAAAGAATGCCAAGTTGGTTAAAAAACGCGTTAATATTCGGTGGAATGTCAGTGTTAATTATTTTGTGTAATGAAGGTTGTAAACCATTACAAAATTTGAAAAATAAGAAAGCTGAAAAAGAACAAGCAGAATATAATGATATATATAACAAAGCATATAATGATATCAAAAGAAAAAATGATTCTATAGCTGATATTAATTCAAAAAAAGTTATTAAACAAGATACAAGCCAATGTCTTTTCTTTATAGTTGGTGATGTAAAAGCAAATAGTAAATAAAAATATATCAATAATAAATCCGTAACGGAGGAAAAAATGTCAAAAAAAGTGCCAGGCTGGATAAAAAACGTTTTAATGTTTGGTGGGATATCAACTATTGCTTTATTGATTAGCAATAATGTTGCTGCGCAAACTCAAACTTCAACAACACAAATAGATTCAATTGTTGTTAATCAAGATAGTACTATCTATAGCGCTACATCCAATAATATTACTAGTTCTGACACATGTGCACACACAAAAGTATTTAATTCTGGCACAACTTCCTATGGGGCACCTTTGAACAATGGTAATACAACCTCAAATTCTGAACCATGCGAACACATAAAAGTATTTTCTGGTAAAAACCAAAATAATAACTGTATATTTTATTTTTCTGGTGATGTAAACTCGCACAATAAATAAATTAAAAACCCGCCCATTTGGGCGGGTAAATATTTCACTAACTTAAATATTTTATGGGCATGCACCATGGCTGGTTGCAACTGGCACATTTGCCTGGCACAAACCACTTGTTGGATTAATTGCACATGCGTTATAAACAAGTTCTGATGCTCCACCGATTGATGTATAAGTAAGTCCAGCACTTATACAATCGGAAACATTCGTTATTGTTGCACATGCCGCACCCCAAGAAGCACAATCATTAACTGTTGTAGTCGTGGTTGGTACAACAACATCCGGCAAATTCAATGCCCATTTAGTATAATATTCTTTCAAAGTGTTTATTGTTCCACTTTTTCCCATTGCAATTTTATCCAAACCATCACCAACGCGACAATTGATATTATTCTTTTCGACAAACGCTGTTATCGCAGTGGTCAACCCACCAGCAACTATACCAACACTTGCACCAATCAACGCGCCTTTAGCAGTTTTGCTCATTCCCTTCTTTTCCGCTTCATTAGCAATATCTAAAGTTTCCAAAACTGATCCCAAACGGTTAACTTGTTTCTTAAACTCTCCCGCTTCTATACAATCTTTATCTTCTGCCATACAATTAACTTCGGCATTAAAGTTAGCATACATTCTGTTTGGATTTTTAAATGTTTGTTTTCCGTCCGCTCTGGCGTGATTTGTCCATGATTCAGAATCACCATCACATCCTATTGATTCCATATAAGCATCAAATCCAGACATTAAATTTGTACATGCAGGGTTTCCTTTATTAGCTGCTTGCATTGATTGTTTTGCGCTATTCAAAAGATAACAATAAGAAACCTCTCCATTCTTTGCATTATACAAAGCAGAGTATGTTCCTTGCCCAGCTGTTATAACGGCATCACAAGCATTTACATTTCCACAGTCTGCACAATATTGTGTTATTGCCGGCAATGTCGGATGAGGAGTACCAGCAGCCGTAGATACAACCTTCCACTGTTGGTAACCATTGTACAATTCTTGAATCTTTCTGCATGTTTTTACATCGATTTCTTCACCTGGTTTCAAGTAAGTACTAACTCTTACTAGATCATCTGGATTACCCTTATTAAGCTTTCCACCTAAATATTCATTAAGTATTGCACGCGCAGTATTATCGCTCAATTCTTGATTCATTTTAAGTACATTTTTTTCATCATCACAATAAGTTTCGGTTTCAGCTTTTTTATCTTTTGCATTACCTATCAAAGCACCAGTTCCTGCACCAACAACTGCACCAATTGATGTTCCCAACACTGCCGCTTTCTTGGTTTTATTCATCAAATTAAATTCAAACAAATCTTTGTTACAGGTAAAGCTGCCACCCGCTGCTTTCCATACTTCGGCTGCTTCATCATTACCAATACCCAACCATTTATTTGTAATCAAATCATCTTTATTATATGCTGCAACGCGAACCAAACATTCTGCTTCGCTTGCATCCCAACGAGCATAATGTCCACGATTTGCATCATATGCTTGTGTATTAACAACTGGTCCCTGAGGATTTGTTTTTGATATAGAACCATTGTTTGCATTATTATATGCACCAATACCCTGGGCATATTCACCATGGACTTCGTCTTGTGCACCAACAGCCGCAAAAGATTTTCCATAAACGTTTTTATCCAACAATAAACATGTTGTTTCTGCCTGGTTTGGTGTCAATCCAGTTTTACGTAAAACAAAATTATAATATTGTGGTTGAACTACACGAGAATTAAAATCAATCCAAACATCAGATGCGCTATGATAAACATCAATATTTGCAATACATTTATTAACAATTGTTGTACATAAACCCATTCCGTTTATAATAGAATTCCGGATATTTTCATCATACATTCCAGCAATACCGTCTTCTAAATTACCCTCACCATTTACACAAACAAGCAATGCATCCATACAATCTTCAATATCAAAAGATGCTATACATGCACCCCAAGTACCATTAGTATTACAAGTTTGTGATCCATCCTGACCACCAGTTGTTGTACAAGAACGAACCGAGCCCGGTGTGCATGACGTTACGTTTGCAGTTGTATTACCACCCAAGTTACTACCGATAACACCACCCATACCGGCAGTCATAGTAGGCATACGTGAAGTATTTACAGGAATGCCCCCATTTGAAATTGTGGTCGCGCGGGCTTCAGCACCCCGAGAGTTAGGCGTAGACGCCGCATTCACGGAAATTACAAAAAGCGATAAAGTGGCAAAAAAGCCCATAAATCCGAGTGTTTTTCTCATATTTAATTCTCCCTATTTGGTTTTATTATATCATAAATAAATATTTATAAAAATGAAAAACAACTAAATAATAAAAATTAATTTATTTTTATTTAAAATGCGATTGTTATTAAATTAGTATAAAAATATATAATTTTCTTATTATATCCCAATTAAACCAATACTTGACAAAATATATTATTGTGCTAATATGTTAGTAAATGAGCAAGACGTCTAAAAAATCTTTTCCTATAAAAGATATAGCCCTTTGGTCGGGCTGGTATTTTGTTGTGTCTTATTTTATTTTTTTAATTCTTTTTAATTTTAATATTATAAGACCATCCAGTTGGGAAAGATTATCAAACATCACTTTGCATGGATTTGCTGGACTTACATTTGGAATTGCTTTGCTTGCATTGATACCAATATGGGCGGCTGGGTGCATTACCATTATAAAAACAGGCAAATCATTAAAATTAATTGTGAAAAAAGCCCCTGAAAAAAAAGATTCTGATCCAAAACCAGTCGAAAAAGAAGAATCAAAAATAGTTTTCCCATCTGAAATGCCCGAAGAAATGCATGTACCCTATTCCCGAATGATACGTGGGCAGCTATCACGTGGTGCAATGAATTGCACAGTTGTTGCAAATCAATCTCCTGCTGTTTTGTCCGCAGAATGCGAACAGTGCGACCAAGAAACACAAAATATGGCCTTGCCGGAAAGTTTTGACGTCGATGCCAAAGAAGAAACTTCTACACCAGTGTTCAAAGAATTAAATTGGGATAATACCAACGGCGGAACAGAATTTAATAAGCCAGAAGAAAACAATATAGAAATAAAGATAGAAATTCGTGGTGATAAAAAATTTGCTGTTGTAACACATGACGATCCAGATTTTTGGGTTGCCGATGAAGAAAATTGGTTTGCAACCGGCAAACAAAAGCCATCACCAATAAATGCTGTAATTCAAATAGCAAAAAATGAAAATGCAATCCCTGTATTATTATTAAAGACTGAAAACATTATGGATCTGAGCACATTAATTCCAAAATGGAAAGCATCAGGCATAAAAATAATTAAAAACATTTCGGAGTTATAAAATGATCATAACAGATATAAAAAGATTTATTCCTGAAATAAAAAAATATTATAACCATTATGGCGATATTATTGACATGCAACATTTTAAATTAAAAACGAATGGATATTTTGTTATTACTACAAAGGTCAAACAATTTCAACATTTACGTATATTCCGAGATGATGTACAACCAAATATAATTTATAGCTTTAATATTGGTGACATAAAAAACATTATGCAGCTACAATTTGGAAATCCATCTATTGGTCTTTATGTTTTACCAAAACAAGATGATAAAATATGTGGCCTTACCCCTGAACATATTTTTTCATATGATGATATATATAGAGATTTCAAATCAACTTTCTATAAAACATCAAAGTTTGATACTGTTATTAAATCTTTTACTCAATATAATCCTGACACTAATGAAACAATTGGAAATTTTAAAGTTATGCAAATACCATCCAGAGATGGTTTTAAATATTGTAATTATACAACTGCAAAGGAATCTTTTTTTAATTTTTATTGTTTACAAGACGTAAAAGATACAAGTATGAATATGCCTATGACCCCAATGGTTATACCTATTAATACAGGAATAAAAGATAACTCTAATATAAAAATATTACCATGGAATCCGATAAATCTTCCAAATCTAAAAACTCTTTATAAATACAACAAAAAAACAATATTAAATCCACCAGCTATACAAAACATTCTTATGAATGCATTGTCAAAATCTTCCAAACAAAAAAGCGAGTAATGCCAATAATATAAAAAAATGACCAAAAATGAAAATACTTAAACACATTTTTCCAGGAGCATTCGCTTACAAAAACTTTTCTGATGGTAAAATGCCTATCAGTGAAATAAACGAAAACCTACGCTCGGATCTTTCGGCAAGCTGGCCAGAAAAATTGTTTCCACATAAATTTGCAGTTAAATATTATAATGGCAAAGGAAAATTTATAACTAATATGCCAACTTGTTTTTCCAGATATTCACCATCTTATGCATTAAGTAATGAAAATCTGCGCGAATTTGCAGGAAATCTTTACCCTTTTGGCAGACATGTGCTGACTGTCGCTGGCGCCGGAGACCAAGCATTCTGGTTTACAAAATTTGGTGCATTTTCAGTAGATTCATTTGATATCAGCTATTGTAGCAAGATTGTTTCCGAATTGAAATCAGCCGCAATAAAAAGATTCAATTTAGAGACTTATAAAAACTTTGTAATAAGCTTACGTAAAGATTCTTCAAATCTTTATTTTTCAGAAGAATATAAAGTTATAAAACCTATTCTTTCGCAAAGCACTCGTAACTTTGTCTATGAAATGAAAGGGAAAAATTTTTGTGAAAATGGATTTATTAATGAAGAATATTTTCCAAATACAGGCGAATTTAATTTAATAAAAACTAGACTTATGGATACAAAATTCATTTGGTCAAATATCAATAATCTGCATAAAAAATTAACAAAGAAATATGACATTATCTATTTGTCTAACCTTTTTCAATATTTTACCGATGCTGAAAAGATTTCTATGATTTTAAAAACATTGGCGGAAAAACATTTGTCTAATGATGGAAGAATTGCATTCATAAACGACCATTTTATATTAAATAAAAATTATATAAAAGTAGCAAAGGATTTAGAAACGATCGGTAAATTTAAAATAATTGAAAAACAAAAAGAAAGCACTCTCTTAATTTTTCATAAAACAAAATAAAAAAACGGGCGATGCCCGTTTTTTTATTTTCCAGTCGCACGACGTTTTACTGCGACAGCTTTTGCCCCACCTGTTGTTTTGGCCTTTGGGGCTGCAGCTTCTTTTACAACTTTTGTTGCAACGGATTTTGCTGGTTTCGCTTTTTCTGAATCAGTTTTTGGCTTATCAGCTTTTTTATCTTCTGCTTTTGGTTTTGCTTTTGCAGATTCATCACGATCAATAAATTCAATTATTGCCATTGGTGCAGCATCCCCATAGCGAAAGCCCGCTTTTAAAACACGGGTATATCCACCTGGACGTTTAGCATAACGTGGTCCCAAAACAGTAAATAATTTTTTTACTGCTTCTGCGCTGCTGCTGCCTAATTCGGATGCAGTCAAACGACGATTCGCAACAGAATCTGTTTTTGCACGTGTAATCAATTTTTCAACAACGCCGCGCAAATCTTTTGCTTTTGGCAATGTTGTTTTAATTTGTTCTTTTTCAATCAAGTTTTTAGCCAAACCACGGAACAAAGCTTTACGTGCGTTTGTATCGCGATTAAATTTACGGCCTGCTCTCATATGTCTCATTTTGCGCTCCTTTTGCGTTATTGCCCGCGCATTCGCGGGATCAGACAAATTTCTGTATCCTGAAACTTTTCAGAAACACAGATTAAATCAATTCATATGCAGCAATTTCGCCGCATATGAATTGCATTTTATTATTTGTATGGGTCCTCATACTTTTTTGCCAATTCAGAAATATTTTCTGGTGGCCAACCTGGAACATCCATCCCCAGACCCAGACCCATTGATTCCAACTGCGCCTTGATTTCATTCAAGCTTTTGCGGCCAAAGTTAGGGGTTTTCAGCATATCGTTTTCGGTCTTTTGTACCAATTCACCCAACCAATTGATTTTATCATTTTTCAAGCAATTGTTTGCACGAACCGACAATTCCAATTCATCAACATGCTTTAATAATTTTGGATCAAATGGTAATGCTTCTTTTTTCTTTTCTTCTTCTGCTGGCATATTCAATTGTGCTGGATCTTCAAAATTAATAAAGACAACCAATTGATCGTTAAGTATTCTAGATGCCAAAGCAACCGCATCTTCTGGGGAAACAGATCCGTTTGTTTTAACGGTCATTTCCAATTTATCATAATCTGTGCTTTGACCAACACGAGTTTCACTGACGGCTGTTGCAACATTCAAAATTGGTGAGAATATTGAATCAACAGGAATAACACCCAGTGGTAAACCTTCGGTACGTGCACTTGCTGGAATATATCCACGACCAGTGTCCAACATAATTTCCATATCTAAAGATGCACCTTTATCCAAATTACAGATTTCAACATCTTTATTCATAACTTCGATTCCGCCCGAAGTTTCTATCATACCGGCGGTTACAACTGCTGGACCACTAACTTTTAAAGTAGCTTTGTGTTGACCTTCGTTAATAGCTTTGAAATAAACACCCTTTAAATTCAGAATAATATCTGTAACATCTTCGCGAACACCTGGAATGCTTTGGAATTCGTGTTGAACACCATCAATTTTAACATATATTGGTGCGCAACCCTGCAAAGACGATAATAATACGCGACGTAATGCAGTACCCAAAGTTAAACCAAATCCTTTTTCCAAAGGTTCGGCAATAATTTCAGCTTCGTTGGGATTTATTTCATTAACTTTTACAAGTAATTTTTTTGGCTTGATCAGTGTCATCCAATTTTTTTCAATCATTTAAGGCTCCTGTGGCTTAGTTTATTATTTTCACCCGTAAGGCTTAAAGATTTTATAGCAATAATTTAATAAAGTCAAATAAAAATCCCCATAAAATGGGGATAATTTTTTAAACGCGACGGGCTTTCTTTGGTCTGCATCCGTTGTGTGGAATACGCGTTGTGTCGGTAATTGATTGAACAATTAAACCAGCATTACCCAAAGCGCGAACAGCAGATTCACGACCCTGGCCAATTCCACGCATTAAAACATCAACTGTTTTCATACCCATTTCAGCAACTTTTTTACCAACTGCTTCGGCAACAATTGTTGCAGCATATGGGGTTGATTTTTTTGCACCCTTAAAATTGTTTGCTCCAGCGGTTGCCCACGTTAATACCGCACCCGATTGATCGGTAATTGTTATACGAGTATTATTGTTTGTAGCCAAGACATGTGCGATGCCATGGGAAACTTTTTTAACAACTTTCTTTTTTGTAGATTTTACTGCCATTTTTTATTTTCCTTTTGATGCCGAACCTGCGACTACTACGCGTTTACCCTTGCGAGTTCTGGCGTTTGTCTGGGTACGTTGCCCACGAACAGGCAAACGATTACGATGACGAATTCCGCGGTATGTTTTCAAATCTTGTAAACGTTTAATATTCATCGAAATTTCACGACGAATATCACCCTCTACTTTGAAATTGTCTTCAATGTAATTTGAAATGCTGACTACTTCTGTATCGGTCAAATCTTTTGCGCGCAAACCGTCCTTGAATTTCAAGGCTTTTACAATTTGAGCGGCTTTGGCTGGTCCAATGCCATAAATAGATTGCAGCGCAATTTCAATACGCTTGTTTTCTGGAATATTTACACCTGCTATACGTGCCATTCTATATTTTCCTTTTTTTATTTTGCCGCATCATTTTATAACAAACAACGCGAATGTCAAACCCTAAATCTGCCTTTTTTCTGTGCTTTTTTAATAACGCTGCTGTATTGCTTTGCCACCATATAAGATTGCACTTGGTTCATTGTATCCAAAACCACCCCAGCAACGATAAGCACACTGGTTCCGCCGATTATAACCGGCATTCCCAAATGAGTATTTAGAATAATTGGAATTACACAAACAACTATCAAATATACAACACCTATTGCGGTACTGCGTGATACAACATCATCCAAGAATTTAACAGTTTGTTCGCCTGGGCGTATTCCTGGAATATATCCACCAGCATTTTTCAAATTGTTTGCTGTTTCTTCGGAATTAAATACTACCGCAGTTTGGAAATATGCAAAAAATACAATTAAAATAGTATAAACCGCCATATAAGTCCATGTACCATAAGTAAAGAATCCCATAACACTTTGAACAATGTGATTTTCACTTTGAACAAAACGTTGCAAGAATGCTGGCAACATCATAATAGACGAAGCAAAAACAGGACCCATAACACCAGACATATTTACTTTGATTGGTAAATACGAAGCATTAGTATTTGCAACACCATTGGCCATAACTTGTCTTGGATAAAGAATTTGTATGCGGCGTTGTGCTTGCTCCATAAATGCAATCAATGCAATTATACCAACTACAAATGCAATAATCAATGCTATCATAGCTGGGGAAACCTGACCGACGCTTCCCAAAGAAAACATTTTTGCGATACCTTCTGGGACCTGGGCAATAATACCCGCAAAAATCAATAATGATGCACCTTGCCCCAATCCACGTGCAGTAATTTGTTCCGCCAACCACATAACAAAAACCGTTCCGCCAACCAATGCAATTACTGCTGATAATTCAAATGACATGCCAGGATTGATAACCGCTGGAACACCATTTACAGGTGCCATTGCTTCTAAACCCTTTATTACTGCCCAACCTTGAATAACAGCCAATACAACTGCTAAATATCTGGTATATTGATTAATTTTAATACGTCCAGATTCACCCTCTTTACGTAATTCATTTAATGATTTACTGGTTGCGGTCAACAATTGAATTACGATAGATGCTGAAATGTATGGGAAAATATTCAATGCTAAAACAGACATACGAGACAAAGAACCGCCCGAGAACATATCAAACATTCCCAGCATTCCACCTTCGCCTTGGAACAAGTGTAAAACTGCCGAAGCGTTAACACCGGGCAATGGGATAAAAGAACCAACGCGATAAATAATCAACGTACCCAAAGTAAAAAGTATTCGCTTTTGCAAATCTGATAAATTCGTAAACAAGTTTTTTATTGCTTTCATTTTTATTTGATTGGTCGTCAGTATTAAATTACCAACGACCAATTTTTATTTATTTTTTCTTACTAATTTTATTAACAGCTTTTTTACCAGCATATCCAGGTAAACCAATTTTATCACCTATGCTCAACGTAGCCCAAGTGATAATTGCTGCCAATGTTACTTGAATCCAAAAATCTGACAAGAATTCACCCAAAATATGTATTATCAACCAAGAAATAAATAATACTATTAATCCAACTATAACTTTTAAAATAACTTTTTTGCTCATGTTTCTCCCCTTTTTTTTATGTTTATGCGTTTTTATAACGCATTTCTCTCAAATTAAGCTTTTATACTTCCACCAGCTTTTGTAATTGCGGCTTCGGCAGTCTTGGACCATTTAACGGCTTTGATATTAACAGCTGTTTTTATTTCGCCTTTGGACAAAACTTTCAAACCATCATATTTACGATTTAAAATTTTTGCAGCCAACAAAGAATCAATATTGATTTCTTTTTTAGCATCTATTTTTCCAGCTTTAATAAATTTTTCAATATCGCCTAAATTTATAGTTACATATTTTTTTGCAAAAATATTGTTAAACCCAAACTTTGGAAAGCGACGTAAAATTGGCATCTGTCCACCTTGGAAAGTTTTTTGCTTACGCGAACCAGCACGAGCCTTTTGTCCTTTATTACCACGACCAGCAGTTTTACCGCTGCCCGAGCCAATACCACGACCAACCCGCTTTATGCTGTGTGTTGCGCCTTTATTATCCATCAGTGCATTTAATTTCATATTTATTGCCTCTTTAA